>CAYSKO010000068.1:0-2522 GCA_964431835.1 uncultured Planctomycetia bacterium | reverse complement strand
TGGGTAGGTGCTGTTATGGGCAGGTTTTCATTTAAATTCCATTCCAAAATCTAACTTTTAAATTTTGGTAAGTTTGATTTTAGCTTGGGCAATTAGTATTCTAAATAGCCTTAGTCGAAAATTGATTTCCCACTTAGGAAACCTTGGATGCTCTAAGTGTTCACTAACCATTATATAAGTTACAATAAGCATAGCAAAATTATGTCCCTCAGGTAAAAGCATGGGAAATAACATCAATGCCCAGCCTGCAATAACGCACCATATGCCATGCATTATCCCAAATAAAATTGCATCACGTTTTGCAGCCCATCCAAAAGCAGGTAATGTCCAATGGTCATGCCCCTTGTTCAAATAGTGCTGTTTAATTGGTGAGAATTGCCAAATTACAGCAATTATGAATACGCCCAGAGCAGGTATGTATGACATTGGCAGTAGCTGATTTGACACTATAATTACTGCAATCATAAAAACACCTGCTATCATCCATGTGGTTAAATAACCGAGTACAAAAAACAACATATTTAAGAAACGATCCTGTTTAAAGCTTTGTATATATATAAGTTGAATAGGTAGTATTAACTTAGGAAGCATCATTGCAACCACCATAAGCCCCCATCCAATTAACTGAGATGAAAAAGGATTCATCTGTAGCAACATTTGCAAGGATGTCGCTGATGAACCCGAAGCGGAAACATGGCAATGTTCCATTGTCATAATGTGACCAGGGTTTATCAAAAGCAACATCCAAGCAAGAATACAGATGCTTATTATTATCAAGTTTATTTTAATCCGATTACTCCGTGAAAGTTTCATACATCAATTTTTAAATTATTGACTTACGCGGTAAATACCGATACGATCAACTGTAATTCCATCGTTATCTGGTAAATCGTATTTAGTCTTTATCTGAACATCCAGGGAATCAACATCAATATTTCCATCAAGATGCAAATCATCAATAATGTTTGTGATATTGAATTTGAAAGTAAGCCCTGCACCGCCATGAGCGGTGTCTTTCAATGAAGCACCAAGTAGTCCAAAAAGTGAAACTGTCTTCACAAATGTTTGATTTACATAAACCGAAAGAAAGTTTGAGTCTCTGCCTCCTTTTACACCTTCTAACTGAAGAAATATTTCGTTAGGTACGCTCGAAAAAGAAGCTTCTAATAAACTTTTGGAAACCGATTTCCATGAAGTTGTATTAAGTTTAACGCTGGTATTTGTTTCGCTACCTTTTAAATTGATGGAACCACCACTTGCTCCAACTAATTCATTATTTCTCTTGTCGGGCATTTGAATACTTTTTTGTAGATCAGTTACACCTAATTTAGTAAATCTTTCTAATAATTTTGCAGATGATTTTGCTGGCGGTGTTGTATCGTATGAAGTTAATGAAAGATCGTCATAGGAATATGAATAAGCTGCGCCATTATAAATCAAATTTGTTGTGCTCACAACATCTTTAGGTGTATAAAACCAAGTGGTACCGTTTGAATCCAAAGGCATAGCAAAAAGTGTGTTGCCATTTGCAACAGGTCCTGCAAGCCAATTAGGGTCAGTAGGATTATTATTGCCACCAGTTACGTTCCAAGCTGACCACATGCGGTCAATATTAGAATGGTGCAGAAAAAAAATAGGATCGAGTGCGGCTGTATTAGGTACACCCATCAGCCCAATCTGATTATTGTTGTTTTGACCACCTACCATACCATGAACGAAATTGTGAGGATTATTTTCTAAATCTCCAGTTTCATTACCACCACTATGCATGAATCCTGTTTCGCCTCCACCATAAAAGTAGTCAAATAGTCCTCCAGGACTTGCTGATTCATAAACCGTATCCCACTGACATTCATCATTTGCATCACTCTGGATATCTTGCCCTACTTGCACGTTTGGTCCATACCTTTCCGGAAGGTACAATGGGTTTGAGGTGCCATCTGGCAGAGCGATAACTGTAAATGCAGGAGGTATATTACTTTCTGAATATACGGTTGACTGGTTTAAATAATTCCAGTAGGGTAATGCCCAGTCGCTGGGACCGTTTAATTCAATTATTATATTGCGAAGAATGTTTTCAATAGCAACTAAATATCCCCTGTGCCAAGGTGGAAAAAACCAAGTGGCATGTTGACACTGATTCCAATAAAGGTTTGTCAGCTTTTGGGATGGTACTGTACCTATTTGTGCCGCAGCTGATATGTAGGTAATATTTACCCAGTTTAAGTAAAGATATTGTGGATTTCGAATTGGATTTAGAAGATATTCGCCATGAATTGCAGCATAAAACCACCAACTGGTAGGATCGCTTATTGGACGAGACTGCATTACTTGTACACCTTTTGCATACCAGTAAAGTCCGGTGTATTTACCCGATTGATCTTTGAATTGTCCACCGTTGTTGGCATCCCAAGCGTTTTTTCTTAAGTAGTTTGACATGTATGTATTTTTTTTATTCTTACTCTTTTGGCTTTTCAGAATACGCCCCGTTTTTTAAAGTGGGTTCTGGTCTCCACTTTTTT
>CAYSKO010000067.1:0-2533 GCA_964431835.1 uncultured Planctomycetia bacterium | reverse complement strand
GCACGGGAGGCGGGTGGCTGGGACGCGAACCTGGAGCGGGTCGCGACGCAAGCTTGAGACCCCTGTAAGAACCCCCCTCGCCGTAGAAAGGCCGCCGAAACCGTTGCCAGGGCGGCCCCTGATCGAGGGCATGAGCGTGGTCGGAGGAGCCGACGCCGGACGACGGGGGCAACTTGTCGTCGGTCGAGCTGTCCGGCGCGTCTGCCCATACGCGATTGCATCGAGAGGCCGGCCGCCTCTCGGCGCACGCGTTCACCATCGCTACGCGACCCTCTCGGCGTCAGCGGCTTCATGTGCGTGGGACAGGAAGGCTTCCACATGATACTGCACGGCGCGTTTCGCGTTGAGCGCCGTCGCCTTGAGGAGCATCGCGATCTCGACGCGCGGCCGGCCTCGCATGCGGAGGTCGCGCGCCCCGTGCCGGCCCTTGATCTCCGCATTCGTCGACTCGATGCCGCTGCGCAGCTTGTAATCCTGCTTAAACGCAGGTTTCTGCTGCTCACGCTGACGCGTGGCCGTTGCCGCTTTGTTGTCCCGCCACCGAAGGACCCGATCGTCGGTGCCCGCCCGCGACCCCGTGGCGCAGCGCTCCATCAGCGGACAGCTGGTGCAGTAAATCCCCGAGAAAGTCGCTTTGAAGCCTGGGGCTACTTCCATGGCGCCCTGCCGGATCGGCGCGTGGCCCTTGGGACAGGCGAGCACCGTGTCGAAAACCTCGTTGAACTTGAAGGAATCGACGCCGGCCGTGGCCGGATCGGACTTCGGCGTCACGGCATCGAGCGTGGTCGCGGAAGTTGGGGCAGTTTCGACGGGCTCTTCCGAGTGCTCTGGACTCGGGGGCACCGCGGCGGGCTCCGGCTCGGCAGGGGCCGTCGATGTCTCGGCGTCGGAGAAGGTCGTGGAGGGAGGGGCAGCTTCGACCGGCCTTTCCCAGTGCTCCGGGCTCAGCGGCTTGGCGGGATCTTGGACCGGCGCCAGCAGATGGACGCCCATCACGGCGCACTGCACGATGTTCTCGCCCCCGCTGTAGCTGGTGTCGGTGATCATCACCTCGGGCTTGTGCCCGGCCGCTTCGAGTTGCTCGATCATCGGCATGAGGGCGTGCTGATCGGAGGCATTGGCGGCTGTGACCTGCACGCCGGTGATGACCTGGTACGGGTTGTCCTTCACGCAGGTCTCGGCGAGCTGCGTCTCGTAGCCCTTGCCCTTGTGACCATAGGTTGCATCGGGATCGTGGGGGCTTTGGAGCGACGTTCCCGCGATGTCGACCGGCTCCTTGAGGGTCACGGGCGCTTCTGCGCCCTCCTCGCAGCTGACGTCGCACTGGTCTGCGAGCAGTCGGGCCAGCAACGCGTACGACGGCCACACCTTCACGATGTCGTCCAGCTCGAACGCCCGAACCAACGCGTAGAGGTCTCGCGCGACGATCGGCAGCCGCCGCTGCGCCTGCTCCCGCTTCGCGTCGGCGAAGTAGCCCTCGCGGTCGAGGTACCGCTTCGCATAGCCGGTATCAAGCTTCGCGAGCTTCTCAGGTGCTTCCTTGCGAAGCTGCCGGAGGAAGACCGCGATAGTCTCGGTGAACAGCCCGAGGCGCGTCAGCAGCTTGATGTTCGAGATAACGTGCGTCGAATCTAGCCGTTGCCGCACCGCAGAGAGTCCGTCGGCTACCATGAGCGCGGCCGTGAGCGACTCGAACACCTTCTGTGCGCGCTCGTCCGTCGCCAGCTTGTCGCGGAAGTTGTGCAGCGTCTTCTCGCATACGTGCGCGTCCGCAGGCTCCACTCCGAGGGCGTGCTGCCACTGAATGTTGAACTCGATGGCGTCGAGGATCTGCTGATCCGTAAGATCATCCGCCTCTTTCAGCAGGTGCATGCCCACGAGCAGGCGGATCGACTTGTTCGGTCGCCCATTATTCTCGCAGAAGCACGCGCGAAACTCCTCTTCGTTGATCTTGGGCAGAACGTGCTGCCGGAATGCCTCCGCCCACGAGCGCTCCAGGCGCTCGCGTTTCTTCGGCGAGACCAAGAAGCGAGATTCAAGCAGCGACAACTGTGGCTCGGTCCGTCGGAACATTCATGCACCCGCGCTCCATGTAGACCACACCGGTACGCCCCGCGGAAGCACCGTTCCCGTTCCGATCGTCAAACGCCGAATGCCCGCGATCACGCATCCATCGCCCAGGTCATGGCGACGCGCGCGGGGGGTTTTTACAGGAGACTCAAGGTTGCGTGACGACAACTATTTCTCCCCACCGACGACAACTACTTTTCCCCACCTGACGCAGCCTTCCGGCTTCGCCGGGTAGTCCTCCGGCACCAGCGCCGAGGTGACCCAGGTGGTGACGGATCAACAGGTGAGGAAACTGATGGAAGAGACGAATAAACACGGTAATGCGAGCCTGGCGGCGATGAAGGCCGGGATGGATCGGAAAACGGCGCGCAAGTACCTCCGCGCCGGGCGGATGCCGTCGGAGTCGAAGTCGGCGCGGCACTGGCGTACGCGCGAAGATCCCTTCGCGGCGGACTGGCCCCGG
>CAYSKO010000066.1:0-2540 GCA_964431835.1 uncultured Planctomycetia bacterium | reverse complement strand
GCCCTCGCGCGTGCGCTCGCCGACGCCGGCGAACACCGAGAACCCGCCGTGCTGGGCCGCGATGTTGCGGATGAGCTCCTGGATGATGACGGTCTTGCCGACGCCGGCGCCGCCGAAGAGGCCGACCTTGCCGCCCTTCGGGTACGGAGCCAGGAGATCGACGGCCTTGATGCCGGTTTCGAAGATCTTCGTCGCGGCTTCGCGCTCTTCGAGCTTCGGAGACGGGCGATGGATCGGGTAGAATTTGGTCGCGGCGGGCGCGGGCTTCTCGTCGATCGGCTGGCCGAGGACGTTGAACATGCGGCCGAGCGTCTCGCGGCCCACGGGGACCGTGATGGGTTTCCCGGTGCCGTGCGCTTCCATGCCGCGCACGATGCCTTCCGTCGAGGAGAGCGCGATCGCGCGGATGGTGTTGTTGCCCAAATGCTGGGCGGCCTCGACCGTCACTTGATCCTTGCCGACCTGGATATGGATCGCGTCGAGCATGTTCGGGAGGACCCCGGAATCGAAACGGATGTCGACGGTGGGCCCGATGACCTGGACGACGCGTCCGGCCGCGGCCGTCTTCGGCTGGCTCGCGGAGGCGGCCTTGGGTGCGTTCTTTTCTTCGATGTTCGTCTGCATGTCTTCTCCTTTAAACTAAAACGCTCGCGCCGCTCACGATTTCCGAGAGTTCGCGCGTGATCGTGGCCTGACGGGTTCTGTTCCTTAAAAGCTTGAGGTTGTGGAGCACCTCTTCGCCGTTCTCGGTCGCCTGTTTCATGGCGATCATGCGGGCGCTGTATTCGGACGTCAGCGATTCCAAAAGCGCGGCGTACATCTTGCCTTCCAGATATTTCGTGAGGAGCGGGACGAATACGCTGTTCAAGTCCGGCTCGTAAATGTAATCGACCTCGGCCTCTTCCTTCTTCGAATCGGCGAGGTAACCGAGACCCAGGAACGGCTCGAACTTGTTGCGGCCCGTGCCGCCGAGGCGGTAAGCGGTGTAGAGAAGCTCGATCGAATCGTACTTCTTTTCCAGGAAGAGCTTCTGAAGCTCCCCCGTCACGCTCTGCGCGAGCGCGAGGTCCGCGACGGCCTTTTCGATCCAGCCGCCGGCCGTCGGCAGCTGCCGTTTGCGGCAAAATTCGTACCCGACTTTCGCGACCGGGATAAGCGCGGGCTCGAACGCCGCGTTTTCGCGGAGCCAGATTTGGGCGGCGCGAAGCAGGTTCGTGTTGTAGGCGCCGCAGAGCCCTTTGTCGCCGGTCATGACGACGAGTGCCTTCTTCTTCACTTCGCGGCGCTCGAAGAGCGGGTCCTTGAGATCGGTCGAGGCGGCCGCGAGGTTCGCGACGAGCTTCTCCATCTCCGCGAAGTAGCTCTTTACGCGCGTGAAGCGGTTTTCCGCCTTTTTGAAGCGGAACGCCGAGATCATCTCCATCGCCTTCGTGATCTCGGTGATGGATTCAATCGCCTTCATCCGGCGGCGAATCTGTCTTAAGGAAGCCATCGCGCGGTCTTTTGCTCCGTTACTTTACTTTGCCAGGAACTGCGCCTTGAACTCGTTGCCGGCCTTCAGGAGCTTCGCGGTGATGTCGTCGTTCAGCTCCTTGGTCTTCTCGAGGCCGTTCACGACGTCCGGATATTTCTCCGCGAGGAACTTATGGAAGCCCTTCTCGAACTCGGGAACGCGCTCGAGCGGCACTTCGTCGAGCACGCCGCGCGTCGCGACGAAGATGATCGACACTTCCTGCGAGACGGACATCGGCACGTACTGCCCCTGTTTCAGGATTTCGACAAGGCGCGCGCCGCGGTTCAGCTGGTCGCGCGTGGACTTGTCCATGTCGGAGCCGAACTGCATGAACGCCGCGAGCTCGCGGTACTGCGCGAGCTCGAGACGCAGCGTGCCGGCGACCTTCTTCATCGCCTTCGTCTGGGCCGCGCCGCCGACGCGCGAAACCGAAAGACCGACGTTGATGGCCGGGCGTACGCCCTGGTAGAAAAGATCGCCTTCGAGGTAGATCTGTCCGTCGGTGATCGAGATGACGTTCGTCGGGATGTAGCCCGAGACGTCGCCCGCCTGCGTCTCGATGATCGGGAGCGCCGTCAGCGAACCGCCGCCCAAGTCGTCGCGTAGCTTCGCGGCGCGCTCGAGGAGACGGGAGTGGAGATAGAAGACGTCGCCGGGAAACGCCTCGCGCCCCGGAGGACGGCGCAGAAGGAGCGAAAGCTCGCGGTACGCAGCGGCTTGTTTCGTCAAATCGTCGTAAATGACGAGCGCGTGCATCCCATTGTAAAGGTAGTATTCGCCGATGGCCGCGCCCGTGTAGGGGGAGAGGAACTGCATCGTGGCCGCGACGTCGGCCGGAGCGGAGACGATGGTCGTGTAGGCCATCGCGCCGTGCTTCTCGAGGACCTGCATTACGGCGAGGACCGTCGAAGCCTTCTGGCCGGTCGCGACGTACACGCAGTACACGTCCTTCCCCTTCTGGTTCAGGATCGCGTCGATGGCGACGGCGGTCTTGCCGGTCTGACGGTCGCCGATGATGAGCTCGCGC
>CAYSKO010000065.1:0-2631 GCA_964431835.1 uncultured Planctomycetia bacterium | reverse complement strand
CGCACGAGTTTGCGCCGGACTTGCGGGCTCCTGGAACTACGCCGGTCGAGCATGTTTACCGGACCAGGTCCCAGGGGGACAGGTTAGCTTTTAATTCTTTCTCATAGTAGTTGCGGATTCGCCGCCACCGCCTACGTCCCCGGCCCCCGCATCGACGAGATCCTCACCGACTCAAGGAAGTATTCGTACCACACCGACGGACAGGGGAGTGTCCTGAGTCTCACCGACTCCTTAGGAGTTAAGTCCAACACCTACAGCTACACCGCCTTCGGCACGACCAAAGCCCAGACCGGCACAGCCATAAACCCGTGGCTCTACACGGGACGGCAATACGACTCGGAGTCGGGGCTTTATTTCAATAGGAATAGGTACTACCATCCGACGGTAGGAAAATTTATCACTCAAGATCCCATTGGAATTGAGGGTGGTTGGAATCTTTATGCTTATGTAGAGAATGACCCTATTAATTTTACGGATCCCTATGGATTAATGTCTATAATTGCGTCTCCTGGTACATTTCCGCCCGGCTCTCACTTAGCCGAGCATACGGGGGGTAAGCGACCCAGCACGACGGGGAAGCATGAAAAAGGTCGGGCTCGTGGTAACCGCGATAGGGGCGGAGAGAAAAAGGATGAATGGGGTAGGCCTGGTAGACAGCGGCCGGACGGGCATAAAGGTTCTTGGCCCCCGAATAACAAAAAATCAGATGCGGAGGCTTCGTGCGCTTAAACAAGAGCAAAATTAAATCTAAAGCGGCCGAGGAGGTCAAGCAGGCAAAACGATTGGCATTGGGTAAAAATGCTAAGCGTGATCGCAAAGAAAGCCTATCGCTATTAAAGAGCGCTGCTTCCAAGGGGAATGCTGAAGCACTCTACGCGTTGGGTAGCTGGCACCTTTATGGAATAGGTCTGAAAAAAAGCACGAAATCTGCTGTGAACTATTTTAAGAAGGCAGCAAAAAAAGGCGATCCGAGCGCCCAGCATGATTTAGCAATTAGCCTTGAGGAAGGAAAAGGAATTACGAAGAGCGTGAAAGAGGCTGTTAGGTGGTATAAAAAAGCCGCCGCGCAAGGAGATGTTGATTCGCAGGGCGAACTTGCTCGCTGTTATCGATTTGGCATAGGTGTTCGACGGGATTATCAGAAGGCAGTTAAGTGGTACTTAAAATGCGCCAAAAAAGGCCGCGACGACGCGCAGTATTCGCTCGGAATTTGTTATGACGGGGGTTTGGGGGTAAAAAAAAGCAGAAGTTCAGCCATTCATTGGATCATGAAGGCTGCGGCTCTGGGCAATAAGGACGCGAAGCTTTGGATTAAACATTTTAAAGCATAGTCTTTTCCGCTCCCCACTGGTCGCTCCCGGACTAATCTTTAGCAATAAAACGGATATACCGGACCCCGTTGGCACAGGGAAGCGAAGATTTACCGGACCAGGTCCCAGGGGGACAGGTTAGCTTTTAATTCTTTCTCATAGTAGTTGCGGATTCGCCGCCACCGCCTACGTCCCCGGCCCCCGCATCGACGAGATCCTCACCGACTCAAGGAAGTATTCGTACCACACCGACGGACAGGGGAGTGTCCTGAGTCTCACCGACTCCTTAGGAGTTAAGTCCAACACCTACAGCTACACCGCCTTCGGCACGACCAAAGCCCAGACCGGCACAGCCATAAACCCGTGGCTCTACACGGGACGGCAATACGACTCGGAGTCGGGGCTTTATTTCAATAGGAATAGGTACTATAGTCCGGGGTTGGGGAGGTTTATTACCAAAGATCCCATAGGAATTAAAGGTGGTATTAATTTATATGTATATACGTCGAATAACCCTATTAACTATGCTGATCCCAGCGGTTTATTTACCGTCGTGATTGGTGCAGGTGGCAGCGCCACAGCGGGAGGTGGCGCTGAAATTAGCGGTGGTGTTTTAGTTAATCCTGGATTGGGCGGTGAGCCCGCAGATTTAGGTACTTTTATAAGTGTTGGTACAGGTGGTGGTCTGAGCGTGGGAGGCGATATCTTTATAGGAATTGTGTCGGGACCGGCATCCAACGTCGAAGGAAAGACCGTCAATATTAACATCGGGGCAGGCCCAGCATCAGTTACGATTTTTACTGACCCTGTCACGGGAAGCGTACTTGGCGGAACTTTAGGTATTGGTCCAAGCGCAACGCCTTTGTCGGGGACGCTGACAGTTTCACTCACTGGAACGAACACAATTTCAAAAATTGTGGATATGCTCGATAAAATTTTAAACAGGCATGTTCCAGAGCAGGCTCCGCTTGATGGGAGCAAATAGATGAAGGCGAGTCTTAAAATCGGATTCTTGTACCTAGTCTGGGTGGTTCTGGGTTTAATTTTGCTGTATTTGGCAACTACGAGAGATTCTAGATATACAGTCGTTCTTATTTTTTTGACTCTTGTCTCTGGTTTTGTAGCAATGTCCATTAAGTGCGCTTCCTGCGGCAGACCCGTGTTAAAGAGATATAGCACGGCTTATGGCCGAGAAATGGGTTGGACATGGAGGGTGCCAGGCCGATGCGTAAAATGTCAGTCAGAGATTTAGCGAAATTGCGGAGGCTATAGTGGCTCCACAAAACTAGACCAAAATCTAACCCGGCTTAAGATATAATTT
>CAYSKO010000064.1:0-2694 GCA_964431835.1 uncultured Planctomycetia bacterium | reverse complement strand
AATAGTTTAAAAACAGAAAAGTTCCCAGAGTTGTTAGAAAATTTGATTTAAGTTAAAAGAAATAATGGGGACAGCCACTATTAACCCACCCCCCGATAAAAAGTTTAAAAGATCATGAAACTCACAAAATCAGATTTTATTTTGTACAGAGAATGCCCACATAATGTGTGGATTAAATGGCATAAACCAGAAGAGTATGCGAAATTTGAAGTTTCTGAATTTGAAAAATCACTTGGCGTAATGGGAAATGAAGTGGAAGAATTGGCACGTGGAATGTTTCCGGGTGGGTACTTGGTGGAACGCAGAAGTGATGGAGCACAAGAATTAACTCAAAAATTAATTAGAGAACGTACCCCTGTTATTTTTCAAGCAGTTTTTGCAACTGATGCCTATTTGGCTGCAACCGATGTATTGCAATGGAATGACGAAGCTCAAAAATATGATATCTACGAGATAAAGATGTCGACGACCAAGGAAGAGGATGACGAAGAGGTGGAAGAAGGAAAGCCAAGAAAGGTTAACAAAAAGAAGGAGCTTCAGTATGAATATGACCTTGCGTTTCAAGTAAATGTGGTTGAAGCGTGCGGAGTACCTTTGAATAAAAAGTACCTTGTTCGTCTTAATCGCGAATATACGAGGGTAGGGAAGTTGGACTTTACGCCAAATGCACTTTTTATTGTCGAAGATAAAACGGAGGCGATTGATCTATTAAGTCCTATCGCATCTGAAGAAATGAGTCGGGCGTACAGACTGCTATCCGATGAGACTATGCCGACTTTTGATCATCCGTGTTATTACAGAGGCAGAAATTCTCACTGCACAACCTTTTCATGTATAACAAAAATCCCAGCATATAGCGTCCATGATTTAAATAGAGCTGGCAACAGCCCTAAGTTGCTTAGAAGTTTAATCGAGGAAGGTATTTTACATATATCTGAAGTCCCAGAGACCTATGAAGGGCTTGTACCCAAACCCACAAAGGAAAAGCCAAATCCTAAACCAAGAAAACAAAACCAAGTACGCGTCCATAAATCTCAAAAGCCATTGATAGATATTGAAGGAATTAGATCAGAACTCGATTCGCTTGTATTTCCACTTTATTTTCTTGATTATGAGACATACCCAACAGCAATACCTCCGTATAGCGGGTATCGACCATATCAACAAATAGTATTTCAGTACTCGCTACATGTACTACAAGACAAAGATTCAGAGCCTATTCATTTTGAGCGTATAGTCCTCGATGGTGAACCATCTGAAGAAATAGCAAAAAGCTTGCGGGAACATATAGGCGACACAGGGACTGTTATCTCTTGGTATAAAACTTTTGAGAACTCGAGGAATCGCGAACTGGCTCATTTGTTGCCGGATTATAGAGACTTTTTTCTTGATGTAGTAGCGAGGACATATGACTTGATGGATATAGTTGAAAATCAGTATTATGTGCATCCGGATTTCCAAGGACGATCATCGATCAAGAAGGTCTTGCCTGTGGTTGCCAGATTGATGGGGCACGAGGCCAAACTTTCTTATCAAAAGCTTGGGGTGAAAAGTGGTACAGATGCAATAGAAGCATATAGACAGATTACAAAAGGAGAATTAATAGGAGAAGATGCAAAAGAAAAAGAACGTGAGATGTTGGAGTATTGTAAGCTAGATACTTATGCAATGTATGAAATTTGGAAATATTTGCAAAATATGCTATAATATACATGTAGTTCTTTCAATTATAAACCCTGTAGTCTATGCACAAAATCATAGACCTTTTATATCTTCCGCCAGCTGGCGGATAGGCAAGTTGGGAAATCTGCGATGAGCCAAATGATGTAAATGACTGACCTAAAAGCGGTTGGGAGATTTCATTGAGCCAGTCGGGCTTGATTAAATCTCTTAGTCGCTTTTTTGTTTGTTTAGTCGGCAAACCTATCTTCTAAGAGTATTATTAAATTAAGTTTTAAAATACTATGAGTAAAATAAATTGGGGTCAAGCTACAGTAGATGCACTTCGTGAGGCAACAAAAGAAAAAAAAGGCTAAGCAAGAACCGTTCTTGCTTAAATAAAAAATAGAGGCAACGAAGTGTTGCCTCTATTGTACTTTTACTTAATTTTTATCGAAATGTTCTTCCATAGTTAGGGTGTGACAGATCTTGTCGATAATATTACCTCCTCCTTTTTTATCAGCCAGTATTGACATAATTTCTTCTGGTTGAAATTCAAGGTAACAATTCTGACTCATTTTATAAGGTTTGGTAGGGCGAATTTTTATTACCTTTAACTCATTTGTATTTTGTTTCCAGCGACATCCGCAGTATTTTCCAGTCAGTGTTGGGCAATGTATCCAACCTTCCTGTCCTTCTTTATTAAAACCTTCCTCGAGGAACTTCCAGGTTTGATCGCCATGGGGCTGTTCTGTAATTTTATAGTAATAATTTGACAGTTTAACTGTAAAAATGTCTCCAATATTTAAAAAGAGCATTTCAATATCTTTCGTTGTCATGGTGAAAAATTTTGTTATTAGTCTATAATAGATACAGTTACATGTCAAATGTCTCGGATTAAAGAGGTCAGGTATCTTTAATTCCCACTGAGGATGTATTCTGAAAACAGACACCAACAACTATCATGGGGAAAATGGGGACAGGCACTATTTAATTTCTAATTCTACAATCCTTAATAATATCTCTAATTCGCAC
>CAYSKO010000063.1:0-2697 GCA_964431835.1 uncultured Planctomycetia bacterium | reverse complement strand
TGATACAGCCGCGGCCTGATTGCTTCACGCTCTTCTTCGCCTGCTCGAAGAGATCGCGAACGCGCGAGGCGCCGACGCCGACGAACATTTCGACGAAATCGGAGCCCGAGATCGAGAAAAACGGCACGTCCGCTTCGCCGGAGACGGCCTTCGCGAGAAGCGTCTTGCCGGTGCCGGGCGGGCCCATGAGAAGGACGCCCTTCGGGATCTTGCCGCCGAGGCGCTGGAATTTCTTGGGCTCTTTCAGAAACTCGATGATTTCCTTCAGCTCTTCCTTCGCTTCTTCGACGCCTGCGACGTCCGCGAAAGTGATCTTAAGGTTTTGAGAGAGGCGTGCGCGGGATTTCCCGAACGACATCAGGCGCCCGCCGCCGGCCGCCCCCGACCCCCGGTAGAGAATCAGCCAGAAAAGACCGACGAAAAGGAGCGGGCCCGCGATCGCGTACAAAAGCTGGGTCCAGAAGGTTTTCTCAGGACGAATTTCGTAGTTCGTGAGGTTTTTGCGCAACAAACGTTCGAGGTCCGGATCCATCTGGGGAAGAATGACGCGGTACTTCTCGCCCGTGGCGAACTCGCCGAAAAGCTCGTCGGCGACGCGCACGCCCGACTTGAGGGACGGCGTCGCCGGATTGGCTTCGAGAAGCGAGTAGAACTCTCCGTAGCTCAACTGGCGGCTCGGTTTTTCGAGCGGCATGGAGCCAAGACGCGCGAAATAAAAGATACTCAGGAAGAGGAAAATCCACAGGAAAATCGGGCCGGGAAACCATTCTTTCGAACCCTTTTTGGGGTTCTGCTTCTTTTCAGATTGATCCACGAAAGTGTCCTTTATCCCTTTTAACGCTTCGACTTACGGTGAGTTAGAGAAGTGTCATTATAGCAGACGCGTTTCTCTTTGGAAAGAATCTTCATCCTTGACTTCAAAATAGGGCTTCATTATACTGACTCCTCATGAAGAAAATCAAACTCGCAATTATCGGCGTGGGAAACTGCGCCAGCTCGCTCGTCCAAGGCATCGAATTCTACCGCAAAGGCAACGCCGACGGCGTTCGCGAAGCGCTCGGTCTCATGAACTACGAGATCGGCGGATACCGGCCCCAGGACATCGAAATCGTCGCCGCGTTCGACATCGATAAGCGCAAGGTCGGAAAGCCCGTCAAAAAAGCGATCTTCGCGGCCCCCAACTGCACCAAACTCATTCAGAACCACCTCTCCACCCCCGACGTGAAGGTTCTCATGGGACCGATCCTGGACGGCGTGGCCGAGCACATGGCCGAATACCCCGAAGACCGCCGTTTCGTGCCGAGCTCCCAGGCCCCCGTGGACGTCGTGAAAGAACTCAAGAAGTCGGGCGCGGAAGTCGCCATCAGCTATCTCCCCGTCGGCTCGCAGAAGGCCACCGAGTTCTACGCCGAAGCCTGTCTCGAAACGGGCATCTCGCTCATCAATTGCATGCCCGTCTTCATCGCGTCAAACCCCAAATGGGCCGCGCGCTTCAAAAAAGCCGGCATCCCGATCATCGGCGACGACGTGAAGTCCCAGGTGGGCGCCACCATCGTCCACCGCATGCTTGCGAGGCTCTTCGAAGACCGCGGCGTGAAGATCGACCGCACTTATCAGCTCAACACCGGCGGCAACACGGACTTCCTCAACATGCTCGCCCGTCACCGCTTGAAGTATAAGAAGATCTCGAAGACCGAATCCGTGCAGTCTCAGCTCACTGAGCGCATGGAATCCGAAAACATCCACATCGGCCCTTCGGATTACGTGCCGTGGCAGTGCGACAACAAGGTCGCCTTCATCCGCGTCGAAGGGCGCGGCTTCGGAAATATCCCGCTCCACATCGAAGCGCGCCTATCGGTGGAAGACTCCCCCAACAGCGCCGGCGTAGCGGTCGACGCGATCCGCTGCCTCAAGATCGCTCGCGAACGCAAGCTTGCGGGCCCCCTTTTCTCGGTCTCGGCGTATCTCATGAAGCACCCGCCGAAGCAGTACGGCGACCAAGCCGCCAAGAAGATGGTCCAGGACTTCATCGAAGGAAAGCGGAAAGACTAGGAATACCCGAAACTTAAAAAAAGCCGCCCCACAAAGGGCGGCTTTTTTATTGGAGCCAAAACCATGACGAACGTCCTGGCGAATCTCCTCCTGGCCACGGCCGTGGCAGCTCCTCTTCTCGGCCTCCTCGGCCGCTGGCACTGGTTCTTCGATCTCTTCAATCATTTCCGCCCACAGGAAACGCTCTTTCTTTTCACGGCCGCCTGTCTCCTCTGGGCGTTCCGCCGCCCAAGGACCGCGCTCGTCGCCGCGGCCGTGTGGGCCCTCTGCGCTCTCACCCTCGCACCCTACTGGGTCCCGCGCCCGGCGGTTTCCGAAGATGCCCCGACGATCAAAATTCTCTTTTCGAACGTGTACACGGACAACCGGGATTCAGGGCGGCTCCTCGCGACGATCGCGACCAAAGCGCCGGACGTCGTTTTCGTGGCGGAAATCAACGCGCGCTGGAAGGACGAGCTGGACCGCGGCCTCCCCGGGTACCCCTATCGCTTCGCCGTCCCGCGCGAAGACAACTTCGGGATCGGCGTCTATTCGAAGCAGCCCATAACGGCCACCGCCGAGACCCTGGGCCGCGCCGGAGTGCCCTCTCTGCGCTGCGAGACACGCCTCCGGGGCCGCACAGCCGTCCTCTGGGCGACCCACCCC
>CAYSKO010000062.1:0-2845 GCA_964431835.1 uncultured Planctomycetia bacterium | reverse complement strand
CCATTCAGCTTCGGGCGTGCCCGGTGAGTCGGGATCGAAGACGGACTCTTCTGCGTCGGCATCGAAGGCTGGCTCGCTCAAATCGCGCAGGGATTGCGCGCGATTGGCTTGCAACGGGGTTGCCATCAGCCAGCCCAAAAGCAAACCACGTGCCATCGACTCGAGTTCGAAGTTAGCGCCCTTCGCAAAACAGTCGGGAAGTCCGGCTGAATCTATCGAAACCGATCATTGGTTTTGACCCGTCTATTGGGTGGCGGGCGTACGGGCGGCGGGGGTGGGTCCACAGCGATTTTTAGGGTTCGCCCTTCGCGCGTGCGCAAGCCTCGAGCGTTGATGGCGTCGCACTGGGCGATGAGGAGCGCCATGACCTCGGGGTCTCGTCGGTTGTACTCGAAGGTCAGGATTTCATGATGGGGTAGTACCCTGAGTCGGGCAGGGAGGGTGGCGACGCGCTCGAGGAAGGTGACGGCGTCCATTCGGGCATTGCCGAAGTACTCCTTCAGGACGAAGCTCACGATGAGCACAAGGCCCACCTTGAGGAGGTTGAAGATGGAATCGAGCTCGACGTCGTGCTGAAATATCTTGCGTCGGGAGTGGAGCACTTCCTCCTCCTGCTTCGCCTTGAGGAGACGAGTATGCGTGCTGGCGAGCTTCGTTTCGCTTTTCTCTACGGCCGTGCTGATGGAAGCAACCTCAAGACCGAGCGCACTGGTCTGCGCTTTGAGCTCGCGCTCTTCAATGATAAGCGGGTGCGCCTTTGATGCGGCGCTGGGCCCTTTCTCCAAGGCCTCGTCGAGCTTGCGAGCTACAGAGTCGTGTCGTCGTTCCAATCGTCGCAGTTCGCGTTCGTGCTGTGCGAGTGCAGGTGCGGATGCATGGATGACTTCTTCAAGGTGGGCGGCGGACTCGTTGAGCCTGCCGATTCGACAGGCCAGGTGGTCGAGCTTGGTGATCACGCTGATGTTGTCGACGAGCTCCTTGCCGTAGCCGTGCACATCCTTCATGTCCACGGCCTGGCAGACAGCGCGAAAGTTGGCCTCCTGCTGCGGCCAGCGCTCAAAGTACGCGTCTGCAAGATCTGCAGGTCCCCACTCACTCTCGCTGAGACGTGTACTTGCAGCAAGGTAGGTAACCGTACCCTTAGAGCGCCTCTCGACTTCTACCACTCGCACTCGGAAGGGGCGTTTTCCAGGATTGTTCAGGTCAACCTCTCCCGAACGAACCCGGTCTCCATTCCGATATGGGCGATAGTTGTTCCGGTTAAAAATCGGCTTACTTGCAAGCATGCTCGGCTTGAGTCGGGTCACCCACGCACGACTCGGGTCAGCGTCTTCGAGCCCCTTCAAGAATGGAACCGAGTTCGCCTCCGCATCCATGACCACGATCCTGCCGACTGAGGCGTCCCCTAGCACCTCGTCGAGCTCCTCGAGCATCCTCGGTACCACTTTGACGAGCGGCGCTCGACCGCTACTGGTCACCATCATCAGCGGCACTCCGTACCCGGAATGTATAGCCACGGTCTCGAGTGCTGGCATCACGCGACCTACGCTGCTCACCTTCGCGCACTGGCTGAAAAGCTGCGTCCAGACTGGCTTGGTTGTCCCATCGATGTAGAGCAAGGAGGTCGACCGTTCGTCGCCCCACGGGCGCGTCTTGTCGAGCCAAGTCCGGGCGTGAATCTCCCAAAGCGTCTGCGCGACACCAACATACTTCAGCTCCCGCGCAAAGAGGTCCAGCGTCGATGGCATGTACGGGAACCCGCAGAATTCCTCCAAAAGGTGACCACGAGGGATGCGCAGGCCATCCCATCGCCCGCTGCCGAGCAGAGGGCTCATGAGCAGAGCTGTCAGCTTCCGCTCGATAAGCCCGTGATTCGCCCCCGCAAGATGAAGGCGTGCAACCACCACTGCATCGCGCTTACTTTTCACGCTCTTGAACCCCGGACCTACCGCATCGTCCGGACCCTTGCGTGTTCTTTTGTTGTACTCCGGCAGAAAGCGCCCGAGCTCATCCCGGTCAGTCACATCCAGAGCGGGTGGCTCCTCGGCTATCGGGAATGCCCTTACCTCAGCGACGATTCCCGCCGCGAGGGCTTTGATGTAGCCAGTCTCTACGAGCGCCGACTCCAGTAGTTTTGCCCCGCCAAACTCGAGCCGTTTCTCGCCGGTTCCAGGCTTGGATGACACCGGTCCGGGCCTCCGCTCCAAACCTGCCGCTCGCAAGATACGCTTGACGGTGCTCTCACTCGTTTTGAACGTGTGGTGCTTTGCCAGGTGCTGCACAACCGCCTCGACTGCGAAGTTTGGATCAGCCTGCCGCAGCGTGCACACCGCTCCGCGAATCTCCGGCGGGACCTCAACCCTCGGTGGACGTCGCCAATCGAATAGCCCCTCGAGACCGTACTCAGCGTATCGTCCTTTCCAGCGACGGAAGGTCGACCGGTCTATGGGCGGGGTAAGCTCTTTGACAGCAGCGCGTTCCGATGCTCCCTCCGGCCGCGACGCCACCCGCTGCAGGACTCCCTCCCGTCTCAATGCTTCCTCGTGGCGCTCCGACCGAACCTCCGGCGATAGCCCCGCCCAAATCCGCACGAAGTCTGGCTGGCGCGGTTGGAAATCGACGTTCATCCCCGCACAAAATCACGTGTTGCCTCAAAAGTGGATCCCTGAATGCGTGTCCCACGCGAAGCCGCGGATCGCGACCGCTGACCGAGCCCCGACCGACGCGATCAAAATGGCTGTTTTCTAGCCACTGCGAGCATGAGCCGCCCTCTGTCAGCCGGACTTCCCGACTGTCACAACGCAACCCTCGGACGGCGCGACTTCTATCGGCAGCTGTGTCTGGC
>CAYSKO010000061.1:0-2882 GCA_964431835.1 uncultured Planctomycetia bacterium | reverse complement strand
GTGCATCTGACCTGGCCAAAGCGGCTTAGGAAGCGACCCTCAATCTAGCCCGACTAGGGCCGGATGCAGAATGGCAATACTGAACGCTTGAGCATTGAAGATAATAAATAAATCAGTGAGATAAAGATCCCGCCGCCTTTCCTGCTCGTTCCCTGATCGCAGGAGACCCCTCCCTCTCCACGATGTTACGAGGAAGGGGTCTCCTGCTGGTAACTAGAGCAGGGGCGGCGGGAATACAGGGAGGAATGATGGAAGATAAAGAATTAAAGCCTGCCTAGCAGAAACTGTGGATGTATTCCGGCTTGGGCAGGTCGCCGAGCTGGTGATATAAGGCCATTTCCAGCACTCGGTAGGTTCTAAATCCATAGGACTTTCTGGTAGTCACTCTTGCCTTGTTATTGAAACCTTCGACAATTCCTTGAGAAATTTCCCCTCGGGCCTTAAACCAATTGAGAATGAGGTCTTGGTGATTGCGGATCATGCGAGCGACTTCCTTCATGGGATCGAGTCGTGACTGCATGACTCGCTTGGTCCAACGGTCCAGGAATTTTCCAGCCCACGCTGGCGACGCGTAATCCCAAAATTGCTGGAAATCCTCCTTGAGGAGATATGCCCTTACCGACTGGAGATTGTAGCGGAGGATGTCGGATAGTTTCGCCTCCTGTGTCTCCGTCAGATTTTCGGGGCGCTTGAGCAGGAGCCAGCGTGTTTTTTTCAAAATGGGTTCATATCCATCTTCGCTCATTTTTCGAGCTTCGCCGGCACGGATTTTGTCGATCGCCTTGCTTATGTGACTCATTATATGGAAACGATCAAGGACGTGGATGGCATGAGAAGCTCGTTTTTCGATTGTTGTGATAAAGGGTTTCCACATATCGGTGCAAATGGCTTGCAGATTCTTAGTCCTTTCTTTGCCTAGCCAGTCAAAGAATTTCTCGAGGGTGTCTTTCTTGCGTTCATCGCCAATCCACAGTAGTCGGCGACAGTCCTTGTCGATTTGGTAAACCAGCGTTGCATAAATATGACCCTTCTTCCTAGCGAGCTCATCGACTCCAATGTTTTTGATCCCTTCAAGGTCGCGATGTTTTAGGCCCCATTTCACGGCGGTTTCAACACTTCTGAAGACTGTGTCCCAACTGGATCCAAAGATTCGCGCCACTTCTGTCCACGAAAGGTGTTTGGCCCAGCCGGCCAGAAACCATTCGTATGTCCTAGTGATTTGTTTCTTGCCATCGACCCAAGGAACCATTTCAACTTTGACTCCGCAGGCGCCGCAATCCACTCGTCGCATGGTATATGCCAAGAAAACCTTAAAAATCCAAAGAGGGACATACTCGAAGAGCCGGCGGTCGAGATGGTCATAACAACGTCCGGCTTTTCCACACCCTGAGCAAATTGGCCTACCATTGGTTCGCGGCGATACTTCTACGACTATGACATCATCGCCGAAAGTCCATTCATCGTAATGATTGCAAAACCTTGCTTCTCCAAACACAAAAGAACTGTACTTTTCCATCTTGTTTAGAATAGTTTTGAGTCGCATCCGGGGCTCCTGAGCTGGGCGTCGATTAGTGTGGTAACTATCAACTACCGACTCAGCCCGGATGCGACTACATGAAACTACCAGCTCTTCGGAGTCCCCGCCGGAGGCAGTCCTACCAGCTCCCCATCGCCCATAAAATTGTCCCAGCATTTGACGTTTTCCCATGTCAAGAACGGCGCAGCCGCCGAGCGGAGCGAGGGAATTCTTTACATGGGGAAACTCAAATGCTTGAATCGGGGGGCGAAGGGAAGATGATTATGCAGTTATAGCGCCCACAGATTCAGCCAAGGACCCGTGAAGATTGCCTAGCAGAATTTGTGGATGTGTTTGGGCATAGGGAGGTCGCCAAGTGCATGATACAGCGCGACTTCCATCACTCGAAACGTTCTAAATCCGTATGATTTTCTGATAGTCACTCTTGCCTTGTTGTTAAAACCCTCTACAACGCCTTGGGAAATTTCGCCGCGAGCTTTAAACCAATTCAAAATGAGCTCTTGGTGATTGCGGATCATCCGCGCAACATCTTTCATGGGTTCTAGACGCGAATACATCACGCGCTTGGTCCATCGATCCAGAAATTTCTCTGCCCAAGCGGGTGAGGTGTACTCCCAGAATTGCTGGAAGTCTTCTTTCAGAAGATATGCCCGTACGGATTGGAGGTTGAAGCGAACAAGGTCCGATAGTTTTGCTTCCTGAGTCTCGGTCAGATTTTCGGGTCGCTTGAGGAGGCACCACCGGGTCTTTTTGAGTAAGGGTTCATAGCCATCGGCTAGCATTTTACGTGCTTCGCCAGCGCGAATCTTGTCGATGGCCTTTCCCATGTGGCTCATAATATGGAAACGATCAAGCACGTGGATAACCGTCGGAGCCCTCTCCTTTATGGTTTTTATAAATGGCTTCCACATGTCGCTGCAGATTGCTTCAAGAGTAGCCGTGCGTTTTTCCCCAAACCAGTCAAAGAATTGAGCCAGCGTTTTTTCCTTCCGCTCGTCACCGATCCATAGAAGGCGGCGGCAATTCGAATCCAACTGGTAAACCAAAGTGGCATAAATATGCCCCTTCTTTCTGCTCAGTTCATCGACGCCGATATTTTTGATGCCGTCGAGATCTCGGCTCTCTAACCCCCAATTTACAGCCTTTTCTACAGCTCGAAACACCGTATCCCAGCTGGTTCCAAAAATCGTACCCACTTCAGTCCAGGATAGTCGCCTAGCCCATTGCGCGAGGAACCACTCGTAGGTAATCGTGATTTGTTTCTTGCCTTCAGCCCACGGAACCATCTCAACGGTGACGCCGCATTTCTTGCAATCAACTCTACGCATGGTGTACGCAAAAAATA
>CAYSKO010000060.1:0-2916 GCA_964431835.1 uncultured Planctomycetia bacterium | reverse complement strand
CTCGAGGCGGATGGTGCGGGGTGCCGCGCCCTCGGCCTGGCGAAAGCCGAGGTATGGACGAAGGTCGAGATACTCGGGGTCGGCGTCGCCGCCGCCCCAGCGCGTGAGATGGGCAGCGATCCGGACGTACTCGATGCGCGTCGTCCGCGCGAGGTCCGTCCGCAACTGCAGATCCTCGAGCCAGCGGCCCACCAGGCACGCGAGCGAACCCGGGGGATGGATCGACAGGATGTTCCCCACAGCCATCGCCTCCGGGTGGACCGACGAGCTCGCGCCCACAGTCAGGAACACCGGTCAGGAGCGCCCTATTCGGCGGAGCGAATGGATCGGCGTGACGGCGGGGGGTCGGTCAGCTCGAACCGCAGCGTCCGATCCCCACGCACCAGGCCGCGGGCGGACAGGGCCACGCATGCGCGGCCCACCGCATCCATCAGCTCCGCATCGCGAGAGGAGCGGTAGATCCTGACGAGCTCGGTGGTGCCGGTGGTAAGGCGTTGGCCAGGGAGACAAAGGACCGCTTCTACGAGCGTTTCGACCTCCATCGTCCAGCCGAGATACCGTCGCATCAGGACGCGACACAGGTTGAGAAAGGTAAACTTGAACGCCGTCATCATCTGGTCGAGCTCCACATCGACGGTGAAGATCTGGCGCCGCCGCTCGAACGTCGCCGCCTCCGTGAGCGCCGCACGCGCCATGGCCAACCGGTCCGCGAGGGCGTTCTCTAGGTCTGCAGCCACCTTCTCCAGACGCGAGTCCGCGCCTTGCGACTCCGTGAGCCACCTCTGCAGGTCGCGAAAAGCAGTGTAGGTGGCGGCAAATTCTGGGCCGCTCACGACCGTCGCGCGCACAAGCGCATCGAGCTGCTCGCCTTGTTCCTTGAGCGCCGCGGAGAAGTGGGCCGCCGCCACCTTCCAATCCGCGATCTTTGGCCTTACCTCGGCTAACTTCGCCTCGAGGGTCGTCGCCTCGTCGGTCCAGCGGGTGATGCGGCCCTTCAAACGCTCGATCTGGTCCAGGATCGCTACATTGTCGACCTTGGCCTTCCCGTGCCCATGTCTTGTTTCGATGCCGATCTTTCCGCTCGCATCGCGATACACATGCTCCTGCGCGGGCCACCGCTCGAAGTACAGGCGGATCACCGCCGAGGCGTTGATCTCCGCGGCAGGCGCATTTGTCGCATACCACGCTACCTTTCCTGTGCGAGCTCGCTTCCTGCCGACCACCCGGACGCGGTACGGCTCCTTGCGGCCCCGCTCGTTGAGCCCGAGGATCCCCTCCTGAACCTCATCACCCTGTGTATAGGGCGTCCAACCCCCAAGATCTGAGAAGTTCGCCGGATTGGACGTAACCGAGTTCCGGAGCGGGATGATGTACGTCCACTTTGGATCGAGCGCCCGAAACAGGGCGACCGAATGGGCTTCTCGATCCATAATGGTGATGCGGCGCACGGTCTGCTCTCCGGCGTGCTTCTCGTAGGTGGAGAGGAGCTTCGCCGCTTCCTGCGTGAGGGACGCCACGCCGGAGTAGCTGCGGTAGATCAGCGGCGTGCCGCCTCCCGAGTGGAGCGTGAGCGTGGTGATGGCGGGCATCACCCTCCCGGTTCGCGAGACCCGGGCGCATTTCGTCCAATGGTGCGTCCATACCGGCTTTACCGCGCCGTCGATGTAGAGCGCGACCACGCCCGTCTCCCCGTCGACCACCGGTCCCTCTGCCCGGATCCAGAACTCGGCGAGCCCGTCCTGGCAGGCCGCAGCCGCTCCGGCAAACTTCAGCTCCCGAAGGAACTTGTCGAGCGTACTGGCCTGGTAGGGAAAGCCAACGATGGAAGCCAAATGTTCGCCGCGCCAGTGATCGAGGGCGCTCCAATTCCCTCCGCGCACGAGGACAGGGAGCAGGACGAGGGCCAGCAGCTTGCGAAAGTGGGTGGTGTCCGACTCGGACACCGCTCGCATGGTCCGAAGATCCTTGCGTTCGCGACGGAACGCGACGGTATCGAACCGCTCGCCCAGCTCGGCATGGGTTCGTTCCTCGGGCCGGTTGTAGTCAGGTAGAAACCGGCCCCGATCATCGCGATTCTCCGCGTCCCCTTTGACAAGGCACGCGAGCGGCGCCGGCAGCGTTTCCATGTGCCGCTCGATAGCCGCGGTCAGCGCCGCCACCGCGCCAAGTTCGAGGTCCACCGCCTTGAGCAGCTCCACGCCCGCTTCGGGCAGATCCTCGATCACCGTCGTCTCGGATCCCTCGGGGACCCTGGCGGTCTTCGGCGCGCTCCTCGACCCGCGAGGGCGTCCGGTGGGGCGAGCGAGCCCGAGTTCGCGCAGTTTGACCCTTATCGTCGTTCCTTTGACGGTCGCGGTTCTCGTTGCAGCCAACCGCTCGGCCAGGCGGGCCGCGCCCAGCTCCGGGTCGGCCAGCGCGAGAACGCGAAGAGCTTCAGTGGCTTCCACCGTGACTTTTGTCGGGTCAGGTGCGACTCTGCAGTCGATCAGCCCGGCAACACCGCCGCGCTCGTACTGTCGAAGCCGTCGAAGTGTGCTCTGAACCGGTACTCCAGGCGCTACGGACCGGATCGCAGCGCTCCGGGAACCCCCAGCGCGATAGCGGACGAGAACCTGCTCCAGCTGCTGCCTCTCGGCGTTCGCAGCCGCCTCTCGCCGTGCGAAGGCTTCTGGTCCGATCAGGGCGGCCAGCTCGGCCGGGGTGCGAGAGCTTCGGTCTGACATCTGGCCGGATCACACGGTCCCGCCCCTCGGTCAAGCCGAAAGTTTCGCTACATTGCCGCCTTCCGACGATTAGGATCGGCGAAGCCCCGATCAGCCGGACTGCGTGCGTTAGAGCCGCGCACCTGACCGGTCTTCCTGTCCGTGGCATCGTCACCGACCACCACCGACATGCGATCAAGCGCCACCTCGGCAT
>CAYSKO010000059.1:0-2984 GCA_964431835.1 uncultured Planctomycetia bacterium | reverse complement strand
GGAATATCCCGATCACGAGCCCCACCGGGAAACCGAAAAGAAACGTGCAGCCGATCAGCGTGAGCCCGTACGCGATGACCGGAACGGCGAAAAAGAAGAAAGCGATCACCCAAAAAAGCGACTTGGCCATTTCACCCCGGTCGGGTCCGGGGGGTTCGACCTTGTACTCGCCGCGCGTGGCGGCGAGGATCGCGGCGACGCCCCGTTCGATGCCGGCGTCGACGTTGCCCGCCCGGAAAGCCGGGACGATTTCGTTCCGGATGATGGCGTGGGCCGTTGCGTCGGGGAGCGCACCTTCGAGACCATAGCCCGTTTCGATCCGTACGGCCCGGTCGACCATGAAAACGGCCAGGATCACTCCGTTGTCTTTCCCTGCCTGCCCGACCTTCCATTTCTGAGCGAGCCGGATCGTCGTGTCCTCGAGCACCTCTCCCGAAAGGGATTCGAACACGGCGACAACCACCTGATTCGAGGTCTCCCGCTCGAAGCGGCCGAGGGCGTCCTCGAGCCGGGCTTCAGTGTCGGAAGAGATCGCGTCAGCGTAGTCGTTGACATAGGAATTCGGCCGATCCGGGATCGACAGCGCGGCGAACGCCGGCGCCGCCGCCAGGACGAACGCGAGCGCCGCGAAGAGCCTAGAATTGGACTTTGGGAGCGGTACGAGCCTGCGCATCGGCCTTGAAATACTCCTTCGCCTTGAATCCCATGATTCCGCCCACGAGGTTCACCGGAAACGTGCGCAGCCGCGTGTTGAAGGCCATGGCCTTCTCGTTGTAGCGGCCACGTTCGACCGAGATCCGGTTTTCGGTGCCTTCGAGCTGCGCCTGCAGGGACAGGAAGTTCTCGTTCGCTTTCAGCTCCGGGTATTTTTCGACCACAACC
Source organism: uncultured Planctomycetia bacterium (assembly GCA_964431835.1). GTDB lineage: Bacteria > Omnitrophota > Gorgyraeia > 2-02-FULL-51-18 > 2-02-FULL-51-18 > CAYSKO01. The sequence goes on along the minus strand of CAYSKO010000059.1, from coordinate 2,102 downwards.
AGAAGCCGGGAGAGCGCCGAAGAAAGCGCCGCCTGCGACTCCTGGAATTTCGCCAGTTGAGACGGGTCTGTAGGAGCCATCGCGGGGGTGCTGCCGGCCGCGCGCGAACGTGCCTCCGTGACAGCGAGGAAAGTCTCTTTTTCGTGGGCGGCGTAGCCTTTGACCGTCTCCACGAGGTTCGGAATGAGATCGAGCCTGCGCTGATAGACGTTCTCGACCTGCGACCAGGCCTGGTTCACTTCTTCGTCCATACGGACGAGGCCGTTGTAGGGTCCGACGAAAAGCATCCCAAGGACGCCCAAAACGACGAGGATCGTAACGAGCACTTTCATGGAGGTGTCTCCTTTTTTTGAGGAACCCTTATTTTAGCAGAAAACGAACGAAAAGGGAGTTAGAGCTGGGAGCGAAAAAGCGACCGGGCCTTGCGCCGGGTCTTGCCGTTCTCGTAGCGGCGTTTTTCCTCGTCGGTTTGCGGAAGAATCGGGGGGACCGACTGGGGATTCCCCTGGTCATCGACGAGAACCATCGTGAAATAACAGGAATTGGTGTGGCGCTTGACGCCCGATTTGAAATCCTCGGCGAGAATCTTGATACCGATCTCCATGGAGGTCTTGCCGACGAAATTGACCGAGGCCTGGAACGTGACGAGCTCGCCGATTTTGATGGGTTCCCTGAAATCGACGCGGTCGACGGAGGCGGTCACGCAGTTGGGGCCGGCGTGCCGGGCGGCGCAGACGTAAGCGACCCCGTCGGCGATGGAGAGGATCGTGCCGCCGTAAACCACCCCGGCGAAATTGGCGTGCTGAGGGAGCATGAGCTGGCTCATCTCCGTCCGCGAAGCCAAGACGGGCTTCGGGTCGACGTTCACGAATGCTTGCCGTAGTAGCGACAGTACCGCAGCGCGTCGTCCAGAGTGCCTTTTTCGGTGAAATCGATGATCTCGCGCATCATGCGCACGGCGCCGACGGGATGCGAGCCGATCGCGGTTTCGCCCGAAAGCATCACGTAATCGCTTCCGTCCAGAATCGCGTTCGCGACGTCCGAGACCTCTGCGCGGGTCGGGCGCGGGTTCTCGATCATTGTCTCGAGCATCTGCGTTGCGGTGATGACGAATTTCTTCTTGTGGTTCGAGCGTGCAATGATCATCTTCTGGATCATCGGAATCTCGTAGATGGGGAGCGACACGCCGAGATCCCCGCGCGCGACCATGATGCCGTCGGCGGCGCCGATGATGGCATCGATGTTGCAGATGCCCTCGTGATTTTCGATTTTGGCGATTACGCGGGCCTTTAAACCCCGCAGACGGCGGCGGACGGCCGCGATGTCGCGCTCGTCGCGGACGAACGACTGCGCGATGATATCCACGCCGTTCTCGACGCCGAAGGCGATGTCCGCGTCGTCCTTGGCCGTGAGATCGGCGAACGCCAGACGCAGAGCCGGGATATTCACGCCCTTTCGCTCTTTAAGGAAACCGCCCGTGATGACTTCGGCGCGGACGGTTTCGGCGGTCGCGTAGCGCGCGACGAGCTCGAGATTGCCATCGTCGAGGAAGATGTGGGTGCCGGCGCGCATCGCGCGCAGATCCCCGGGATAATCGAACGGGATCGTGCGCTCGTCGCCCAGAGTTCGCTGATTGGTGAGCGTCACGACGCGGCGCTTCACGAGCGGGGCGCCCTTACCGTTCTTGAAGCGCCCCACGCGGATCCGGTAGCCGGCGAGGTCCTGCAGGACCTCGATGCGTGCGCCCATCTGCTTGGAAAGACGGCGCACCAGTCGCAGGCGGCGCAGGTGCTCCGTGTAGGTCCCGTGGGAGAAGTTGAGACGAACGACGTCCAGTCCTTCTTCGAACATCTTGCGGAGGACTTCGGGACGCTCGGACGCAGGTCCGATCGTGCAGACGATCTTGGTCTTCCGGCGGCGGACGGCCATCAGGCGGGCGTGGGCGCGTCGGCCTTTTCGAGGCAGACGCGGATATGCTCGCGGCGGAGCCGGGACGCGGCTTCGAGCGGGGTTGTACGCCGGGGGAGGGGGGGCCGGAGTCGAGACCAGAAAGACGCACGGCCTCCTTATACTCGACCAACGCCTCTTCCAGGCGGCCTTCG
>CAYSKO010000058.1:0-4267 GCA_964431835.1 uncultured Planctomycetia bacterium | reverse complement strand
AGCGCTCGCCGAGGAATCCAAGCGCCCGATGGACGAAGTGCGCCAGGTTTTCGAGGACGATCTCCGGGAAAGCATGCGCGAGAAGGCAACCATCGATTTTTTGCTCGCGAACGCGAAGTTCGACGAGACGAAATCCTAAACGAATCATGACAGAAGAGGAGGGCGACGTGAGTATTCTCATCCCGATGGTCATCGAGCAGACGGGCCGCGGCGAGCGCTCGTACGACATCTATTCGAGGCTTCTGAAAGATCGCGTCATGTTCCTGGGGACCCCGGTGGACGACAACGTCGCGAACCTGCTCGTCGCCCAGCTCCTTTTCCTTCAGATGGAGGATCCGGAGAAGGATATCCACATGTACATCAACTCGCCCGGCGGTTCGATTACCGCGGGTCTTGCGATCTACGACACGATGCAGTTCCTGAAGTGCGACGTGGCCACGTACTGCATCGGCCAGGCCGCTTCGATGGGCGCCGTGCTCCTGGCGGCGGGCACGAAGGGCAAGCGTTACGTGCTTCCGAATTCGCGCGTCATGATCCACCAGCCTTGGGGCGGCGCGCAGGGCGTGGCGTCGGACATCTCGATCCAGGCCAAGGAAATCCTCAAGATGAAAGAGCAGCTCAACAAGATCCTCGCGCACCATACGGGCCAACCCGTCGAGAAGATCGAGAAGGACACCGACCGCGATTATTTCATGTCGGCCGAGGAATCGCGCGCGTACGGGATCGTCGACGAAGTCGTCGCGAGCGTCCGCCAAGTGAAACCCCTCGACAAGAAATAAACGTAAACACACTTTTAAGGAAAACGATGAAAGACTCGCTGCTTCTCACGCCTGGCCCCACGAACGTTCCTCGGCGCATCCTCGACAGGACTGCGCTCCCCATGATCCATCACCGCACGAAGGAATTTCAGGCGATCCTCGAGCGCGTGAACGCCAATCTCCAGAAGGTGTATGTCACGAAGCATCCCGTGATGACGTTCGCCGCTTCGGGAACGGGCGCGATGGAGGCGACCGTGACGAACCTGCTTTCGGCGGGGGACACGATCATTTCCTATTCGGCGGGCAAATGGGGCGAGCGGTACCGTGACATCGGCCGGGCGTACGGCTGCGACGTGAAGAGCTTCGAGATTCCTTATGGCGAGGCCGTGAAACCCGAAATGGTAGCCGACGCGCTGAAGGCCCATCCGAATGCCAAGGCCGTCCTCGTGACGCTTTGCGAAACCTCCACCGCGGTCACGCATCCAGTTGAGGCGATCGCGAAAGTGACGCAGAAATCAAACGCGCTTCTTTTCGTCGACGCGATCTCGGGCCTTGCCTGCGATCCGCTCAAGATGGACGAGTGGGGCGTGGATGTCGTCGTCTGTGGAAGCCAAAAGGGCTTCATGCTTCCCCCGGGACTGGCTTTCGTGGGTCTCAATGAGCGCGCTCAAAGTGCGATCACGACTTCGAAGCTCCCGAAGTATTATTTCAATTTCGCCGAAACGCTGAAGGCCCTCAAGAAAAACGACACGCCGTTCACCTCGGCCGTCTCGCTCTATCAGGGCCTTGACGAGGCGCTCAAGATGCTGCTCGAAGAGGGCATCGAGAACGTCTGGAAGCGCCACTCGGACGTCGCCGCGTGGGTTCGCGCGCAGGTTACGGGACTGGGACTTGAGCTTTTCTCGAAGGCCGCTTCGAACGGTCTCACCGCGATCGTGATGCCTCAGGGTATCGGATCGAAGGACGTGATCAACCACATGCGCGACGCGCATTCGGTGGTCATGGCCGACGGCCAGGGCGAGCTCGTGGGCAAGGTCGTCCGCTTCGCGCACATGGGCTACGCGTGCACCTCGAAGGACGCGCAGACCGGTTACGGCGCATTCGTCGACGCGCTGCAGAAGGCCGGCTTCAAGGCTCCCGCCGCCGCAGGAAGGGTTTAAGATGACCATGATCCGTATCCTCGTCTGCGACGACCTCTCGGAAGAGGGTCTCGCGCTTTTCCGCGCGGAAAAGAATTTCGAGGTGGTCGTGAAGACCAAGCTTCCGCTCGCGGATTTAAAGCGCGAGATCGCCGAAGCCGACGGCTGCGTCGTCCGCTCCGGCACGCAACTCACGCGCGAAGTGATCGAAGCCGCGGGGACGCGCCTTAAGGTCATCGGCCGCGCGGGCGTGGGCCTCGACAACGTCGACGTGGACGCGGCGTCCAAAAAAGGCGTCGTCGTCATGAATACGCCCGGCGGGAACACGATCTCCGCCGCCGAACAGGCTTTCTGTCTCATGATGGCCGCCGCGCGCAACGTGGCGCAGGCCGACGCGTCCATGAAGCGCGGCGAGTGGGAGCGTAAAAAATTCACCGGCCACGAGCTGTACGGCAAGACGCTCGGCGTCGCCGGTCTCGGCCGTATCGGCACGGAAGTGGCCAAGCGCGCGCAGGCCTTCGGTATGAAGGTCATCGCGTTCGATCCGTTCCTGCGCGCCGAGAAGGCGATGCAGATCGGCGTCGAGGTCGTCTCGTTCGACGAGCTTCTCGCCCAGTCGGATTTCCTCACGCTCCACATGCCGCTGACCGCCGAGAACAAACACATGATCGGCGCCGCGCAGATCGCCAAGATGAAGAAAGGCGCGATCGTGATCAACTGCGCCCGCGGCGGGCTGATCGACGAAAAGGCGCTCGCGGAAGCGATTAAGGCGAAGAAGCTCGGCGGCGCCGGGCTCGACGTCTTCGAAGAAGAGCCGCCGAAAGAGCGCGCGGCGATCGATCTTCCGCAGGTCGTGGCCACGCCGCATCTCGGCGCGTCCACCGAAGAGGCGCAGGTCGCCGTCGCAGTCGACGTCGCTCAGTGCATCATCGAATATTTCCACGGCAAAGGCTTCCGGAACGCGGTAAACGTTCCGCAGGTTGATCCGGAAATCCTCCAGCAGATCCAGCCCTACATCCGTCTCGCCGAAAAAATGGGCGCGCTCCAGGCCCAGCTCATGGAAGGGCAGATTCAGGGCCTCGACATCCGCTTCGCGGGCCAGGTTGCCGAATCCGAGACGACGCCCGTCACGGTCGCTTTCGTGAAGGGTCTTCTCGGTTCGATCCTCGCGGAGAGCGTGAATTACGTCAACGCCTCGGTGCTCGCGAAAGAGCGCGGCATCAAAATCACCGAATCGAAGTCCTCCACGCCCACGCAGTACGCGAATCTGATCCAGGCCGACGTGCGCACGGACAAGAAACGCTACGGCGTTTCGGGAACGGTGTTCTCGCGCGAAGACATCCGGATCGTAAAGATCGACGACTACGACGTCGAGGTCGTTCCTGATGGTTTCATCCTCATGATCTCGAACCGCGACGTGCCCGGCATTGTCGGCCAGATCGGCACCGTGCTCGGCAAGAACCGCGTGAACATCGCCGGCATGACGCTCGGCCGCGACGTGAAGGGCGGCCAAGCCAAGACCGTGATCAAGATCGACAGCGCGGTGTCGGACGAGATCCTCGCGGATCTCCGGAAGTCCGGCGACATCCTCGACGCCAAAGTCATTAAGCTCTAAGCCGTGCCTACCGTGAAGAATCGGGTCGTTGTCGGCGCGCAGTGGGGGGATGAAGGCAAGGGAAAGATCATCGACATTCTCTCGAAGGACGCCGATTACGTCGTCCGCTACCAAGGCGGCAACAACGCCGGGCACACTGTTGTCAAAAAGTCCGGCGAGTTCATCCTCCACCTCATCCCGTCCGGCATCTTTCATCCCAAGGTCCGCTGCGTCATCGGCAACGGCGTCGTCCTCGACCCCCAAGCGCTCGTGAAAGAGATCGAAGGCCTCGCCGCGAAGGGGGTCAAGGTGAACGGCCGTCTTTTCATCAGCCAGCGTGCGCACGTGATATTCCCGTTCCACCGCATTTACGACCGCCTGCGCGAAGATAAAAAGAGCTTCATCAAAATCGGCACCACCGGACGCGGTATCGGCCCATGCTACGGCGACAAGGCGATGCGTTCGGGTCTGCGCGTGATCGATCTCTACGACGACAAGCTGTTCCGTGAGAAGCTCGAGCGCTCGCTCGCCGAAAAAAACGAGATTTTCCGGAAGGTGTACGGCCACGAGGGCTTCGAGCTCGAAGTGATCCGCAAGGAGTACGCCGAGTACGCCGAACGCATGCGCCCGTACGTGGTCGACACGTCCGTGCTTCTGCACGACGCGATCAAAGCGAAAAAACGGATTCTGTTCGAAGGCGCGCAGGGCACGCATCTCGACGTCGATCACGGCACGTACCCGTTCGTCACCTCGAGCTACGTGACGTCGGGCGGAGC
>CAYSKO010000057.1:0-4399 GCA_964431835.1 uncultured Planctomycetia bacterium | reverse complement strand
AATCAACTGGTCACTTTCAAACGAAAAACAGTGGTCACTTTACGCGGAATCTCCACTCGCAAACTAAACTGGAAATTATTAACCTAGATGAGGTATTCGTTAAGTAATTTGATAGAAACTTAAATGATGATTCATTTAAAAAGTACTTATTGTAAAAAATATTTGTGTCCAAAAATACATCCATGATCTATGGATTAAAAAAATCTTTTCTTTTGCTCGTCACTTTCGCTGCTGTGGATACTCCTTCTGTCATTTTTACCTCATAAATAGAAAAATCACTTCTAGAGCCAAAGTATTTGCTGTGGGTAGTAAAGAATACTTGGTCGATTTTACCTTTCTCTATTAGCGCCCTTAAAATACCCAAAAGTTCCTGCTGATACTTTGGAGAAAAATTCATTTCAAGTTCTTCAATAAGTACAACTTTAGAATTTGACATAAATAATCTTGAAAGTATATACAGTAATTGCTGAATACCTGTACCAAAACTGGTAAGAGGGAATCTTCCTTTTCCAGATTTCAGCATTACTTCGATTTCCCCCTTGCCGGACTTTGAGAATTCGGGATTGAAATCTGTAAATGGAGAATTTCCTTCGACACCTTTAAATAAAGCTTCGTCACTTGTTTTCGCTGAAATCTTATTCTTCTCAATAAAATCAACCAGGTCAGCGAAAACCTTATACTCTTTGGGGTCAAGGTATAAATTGTAAAGCCAGTTTTTAAAGCTACTAGAATTTAATTCTGTTGGTTCATGAGTGATTCTTTCTGTTCCAAAATAGCGGCTATTGTCAAGGAAGCAAATCAGGTCATTGAATATTGAAAGCAAATTGTTAAATGCCACTCCATCATTTATTAAGGAGCTTTTCTTATTCTTTGCCTCTTCAAAATAGAACAACTTTCCTTTACCATCGATCGAGTAAATTTTTTTCTTATTAAGCTTTACCTGATCTAAAACAATTTCACTCGTATGAAATCCGTCAACTGCTTTAATTCTTCCCGTTAAGTCGAAAGTTGCATAGCTATGAGTATCACTTAAGAAATCTTTTTTAAGTACATCAAATCCTTCAAACTTACTTTTGAGATTATCATGAGTTACTTTAATAATAAAATTAAACTCGATAGGCTTAGATCTATTATTCTTGTGAAAAAAGAAACCTGAATCATCGATTAGTCCCTTCCAAAAAGGCGCAACTGATCTTCTTTCTATTACATCACCTTCTACAACAATCCTTTCATTGTTAACCTTAGATTGAAAGATCAGGTTAAGAAACTTAAGAATGTTCGATTTGCCGCTATTGTTATACCCATAGAGCATGTTAATTCCGCTTAACTGCCTTATTTGGTCTTCAACTTCATTTGTATGGCTGCTGAAGCTTTTGAAGTTTTTAATCGTGAAGTTTTTGATTTTCATACTTACTTTATATAGTCTTTACAGTAATTGAGAATTTCATCAGATAATAACTTGAATGTCTTTCTTGTTATCTCACCTTGGTCTAAGTTCATTATGAGCATTAAATGCATCTTGACAAAGATGTCTGTATATTTAACACTCTGAAACAACGGATAATCTTGATTTATAACGATTCGATTGTTCTCAATTCTGCATGCCGGATACTCGGCCTTGGTAAAATCCCACTTCTCAGCAACTACTTTATACTTTCTGTTCTTAACCTCAATGGTCTTTTCAAATCTTGCACTTTCATTTACAGTAATCTCCTTCTTCTCTTGATCAATTTTGATCGGCTTTTTCGACAAAGGAGTATTGTCGTGTTTAATTACATAACCTTCCTTCTTATATGTCTCTAACTTATTTTTTAAAATGTCCTTATTTAATAGTTTAACATCGGATACTCGAAACTCTTTACCTGTTTGTTTAACCTCTTTCTCAAATTTGGTCTCTTTGGAAAGTAGTGTCGAGAAGTGTCTAAGTTTACTATTGAAGTAGTCCTTAAGTTCTTCAAAGTCTGCACTATAATTGAATCCATCGCGAGAAACTTTAATTAAATTATTAAGCCCTTCTGTGATGTGGATCTCCCCGTATATCCAGCGCTGATGTGAACCTTCACCACGATCCATTCCAAAATCATCTCTTTCACCAACACCTACATCAATGTTTCTTATTTTGAAATACCTACCCTTTTTCGGGTGAATAATCTTTCTAGGAGTAGCGATAAAATACTTGAACCTTATCTGACCCATCTGTTGCCCTGATCCTTTGTGAGTTTCAAGAATTTCGTCACCAAATGTATTTCTGTAAAGCTTATCACCGTTTACGGAAACATTAAATGGTGTCATCTGCTTATAATTAAAGATGTCATTAAATTTATTAACCTTAAACTTCAATGGTAAATCCTCTGACAGGGTCCATTTTAAAAGATCCACACCCTGTGGCTCATATAGAGGATCATTCTTCCTTGACTTTTCCGCACTTTTCTTAGCTTGAAAAAAAGACTTCGTCAATCCGTTAAAACCAGTGAGCGTGATTTTTGTAAAGCTTCTATTACTTTGTTTTCTATCTTCTTTAATGCCACCATTAATTGCTATTGATTCAATGTCAATCATTTTATTATCACCTAGAAAATATTTTGCAAGAGGTATTGAAGCAAATACAATAGTACTACCAGAAGATTTTTTTGTTTCTATGTGGTAACTTTTAAAAAATGGAAATATTGATAAGAAACCAACTCCAAATTGTCCGATGATATGTCTACCCATGGGGGTGAGATTACTTTCCTTTTCTCTTTTTTTTCCAGCTATTCGTAGGTAGAAAGTAAAGTCAGACTCATCCATTCCTTTCCCATCATCTTCTATTGTAATTGTCTCGTCTTTCAAATCGACCGATATTAAAACATTTCGAGCATCTGCATCATAGCTATTTGTAACAAGTTCCTTCAAAGCTCTTGGGAAATTCTCATAGGTCGATTCACTAAGGATTTTAACAATCCTTTTATCAACGGTAATGTTTTTAGGCCATATGGCTTCAATCTCTTTCATCGCTCGAGTTAGACGCCAATAATTAAGACTTCACGATTGAACTTAGCATCACCGTTTTGTCGATTAAGTGCGTATGAGTATTGCGTACTCCTTGTTGACACATTTCTCTTAATTTTCTTCATCAATTTTACCAAGTACTCAATAGAAGGTTCACCGCCCTTCTTGTAAGATAATATTATTTTACTTCTTTTGAATTTATAAAGCATTTCTTCAAACTTTTCCTTGGCGCTCGCGGCACTAAAATCATTCTGGGTCGAAATCTGTTTTAAAGGCAGATGTCGTTTTGAATAGTCAATCATTTCTTCCCAAGTACTGTAGTGTGAGAGACCTTCCAAAAAATGATAATAAGCTAAGTAATTTGAAGCCTCAGGACTCGCTTCATTTCTGAGGTACGGGGGGTCCAAGTAGACCAAGTCAAAACCATTTTCATCCAAATCGAAAACAGATTCATTTAGAGAAATGCACTTAGTTCCTGAATTAAATACAAGGGAATTTGCCTCCCCAATAAATTTCGTTAAATAGTTGTCAAACGATTTGTCCCACGTAGTCTTGTTGCCAAAATTCCTTTCAACATTGGCAGTCCGTAAATTTAAATTTTTACGATGAAACAAATTAAACGGCCGCTTGATCAAACATGATTGAAATAAAGCGTAGGAAGCAATAGCCTTTTTATAATCCAATGCGGGAGGCGTGTAGTGATTCATTTGAAGAATGTTGGGAGCAATCAAATCAAGCCATTCATTTTCCTTTTTTAAGTAGTAAATGTTCTTGAAGTTTCTTTGTACAACACCTGGGTAATCAGTTTTGGAATGCTTTTCTTTTAACGTGACAAGGTCTTCGTCTAAAAACTTGACCGTCTGATTCTCAATTAAGGCTTTACCAATAAGATAATTGAAGTGTAACTTGTCATTGTAAGCTACATGCTTACCCATTTTCTTAAACAAATAACTTACAGTGGCACTGCCACCAAATCCATCCAGTGCAGTTTTGAATTTTAAGTCTTTTACGTTCTCATAAATCCATGAGACAATCTTCCGTTTACTACCCTGATATCTTGTTATTGGGAACTTCCGGAAGTCAATATCTATTTTCGTCACTTACATTCATTTAGAATTATCAAAGATATCCATTTTTTATCGTGTTTTCTAACACTCCTTATCAAGCCGCTCGACTTGAAAAAAGAGCCCCCTAAAAAGGGAGCTCTGAAATTGAACACTCAAGCCACCACCGCGAAGGCACGGGGCAGGCAAGAACCTGCCTACGCTTTGATTAGTCTTATTATGTTTCAAGCTTCGGCAGGCAGGCGTGAGGAAAACCACTTTGATGCCAGAGGGAAACCAACTAACTAGAAGGGGCTTAATCCGCCAGCTGGTAGCATAACGTCAAATTATATAACTGTGCGGTGGTA
>CAYSKO010000056.1:0-4453 GCA_964431835.1 uncultured Planctomycetia bacterium | reverse complement strand
CACAAAACCCCGACACAAAGCCAACCTTGCAAAGAGCTAAAAATGCCAACGCACAGCCCACCCACCCCGGCTGACGAATATCTATCATCATTAGCAATGTACTTCAGCAATAAATCTTTACTGGACACCAAGCCCACCCACCACCCCATAATTGAGAGCATCCAATTCCGTATTATGCGGTTGAGCTGAAATTGGTTTATACTAACAAAAAGTTGATATATTTACACCAAATGCCGATTAATATGAGTAAAAAAGCAATTAACAGATTAAAGGCAGTTTTAGCCGAACAAGAAAAAACAAATAAATGGCTTGCTGAAAATCTGAACAAAAACGAAACAACAATTTCACGTTGGTGTACGAATGAAGTTCAGCCTTCTATGGACAATTTTGTCGCCATTGCCTCACTCCTAAAAGTTGATGTGAAAGATTTAATTAACTCTACAAAAGATTAGAATATACTTTGATAAAAAAAATGATCAAAACATCAACATTAGATATTAAACTACCTGAAGAAAGTTGTAAGACTAATTTATTAATTAAATATGACAGGAATGTTCCCCATATTATTAAATATATGGGGTCAAAAAGAAATATTCTAGATTTTGTAATAGAAGCAATTAATGACACGTATCAAGGAGGTAAACTCTACGATCTATTTGGTGGCACAAGTATCTTGTCCGGCGCATTAGGAAAGTTAGTTCCGTTACATTCCAATGATATTCAAGAATATTCGGCAATACTTGCAAAAACATATTTAACAAACTACGAGTGGGAAAAGTATCCAGCAATCATTTTAGTTGAAATTGTCGATAAGGCTACCAAATATGTAAAGTCAGTAAAAAAGAAATATCCTGAATTCATATTTTCGTACTCAGAAAAAATGACTGTAAAGGAATTTGTAGCTCTTGAAAAGCAGCAACAAGATTTGATGGGTTATAATTTTGGTAATATATCACACCATCTTTTTATTAAATATTACTCTGGAACCTATTGGTCATATCAGCAATGTTTGTGGATAGATGCATTTCGTAAGGTTGCCGATGAATATAAAGATACTCCTATTCATTATGTAATTCTCTCTAGTTTGATGTTTGCAATGTCATATAATTCTCAAAGTACAGGTCATTATGCCCAGTATCGAGATGCTACAAGTTTGTCTTCAAAAAAAGACATTCTTATATATAGACAGAAGGAGATCCTGCCGTACTTTATAAAGAAATTTACAATTCTACAAAGCTATCTTGGAAGAAACAGATTAAATCACGCAGTTACATCACTAGATTACCTTAAATGTCTTGATCGTATTGAGCCAAATTCTTTGGTATATGCCGACCCTCCTTATGCATTCGTACATTATTCAAGATTTTATCATGCATTGGAAACATTAGTAAAATATGATTACCCAGATGTAGACCATAAGGGACGTTATAGGTGTGACCGTCATCAATCTCCTTTTTGCAAGAGAACCGAAGTGAAACCAGCTTTTGAAAAAATGTTTGAAAAGATTAAAACGAAAAATGCTAATCTCATTTTAAGTTATAGTAATACTGGAATGATCGGATTAGAAGAGATTGTGGAAATTGCAGAACGGAACCTAGGCAATAATTATAATGTAACCGTTAAAGAGGTTGCATACAAGCATAGCACCATGGGCAGAAAAAATGATAAAAGTAGAAATGTGCAAGAATATCTCATAATTGCAAAAGTCAGATAAATAATGAGCATTCAAATTGATTTTACTAGATTAAAAACATCTTGGACAAAGTACGACATTGTCCAAGTAATGGAGGTTATTTCTGATGTTGATACAATTGAAAAATTCAAAAATAGAGAAGCAGGTATTGATGAGCCTATTCTAAGATCTTTTCTGGGAATCAAACACCTTCAAGATCCAATACCAAAGTATTGGATTGAAATTCAAAATTACCCTAACGAAAAGAAGCTTTTTGCCCTATTTGCTACAATTTTTACACATGGAGAAATTGTTGATGAATTTGCCACAAAGTTTTCCACTGGAGATATGAAGGGAACTTTCAAAACAGACCCCGGAAAGCAATATACAAATATCAGAAGTGCCCTGATTGAATCTGGTGCAGCCAAACCCATTTATAGACGTACCTATGATGTTCCATATGATTTCACTCCAATATTCCAAAACTCAAACGTTGGTAAGCTATTTAAATTAGTTTTACTAGAACGCATATCACGTATAACTACTGCTGAAATAGGAGACGAAGATTTTTACAGTATTTGTTTTTCAAATAATTTTCATAAAGCCTTAAGCATTTCTAAAGACCAATTTAAGTCATGGTTAGAAGGGGTAACAGATATAGAAAACAGATTCATTGAGAAAGTTAATATTTTAAACTTCTTTTCAGTTGAGCAGGCTTCTCTAAATTTCAAAAAGGCGAAAGAGATATATTTCTTAGGCGAAAATGGAGATGGAAAATCTTTGATTTTAATGGCAATTTATCTTGCTTTTAACGGAAATTTTATTACAGAAAAAACCGATCAAGAACAAACAGGCAAAGCGTCAGATATTTTAAGAAATAATAAAAATGCTTTGTTAACAGGTTTTGATGACAGAGGTCAAGAATATAATCCGCAAAAAGGATTATTCATGGATAACTTTTTTTGCTACGGCACTCATAGAGGAAGATATTCAACTGACAACCCTGAGGAATATGGTTTCATGTCTCTTTTCGATAGCGAACAAACATTATTGAATCCCGTTTCTTGGTTAAAAGATCAAAAACTATTCGAATTAGAGAAAAGTCTAGATGCTAATAATGCTATAGGAGAAATAAAAGAATTGCCAAACTCCTTTCGTGTAAAGTTATTAGAAAAAATGTTTTATGAATTGTTGGAAAAGAACGTTGAGATTAAGATTGAAGGAAGTGGTGTTACTTTCAAGGAAAAAGGAACTTACTTGACATTTGATCAATTATCAGAAGGGTATAAAAGTATTTTAATTTTTGTTTCCGATTTACTATATCGTCTAAATAAAAATGCAAGTGAAGGTGAAAAAACAACTGATTTGAAAGGCATTGTTTTAGTTGACGAAATTGACCTACATCTCCATCCAAAATGGCAAAGGGTTATAATCGGTAAATTAAGAAAGCTATTCCCCAATGTTCAATTTATATTCACAACTCATAGCCCAACAATAATTCAAGGTGCATCCGAAGACGCAGTGATGTTTAGAGTTTATAGAAATAAGGAAGATGGGAAAACCAGAGTGAGTGATCCTTATTACAGGAAAGATTTGGATCATTTGATGATAAATACGCTCTTAACTTCTCCTTTATTTGGCCTTGATGATTCTAGGATGAATACAGACGATAATAATTCTGACACAAGTGAAACGTATCTACTTTACAGAATTAATAAGAAACTCGAAGAACAATTGCAAAAACAAAAATTAGAGGGTAAAGAGTTCGTAAATGACAAAACAATTGATGAGCTGATTCAGAAAATCATAAATGAAGAATTAGGTAAGAAATGATAAAATTAGAAAAAGATCTAGCAGCTATTCCTGCTTCTTTGATTCCTGCATTTGTTGAACTCTTTCCAGGTCAAGCAAGAGTGCCTACTTTATCAAGAAATACGCACAGAAAGCGAATAATAGTGATTAATGCTGGTGAATATAATGATACTTCACCTTTTAACGATCGGTATAAGTTAGAGGATGTTAGGGTGGGCTTAAATAATATCTACAAAAGAAAATGTGCTTTTTGCGAACAAAGAGTAGAACAATACCATGTTGAACATTATAGACCTAAAGCAACATACTACTGGCTTGCCTTTTCGTGGGATAATTTGTTGCTTTCCTGCCCAACTTGTAACCAAAATAAAGGCGTTAATTTTGAATTAGATGGAGACGAAGTTTCCTTTACTAATATTGAAATAAATGTCCGTAATATCAACACTAATTCATCGGCTTACGATCTAGCAGAATTGCCTAAAATGGTAAACCCAGAAATTACGGATCCTTTGGGTAATATCAGATTTCAAGTTAATGGCATAATAGAATCAGATGAACCGAGATTTGCATATACAATTGAGAAAATCAAAATAGATAGGAAGGATCTAAATGACAGTAGAAGAACTCTCTTAAATACTTTCAGAGAACATATTAGAGTTGCACTACTTGAATATGCAAAGGCGGAGGATCAGCAAATTGCAATAGGAACAATTTTTAGAAATTTTATTATTGATTCAAAAAATTCTGAATTAGACTTTTTAGCATTTAGGCGATATGCAATTTCATCAAGATGGTTAAATGAAATAACGAAAGAAATGAATTGAAAAGTCTCTGCAAAGCAACGCACCAAGGCAGGCACATTTGCAAGGCACACAAAGCCGACACACAAAAGCCAACCTTGCAAAAGAGCCTGCCTTGTGCCAACGCACAGGCAACACTCTGCGGTTGGACACAGACCCACATTGTAGA
>CAYSKO010000055.1:0-4922 GCA_964431835.1 uncultured Planctomycetia bacterium | reverse complement strand
TAAAGTGTTTAGGAGAAAACTAAAAACAAGGGGAGCTAATACTTTTGAAAGCCCGGTTAAGCCTGCCAATCCAAAATTGTAATTATTGATTTTTTGTACTTACCGCTGGATTGGCTTGCTTGGAAACAGCCAATTTCAATCCCTTGATCAGAATGTTCTTTTTATTTAAGAATTATGAATGCTTTTTTTTGACGCATCATACCTGGAATACCAAGTATGTCTGGGGATTGGAACTTTACGTTCCAAAAGCAAAAGACGACCTTTAGCCAAGTATTGGTAAAATAAAAAGAATTGATTGAAGGACTTAATATACCTGAGTGTATGAACCGATGAACCAACTCATTGTAAGAAAGACTCATTAAGTCCAATTTCGATACTGGTATTGAAATTTCCCCTATTAAATGCCTCCAATAATTCTTCGATAACACGAAGAAACTCCGCCAGAGGAAGGATTGTTTTGTGAATAACTATACTCCTTCAGTATGGATTAGGATGATTATTTTTATTTTTTGTGATACTTTTATTTTAAACAGAGTATACAATGAATCCAGTTGAAAAGATAGAACTCGTCTCTTTTAGTAAAAGAAGGGGTTTTGGTGTAGTTAAGAAAGGTCCATTGATCGACAAAGTGAAATATGAGACCATTCTTTTTTTATTACTAGCCTTCTTTACCTTTTGCTGCACGAATTCCACGAACAATCAACAAGAGGAGCAACGCGATGATTCTGCTGGAAGGCTATTGAGTTTGAAACAAGGTGAGGGAACAATTTCCGTTTTTGTTAAAGACGAAAAAGAGCCAATTCTTGTGCAAAATGCAAAGGATGATTTTCGCCCATATATACATCCTATTATTGCTCCAGACGGCAAAGGCATATTGACAGAATTTAGTCCGGGTCACCATAAACACCAAACAGGCTTGTACTGGGGATTTACACGGGTGAATGGGAGGGATTATTTCCACAATCCGAATGGTGATTATTGGAAAAAAATAGCAGCAAACATTGTAGAAAAAGAGGGTGAAGAAGTGAAATGGCAGACTATCTACCACTTACTTGATGAAAACGGTGAGGCAGTAATGGAAGAAACTCAAAACTGGTCTATGAAGGAAGCTGGAGGAAAATATATTATAAATCTGGAATGGAAGGGGCAGGCTAAGAAAACTATAACTATAGGTAAATACGATTATGGTGGGCTGTTTCTAAGAATGCCCTGGAAGAAAGGTGTTAAAGGGGAAGTCGTTAATGCAGCCAGACAGAAAAACGCGAATGCCGAAGGTCAGCCTGCGATGTGGGTCAACGTTGGAATGCAGGTCGATGGTCGTGATGACATGGTTAATATTGCAATTTTTGATCATCCGGAAAACAGAGGTTATCCTCAAAGGTGGCGTGTAGATAGTCAGTTGGGCATTGGTCCTGCTTTTACAAGAGATGCCGATTGGATCATTGAACAAGACAAGACAGAAACTTTAAAGCACCAGTTGGTGGTATATACCGGTAACCTAAATGATTTGGAGTTAACGGAGACTTGGGGTCAATTTTCAGGTAAAGAGGGCATGTACAATACAACGGAACTTTGGAGAATTGCGCAAGAGGAAGGGCGTAACGCGAAATTTCTTAATCCTCAAGAAGCCGTTGATGCGATGACTATTAAGTCAGGTTATAAGGTAAATGTCTGGGCTTCAGAGCCCATGATGACCCAACCTATGGCATTTTGTTGGGATGATAAAGGCCGACTATGGGTGGCAGAAAACAGCGATTATGAATCTCGAGGTTATGGGTTTTCTAACGTAGGAGGTAGCCGCATATTAATTTTAGAGGACACTAATGGGGATGGCGTTGCTGATACCAGAAAAGTATTTATGGAAGGCTTGGCGTTTCCCGCTGCTATTGCCGTTGGATTTGACGGACTCTATGTGGGCGCTCCCCCGAATCTATTGTTTGTTCCAGACAAGAATGGGGATGATAAAGCCGATTTGAAAGATATAGAGATATTGTTGACAGGTTGGGGTATTAGGGACAGACACGAGACTCTCAACAGTCTTCATTGGGGACCGGACGGCTGGCTTTATGGACTGCAAGGCTTTGCTACTCCGTCAAAAATTCGAAAGCCAGATGCCAGTACGAAATTGTATTACCACAAAGATCCTTTTCCGGATGAGTTGTTAGAAGCAGATGGTGTGGATATCAATGGAGGGGTATGGCGCTATCACCCTGTCAAGGATCGTTTTGAGGTTGTTGCGCATGGATTCAGTAATCCCTGGGGCATAGACTATGATTCCAAGGGACAATTGTTCATGTCTGCCTGTGTTATTCCTCACCTATGGCATGTAGTGCCGGGCGGTATCTACCATAGACAAGGGGGGCAACATTTCAATCCATATGTTTATGAGGATATTAAAACAATCACTGACCACAGTCATCGCTCCGCGCACGGTGGCGCGCGTGTTTATCAATCCGATGCCTTTCCTGCGGAAGAGCAAGGCAGGATTTTTATGGCAAATATTCACGAGCATGCTGTTCTGTCGGATATTCTTGAACCCCAAGGTTCCGGTTTTGTCGGCAAGCATGCGGATGATCTGCTAATGGCCAACAACGCCCAATGGGTAGGGTTCAGTATGGAGACTGGACCGGATGGAGGGATCTATGCGCTGGACTGGCATGATGCGGACATTTGTGGAAAAGAAGTATTGAATACGGAAACCGGCAGAATCTTCAGGATAATTCCTGAAGAGACCAAGGCAAAAGATTTTGAAGGCAGGTATTCAGATCTCAACAAGATGTCTGACAAGCAGCTTGTATCCTTACAATCCAGTCCCAGCGACTGGCATTCACGTAGGGCGAGGGGTATTTTGCAAAAGCGGGCAGCTGGAGGTAATCTTCAAGGCAGCACGATTCCTGATTTGAAGAGCCTTTTTGAAAAAACTAATAATCCTGATTGGAGATTGCGAGCTATGTGGGCCTTGCATCTCGCGGGAGGATTCACCCAAGAAGATCTTATGCGTTCTTTATCTGATAAAGACCAATATGTCAGATCATGGACTATACAAATATTATGTGAAGATCTAAATCCTTCAAATGAAGCTATTGCTATATTTCGAATTATGGCTCATGATGATGACTCACCAGTGGTTCGTCTTTATCTGGCCGCAGCTCTGCAAAGAATAAGTACAAATGATAAATGGATAATAGCAACCAATCTTCTGAAACACGCGGAAGATGAAAATGACCACAACCTTCCAAAAATGATATGGTATGGAATAGAGCCGTTAATGGCTGAAAACCCGGATAAGTTTCTGGAACTGTCAACTGCTTCTAAAATTCCATTAGTCACTCAATATATAGCCAGAAGAGCAGTGGATGCTGATGAGTTGGAAAGACTTGTGGCCCTTATTGGAAAATCAGGATCCAATACTGAATGGTTGTTATTAGGAATGCTAAGTGGTATGGAAGGAAGAACGGATATTAAAATACCTTCTAATTGGCAAGCAGTATCGTCCAAAATTCAAAGCGCCAATGCTAAATGGAAGACATTGGCTATCGAGATTTCAGAATTGTTTGGAGACAAGGAAGCTACACAAAGGGCTTTTGTGATCCTTAATGATAAAAGTGCCCCGCTTGAACAGCGAAAAAGGGTGCTTCAGACACTGACTGCACAACAAAGAAAAGAACTTGTAGTAGAACTGCCCAACCTTCTAAAAGAACCGTCAATTAGAAAAGGGGCAATTCAATCGGTAGCTGCCTTTGACAATGAGACCTTGGGCAGATTGCTAGTGGAAAATTACCGAACTTATAACAAGGAAGAAAAAACGGAGGTTATCCTTACCCTATCATCTCGACCAAGGTATGGGGCAATGTTAACGAAGGAAATCAAGGAGAAAAGAATTCCCAAAAATGAGGTTTCTCCAAGTGTAGCCAGGCAGTTACTGAGGGTAGTTGGCAGTGGTTTTATAGAAGTCTGGGGTCCTATCGAACAAGTGTCGAGTGATGAAGCTGCTTATGTAAAATACAGAAATATTTTAAGCCCGAAAGCGGTCGCATCGGGTAATGTAATAAAAGGGAAAGCGCTATTTCAGCAATCCTGCGGTAGTTGTCATAAAATGTTCGGAGAAGGGGGGGTGATAGGTCCTGACCTGACCGGATCCAACCGAACGGATGTAAATTATATTCTAATGAATGTTTTGGAGCCAAGTGCTGAGATCCAGGATGATTATAAGATGGTTGTCATCAATACGCGTGATGGAAGAACCTATACAGGAAATGTTATCGCAGAAGACCAAAGGCAGCTTACTCTCCGGGTTGTTGGGCAGGATCCGGTAATCCTTAACAAGTCTTCCATACAATCCAAGGAGGTAACATCTTCTTCCATGATGCCACCTGGATTATTTGAAAACTTAACGGAAGAAGAGGTAATTGATTTGGTTAGTTATCTCAGAACATATACGCAAATTCCTTAATGTCCTTTTACACAATTTGCCATGGCAGACTGTAATACACCTCAACAAGCAACACAGTACAGGGAAGATCTTTGTAGTTGATTCATGATCGCACTGGAAATTTGACCACTAATATAGTCATAGAGGAAAACCCGGCATGGTCGAGAACCGATGAAATACCTAATTCAATAAAAGAAAAGTTAGCAGAAGGCCACTGTTCTATTTCGCTGCAACAATGGAAGCAACTTGACAATCTTCAATAGCAACTGCTTTTATTTATTCCACCTGCTTCAGTATGGATCAGGACGGTCGCTTTTCTTTTTTGTAATACTTTTATTTCAAACGCAGCATACAATGAATCCAGTTGAAAAGATAGGACTCGTATCTTTTAGTAAAAGAAGGGGTTTTGGTGTAGTTAAAAAAGGTCCATTGATAGACAAAGTGAAATATGAGACCATTGTAAACTATATTCTGGCATGTCTGCAGGAAC
>CAYSKO010000054.1:0-5043 GCA_964431835.1 uncultured Planctomycetia bacterium | reverse complement strand
TCCCTGTTCCCTGTTCCCTGTTTCTTCGCGCGTCGTCTGCCGAACCCTCTCACCATGCACCCGAGGGCGGACGATCAGGCCCCCGCCGCGGCGTCGACCGGGACGTAGACCTCGCCGCCCGACGCGCGGAACTCCTCGGCCTTCTGCTCCATGCCCTGCTTCACGTCCTGCGCCGGCAGGGCCCCGTTGGCGCCCTCCATGGCGCGGACGTCCTGCGTGAGCTTCATGGAGCAGAAGTGCGGGCCGCACATCGAGCAGAAGTGCGCCACCTTCGCGCCGTCGGCCGGGAGCGTCTCGTCGTGGAAGCTCTTCGCCGTGTCCGGGTCCATCGACAGGTTGAACTGGTCCTGCCAGCGGAACTCGAACCGCGCCTTCGACAGGGCGTCGTCGCGCTTGTGCGCGCCCGGGTGCCCCTTCGCGAGGTCAGCCGCGTGCGCCGCGATCTTGTACGCGATCACGCCATCCTTGACGTCGTCGCGATCGGGGAGCCCGAGGTGCTCCTTCGGCGTGACGTAGCAGAGCATCGCGGTGCCGAACCAGCCGATCATCGCGGCGCCGATGCCGGAAGTGATGTGGTCGTAGCCCGGAGCGACGTCCGTCGTCAGGGGGCCGAGCGTATAGAAGGGGGCCTCGCCGCATTCGGCGAGCTGCTTTTCCATGTTGATCTTGACCAGGTGCATCGGCACGTGACCGGGGCCTTCGATCATGACCTGGACGTCGTGCTTCCAGGCTTTTTGAGTGAGCTCACCCAGCGTTTCGAGTTCCGCGAACTGCGCGCGGTCGTTGGCGTCGGAGATCGAGCCGGGGCGGAGTCCGTCGCCGAGCGAGAAGGAGACGTCGTACGCCTTCATGATCTCGCAGATCTCGTCAAAGTGGGTGTACGTGAAGTTTTCCTTATGGTGCGAGAGGCACCATTTCGCGTGGATCGAGCCGCCGCGCGAGACGATGCCCGTGCGCCGCGCCGCCGTCATCGGGACGTAGCGGAGAAGGACGCCCGCGTGGATCGTGAAATAGGAGACGCCCTGCTCGGCCTGCTCGATCAGCGTGTCACGGTAGATTTCCCAGGTGAGTTCCTCGGCTTTGCCGTCGACCTTCTCGAGCGCCTGGTAAATCGGGACCGTGCCGATGGGGGCGGGGGAGTTCCGGACGATCCACTCACGCGTTTCGTGGATGTTCTTACCTGTGGAAAGATCCATGACCGTGTCAGCGCCCCAGTGGGTCGCCCAGCGCATTTTCTCGACTTCCTCTTCGATAGACGAGGCCACCGCCGAATTGCCGATGTTCGCGTTGATCTTGACGAGGAAGTTGCGGCCGATGGCCATGGGCTCGAGCTCGAGGTGGTTCACGTTCGCGGGAATGATCGCCCGGCCCCGGGCCACTTCCTCGCGCACAAACTCCGGCGTGATACGGCCAGGGATCGAGGCGCCGAAGCTTTCGCCGGGGTGCTGGCTCTTCGCCGCTTCCTCGGCCAGGCGGTCGCGGAGCAAATTCTCGCGGATCGCGATGAACTCCATCTCCTCCGTGATCACGCCTTTACGGGCGTAATGCATCTGGGAGACGTTCTTGCCGACCTTGGCGCGCCAGGGATTGCGGCGGTGGCCGTAGCGGAGCGAATCGAGTTTCGGGTCGGCGAGCCGCTTCTTGCCGTAATCGGAACTGATCGCGGGAAGCTGCTCCGCGTCGCCGCGCCGGCGAAGCCACGCTTCGCGAAGAGGGGCGAGGCCGTTTTTAAGGTCGATCGAAACCGCCGGGTCCGTGTAGGGCCCGCTCGTGTCGTAAAGAAGGACCGGCGTGTTGGTTTCCTCGCCCTTGGCGGTGTGCGTGGGCGAAAGCGAGACTTCCCGGAAAGGCACGCGGAGATCGGGGTAAAGCGCGCCGTTCACATACGTCTTTTGGGACGCGGGGAAAGAGCGGGACTCATCTGCGCCGGGCTTCGGCGCGCCGTTCACGGGCTGGATCATCGGTTTATTTGGAATTCTTTTTTTTGCGGTGCGTGCTCAGGTATTCGACGAGGTCGCGCGTCGAAACGACGCCGATGGGCCGGCCCTGCTCCACGACTGGAACGTGACGGAATTTGCCGATCGACATCATGTTGATCGCGAACTGGAGAGGCGCGTCGCAGGGAAGGCTCTCGGGCTTCTTCGTCATCATCTTCTCGACCGGGTAGGTCGCGAGGTCTTTTTCGGTGACGTGACCCGCGACGCGGAGAAGGATGTCGCGGATCGAGAGGATCCCGATGAGGCGGTCGGCGGGCTCGCAGACGAGCACGCAGCCCTTCGTCGGGTTCGCCTGCATGAGCTCGATGACTTCCTTGAGCGACGTTTTCGGCGACACGACGAGCGGGGTGGCCTTCGAAACAAAATCCGAGACCGCTTCCGTCAGGATCAGCTGCTGAAGCTTTTCCTTATTGGGCTGCGGAACGTCCTTCTGCATGAACGAGTGAAGACACTTCCCGCAGTGGTCGCTGCCCATGACGTTCTCGAAACTGCAGTAGGGGCATTTCGTGGTCGGCATCAGCCGTTCTCCCCGACTTCCCAGGTTTCCTCGAAAAGAAGCTGCTTCAAGTCGCCTTTGCCTTTCTTGGCCACGGCAAAATCGACCTGATCGGTGAGCATGTCGTCGTAAGTGGGCTTCTGGATCGCGCGGAACACGCCGAACGGCACGGGCATATCGGGGTACGTCATTTGCGTCAGGAGATAGGCGTAGCCGGGGTTCGGGTCGAGCTCGTTGTGAACGAGAAGGTTCGCCTGTTCTTCCGGGTGCGCCGTCAGATCCACGACCTCGAGCTTGAGCCCGTTCAGCTTGATGCCCCGGTCCTTGTTCTTTCCAAAGATGAGGGGCTTGCCGTGCTCGAGATAGATCGCGCGGTCGTCGCGGTGCTCGCGGCCGACGACGGGCTGGAAGGCGTCCTTATTGAAGATGACGCAGTTCTGGTAGACCTCGACGAATGAGACGCCCTTATGCTGCATCGCGCGCGCGAGGATTCCGCCCATGTGGCGCGGGTCCATGTCGACTGTGCGCGCGATGAACGTCGATTCGGCCGCGATGGCCGTGCAGAGCGGGTTGATCGGGTAATCGATCGAGCCGAACGGGGAAGACTTCGAGACCTTGCCCTTTTCGGAGGTCGGGGAGTACTGGCCTTTCGTCAGGCCGTAAATTTGGTTATTGATGAGGATGATGTTGAGGTCGACGTTGCGGCGCAGCGTGTGGATTAGGTGGTTGCCGCCGATCGAAAGGCCGTCGCCGTCTCCCGTGATCACCCAGACCGTGAGGTCGGGACGCGCGCATTTCAAGCCAGTCGCGATCGAGGGCGCGCGGCCGTGCACCGTGTGGAAGCCGTACGTGTTCATGTAATAGGGGAAGCGGCTCGAGCAGCCGATGCCGGAGACGAACACGTGGTTTTCGCGCGCGGTCTTCGTGTGGTCGGCGAGCGTCTTCTGCATGACGGACAGAATCGCGTAGTCGCCGCAGCCCGGGCACCAGCGGACGTCCTGGCCGGAGACGAAATCGTCCTTCTTGTAGCGCGGCTGTTCGGGCGTTCCGACCGGCGCCGTCGGGGGAGGAACGATCGTGGGAGTGCTCATAAAAGGGCCTCGACTTGGGTTATGATCTCGCGGATTTTGAACGGTTGCCCGGAAACTTTGTTGTAGCCCGTCGCGCGCACGCCCTCGAACTGCGAACGGATGAGGACGATAAGATTCCCCATGTTGAGTTCGGGGATGAGGACGTGCTCGAAGCGGCCCAAGATTTCTCCTAGGTTCTTCGGGAAGGGGTTCAGGAAGTTCACGTGACAGTGAGATACCTTCTTGCCCTGGGCGCGCATTTCGACGGCCGCAGCGCGGATCGTGCCGTACGTGCCGCCCCAGCTCAGGACCAGAAGCTTGCCCGACGGCTCGCCGAACACCTCGACCGGCGGAATGTCGTCGGCGATGCGGCGGATCTTGTCGCGCCGAAGCTCCGTCATCTTGTGATGGTTGTCCGGGTCGTAGCTCACGTTGCCGGTTTTGTCGGCCTTCTCGATGCCGCCGATGCGGTGCTCAAGACCCGGCGTGCCCGGGACGGCCCAGGGACGCGCGAGCGTCTTTTCGTCGCGCAGGAACGGGAAGAACGCGCCGTCGGCGGCCGTCGGGTGCTTGATCGAGAACTTCGGCAGCTTCTCGATCTCGGGCAGGTGCCACGGCTCGGAGCTGTTGGCGATGTAGCCGTCCGACAGGAAGAACACGGGGCACATGAACTTCGTGGCGATGCGGATCGCCTCGATCATGTATTCGAAGCAGTTAGACGGCGTCGACGGCGCGACGATCGCGACGGGGGAGTCGCCGTTTCTGCCGTACATGCACTGGAGGAGATCCGACTGCTCGGTCTTTGTCGGGAGGCCCGTGGATGGACCGCCGCGCTGCACGTTCAGGATCACCAGTGGAAGCTCGGCCATGAGGGCCAGGTTGATCATTTCTGATTTTAGGCAGACGCCGGGACCCGAGGTGGCGGTGATGCCGATCTGGCCGCCGAACGAGGCGCCGAGCGCTGCGCCGCAAGCCGCGATTTCGTCCTCCGCCTGGAGCGTCTTGATCTTGAAATTCTTATGCCGAGCAAGGTTGTGTAGGATATCGGACGCCGGCGTGATGGGGTAGGTCCCGTAAAGGACGTCCTTCCCCGAAAGTTGGGCCGCGGCGACGATCCCGAGCGCGGTTGCTTCGTTGCCGGTGATCTTACGGTACTTGCCGGGCCGGATCTCCGCCTTCGGAACGACGTAACGCGCGGGGGCGGTCTCGGTGATGGCGCCGTAGTTGTAGCCGGCCTTGAGGGCCATGATGTTCGCCTCGGCGATGTCGGGCTTCTTCGAGAATTTGTCCAAAGTCCACTTGATCGTGTGGTCGATCGTGCGGCCGTACATCCAGAAGAGGAGGCCGAGCGCGAAGTAATTTTTGGAACGGTCCATCTCGGAGACTTTGATCTTGGATTCGGCGAGCGCGTTCTTCGTGAGCGACGCGAACGGGATCTTGAGCACCGAGAAGTCGCGCAGCGCCGCCGGGTCTTCGAGCG
>CAYSKO010000053.1:0-5346 GCA_964431835.1 uncultured Planctomycetia bacterium | reverse complement strand
CGCGTGCACCCCGATGGCCTTGAATATCGAACTTAGGAATGTAGGATTGAGCTGGTGCCTTGAAAATAAAACAAGTCAATACGAGAATTAGAATCCACTTCATACGCTGCAAGTTACTGGATTTTGGTGGCTAGACGCAAGCGACCAGAATATAGCACACTAGTTATGAATCATTATGTACTTAGAGAATTTTATATGGGAAGAACTACTTCCTTCTAATAAAGATAAAATCACCTCCGCCATCCCCTGCTCCTTGAATAATTCCATAGAGTGGATTTGTGGCAGCATTATTCACAATAGGTTCGTAGATGCGTGAGAAGAGTTGCTGAGCAGGTAAAAAATCATCTTCATTATCTCCAAGTTTTTTAAGCAGTTGTTGAATAAATATACTTTTGTCAGGCACTGCACTAAGATTACCACTTGTCATGGCTTTTCTACTAGGTTCTCTATACAACTCATTTATTCGAACTATCATTTCAGCGGAAACACTGCGGCTTTTAAAAATGCTTCCTCCGAAACAGGCATCGGTAATTAATAAAGTGTGTTTTGATCGAATTACATTATCGCTTAAGTAATCTTTAATTTGACTGTTCGCTATCCAGGCGCTTCTACTTTTTAATTCAGCGTCTGATGGAAGCCAGTACCCCAGTTCTTTTTGCTTATCCCATACTCCATGCCCTGCATAAAATACAAGTACGTTGTCATCTTTTGTTGTTACTTCGGAAAGTTGGTCGAAGGAATCAATAATTTGCTGCCGTGTTGGATCTCTAAGCAAAATTATATCAGCCGGATCGAATGTATAATTCAATGTTAGCATATCATAAAGAAGTTGAGCATCATATTTAGGATTATCCAAAGATTGAAGGCCAGGGCCTTCATGTATATATTTCGACACTCCCATAATTAAAGCTCTGTTCTTTCGAGCGTTTTTTGGAATCTCTGGATTTTTCGCAATCACAGGCTCTGAAAAATCTACCTTAACAGTATTAGTTCTTTCCCTAAGTGTTTGAGCTTGTGTTAACACTGAGAAAAGAATAAAAGGAAGTAAGCTTAGTTTAATCATAACCTAGTTTTTAAGTAATTTCTTAATTATATATTGATCTCCCGCCTTCAACCGCACAAAATAAAGTCCCATTGCTTGACCATCACATTCCCACATCCAAGAACCAAATCCTGCCTTTTGAGAAATGGGAACAGAAGAAATTTTTGATCCCAATGAATTTAAAATTTCAACTTCCAAGTTCGATTCAACCATTCCAGTTGGTAAAGCATATTCAATTAAAACTTGGTTATTAAACGGATTGGGATAAGGCTCAAATAAAATTACTTCGTTAGGCATCAACTCTTGCTTCACATAATCAGCACTGCCAAACACAATTTTGAAATCCTTTGACGTGGCAGTTTTGAAATCATAATGTGATTTGCTATTCATTTCTGTTGCCCGGTGAGAGGCAACATCTAATAGAAAAATTTCTTTTCCGTTTCCAAAATAAGAGTTGTCCCAGTTAATGGATGTTATTTCTTCTTTCAGATTTGATTCTACTTTAAATTCCCAGACCCGATTTTCAGCAGTTGGCACTACATCTTTAGTATAAGTCATCCCAACATATTTTTTAGGAAAGGTGACTTCAAGATATTCAATAAAACGAGGACTATTGAAATCATCGTGGTAGTCGAAATCTTCCTTCGCTTCAGGGTGCATGCCAATTCCGCCAAGCTTATACTCTGTTGAGCCGTTTTTTAGAGTAAAAAAAATCTCCCATTCGTCCTTAGCAAGCGAGTTTGTTGTTGGATCAACTGAGCCCTTGCGGCCTTGGATAGAAGCATTTTTTGTAACAGGAATATTTATGGCTGTCGCACTAGTTCCAAGATATTTTACAAAACCTCCTTCGAAAGTTTTGAGTACATCCACATTTTCTATCGTTCCTCGGAAAACCCTGATTTTGCTTTCGTTGCCTCCAAGATTGGCAGATTGAGCAGGGTTGGCGGCCACGATATCGGCCCATGAAATATTAAAATTATAAGGATTGCCAATTTGATTCCAACCAGGCTTAAGGGTAATTGAAAAGGGACTGCTGGTACTACCATCCACGGTTGTGCCTGGGCCAGTGTCAAGCGGAGAACTGCTGATAGTAATAAACCAATAGCCCTCGCCCGGAGTTAATACCGAACTTGCATTCAATTCAGTAAAGGAAGAACCGTTGTACTTGAACATACGCCAGATGGTAGGATCATACCCTCCTAAAACATTGTTGAAGACATCGTTTGCCGTTTTGCTTACAAGTACTAAGGGGATTGCAATAATCCGGTAATTAGACGCAGCAGGTCCTGCAGCATTTGCCGGATAAGAAGTTAATGACAAGCCAGCGGAATGATTGATACGTGTTTTGTAAATGATTTGACTGGCTGAATTGTCTAACCATGCTCCATCTGTAATCAGGTATTTGTACTCCACACCTAGTTCGGTAACAGCACTGCCCGGAATTGTTGCCGTGTAGGTTGAACCGCTAGAGAGCGTCATGTTTGCAGATACAAAAGTATTAGGAGACACACCTGCTATGGGGCGATAAAAAACCCTTGGCGCAGGATTGGTGGCAATTCCGGAGGCATCAGTGAAATTAGCTGAAACCGATATGGAACTGTTAGGAGCGATAACAGATAACGTGTTGTTGGCGGTAACTACAGGAGGAGTAGTATCCGTGCCTGTTGTTACCGTAAAATTAGTTGCGCTTGTTCCGGTTACTCCGGCTACTGTTACCGTGATAGCTCCTGTGGTTGCATCTGTTGGTACTGATGTGGTGAAACTGGTTGCCGTGCTGGCTGTAACAGTCGCAGTTATTCCATTGAACTTCACCGTGTTGTTAGCCTGTGTAGCACTAAAATTAGTTCCGGTGATTGTTACCGAAGTTCCTACTGTTCCACTCGTTGGAGTAAAGCTGGTGATGGTTGGAGCAGGAACAAATGTAAACCCTGCCAGCGTTGCCGTGCCTCCGGGAGTGGTTACACTTACACTTCCCGAAGTGCCTGATGCAACGACAGCCGTGATGCTCGTTGCTGAAACTACATTAAATGATGTTGCTGCGGTGCCACCAAAGCTTACGGCTGTTGCGCCTGTTAAATTAGTGCCTGTTAAAGTTACTGTGGTTCCACTACCAGCACTGGTTGGAGTAAAGCTGGTGACGGTTGGTGCCGGAATAAATGTAAATCCAGCCAGCGTTGCCGTGCCTCCGGGAGTGGTTACGCTTACATTTCCCGAAGTTCCTGAACCAACAACTGCCGTAATGCTCGTGGCCGATACTACATTAAATGATGTTGCTGAAGTGCCACCAAAGCTTACGGCTGTTGCGCCTGTTAAATTAGTGCCTGTTAAAGTTACTGTGGTTCCATTGCCAGCACTGGTAGGCGTGAAACTGGTGATAGTTGGAGCAGGAATAAATGCAAATCCTGCCAGCGTTGCAGTACCCCCGGGAGTGGTTACACTTACACTTCCCGAAGTGCCGGAACCAACGACTGCCGTTATGCTTGTTGCCGAAACCACATTAAATGAAGTTGCTGCAGTGCCACCAAAGCTTACGGCTGTCGCTCCTGTTAAATTAGTGCCTGTTAAAGTTACTGTGCTTCCATTGCCCGCAATGGTAGGCGTGAAACTGGTGATAGTTGGAGCAGGAATAAATGCAAATCCTGCCAGCGTTGCAGTACCTCCGGGAGTGGTTACACTTACACTTCCCGAAGTGCCAGATGCAACGACAGCCGTGATGCTCGTTGCTGAAACTACATTAAATGATGTTGCTGCTGTCCCTCCGAAGCTTACTGCGGTAGCTCCTGTCAAGTTGGTGCCTGTTAAAGTTACTGTGCTTCCACTACCAGCACTGGTTGGCGTAAAACTGGTGATAGCGGGCGCGGGTATTGACAATACGGTATTGCGAAATACCGATACGGTATTGCTGTTAGAACTTGTAACCGCCAGGTCGGTCTTGCCATCCCCGTCCAGGTCACAAACGAAAACACCATATGGCTGTGAGCCAGTTGTGAAATCGACCTTGGGCGAAAAGGAACCTGAAGTGATTGCCCCAGTTATGCTTGTATTTTTTAAAATCGATACAGCATTTCCAGTAAAACTTGTTACAGCTAAATCAGGTTTCCCATCTCCGTCCAGATCTCCAATAACTACAGCACGAGGCTCTGCACTTGACGCGTAATCAACCTTTGGTGCAAAGGAACTTGAAGTGATTGCCCCGGTTGTGCTTGTATTTTTGAGAACCGAAACCGCATTACTATTACCAAGTACTGTTAAATCCGGTTTCCCATCTCCGTCCAAATCGCCAATAGCAACACTATAAGGTGTTGAGCCTGTTGTAAAATCGACTTTTGTGGCAAAGGAGCTCGAGGTGATAGACCCGATTGAACTCGTATTTTTAAAAACCGAAACCGAATTGCTATTTGCGTTTGAAATTACCAATTCTGGCTTCCCATCTACGTCCAGGTCGTTGAGAGCGACATCATAAGGACCAATGTCTGTAGTGAAATCAACTTTGGCCGCAAAGGAACTTACTGATATCGTCCCAGTTGCGCTAATATTTTTGAGTACTGAAACAGTATTGTCATTATAACTAGCAACAGCTAAATCCGGTTTCCCGTCTCCGTCCAAATCACCAATAGCAACACCGTATGGTGATGAGCCAGTTGTGAAATCAACTTTGGGCGCAAAGGAACTTGTAGTGATCAGCCCGATTGAGCTTGTATTTTTAAATACCGAAACTGTGTTACTACCATAACTTGTAACAGCTAAATCCAGCTTCCCGTCTCCGTCTAAGTCACCAATAGCAATGTCATAAGGCGTTGTGCCTGCACCTGTTGTAAAATCTACTTTTGTGGCAAAGGCACTCGCGGTGATAGAGCCGGTTGAGCTTGTATTTTTGAATACCGAAATTGTATTACCGTTATTATTGGTTACGGCTAAATCCGGCTTTCCATCTCCGTCCAGATCGCCAATAGCAATACCATATGGAGTTGTTCCAGTTGTGAAATCTACTTTGGCTGCAAAAGAATTTGCATCAATGCCCGGTACCCCATTAAAAGTTACCACAAAGGGCTTGCTGGAATAAGCTAATAAGCTATTGGTAAGTACGGTGATGGGTTGGTAGGTTGCGCCTACCGGAACTGTAACGGTAAGTTGCGTTGTGGTGGCTGCGGTTACGGTAGCCTTTGTGGCACCAAAGAAAACGATGTTGCTGGCAGGGGTTGTGCTAAAGTTTGTTCCAGTGATTATAACGGAAGTTCCCACGGGGCCACTGGCAGGAGAAAATGAAGTTAGGGTGGGCACTTGGGCCATCATGACCAAAGTAA
>CAYSKO010000052.1:0-5624 GCA_964431835.1 uncultured Planctomycetia bacterium | reverse complement strand
AGTCGAGCTTGTTCTCGGGGTTCGTCGAAGAATCGATCGGCAGCTCGTCGATCGACTGGTAATAATCGGCTTCGAGATTGAGCGCCCAGTTCTTGTTCAGGAACCAATCGGCGCCGATACCGGCTTTCCACCCAATCGAGCTGTCGTCTCCATCCCCCGCCGGGCGGTCGAGCGAACTCCATATTCCGCCCGCACCGAACGACACGTACGGCGCAAACCGGTAGCCGTTCCATTCACGGCGCGCTTCGTTGAAACGAACGATCATCTCGGCCATGAAGATGGCGATTTCGAGGTCCTGACCGAGTTCGGAGCTGGTCTCGGTCCATCCGCCCTCCACGCCCACGGCCGCCCAAGGGCGTAGACCGTACGAGGCATCCACGCCGACGAAACCGGAATTGTCCGCGTCCCCGCCTTCGATGAACGTCCCGGCCGCGTACACCCCGGTGTCGAAGCGGCCCGTACGGTCGAATTCCGCGCCGTCAGTCTTCTCGCGCCACACGTCGGCCGCGAAAGCCGACGGAACGAACGCGGCGAGCGACGCGAAGAGGATCCAAGCTTTTTTCATATTTATCCTCTCTGAGTTCGAATTCACAGTCCGAGGAGACTCCACATGCGGGCCATCGCGTAATTGCGGTTCATCTTGATATCTGTGGACAGAAAGGAAGCGGAGACGGTCTTTGGGGCGGTCGAGTGAATTAAAATTCAAGGCAACGGCGAGCTTCACGTTGCGAAAACCGCACGGCACGCGCGCCGTCGGCGAGCTTCATGCGGCGGACGGGTCTTCCCCGGAACGCTCGGTTTTGAGCGTCTCCATCCGTTCAGCCAAGATCGAGTGGTCGCGCTCGACGTTGTGAAGCCGCGTCGAAACTCCGACCATGTCGCTCTTCAGTTCTTCGCGAAGAGCCTTATTCTCCGCACCGATGGACTCCCGCTCCTGGCGGAACGAGTCAAACTTGGTAGAGAGCGCCTTAAAATTCTGCTTGAGCTCGAGCACATCGAGCTGCATCCGGGTGTCGAGGAAGGAGTCGTCCGTGTGGATTTTGGCGAGTAGCTCCTCTTGCTTGGCGCCCAGCGTCGCTATCTCTCCATGGAGAGCCTGGTCGCGTCGGCGGCTCTCCTGCCGGTCGGACCAGATCGAGAACCCGGTCGCCAAAAGACAAAAAAGACCGACGAGCATCATCCAGTCCCGGGCGTCCGTGCGCCGCGGCACCTGGATCACGTTTTTCTGCGCGTTCTGGTCCTCGTTCTTTTTTTGCGCCTTGTTCAGCGCGTCGAAGAAAACGCTCATGGGGTCCTCCAAAAATGACGAAACCTCTCTATCGAGAGGCAGGTCGAATGTTTCGTTGCGCGTTTTTCCGCCGCCGTCAAAGGATAGCCTCCGCTTAAAGCTATTCTAAGAAAGCTGACGGAAAAAGCAAGCTTTTCGTGCTTCCGCCTCATCCTCGGTCGCCGTACAGATAACCGACCGAGACGAGAATCGTCCCGGCGGCCACGGAAGCCGCCGCGTAAAAGGCCGCCTGGAGTGGCCGGCCTGCCCGGGCGAGCTCCACGATCTCGAGCGAGAACGCCGAGAAAGTAGTGTACGCACCGCAAAATCCCGTCATAAGAAGAAGCCTTGCGCCCTCCCTTGTGCCGAGTTTGGCAGCGCAAAAGCCCATAAGAAGGCAGCCGCTCGCGTTCACGAGGAAAGTTCCCACTGGGAACGCGCGGCCGGGAAAACGTGCGCAGACCACCGACAGGCCGTATCGCGCGAAAGTCCCCGCGACTCCTCCCGCCGCCAAGAAAAGGATATTTT
The DNA here is from genome assembly GCA_964431835.1 of uncultured Planctomycetia bacterium. Lineage (GTDB taxonomy): Bacteria > Omnitrophota > Gorgyraeia > 2-02-FULL-51-18 > 2-02-FULL-51-18 > CAYSKO01. Next base: position 3,829 of record CAYSKO010000052.1, on the reverse strand, counting down.
TCATTCGACGATCTCCACCGGCGTACCCTCCTCTACCCGACGGTAAAGGTCGATCACTTCGGCGTTTTTCATACGCACGCAGCCGTGCGAAGCGGGCTTCCCGATAAAACCTTCGTCCGGGGTGCCGTGAATGTAAATGAGCCTGTGGAAAGTATCCACCCGCTTACCGCTATTCACGCCGGGCTCTAGACCGCGCAGCCAAAGGATCCGGGTCGTGACGAGATCCTCTTTCGTCGGCTCGGTCTTTGAGCGGTTCACTTCGACTTTTCTCTTCAGGCGAGCCCGATTTTTAAAGACGGTGCCCGAAGGGGCGTCGTCGCCGATTTTCTTGGCGATGACGTGCTTTCCGAGCGGTGTCTTGTTCGAAAGCTGCCGGTTGCCTATCCCGTAACGCGACGTTGAGACCCGGTAAATCTTAACAACACGGCCCGCTTCCCGCAGTTCGAGCTTCTGATCCGACACGTCGACGCGTATCGATGCCGATGAAGCGGCCACAGGAGCCGTTGCGGCGAGTGCCACGAGTGCGAGAAAAAGAGCAGGTAGAATCATTCGTCGCTTTCCGCAACGCGCGAATCTTGGTGCAGAATACGCTCCACCAAGCGGGTTGTCGAACCTGCAAAAATTAAAAAAAGTCTTCGCTTCGCCATCGCTCCCCTCATGAAAAAAGACCCCTCACCCGAGGGGTCTTCGTATTTTAGGCCAACGGAACGAAAACGCAAAACGTTAAAGCTGGAAAATTATCTTCATCCAAGGGATATCCTGCCACTTGGACTGCCCGACAATCTGCCATCCCATGAGAATCTCACGGCCAGACGCAAGCTCGTCCTCGTGGCCGACGGGGCTTCAGCGCTCGAACGCGCTTTCAATAGATCGTGCTGCGCCATTGATGCTGTCTGCCATAAAGGATAAGAACGGGGTACTCGCTTCTCCGTCGCGCTGCGGACGACGTGCCCGCGGAGGCGCCGGACGCTCCTTAGATGGCATGAAGTTCGTCTTCGAGGTCCGGGGTGCAGGTGTCGCGGTGCGGGAGGCGGCGCGATGGTAATAAGGCATCGAGGAATCGTCTGTTTTTTTAGCGCGTTCGCGCAGCGGCCTAGAATGCCACATATCGCTCGCGACTCCTTCCCTTGTCCGAAGCGCATCCGGGCGGGCGGACTCCTCCAACGACACAGGCTCGGTTACAGGTCGTGCGGGTTCCCACTTCACCGCCGTCGGCCGGGCGGGCTCCGCTTCCGTTGCCAGCTCACGTCGGAGCGGCGGCGCAACGGCCCGAGGAGCGGGTCTCGAGGGTCGCTCGAGAACCAGTTCTGGCTTAATCTTGATCGGATGTACCGTTTCGCGATCCTCGGCCCTGCTGACGGACCGCACCCGCACTGGTTCGACTTTGCGCACCGACGGGCTTGTACGAGTCGTTATAGGCGCCGCCTCACGCGCCATTTCGAGCGAGGCATCTTCGACGGTCTCTGGAGCCGCGTCCGGAAACGTGGGAACGACGACCGGCTCAGGTTTCGCGGACAGGATCATCCCTTCCTCGGTGCCTTGCTCCGAAAAACTGTCGTCGGTGAGGTCGCGGGGTGCCGCAGCCTCCGCGATGGCCGCAACAGAAACGTCGACCGTGGCAGGATTGAGGCGCCTGCTACCCACCGACGCGACGGGATCCGAGGTTTTCACCGTTCCCGCCGCGACCGACACGACCTGCCAAGTGTCACCTGCAAGCTCGACTTCGATCGTTAGCTCGTCCCCGATAGAAGCGCGTTCGAGTCTCTCGCGTCCGGGTACATGTGAAGCCCAAGCGAAACGGTCGCTACGCCCCTGAGAGGCGGGATAACGCAGATACAGCACTTTACGAATCGCATCCACACCCGTCACCTCACCGGTGACCATTTGAGCAAAAACTTGCGTGTTCAGGAAGGAAAAGGAGAGGACGAGAACAGGTAAGAGGTACAGGCGATAGTAGCGTTTCATGTGCCCTCCTAAGGAGACGGTAATATCTAGCCCAATTTGCACCCTATTGTACCGCGGCGAAATTAAACCCAGATTAGAAGCAGATTAGTTTTTTTTAACGCTTACTCCGGTCGACCTGCCCGCCGCCTCCAGGATAAGGCGCCGAAGAACCGCGGCTTTGTTCGATTTGGCGCGCATGGCGAACTCGATCGTGCCTTTGACGCCTTCAGCATCGAAATAATCGATCAGAAGATACCGTATCGCCCCCGCAAGCCCGTAAGTCGAACTCTGAAAGACAAGACTCGCTTCCCCCTGGTCGCGCGTCTTCGAGCGTACGTCCCCAAGGTGAGCATACGGAATTTCGAGTGCAGACCGTCCACTCTCGTCCGGCACGAAACGGATCCGGTCAGAGAGCACCTCGAGAGCGCCTTCGGTGATGACGTCGAGGGATGGGTGGCCGGAATAATACAGAACCCGGAAAGCGTCCGAAAATTGGCTCGACCGGTAAACGATGAGACGTAAAAAATAAAACCCCAAGCCGGCGATCCATAGCCAGCCAAGCGTTCCCCAAAAACCATTGTCCGATACGAATGAGTAAAATGTATCCATAAGGTAAAAAAAAGAAGGACCAGCCTTGTGAGCCAATCCTTCTTTAAAATAAATGCCGGCGACGACCTACTCTCCCAGAGAGTTGCCCCTCAAGTACCATCGGCGCAGGAGGGCTTAACTTCCGTATTCGGAATGGGAACGGGTGTGACCCCTCCGCTATGGTCACCGACAAGATTGTTGAGAATAGAATCTATATTCAGATTTCTATTCTCGAAAGCGTATAAAAGAGCGAAAAAAATTCGCGTTCTTCAAAAATTTCATAGAGGGTGTAGACGATTTGTTTCCTACTTAAATATTGTAGGTCAAGCCTCACGACCAATTAGTACCAGTAAGCTAAAGGCATTACTGCCTGTACACACCTGGCCTATCAACCACGTGATCTACATGGGGTCTTTAGTCCGGATAAACCGGAGGGGATATCTTATCTCAGGGGGGGCTTGGCTCTTAGATGCTTTCAGAGCTTATCCTTTCCCGACATAGCTACCCAGCAAGCGCACCTGGCGGCACGGCTGGAACACCAGAGGTCGGTCATTCTCGGTCCTCTCGTACTAGAGAATGCTCCCTTCAAATATCCTACGCCCGCAGCAGATAGAGACCGAACTGTCTCACGACGTTCTGAACCCAGCTCACGTACCACTTTAACGGGCGAACAGACCGACCCTTGGGACCTTCTCCAGCCCCAGGATGTGATGAGCCGACATCGAGGTGCCAAACCGCGTCGTCGATATGAACTCTTGGACGCGATAAGCCTGTTATCCCCGGAGTACCTATTATCCGTTGAGCGACGCCTCTACCACCAGAAAGCGCCGGATCATTAAAGCCTAGTTTCCTATCTGCTCGACTTGTAGGTCTCGCAGTTAAGCTCCTTTATGCTTTTACACTCTACGCGCGATTGCCAACCGCGCTGAAGGAACCTTTGCACTCCTCCGTTACTCTTTAGGAGGAAACCGCCCCAGTCAAACTGCCAGTCTGGCACAGTCCCCCAGCCGGTTATACGGCCTGGGGTTAGATCCCTAGTATACTAAGGTTGGTATTTCACATTGTGACTCCGCCTCATCTAGCGACAAGGCATCAAAGTCTCCCAACTATTCTACACATAGCGGACCAAAGATCGATACCAGAGTACAGTAAAGGTTCCGGGGTCTTTTCGTCTAGCTGCGGGTAGACGGCATCTTCACCGCCGCTACAATTTCGCCGAGCCCGTTGTTGAGACAGCGGCACCATCGTTACACCATTCGTGCAGGTCGGAACTTACCCGACAAGGAATTTCGCTACC
>CAYSKO010000051.1:573-7162 GCA_964431835.1 uncultured Planctomycetia bacterium | reverse complement strand
GGGCGATCTCACGCGGCAGATCACGGTCGAAGCGCAGGGCGAAGTCGCGGCGCTGAAAGACAACATCAACCAGATGATCGCGAACCTGAAGGACACCACCGAGAAGAACACCGAGCAGGACTGGCTCAAGACCAACCTCGCGCGGTTCTCGGGCATGATGCAGGGCCAGCGCTCGATCACCGCCGTCGCCCAGCTCATCATGTCGGAGCTGACGCCGCTGATCGACGCCCACCACGGCACGTTCTTCATGATGGAGAACGACGACACCGATCCCGTGCTCCGCTTGATCGCCAGCTACGCGTTCACCGAACGCAAGAAGGTCTCGAACCAGTACAGGCTAAAGGAAGGCCTGATCGGCCAGTGCGCGTTCGAGAAGAAGAAGATCCTTCTCGTGAACCCGCCCGAGGATTACGTGTCGATCAGCTCGAGCCTCGGCGAGGGCAAGCCGCAGAACATTCTCGTGTTGCCGGTCCTCTTCGAAGGGGAACTCAAGGCTGTCATCGAGCTCGCGTCGTTCAAGTCGTTCAGCCAGAACTACCTCAACCTCCTCGATCAGCTGATGGATTCGATCGGCGTCATCCTGAACATGATCTCGTCCTCGATGAGAACGGAAGAGCTGCTGCAGGAAGTCAAACGCTCCAACGCCGAACTCGAAGCGCAGGCCAAGGAACTCGAAGAAAAGGCCAAGCTGCTCGAGGTCAAGAACAAGGAAGTCGAGCTCGCGTCGTTCTCGCTGGAAGAAAAGGCCGAGCAACTATCGCTGATCTCGAAGTACAAGTCCGAGTTCCTGGCGAACATGTCCCACGAGCTTCGTACGCCGCTGAACTCGCTCCTCATCCTGTCGAAGATTCTTTCCGATAACAAGGAGAGAAACCTCACGCCGGAGCAGGTGAAGTTTGCGCACACCGTGTACTCGGCGGGACAGGACCTCCTGACGCTCATCAACGAGATCTTGGATCTGTCCAAGGTCGAAGCGGGCAAGATGTCGATCGAGCCGGTCCGGATCCGTCTCTCGGAGGTGAACGACTACCTCGAGCAGAACTTCCGCCCGGTCGCCGAGCACAAGAGCCTCACGTTCAGCCTCGAGACGGACGGCGCGGTTCCCGAATCGATGATCGTCGACTCGAACCGTCTCCAGCAGATCTTGAAGAACCTGCTGTCGAACGCGTTCAAGTTCACGGAGAAGGGCAAGGTCTCCATGACCATTCGCACCCTTGACTCGAAACTGCGGGAATTCCCGCTGTCGACGCTGAGCGAGGCCCAGGCGGTGCTCGCGTTCCAGGTCAAGGACACCGGCATCGGCATTCCGCAGGAGAAGCAGAACCTGATCTTCGAGGCGTTCCAACAGGCCGACGGCACCAACAATCGCAAATACGGCGGCACGGGTCTCGGCCTGACGATCAGCCGCGAAATCGCGCGTCTCTTGGGCGGCGTCATCGAGGTTGAGAGCACTCCCGGAGTGGGTAGCACGTTCACGCTGTACCTCCCCGCGGAATACTCCGGACCCGACGCGGTCGAGAAGGACAGCCTCCGCGATCACGAGAGCGCGATCCCGATGGCTCCGCCGACCGCCGACTTCACCGGCCGGAAGATCCTCATCGTGGACGACGACAAGCGCAACATCTTCGCGATCACGAGCGTGCTTGAAGCGCAGAAAATGAAGGTGCTGTACGCCGAGAATGGCAAAGTCGCACTCGACATCCTGGCGCGCGAGCCGAAAGTCGACCTCGTCCTCATGGACACGATGATGCCCGAGCTGGACGGCGTCGAGGCGACGAAGCAGATCCGCATGATCCCGCGCTTCAAGCGGCTGCCGATCCTGTCTCTCACCGCCAAGGCCATGAAAGGGGACCGCGAGAAGTGCTTGGACGCCGGCGCGTCGGACTACATCACGAAGCCGGTCGACGCCGATCGCCTCCTCTCGTTCATCCACCTGTGGCTGCAAAAAGAACAGGCCGTTCTGAACCGATGATGGGATTGGACGTGAAGCTCAAAGACAGCCGCGTCCTCGGTGACCCCGAGGACGCGGTTAACATTCTCCTGGTCGACGACCGCCCCGACGGCCTTCTCGCGCTCGAGGCCGTGCTCGCTTGCCCCGAATATACCCTCGTGACGGCTTCCTCCGGGCAGGAGGCGCTCTCCTGCATGTACGACCGCACGTACGCGGTCGTCCTCTTGGACGTCCAGATGCCGATCATGGACGGCTTCGAGACCGCGCGGCTCATGAAGCAGTACGAGCCCTCGAAAGACACCCCGATCATTTTCGTCACGGCCATCAACAAAGACTCGCGCCACATTTACGAAGGCTACAAGTCGGGCGCCGCCGATTATCTTTTCAAACCCTTCGACCCCTTGATCCTCCGGGCGAAAGTGAAGATCTTCGTAGAGCTCTTCCGCCGGAACCTCATGATCGCCAAGCAAGCCAAGCAGCTCCTCGAGGCCGAGAAACGCGAACGCGAACGCCGCCTTGCCGAACTCGAGATGGAGAGCCTTCAGCGGTACCGTAAGCTCGCCGATTCCATTCCCCATATCATCTGCAAGGCGCGTCCCGACGGCTCCGTCGATTACGTCAACGAGGTGTGGTGCGCGTACACCGGCCTCTCGCGCGAAGAAAGCTCGGGCGAAGGCTGGAAGAACGGCATTTTTCCCGAGGACGTCCCCAAAGCGGTCGCGGCTTGGGCCGAAGCGGTCCGAACCCTGAAGGGTTTCGAGATCGAAATCCGCATCGTCCGCGCCGGGGACGGCGCCCCGCGCTGGCATCTCTTGCGCGTGATCCCCGAGACGACGCAAGGGAAGCTCTCCGCGTGGATCGGAACCTGCACCGATATCCACGACCGCAACGAAGCCTGGGAGCGCCTTTCGAAGACGAACGCCGACCTCGAGCAGTCGAACCGCGACCTCGAGCAGTTCGCCTACATCACCTCGCACGATCTCCAGGAGCCGCTCCGTAAAATTCTCACCTTCAGCGACCGCTTGAAGGCGAAGCTCTCGGGCCTAGACGGGCAGGAGCGCGACTACTTCGAGCGCATGCACAGCGCCGCCCACCGCATGAAGACGATCATCGAGGACCTTCTCCAGCATTCACAGATCGCGCGGGGAGAGAGAGTGTGCACGCGGATAGACCTCCACGAGGTATTGGACGAGGTCATGGCGGATCTCGAAGTGAAGATCCATCAGACCGGAGCCCAGTTCGAAATTTCCGCTCTGCCCCACGTAAACGCCAGCCGCCCCCAAATGGGGCACCTCTTCCAGAACCTCATCACCAATGCGATCAAATTCGCCAAGAAGGACACCACTCCCCACATCGTTATCGCCGCCGACCGGAGCCCCGACGGGGGCGTGGATATCCGGGTCTCGGACAACGGGATCGGGTTTGAGCAGAAGTACGTCGACCGCATCTTCAAGCCGTTCCAGCGCCTTCATCCGCGCGGGGAGTACGACGGCACCGGTATCGGCCTCTCCATCGTCCAGAAGATTGTGGACAACCACGGCGGCCGGATCACCGCCCTCAGCCAGGTGGGGGAAGGGGCCACCTTCGTGGTCCATCTGCCGGATGAGCCCGCAGCCTCCTCGGTCTCCACGAACGGGCTTTCGTAGGGCTTAACGCGCTCTTCCTTTCACCTCTCCTCCCGTCCTCCCCGGACCCCTTTAGCCGCCCATTTCGGGCATGTTAAGAATAAGTAAAAAAAGCTTGACCGCCTATGGCCTTCTTGCTAGCCTACACGTGTTGTATCCAATACTTACAACGAACGGCGACCGACTCTATGCCGCAAAAGGAGGTGGAGAACCCCACAGGCTCATGCGGTCGCCGGCCGGACGGATAATCCGGCCCTTAAAGCACTACCTAAAATAGACCACTAAAATGATATTTGGAGGCAACTTGAAATTTATTAAAGCGATCTTCGCCTCGGCCCTGGTGCTCGCGTTTGCGATGCCCGCCTTCGCCGAAACGCAGAACGTCAAGGTGTCGGGTTCCATCGACGCTTACTACTTCAACCGTGATGGTTATGATCTCGCCGACAACGACGCGGGCGTCGACGGTGCCCCGGGTGCGGGCGCTGGCGGCTCTGCCGTTCAGCGTTCGGAAGGTGACAGCTTCTTCACCGGCATCACGCAGGTGGAAGTTTCCGCCGACCTGACGGACAACGTCTCGACGGTTGTGAACGTCGTCAACCAGCGTGACTGGAATGCCCGCGTGCAGGATGCGGTTACCGAGAACGCGACCAGCGAGTTCGATATCATCCTCGACCTCGCCTACGTCCAGATGAAGGAGATCTTCTACTCTCCGCTTACCCTGACCGTTGGTCGTCAGGACATCTGGTTCGGCCGCGGTTTCATCATCGGTAACAACAACCGCGCTTGGGATCCGTCCGCGACGCTTCAGGCGAACGAGTACTCGGTCACGACGGCGTTCGACGCGATCCGCGCGACGCTGGACTTCAACCCGTGGACCGTTGACGCGTTCTACTCGAAGATCGACGAAAACAACACGAACCCGGAAGACGACATCGACCTGTTCGGCGCGAACGTGAACTACAAGTTCGCCGAATACAACGCGGTTGCGGAAGGTTATTGGTTCTCCGAGATCGATCGCGGCACGCTGTCGGGTGCGGCTGGTACGTTCAATAACGACACTCACACCATCGGCGGCCGGGTGCAGTTCGACCCGATCTCGCAGATCACGCTGGGAGCTGAACTGGCTTACCAGATGGGCGACTACCGCTCCGCTCTTGGCGGTGCGACCCGTGATCGCGATGCGTGGGGCTTCGATATCTTCGGAACCTACCGCTTCGACTACACGTGGAAGCCTGAGCTGACCCTCGAGTACGTGCACTTCTCGGGTTCGGACGCGACGGCCACCACGGAAGAGTACTCGGGCTGGAACAGCCTGTACCGCGGCAAGTTCTGGACGGCGTACGGCGATTTCCGTGAGTTCGTTTACGGAACCGTCGACGCGGCTGACCAGTCTGCCACGACCAACCAGAACATGCTCCAGGCCAAGGCCGGCTTCAAGCCGCTCGAGGACCTGCTCGTTGAGGGCGCGTTCTCTTGGTTCTGGGTCGACGAAGAAATCGCTGGCCGTAACGATGATCTCGGCTGGGAATTCGACGCGATCGTCACCTACGACTACACCGAAGACGTGTCTTTCGGCCTGCTCGCCGGCTGGTTCGTGCCTGGCGATTTCTACAACGCGCCGAACGACGAGACCGCGACCGACATCGTTTCCTCGGTCAAGGTTACGTTCTAAGGTTAGACCAAGCTCTAAAAACCCCCGGGGAGCAATCCCCGGGGGTTTTCTTTTTCCCTCGACCGAATCCTTCCGAAGTACAATAAACTGAAATAGGGGGCTGCGAAGCGTGCCACATGGCCTCGCCACGGCGTTTCTCAACGAGGTCGTGGCTTGGGTTGGCTCTAGGCGCGTTGGCATTTTTGGAAGCGCCTAAAGCGCGAGACGCTGGCAGACTCGGCGCGTGGTACGGCACTCCCAAAAACACCAACCCGCCTCCGCCACCGTCACGGAGCGCTCGTACGGACTCCGCTAGGGCGTACCGCAATTCACGGCAACGCATCGGCGCCGTCGGGCGCCTGGCTGACAAGCAAGTAAAACCAAAAGAGCCACCTCGTGGTGGTCTGGAGAAAGCGTGAAAGAACACGACGTTATTGCATTTCGGATGGAGCTTCAGAAGAAGCGTCGATTTGTTCTATCTAAAAAAGTAAAAATTTTTTTGGAGGAATTGGCCGAATCTGCTAAGAACAAAGGAAAAACTCTCCCAAAAGGAATGCACTTATACAGGGCGCGTATTGGAGGGAAAAATATCGGCGAGCAATGGCAGAAGAAGCCGTTACCTCTCGATCAGATGGGAGCGCCTAGTTGCGAAGAAGCGGCGGAAGGGCGTATGAATCCTCGGGGTATTCCGTGTCTTTATCTGGCGTCCGATGAGTCAACTGCGGTAGCGGAGGTTCGTCCTTGGGTTTCGGCTCCCGTTACCGTCGCCGTTCATGAATTAAAAAAGGACGTGAGCGTCATTAATCTCGAGTGGGGCAGTCCGGAGAAAAAAGTATTATCGAGGGCGCTTGCCGGACAGCCCCTCAATCGCGAAGAAAGCGAAGAGGTCGAAGTCTGGTCAGTAATTAACGCTTTGTTCCTACTCCCGACATCTCCGCACGATTCCTACCGCGACTATGCGCCCACGCAGTATCTTGGGGAACTTTTTCAATCAATCGGGTTCGGAGGTGTCTGGTATTCCAGTTGTCTGAATCGCGGCGGACATAACGTTGGTTTATTCGACGTAGAGGCGACCGCGGTGTCCTCATGTAAGCTCATGGAAGTCTATGCGGTAAATTACGATTATAGAGACATCACCTCGTTGCCATGGAGAGCCCCATAAGAAGTTTAGCGTCTATACCGCCGCTTGCGGCCGGCACTGCCTAAGTCCGCTTAGCGCTGCGTAGCGGTGGCGGAGGCGGGTTGGTGTTTTCAATACCGGACGTCGTCCCGAATGGCCTAAAAGGGAGCAGTTGAGCGAGAGCTTGCCGCCGCTTGCGGCCGGCACTGCCTAAGTCCGCTTAGCGCTGCGTAGCGGTGGCG
>CAYSKO010000051.1:0-473 GCA_964431835.1 uncultured Planctomycetia bacterium | reverse complement strand
GAGGCGGGTTGGTGTTTTTGGGAGTGTCGTACCGCCTGCGGCTATAGCGCACGTTCGTTCTTTAGGCGCTCCCAAAAATGCCAACGCGCCTAGAGCCAACCCACGCCTCGGATTCACTCCGGGGTTCGTTTTTTTTAGTTTAGCTCGAACTCGGCGTAGACGGGCAGGTGGTCGGAGCCGATGGAGGGGAGAATTTCGCGGCGGGTTGCGCCGAATTCGCGGCTGTGGAGGAAGTTGTCGATCGGGACGCGCATAAAAGAGGGCCATGCGACAGGGAAGGTGCCCCGCAGGCCGCGGCCGAGAGCGGCGTCGGTGAGGCGGCCTCCGCGGACCCGGCGGAACGTCTCGCACCAGGGCGTGGAGTTCAAGTCTCCGACCAGGATCGTCGGGTCTTTCTCGGCGGCGATACGGTCGCCGAGGTTCGTGAGTTGTTCCTTCCAGAGGGTCCAGTCCTTGCCCGCAATGGGCGGGAT
>CAYSKO010000050.1:0-7796 GCA_964431835.1 uncultured Planctomycetia bacterium | reverse complement strand
GTCGCCGGCCGCGCCCACCGCGCTCGGCCCAGCCGCCGCTACGCGCGGTCCCGGCCTGACTGACGAAGAATGGCGCGAGGTGCTGGCGCTGGCGATCCGCGAACGCGCGGCCGCGCTGCGCGCGCACGCCGCCGCCGAAACGGCGCTCGAAGCGCCGGTTCCCGGCGGCACGCTCTCTCAGCGCGAACGCGCCGACGCGCTCGGCGTCGAAGCCGGGCTCGTGGCCGACCTGATCCTGCGCGACGCCGAAGAGTCCGATCCCGCGAGCCTCGCGGCCGCACGCGATTATCTGGGCATGTCGCCGACCGGCGGCCCCCTCGATCCTAACGGCCTCATTCTCGACCTCGAAGCGTACGCGGCCGCGCTGCGCGCCACCACGCCGACCGATCCGGCGATCGTCACGGAGCTGGTCACACTCGACGCGATTCTCCGCGAGTTGCGCGCGCTCGCCGATGTCCTTCTCGATCTCTCGACCGCTTCGGCCGCGCGCCGTCCCGCTTCCACGCCGGTCCCGGGCCTGCCGGCTCCGGGCGCTTCGACCCCCTCATCGTCGAGTTTCTGGACGCCGGGCGCCATTTTCCGTAATTCTCTCAAGATCGCGTTCCTGGGCGTGACGGTCCTCGTCGTTCTCTTCGCGATTGGCCAGATCAATTGGTTCGAGAAAAAGACTGCGACCCAGGACAGCATCGAAGTCGTCGACGGCACTCCCGCTTTCCCGAAGGCACTGTCGCTGAAAACCAAAAAGGGAGCGAATCCGGCGATTCCCGCCGTTCCCGGAGCGGACAAGATCGACGTCGCTCCGGGCTGGTACCGCATGGAGCAGGACGTGCAGGGAGCGCGCTGGAACTTCATGCGCTCGACGCTCGTCCTCCTAGCGTCCAATTCGATGAAGGAAGCTCCGGCGGGCCTCGGCGCGTTCGAAGCTGAGATCCCCGAGATCGCGGTCGACGCGACCGGTAATCCGGTCCGCGTGATCCTGAAGGACGAACAGGTCCACGTCGTCTACTCCGACGGTTCGACCGAACCCGTCTCTAACGCCGGCCGCCCGGGTTCGTTCAGCATTGATTCGCGCAACCGCCTCCACGCGCCGGCCACGAAGAATTTCGAGCCGCTCGCGCTCGGCGTTGCGAACAACCGCGACGGTTCGCCGCAGTTCGTCGACGCGGCCGGCAAAGCACTGGTCGCGTTTCGCACCGGCGCGCCGATCCGCGGTCCGATCTTCCGCGACCGCGCGTCCCAGTCGGTCACGTACCGCTGGTTCAACAAGGCGCTGAACCGCACGGTCGAGACGGATACGCCTCCGGCGGACGCCGAGATCGTCGCGCAGATCTTCAACAAGCAGAACCGCCACCAGATCCTCCACGGCGAAACCGCCGCGAAGGCCGGCTACGCGCAGGCCGTCGCCAACCGCAAGACCAACGAGTGGGAGATCGAGATCATCACGGCCCAGCTCAAAGAGAAGGGCCCGACCGCGTTCCGCGTGAACGCCCGCAACGGCAAGGCTGAGAAGGGCGGCGTCCTCCAGCGCTACGACGCGAAGAATGCGCCGAAGGAGAGCGATCTCGAATTCTACATGGAAGAGGACGGCCGGGCGTATTCGCCGGCCGAGTTCGTCCGCGCTTACGGCATCGAAGCCGAGCCGATGATCGTGATGCTGAAGGGTTCCTCGCCGAACCCCGCGGCCGACAATTACCGTCCCGACAACGAGATCCGCTACCCGGTCAGCAACAACGTGGTCCTCTTGCGCGCGCGCCGGAACGCCGCGGCGGCGATCGAGCGGTCGCTCAATAATTACGCGGTCGGTACGCTCGTGCCGCTCAAGCAGATCCCGAACCAGGTGTTCCCGGTCTACGTGGTGGTCTACGACACGGTGAACAAGCGCGTCGTTTCTTCTTACGCGACGCGGCAGGCGGGTCTCGGCGTCCTCACGCGCCTTTTCCCGCAGCGCGCCCAAGACATCGGCCGCATGGACATGGCGCCGGGCGGCGAGATCATCCTCGGCGATCTCGTCCTCATCACCGCCAATAGCCCGCGTTTCCAGGAGGTGCTGATGGGCGAATACACGCGCACGAACGGCCGCGGCGCGCACGCGGTGCGTGTGACTTCCAATTTCAGCTTCATGAATTCGTACAAGACGCCGGCGGAATTGGCAGGAGGCAAGGATCTGACGCCGATCGACGCGCACAAGGGCCGCAACGCGGGCAACAGCTCGGGCTATCAACTCACCGACGGCACGTGGATCGTCTTCATGCACCTAGGGGTGGAGACCGACGTCCGCGATCCCGACAACCCGGTCATCACGCCGTTCGACGATCCGGTAGCGCTTTCCAACCGCCTGCGCCGTAACGACCTCATTTTCGAGCTTTCGAACGGCTCGCTCGTGTACGGCTACGAGATCGATCCGTCGTCGCTTTCGCAGGTGGCCGTGATCCATGTCTACGACAAGAAGACCGGTGACCGCACCGGCACGATCCAGACCGGCAGCGAATGGCTGCGCCTCGTGTACATGATCGAGCAGGCCGTGCGCCTCGAAAAAACCACGCGCGCCGAACTCGCGTTCGGCTCCGTTATCGACACCATCTCCGGCGTGGCACCTCCGGTGCTCAACATCGCCGGCGCCGATTTCGTTCCGCCGGGGCTCGTGAACTCGTACAAAGGCGCCTGGACCACGGCCGTCGCGCAGGCGCAGCTGAAGGCGTACGTCGAGTCGCTGCGCGACCTCCTTGTGAAGACCGCCGCGCGCAACGACATCGTGCCGGCTCTTCGCGACATCGAGGTCCAGCGCATCCATGACCTGATGACGCAGGCCCAACGCACGCAGTCCTTCTACTACACGGACAATGCGAACCGCCGCCACCGTGTGATCATCGAGTCCCCTTCGGTCATCGGCCTCACGAAAGGCCAGCAGGACCTCCAGTACATCGCCGACGCTGCGATCCTCGAGACTCTGCGCACGCACGGCGGCACGATGATCTTGCCGACCAACATGCGCAAAATCCAGGACATCGAGCGCCGCACTTACGAGCTGCGCGCGACGCTGAACGACGATCTGAAAGAGCTGCGCCGCCGCGCCGCTCTGCCGGTCGGCAATAAGGACGCGATTGCCAAGGGCGACCTGGACGCCGAGATCCGCAAGGTCGTTGAAGCCAACAAGACCGAGACCGAACGGCTCGCGAAGGAATCTCAGGGGCTGAAGAAGGACCTTCCGACGCAGGCCAAGAACCTGCTCGAAGCCGAGAACGCCAAGCGCGGCGTTGGCGACTTCGCGAACGCGCGCCGCATCTACCAGCTTTCGAACGGCACCGTCGTCGTCATCAATTTCGACATCGACCACGCGGTCCAGGAGCTGCTGAACGGCGTCCGGACGCTGACCGAGAGGAAAGAAACCCTGCGCGAGACGACCGAGGAGATCCGGGAGACGCGCAAGAAGATCGGCGCGCGCGGGCCCGACGTCGCCAAGAACCGCGCGCGCGTCGCCGAACTGACGGAGATCCAGAAGCAGCTGAGCGCCGAGACCAAGCAGCTGCAGACCTTCGTCGACAATGTCGCGAACGCAAAGACCGGCGGCTATCCGTTCTTCGCCGACCGCGGCCCGATCGCGAAAGAGGGGAACCAGGGCCTGCGCACGCTCTACACGCGCTGGTACGCCGAGCCGGCCAACCGCGGGGTGATCAACGGCCTTATCGAGACCGAGATCACGCGCCTGCGCGCCGCCGCCGCGAAAGAAGTGGGCGACCCGGTCGACCGCATCGCGCTCGCCCAGTGGCCGCGCGAGATCCGCCGCCTGGAAGACGCGATCGTGACGCTGAACGACCACCGTCGGAAGCTGAACGACATGCTCGCCGACCGCGTCGGCAAAGAAGGTCTCACGAACGTCCAAATTCGCGCACGCCTGGTCGTGGTGGAGCAGAACCTATCCGACCTGCGCGACTTGCGCACCCGTCTGATCGCCACCGATCCGCGGACTGGCCGCCGCAGCAACTACGTGCGTTTCCTCACCGACCCGATCGTGACCGTGAACGCCGACAACACGGTGACCGTGGACTCGAAAGGACCGCTCGTCGTCATCGTCCCGCAATGGCGTTATCCGCAGGAATACCTGAAGCGCGCCGAAGCCCGCGCCGTCAGCAACGAGAAATACCTGACCGACACGCTCGCCGCGCGCGAGAAGGCCGGCGCTCAGACCACGCGCTGGCGCCGTGCGCCGGGTGGCGGTTTCGAGAAGGT
This sequence comes from uncultured Planctomycetia bacterium, assembly GCA_964431835.1. GTDB lineage: Bacteria > Omnitrophota > Gorgyraeia > 2-02-FULL-51-18 > 2-02-FULL-51-18 > CAYSKO01. The sequence goes on along the minus strand of CAYSKO010000050.1, from coordinate 3,569 downwards.
TTCAACCGTCGTCGAATCCGGCGCAGACGCGCGCAACGCGGCGACCGCGAAGGAAGCGGAGGTCGTGGCCGATCTCGTCGCGGGCCGCGATACGCTCGCGCTCGACGACCCGCGCCGCGCGGATTACGACACTGCGATCGCCCGCATCCAGGATCCGCTGCGCGGCAAACACTTCTTCTCCTACGACGACCCGAAAACCGGCGAATTCGTCGAGGTTCAGGTCTATTTCGGCAAGGATTACGCCGAGGCCGCGGTCCGCCGCGCCCGCGCGATGAACGACAACGTGCCGGTCTTCAATGAAATGGACGAGTTCGGCGGCGTGGTCGTGCTCGATTCGAACGGCCACTTCGTCGAGGCGATCAGTGGAAAGGGCAAGGCCGAGGTCGTGCGCGTTCAGCGCGAGCGCCTCCAGTCCCGCCTCCGCGAGGTCCAGCAGGACATCGCCACGCTGAAGGCGCGTCTTGAAGGGATGCGTCCGGACAATCCGCTGCGCCCCGGCCTCATGGGCCAGCTCGGCGAGCGCCTCGAGGAAGAACGCGACCTGAACGACGGCGTCTACCGCGCGCAGGGCGCTCTCGCCGAACGCGAAAAGAACATCTACGTTCATCGTTACGGCTACCGCGAATCCGCCCAGCGCTGGGAAGCAGTCCGCACGCGCACCGCGTCGCAGAATCCGCACGAAGAAATCTGGGTGCGTCCGGCGGACCCCGCGGTCCCGGGCTCGCGCCAGACGACGGTCGTGTACCGCTGGGACGTGAAGACCAAACAACGTCTCGGCATCTCGCGCGTCGAAGAGATCCTCTCGATCGAGACCGTCGCCGACGCGCACACCGGCCGCAATCACCTTCAGTTCCGCACGCTGATCCACGACCGGGTTACCGGCGAGTCGCGCATCGAGGTCCGCCGCGAGGGCGCCGCCACCGGCACGCCCGATGGCACGCCGGCGCAGATCGACCTCAACATGCGCAACGAATGGAACGTCCTCATCCCGATCATGCCCGGCCAGACGGTCGAGTTTCCCGGCCAGGCGCCGTTTGTCGCGCCGGACTTCATGTGGGGTCAGGGTGGCACGATCACCACCGATTACGAATACCTCGAAGTGAAAGGCCTGCGTGCGCCGGTCGTTCGCCGCGCGGTCACGCGTTACCACCAGGGCGGCGTGCGGCCGGGCGTCGAAGGCAAGATCATCAACGAGCTGACGCTGAATGCGCCGGGTGGCGTTCCCGAGCGCCAGGGCGCCAACTACGTTTACACCGCGGTCGATCCGAACCGTCCGGGTAACTCGCGCTGGACCGAGGTCCTCGATGCCCGCGGCAAGCGCGTCACCGAGAACCGCCTCGTCCAACAGTCCTCCGCTGGCGATCCGAATGTCCTCCTCGAGATCGAGCGCGAAGAAATCGTGCGCGCCTACACGGTGTGGGGCGACGTCTCTTCCGTCACCACGACCCGCACCGACGCCAAGACCGGCCGCGTGCTTAGCCAGGACCGCGTGGACTATCAAAAGGGCCGCGCCGGCATCTGGGTGCCTTACCGCACCGTCGACGCGCTCACGAACCGCGTTCGCTTCTACCACGACGTGCAGATTGACGCGCACGGCAATCAGATCGAGACGATCACGACCTCCGAGCGCAACCTTTACGAAGTTGTCATGCGCACGGCCGCAGGCGACGTCGTCGCACGTTTCTCGGCCGAAGGCATCCTAACGACGACGGATTACCACGAGACCGACCAGGGCCTGCGCCAGCGCCGCCAGCTGCATTTCCTGCGTCCGAACACCGCCGACCGCTCGCTACGTCCGAACATCGATACGGCCGCGCCCTCGCGTCCGGTGGATCAGACCAAAGACGTGCTGATGATCGAAGACACGCCGGTTTCCCAGCGTCCGGACGGCGGCGCCGAGATCCGCCGTCGCAACCTCTGGTTCGACATCACCAGCTCCGTCACGCTCGACGTCACCGGCAATCTGATCACCGAAAGCTGGGAGCAGGGCGGCGGCACCTGGGAGACGAAGGTAGACAGCTACCGCGACCGCCCGTCGAGCATCCGCGAAAGCTCGTCGCTGTATTACCGCGCACCCGGCGCCCAGGACGCGGCGGAAGTGTACTCGTTCAATTACTTCAAACGCGTGCCGATGACGGAGTTCCTGCCGACGAAATCGATGCAGGACGAATTCCGCCGCGCATACCCGGGCGTCACCGAACTGACCCTCTACAAGGTCCGCATCCACGGCGCGGAGAGCGATTTGATCGCCGCGTTCCCGCTGACCCCGAACCGTTTCGGCCGTTCGCCGGCCATCTTCAGCCGCGGTCAGTACACGGTCATCTCGTCGTTCATCCCGGGCACGCAGATCCCGCTCGACACCGTCGACTTCGACGAACTCGGACGCGTGCGCGAACGCCGCCGCGCGTCGTATTACCCGGCGAACACGGATCCGAAGAACATTCCGACGAACCCGGGCGACAAGTACCACCGGCAGTCGGGTTTCGTGACGGACCAGGAAGGCAACGTCCGCCGCCTGGCGATGTTCCCGGACTACGACGAAAAGACACAGGACCCGCGCACGTTCTACTGGGAATACCGTGTCGCGAACAGCCCGCCCGGTCTCAAGGCGTACCACATCCGCGACGGCCTGATGTTCCGCAACGACAACACGTGGCCGAACGCCCAGGGCGCGCCGTTCCCGGTCACGCCGATCACGAACGTCTACGAAGTGGACGAGAAGGGCCAATTCGACAAGGCGAAGCCGATCGTCACGTTCACGTTCGCTTCAGGCGAACGCCTGCCGGACGGCACGAAGACTTATACCTACAACGTCAACGTCAGCACGACCGCCTCGCCCGACGCGATTCGCCGCAGCGGCGTGAGCCCGGCGTTGATCCAGGTGACGTTCTCCGCCCCGGGCCGCCGCATCCGCGAAGTTTACGCGGCCGATGCCCAAGACGAAGCTGCGCGCGTGACGCCGCGCATCCTCGTCTATTACGACTACAACGGCCGCCCGACGCATTCTGAATTCCTGCCCGACGGCAAACGTTTCCCCGACGGCCGTGTCGAGCTGGGTAAGACCCGGGAACCGCACCGCCGCTATGCGGTTCGCGACATCCCCGGCCAAGCCGGCTGGTCGGTCGTGTACAACATCGAGGTTCCGAAGGGGGAGGGCGACGTCGCCACGAAGCTCACGAATTTCATGCGCCGCGAGGCAATCGGCGTGCACGCCGAGTTCTACCACAACGGCGTGCTCGTCGCGACCTGGTACAACAGCTTCGCGGTCGAAGTGCGCGATCAGGCGGCGCTGAAGGAAGGCAAGGCGACCGGCGTGTTCTCGTCCCAACAGCGTTCGTCGCCGCTCGGCAATATTCTCGCCAACAGCGGCGCGTCCGAAACGCTTCAGCCCTTCATCCAGAACCAGCAGATCCCCGAGGACGTGCTCCAAGAGCTCTTCGCGCCGATGGTTCCGGGCGCCGCTCCGGCTCCGGGCGTGGGCGCTCCGGTTCCTCCGGCGGGTCCGGCCCCGGTTCCGGGCCTTGGCGCGGCCGCTCCCGACCGCCGCGGCGGTGACGCATTGGCCGACG
>CAYSKO010000049.1:0-7815 GCA_964431835.1 uncultured Planctomycetia bacterium | reverse complement strand
CACCCTTCACCGAGACCCGCAATCCCGTCATACCCTTGGGAGATCGCGGGTCTCGTTTGCGTTTGCGCCTAACCAATTAAGTTTTTGCTACTCGCCCGCGAAGACACTAAAAGGGGGGTGGCGAGTAGCAGGCGCAATCTCGCCAACCCTTGCGGGATCGCGCCTGCCTGCCGTAGCTCCAGCAGGCAGGGGTCTCGTTTACGCTCATGCTAACCGATTAAGTTTTATCCGCTCGCCCGCGATGAAAGGGGAAGCGGTAAAAAAAATTACTTAAAAGTTACCACAACCTTCCTCTTCAACACCAGGTTGCCTTGCTTAATAGTGAGGATATATAACCCCGGCATTGTATCCTGTGGGAAATTTATTCTATGCACCCCATTTGTGCGGCTTCCGCTCACGGTGGTGGTATAGGCTCTGCGCCCCGCCAGATCAAACATCTCTATTTGTGCATCCTGCGTAGAAGGTGTTTCAAGTTTTATATATAAGTTCTCGCTGGTAGCCGGGTTCGGATAGACGTACGCTGCAAAGGCACTGCTTCCTGCCTCAGGCTCGATGGCCGTAACCACATATTGAAATGGATCTGAAATTTTAGAACACCCATTGTAAGAAACCAGTACACTATAGTTTCCTTCCTCTACGGGGTGCAGCGAAGGGGCGTATTGCTCCAACGGTTCCTGATCTTTATACCATTGCATAAAAATATTCTCCGAGATGGCGGTGGTTAATACCAGATTCTCCCCATCGAAATCAACAAAGGGGAACGGTACATTCTCAGCCTCTACCGAAATGGTGGCTTTAGCACCTTCACATCCATTGGCAGTAACTGCGGCTACTTGAAAGCCGGTAGAACTCTTTATGAAATCAGTAGTAAGCGTAGCCTGATGTTGGCCGGCAATCAATTGACCGTTCTGATACCAGTTAAACGTATTGCTTTCCCCCGAATCTGCGCGCAGGGTAATGGTAGACCCTTCGCAAATAGAGAAATTCGATTCATCTACTTTTATAGTAGGTGCTGGTGTATAGGTGAAGCTAACCGGGTTAGCCATCAACAATTCATTGCTGCAACCTTTAAAGCCTGTGCGAATGGCAATGCTATTGCTGCCTACTGTTAATGAACCTACAGGAATCTGCAACATAAGTGTGCCACCGTTACCAACGGCTTCTTCTGTTATGGCACTCGTTCCATCCGCCTTAGTAGCATAATAAAATACGCCCGCCTGGGTATTGGTTAACTGAACGGTGGCGCCTGTGCCTCCGCATAAATTTTCAATGCTGGTGATTGCATTCTTCTCAAGCGTAGGGCGCTTTAAGGTTAACTTAAACCTTCCGGTGCCGGTGCTTGCTGCTGTAGCCGTGATAGAAAAATTGTATGCTTCCGAATCGTTTACCGCAGTGGTTACGCTGGTAAAATTATCGGTAAGGGTAACTTCACCCACGCCAACCAGATTACTCACATTAGCAAAGGAAAGACTATAGTTACCGGGTGCTGCATCTTCAATGGTTACCGGCACAACCTTTTCACAAAAGCTATCTTCCAATTTATTGAACACTAAGTTTACCTGATCGGCTGAGCGCGTGCTTAGGTTAACGAATGTATTCTTAAATTTCATACCATCTGTTTCGGGTTGGTATGCATCAGAATAGGCGGAGCCCAAAATCACGTAGGCATGATCTTGTGCAGTGCCATTAGAAAGTATCATTGTGATAACTTCAGGAGCATCTCCTTCGCGGTATAGCATAGAGGTATTCGTTCTTTTTGCTTTCTCTTTTACAGTAAGCGTAGGACCAGCAGCCGAAGCTTGCACCCAGAAAGCCTGACCTGGGGCTATAATACCACCAGTAAGTGTACCAGCAAGCGATCCCGCATCATAGGTTCTATATACCAGCGAACCACTTGAATTATCAGGTACCGATACAACCTGGCCAACATTGGTTTTAGTCCACTCGGCTGCATCATTGCTCCAACGGATAGCCGATGCATACGGATTACCAATCAAATTCCAACCATCATCTGCGCCTGTGCCCGGAGTAAGTGTATACACTACATTACCCTGATACGGAACTCCAGTCATTTGCAACGTGAGTGGAGCAGCGCCATTAAAGTTGAAAATAGAATAGCCCACACCTTTGCCAAACTCAACTTGATTGTCGCTGAGTGGAGCCGGGTAGGGTTTATAGCCATCGCCATTCTCTACATAATAAAACATAGACGAAGCGGTAGCATTGGTATTTGCTCCGGTAAAATTTCCTGTGATTGGCATGTAGGTTTGCCAAGCGGCAACTTTCATGTTGGCTACCACCGAACTCATGTACCGATACTTGCGCACCGCACTTACATAGCGTTGCACCTTCATATTTCCAGTTACACTTCCGTTGCCTTCAATCTCCTGCAGGTAAGCAGTTTTAGCTAAGGTAGAGGTTAGGCTTACAAACCCACCTGCATTAAATTCTCCCGCTTTAATTTTTAACCCATCAGTGATTGCTAAATCCGATTTAATAAAAAGCTTGCCCGTGTTGCTGAAGTTGGAGGTAAACAGCCCCGTAGTTTTTAAAGTGGTATCAAAATATAAGTTCGAGCTTTGCGTGCTGGTACTAGTCAGATTTACATTGCCACCATTGATACCAAGTTTACCTGTTTCGCTACCAGCGTTTATTGTGCCCGCATCCTTCATTACAAAATGATTGTTGCCCAGGTTAAGGGAAGAGCCTGTTGCGATTGATAAACCACCTCCATTTTGCGAGCCAACATTGAGGGTGACAGCACTGCCGCCATTAACAAAGCTTACATTGGTTGCCGCACTGGTGGTGATTTTAAATAAATCAAGCGACCCAGCGAGTGTAACAGTTTGCGTTCCTGTTTTTGCAAGCGTAACGTCAAGCGCATTATCAGAAGCTACCAAGCCCGGAGTTCCGGCAAGCGTAATGTTATCATAAATAGTTACCTTACTGGTGTTGCCCGATGCACCTTTTAAGGCGATGCCCGCTGCGGCTGTTAGCGCACCCATTACAGTAGTTTGTCCGCCAGCAAAGTTTTTGTTACCCGCAACACCGCTCAATATCACATTGCCATATACACCCACTGGTATTGTTGCGTACGTATTAAAATTAATCGTACAGGTTGGCGAGATGCTCACAAACTCCGGAGCTGTGAGGTTATTTAAATTAACCACCCCATTGCCCTGCACTTCTACTTTAGCCGAAATGGCATTGTCCACATCCAGGGTAGTACCAGCAGGTACAATTATTTTTGAAGCACTACCCCCAATGTTAAGTGCACCACCTAAGCCAGTGATCGTGCGGGTAACCTCATAAATCTGGCCGTTATGAGCGAGCGATGCCGGGGACGAACCATTTCCATCTGTTGTACTTGACCATGATGAAGTTAAGTTAAGTGCACCCATAGCTTTTGTGTAATACATTGTTCCGCTATTGGTAGTAACAATCAGAGCCGATGAGGCCGCTGACTTGTTGCCCGATGCATCGTAGGCTTTAACTGTAAAACTGTACAACGTTCCAGGCGCTAAATTGGTAGCCATGTAACTTGCCACTGCCGAGCTATCAGCAATAAAATTGTTTATTATAATTTCATAACCAGCAACCGCAACATTATCGGTGGAGGCAGTCCAATGGAAGGCCACATTCGTAAAGGTTTTACTATCCGGCAAGGGTGGTAAAGCCGGCACCGAGGGTGCTTCAGTATCGGTGAGTGTAGTTGCACTGGCTGTATTACTAAAAACAGATGTGCCGTTTGCGTTCACTGTTTTTAATTTATAATAATAGGTGGTTCCCGCTGCACAGGTAAGATCTGTAAACGCTGTGCCGGTTGCGCGACCTATTAGCGAGTATGTGCCGAGGGAGGTTAGCGAACGATAAACTTCAAACTCATCAGTAGATACACCACCATATGCCCAAATAAGATCAATACTGGTCGTGGTACTATCGTTTACAGCAAGCGTTGTTGGCGCATCCGGGGGAGTGGGTGGTATGTAAACACCGGATTTTAACATGGAAGGTGGTATTGGTATCCAACTCCCGTATGAATCGTCATCATTTTTAATCCGGTATTCAACGGTTAAATTTTGCTCGCCTGTAAATTCATTAAAGAGCACTACAATGCGGTGAGGCCCTGGAACAAGATATACATCAATTTCATTTCCATCATCAGGTTTAGTTATAGAGCCATGCAAGCCGTCATTATCAACATAGCGAGAATATGTTACATCCTCAGGGACAAATTCATCCAAAAACAACATACTGCCATCATCCGAAGTTGTACGGAACTGATAGAATTGAGTTAGTGGCGATGTATTGGTTGGAATATTTAAATACCCGTCAAACTTTATTTTATAAAAATCTCGCTGGGTAGCAATGCCATAAGTGGGGTCGTCTATCGTGGCCTTTACGTTAAACGGATTGCCTGCAGGTAATGGGGTGGGCATTTTTCCAGCAAACTCATACGTAGTCCAGTTAATCGGGGGGTTGTCGCCATTGGTGGCAGACGTTGGAGGATTTAGCGAGGTCCAGGCTCCGGTGCTATGCTCGTAATATAAACCATCTACATACGTGGTGCCAATAATCTGGGTGCTGGGCGGAGACTGAATGCCGAAAAGGTCTTCGGCCTTAATTGTTATTGGGTAAGCGGTGTTGATGGTAAGGCCAGTGAGGGTATAGGTTGTCAGACTAGAGTTAGTAGCCACCGAATCACTTCCATAGTATATCACATATTGTTTAATGCCATTTTCATCCGTACCCGGCTCCCATACAAGGGTAATTACATCTATTCCATTGAAAATAACAGTTGGGTTTTGAGGTGGTGTTGGTGGAGTAACGTCACCCGTGGTTGCTACTACTAAGTTCGTTATAAGTGCATCCGCGGGCGCATGTGTGGAGCGCGCGATATTGCTTACTGCACGCAACTTGTATTGGTACGTTGTACCAGCCGCAAGGCCAGCATCTAAATACGAAACCACATCTTCTCCGGTGCGGGTCACAAATTGAAATATAGTTTCTCCGGCTTTCCTGCGCCATACTTCAAAACCGTTTTCGTTCAGTGAATTGTCCGTCCAGGTTAAAAAAATGCTGGAAGCAGACTGGGTGCTTCCGGCAAAATTGGAAGGCGCAGTAATTGTAACCGGGCTATTATTGGTGAGAACAATAGGATCAGACACAATACTTTGACAAGCACCAACTTCGGTGGTAATCAGGGTAATTGATCCCATATCATCAGCCCCAGAGCCGCGATGGATGGTTGAGAGGGTATCTTGAATATTTGAAAATCCTGGGGTTGGGTAAGGAGTCCATAAGTTTGTAATCAAGGCCCCGTTTCTATACCAATAGTATTTATTTTTCTTTTCTTTAGCTCTAAGTGTAACAGAATAAGAAGGACTTGGGTTGATGGATGGGAAAACAGTTGTACCACTCGCCACCAGGATAGGCTTTTCTGGTGCCTTTTCTGTTACAATGATTGGATCGCTCCAGCGATTCCAATCACTTTCTATCGGGTTTAGTTTGCGACTGAATCGCGCCCGGTAGGTGCCCGGAAACAACGCGGTGTATTGATGTGTATTGGCTCCGCCAATTAATCCACCATCTTGTTCCCATTGATAGGCTAAAAATCCTTGGCCCAAGACCATTGTTACACCAGCACCGGAAGTGCCGCACACCTCAGGTTTGCCAAATAAAACCTGAAGGTTAGATTTATTGTTATTACGCATCCACGTAAAAAAATTCGATTCAGCGTAGGCCGCATTCCAAGTTCCATGTCCTAGCGTTGGGTAAAGTGTATAACGAACGTTAAGTCCATTATTTTTATAGGAATTAACATAGGCCAGCGTATTGGCAGGAGTTGGGTTTCCATCCTTGCCACCCTGAAAAGTCCAAAGGGGAACGCTCGCTATATATTGATATAAATTATAATCAACAATACTTGCATTATCTACAGCCGACATGGGTAGGGCTGCGGCAAAAAGCCAGGGCGCACTGCGCATTATTTTGTAGGCTCCGGCACCCCCATCCGATAAGCCGTGAATGTAAATGCGGTTGGGGTCAATGTTATATTTTTGGATTAACAACCGTATGATGCGGATGACATCATACGTGTTGCTATTTGCCAGGCTTCCTGTGCCCCAGCCGTTCAGGTTTTGCGGGTAAAACATAAAACCCGGAAAAGCCCGATCGGGCATAGCGGGGTTATCGGGGGTCATGCCGCTAGGTACGAGGTTGATTGCATTCTGATGCACCTGACCCCCATGGGTCATGCTGTGATCGTTATTCATCAACTGAAGTATAGTCGATCTGTAAACATCAGCAGTTGCTGTGATTGTGAAGTTTACGCTTACAGTAAAAGTTGTCGCGGTGACAGCGGTGATCGAGCGTGTACCGTTGTAAGTAGCCGGAATTGAGTTATTGATAACCACCTGTTGTCCACTCGTAAACTGATGTGGTATACTGGTGGTAAATATGGTAGAACTGCTACCACCACTTGCTGCCGAGATTATGCTGTAAGTGTCGGCTCTGTAGCGCTCAAGTTTTGCCGTTGCAGAACCACTGAATTGAACAATATTAGCTGTTGTTGATAGAGAGGTGAGATTGGTTGAAAGCTTGAATTGTGTAGTACTAAATTGACCATTGCCAATACTAACTCTAACAAGGCGTCTGATGCCGTTATAAGACGGTACCGATGAATTCCTTATAAGTACTATCGCGTTAGGTTGATAACTTCGTTGTGAGGCAAGATTGGGGTTGTCGGCTGTTGTAAAAAGCGCTCCTCCACTCGAAGTTGCAGAGACAATATCCCGGATGTCAAGGGCATTGACATTTGGATTCCAACCTGGTTCTGTTGGCCAATAGCAATTAGCGCCCCAGCAATTGCCCCTTTCTCCAAAACCATGAATCATAACAATCATCGGGTAGCCCCCTGGATACGTAGGATTGGTTGCATAGTTTTTTGGAAACTGAAGTCGATAATTAAGCTCATGGGTATTTACACCGAAGGATATTCTGCGAAGGTTTCCTTCTTTATAGGCGCTTGTATTAAACCCGGCCATCGAGAAATAGGTGTCGGTAGGCACGCCCCCAACTTTGCGAAAACTAAAAGTTTTGTCTTCCTGCAGATAATAGCTGGTATTTCCTGATGGAATGGCAAGACGTACGTCAATTACGTGGCCAGCACCAACAACGGATGGATCTACTTTTCCACCTCCGCTTTGAAGGTACTTGAAATGAAGCCAGGTGGCATCAACCTGGGCATAGGAAAGGGAACTGATGGTAGCAAAAAAGGCTAAAAGAAGAACCCGAACAGTAAATTTCATAGGAGTGATTAAAGCGTACTACTAATATCCCTCAAAGGTCGCAAAAGTGACAAGGGGTAGACGTACTATTTTAGATTAATTTTTTACAAAAATCACTGGTTTCGTGCTGCAAAACCTTAATTGTAAGCAGATAGGCCAACTATGGGTAAAAACACGGTTTCGTATGGCATGTAAGGTTTTGGGTGTACACTACTACACATTTGGTTGTTCATCATATTTTTTGGCCAGTGCGGGCGAGTGGCCATACCCCTTGGTCATTCCTTATTGTTGTCATTGCGGGCGAGGGGCCGATCATTATCCATTGTTGTCATTGCGGGCGAGGGGCCAATCATTATCCATTGTTGTCATTGCGGGCGAGTGGCCGATCATTATCCATTGTTGTCATTGCGGGCGAGTGGCCAATCTTTAAAATTAAAAGTTAGACTTCACCGAGACCCGCAATCCCGTCATACGAAGGAAATCCCGCCAACCCTTGTGAGATCGCGGGTCTCGTTTACGTTTGCAC
>CAYSKO010000048.1:0-7864 GCA_964431835.1 uncultured Planctomycetia bacterium | reverse complement strand
GCGTCGCCAACGGAAAAGTTTACGCGAACACGCCGTTCAAGCGCCTCTACGCGCAAAGCGCGGCCGGCGACGCGGGCGGGGCGATCGGCGCCGCATTTTTCGCGGTGAACCACGACCTCGGCCGTCCGCGCGCATTCGTGATGGATCACGCCTTTTGGGGACCCGAATTCGACGAGGCTGAAATCGCCGCGGAAATCGCGGGAGTCCGGGACGAGCTTCGCGAGCAAGGTTGCACGGTGACGGCGATGCCCGACGACGCGTCTCTCTGCGAGGCCGTCGCGGCGGACATCGAAAATGGAAGCGTGGTCGGCTGGTTCCAGGGCCGCATGGAATGGGGACCGCGCGCGCTCGGCAACCGGAGCATCCTCGGCGACCCGCGCCGCGCCGACATGAAGGACATCCTCAATATCAAGATCAAACGCCGCGAATCGTTCAGGCCGTTCGCGCCTTCGGTGCTGCGCGAGCGAACGGCCGAATGGTTCGAGACCGACGACGACGTCCCTTTCATGCTGCAGGTCTATCAGATCCGGGAAGTGAAGCGCGCGCTCGTGCCGGCCGTCACCCACGTGAACGGCTCTGGGCGGCTGCAGACCGTGACGGCCGCACAGAATCCGCTGTATCATCGGCTAATCTCCGCTTTCGAGGCGAAAACCGGCGTGCCAATGCTCCTCAACACCTCTTTCAACGAGAACGAACCGGTGGTTTGCCGGCCCCGGGAGGCGCTGGATTGTTTCCTCCGCACCCGGATGGACGTCCTGGCCCTCGGGCGCCGGGTGATCCGCAGGGAAGCCTGATGATTTTTGTGATAGGATAACCGCGAAAAAAGGAGCGACTCATGCACTGGAACAACCGTAAGGTTCTCGTCACCGGAGGCACGTCGTTCATCGGTTCCCACCTGACCGACCTTCTCGTCGCCGCCGGCGCGAAAGTGCGCATCGTCGACGATCTGACGAGCGGCAAGCTTGAGAACGTCGAGCATTATGTGAAGGGCGGGAAAGTCGAATTCGTGCAGATGGATCTCCTGAAGCCGGGCAATTCCCGTAAGGCCGTCGAAGGGATGAATACGGTTTTTCATCTGGCCGCCATTCACGGGGGGCGCGGTTACGTTGACCTCCACCAGGCGCTTTGCGCGCAGAATCTGGCGATGGACGGGATGCTGATCAAAGACTCGTACGAAGCGGGCGTCGAAAAGTTCGTCTTCGCCTCTTCGGGCTGCGTGTATCCCAATTACAAGCAGACGGACGTGAAAGAGGTACTTTATCTCACTGAGGACATGGTCGGTCCGCCCTACGACGCCGACAACATGTACGGCTGGGCGAAGCTGATGGCCGAGATGACGCTCAAGTCCTACTACAAAGACTTCGGCATGAAATCGGCTTCGTTGCGCTTCTTCACGGTCTACGGCGAGCGCGGGCACGAGAACCACGCGGTCATCGCGATGATCGCCAAGGCCTTCGTCAAAATGAACCCGTATCCCGTGTGGGGGACGGGCGAGCAGATCCGCAACTGGACGCACGTGAAAGACATCGTGCGCGGCATGATTCTAGCCGGCGAGAAGATCGACGACGGTACGGCCGTGAATCTGGGCACGATGGAACGCACGAAGGTCATCGAGTGTGCGAAGGAAGTGCTCCGCTACACGAAGCACGACGCGAAAATCCTGCTCCAACCGGACATGCCGGTGGGGCCCCTCAACCGCGTCGCCGACAACAAGCTCGCGAAGGAACTCCTCGGCTGGGAACCCGAGATTAAGTTCATGGATGGACTTCGGTCCACCATCGACTGGTATTTCAAGGCCAAGGACCGGGGCCAGGTCGAGAAAATCTTGGAGAAGATGCTCACCGAAAGGTAGCCACGTGAAGGTTCTCCTTCTCAATCAAGCGTTCCATCCCGACGTCGTCTCGACGGCGCAGCACCTGACCGGCCTCGCGGAGGGGCTTCGGGCGCGCGGCCACGAGGTCACCGTCCTTTGCTCGAACCGGGGCTACGACGATCCGTCGCGGCGGTTCGCGGGTTCGGAAACTTGGAAGGGCATACGGATCCTGCGCACGGGCGGCACCGCGTACGGGAAGAAAAGCCGCGGAGCGCGTGCGTTGGATTTCGGGACTTTCCTTTTCGCACTCGCCGCCAAGCTTCTCGTCGTTCCGCGTCACGACGTCGTCGTCGCGCTGACGTCGCCGCCGCTTGTGGCATCGCTCGCCGCCGCGTTTTGCCGTCTGAAAGGGGGCCGCCTCCTTTATTGGGTGATGGATCTCAATCCCGACGAGGCGATCGCCGCGGGCTGGCTTAGCGCCGATTCCGTTCCGGGCCGTTTCCTGACGGCGGTCAATCGTGCCGCGTTCCGCGCGAGTGCGCGTGTGGTGGCGCTCGACCGGTACATGAAGGAGCGCATCGTCTCCCGCTACGGGGTCGACGCGGCGAAGGTGGACGTCCTTCCTCCGTGGGCGCACGACGAGGGGACTTCGCCGGTGGAACACGCCGCGAACGGTTTTCGTCTTGAGCACGGCTTGGACGGCAAGTTCGTCGTGATGTATTCCGGCAACCACAGCCCCTGCCACCCGCTCGACACCCTTCTCGGAGCCGCCGAGCGCCTGAAGGACGATCCCGGGGTGGTGTTTTGCTTCGTCGGCGGCGGGTCTCTTTTTCCGAAGGTGGGAGAGTTCGCCGCCGCGCGCGGCCTCTCGAATATCCGCCGTTTTCCCTATCAGCCGATAGAGAGGCTCTCCGAATCCCTTTCGGCCGCGGATCTGCACGTGGTCGTGATGGGCGATCCCTTCGTCGGCATCGTGCATCCCTGTAAGATTTACGGCGTCCTCGCGGTGGGGAGGCCGTTTGTTTTCGTGGGGCCCGAAGAAAGCGCGATCGGCGACCTCTGCCGCGAGACGGGCCTGGGCCGTCGCGCCGCCCACGGCGACGTCGACGGCGTCGTCGCGGCCGTCCGCGCGGCGCGGGATGCGGACGCGCCGGCCCGCGAGCGTATCCGTGCCGCCTCGCTGGCCCAGAAGGACCGTTTTTCGCGGGGAGCCCTCGGGCCCGCCCTTTTGAAACTCGTTGAAATGGCCGCCCGGGTCTGACATCATAGCTGCGATGGAATACCTCGCCTTCCTTCAGTTCGTGAATGTGATCGTGTTCGCATCGGCCGCTTTTCTTTGTTGGATCCTGGCCGGCATCTGCATCAAAGTCTCCTACCGGTTCGACATGCTCGACTACCCCCAAGGCCGAAAGGCGCATTTGAGGCCGATGCCGTTCCTGGGTGGCGCGGCCGTTTTTGTTTCGTTCTGGTCGGTCGTTTTCGCCGGCGTCTTCGCCGCGCAAAACTTTCTACCGGGGTCCGCGAAGATCGCCCTCCTCCTTTCGTCGGTGCGTTCGGTGAGCGACAAGCTCTCGGGAATTTTTCTCGGCGGCCTCGTGATCTTCCTCGTGGGGCTCTACGACGACAAATTCTCCTGGACGCCGCTCCGGAAGCTCGCGGGCCAATGCGTGGCCGCGGGAATCCTCATGAGTTTCGGGTTCACGATCAATCTCGTTTCGGGTTTGGGCGCCGCGGGGTATGTGATCACGTTCCTGTGGATCCTCATGATCATAAACGCCTTCAATTTCATCGATTCGCTCGACGGCCACTGCACCGGCGTCGCCCTGATCTCGATGATCATGTTCTTCTGGACCACGCAGATCATCAACCAGCCGATGATCGGGATGCTGCTCCTGGCCTTCGCCGGATCGCTCCTGGGTTTCCTCCCGCATAATTTCAAGCCCGCCCGGATCTTCCTCGGAGACAACGGGAGTCTCTTCATCGGATACATGGCCGCGGCGTTCGCGATGCTCTGCAAATACCAGGTTCCGGACGCCACGTACGTGACGCTCCTCATCCCGGTCCTCATGTTCGGTGTGCCGATCTACGACACGATGTCCGTCATCGTTGTGCGTTTGTCGCGCGGCGTCGCGCCCTGGAAAGGAGATAGGAATCATTTCGCGCACCGGCTCGTCAAGATGGGCATGAGCGACCGCGTCGCGGTGGTCTTTTCCTATTTCATCGCGACGACCACGGGCCTCGTCGCGGTGCTGACCACGCAGGTCGACTTTCTCGGCGCCGTGCTCGTGGCGCTGATTTTCCTTTCGATTATCGGAGTGATCGCTTTTCTCGAGTATTACGCCGCGGAAAATGCGCGCGTCGCCGGTAAGCGTGCCGGCCGCCGCCGCCCCGCGGCGACAGTCTAAGACCCACCTCAACATCCACCGAAAGCGAACGAAACGAAAAGGAGACTCGCATGGAAGGCAGTCAACGTCCGTGGGGACGGTACGAGACGCTCTTTAAGGATTCGAACGTGCAGGTGAAGCGGATCGAAGTGAATCCGCGGATGCGCTTCAGCCTGCAGAAGCACATGAAGCGCGCCGAGAAATGGGTGGTCACGGGCGGAGAGGGCGTCGTGACGCTCGGAGACCGGCAGATCCCCGTGAAGCGCGGTTCGGTCATCGAGGTCGCGCTCGAACAGGTGCACCGCATGACCAATACCGGCGACACGCCGCTCGTGTTCGTTGAAGTTCAGCTCGGGGATTATCTCGAGGAAGACGATATCATCCGTCTCGAGGATGATTTTAAGCGCGCTTAAGCTTTAAGGCAATGAACCCGTAACCCCAATCTGTTACGGGTTTTTTGTGCCTTTTTTTGTGATTTATTGTTTATTTTTAGATATCTATGTATATTATTAGTTAAATAAAATGAAGAACACCTCCTCCAATAAAGCCGCCTCATCGGCAATCCGCGCCTGGCTCGTTCTCGCAGCCGGCGTGGCCACCACCTTCTATGTATGGACTTTCGTCAATCAGGGCCTTGAGCGGTATGCCCGGTTCAAGTTCGACAGCGAAAAACACCGTGTGCGCGTGGTCCTGGACGAACGTCTAGAGCGGTACGTGTCCGCGCTGTACGGAACGCAGGCGCTTTTTGCCGCTTCGAAATCGGTGGAGCCCGACCAATGGGCCGCGTATAACGCCAAGCTCAACATCGCCCGCCGCCTTCCGGGCGTGCGTGCCTTCCGTTTTAGCGAATCCCTCCCGGAAGGGATTCTCGTCCGTTTCGTGGAACCTCGTGATGGAAACGAAAGGATGCTCGGATTCAACCAGGCATCCGACGCCGCGCGCCTGCCGGGGTTCGAACGCGCCCGTGACACCGGCGAGCCCTCGATGACGCCGCAGGCGACGTTCGTCGCAGGTGGCTCGGGTTTTTTGCTCGTCCTGCCGGTCTATGCCAACGGCGCGGACATCTCCTCGGTCGAAAGCCGCCGCGCGGCGCTGGTCGGTTACGTCGACACAGCCGTCGAATCGGACGTTTTTTTCCGCGAGCTCACGGAATTCCGGCCTCTGGCCGCGGGTTTCGACCTGCGCATCAACGACGGCGACGAATCCGCCCCCCTGTTTTCATCGGAGCGCGTTCTTTTCTCGTCGGGCGCGCCCGCGGCCGGCCGTCCGCGGGCGCGCGGCACGGCGACGCTCGACACGTTTGGCCGCGTCTGGACGCTCCACTTCTCCTCGCGCGACCACTTCTTCGGCCTCACTTCGCTCGAACGCCGGGCGCCGCCGCTGGTTCTGGGCGGGGGGCTCGCGTTCAGTCTGCTCGTCTTCGCGGTCCTTTATTCTCTTTCGCTGTCCGAACAGCGTGCGCTTTCGCTGGCCCACGAAATGACGCGCGAGTCCAAAGCGCTCAGCACGATAGTCGAGTCCGCGGACGACGCGATTTTCTCGAAAACGCTCGCGGGAACAGTTCTCACCTGGAATCTCGGCGCCGAAAAAATATACGGGTACACCGCGAATGAAATGGTCGGCCATTCGATCGCCGTCCTCTTACCGGAGGATCGTGTGGGGGAGCTCGCGGATATCGCCGACCGCATCGGACGCGGCTACCGGATTCACAACCTGGAGACGGTCCGTCGCCGCCGCGACGGCACCCTGATCGACGTCTCTCTCACGGTCTCGCCGCTTCGTGACGAGAGCGGCGTCATCCGAGGCGCGTCGGTCATCGCGCGTGACATCACCGCCAAGAAGCAGGGCGAGCGCAGGCTCGGAGAAATCCATGAGGCCCTGCTTTCCAGCCGGAGCCAGCAAAAAGCCATCCTCGACAACATCCCCGACATCGCGTGGCTCAAGGACCTTGACGGCCGTTTCATCGCCGTAAACGAGGCCTTCGCCGCCGCGGCGGGCGTGAGGGCTGATAATGTTGCCGGGCGGACGGATCACGACTTCTGGCCGAAAGACCTGGCCGACCATTACCGCGCGGACGACAGCGAGGTCATGAGAACCGGCCTGCGCAAGCGCATCGAAGAGCCGCTCGAAGGCAAAGACGGACGCCGATGGATCGAGACGCTCAAGATGCCTTTCCGAGACGAGGAGGGCCGGGTCGTCGGCACGGCCGGCATCGCGCGCGACATCAGCGAACGCCGGGAAGCCGCGCGCCGTTTCGAAAGCATGCATGCGTCTCTCCAAGAAAGCGAGGAGCGCTACCGGTCGATCGTCGCGAATTTCCCGGGCGTGGTCTACCGCTGCGCGTTCGACGAGCACTGGACCATGGAATACATGAGCCCGCACATCGAGAAGATCCTGGGTTATTCCTCCGCGGAGTTCATGGAAGGCAGGCGCGCGTTCGCGAGCGTGATCCATCCGGCGGACACCGCCGCGGTCGAGCGCGACATCTTGGCGGCCGTCCGCGAAAAAATCCCTTACACCATCGAGTACCGCGCGATCGCGGCCGATGGAGACATCCGCTGGATCTGGGAAAAGGGGCAGGCTTCATTCGCCGAAGACGGTTCGGTGCGCTGGCTGGACGGCGCCATGCTCGACGTGACGGAGAATAAAAAGCTCGAGACGCACGTCCAGCAGGCACAGAAGATGGACACCGTAGGCACCCTCGCCGGAGGAATCGCGCACGACTTGAACAACCAGCTCACGCCGGCGCTCGGGTATCTCGATCTCTTGCAAAAGCAATTGGGTGAAACCCACCCCGCCTACGCGCTTTTGGCCGACGCGCGCTTTTCGACGGAGCGCTGCGTGCAGGTCGTTCAGAGGCTCTTGGATTTCAGTCATGAGTCGTCCACGCGTAAAATGTCGATCGACGTTCCGCATATGATGACTGATCTCAAAATGCTCCTCGACCGCGTTCTGCCGGCGACGATCCGCGTCGAAACCTATTGCGGGCCTGCACTGCGGGCCGCGTATGGCAACGACAGTGAGCTTCAGAGTGCGCTCATGAACCTGGCGATCAACGCCCGCGACGCGATGCCCCACGGGGGAACGCTCGCGATGAGGGTCGAAAACGTGAACGTGGAAAGTCCACCCACGGGCACTCGGTCCGGCGCCTACGTGCGCTTCACGGTTCGCGACACCGGCTGCGGAATGACTCCCGAAGTCCGCGCGAAAGTCTACGAACCCTTCTTCACGACCAAGCGGAAGGGGCAGGGGACGGGCCTGGGGCTGTCGATGGTTTTCAAGAGCGTCCGCGACCACGGCGGTTGGATCGAGCTCGACAGCGAGCCGGGCCAGGGTACTACGTTCCGTGCGTTCATCCCGGCGGCCGGGACGGAGCCGTCTGCGCAGGCGGCCGCTCCGCAAGCTCTCCCGGCCGCGGGCGGAACGCTCCCCGGAGGCAGTGAAACCGTTCTCTTCGCCGACGACGAGGAGCCTTTGAGGAGACTCGGAAAAACCTTCCTCGAGCGGCTCGGATATAAGGTCTACGTCGCTTGCGACGGCGAGGAAGCGGTGCGCTTATACAGGGAGCACATAAAAGAGATCGCCGCTGTCGTACTCGACATGACCATGCCCAAAATGAGCGGTAGGCAGGCTTTTAGGAAGATCCTCGAGATCAATCCGGCCGCGC
>CAYSKO010000047.1:0-8312 GCA_964431835.1 uncultured Planctomycetia bacterium | reverse complement strand
AAGGCGAGTAAAATTCTAAAGCTCGGAATGGTCCGGTTTATTGGGAGAACGTCAATGAGAAAGAACTAAAGGCTAACCTGGTCCGGTAAATTGGAGAGCGTGGGATGGGCTTCGCTAGAGGAAAAGACTATTTTTTTCTAAACAGTACAGCCTTAAGCTTTGCAATACTCATATTTCTCATCTCTTCTTTGTTAGGCGCTCCAGATGACTGCCTTTGCTGATACCAATCGCGCCACAAAGCTAAATTCTTGTCTTTTTCATCTTGAGACCAGCTTTCTTCCTGAGAGATATATCTCACAATAAAATTATATTGCCTTTTTAAACTAATCAATTCATATCGAATTAATTCGGCTCGAGATTTTACGGGTTGTGAACAAAGTCGCGCGAAGGAGACCTCATAAACAAGTAGTGAAGAGAAATAAAGGAGGTTATCAGGATGATAATCTTCCACGATGAAACAATTTAACTCTGGGCTGTAAGAATCATAGCCCTGATCAAGATGGGCTATATTAGGCATAAGTGACTGCATATCTTGATACTCTTTTTCGTCAATTCCTTTTACGAGCTCAAGCGCTTCAATAGCGGTTTTAAAAAAAAGGGGATCGTCTTTTATGGTAAATAATTTGAATTTATCATGCGATTTCTTAGATGATAATTTTAGTAATAGCTTCGTATACCATACTCGAATCATAGCGTTGCTCACTTTGTTGTATCGATACCGTCGCTTTTCTTTTCTCCGCTCGTCTTATCCGTTCCTGAACCATCGCCATCTTTTCCTTTGCCTCCTTGGCCAACTTCCCCGGTCGGCTTAGGCACCGGCCTAGTAATTGGAGGACGTCTTGGCCCTGCCGCCTTCCCGCCTCCAAGTACACCATCATCAGGAAATAAAATACCCCCCACTATACCACCAAGCGTAACGGGTATCGTGACCCAGGGGGGAAGCCTTAAAGTGCCATAAGGATCCACATAATTAACAGGATCATTACCGACGTAGGCATAATAATTAATCCCCGCTTTTAAGCCTACAGGATCTTGCGTCATAAACCGCCCCAACCCCGGATTGTAATACCTATTCCTATTGAAATAAAGCCCCGACTCCGAGTCGTATTGCCGTCCCGTGTAGAGCCACGGGTTTATGGCTGTGCCGGTCTGGGCTTTGGTCGTGCCGAAGGCGGTGTAGCTGTAGGTGTTGGACTTAACTCCTAAGGAGTCGGTGAGACTCAGGACACTCCCCTGTCCGTCGGTGTGGTACGAATACTTCCTTGAGTCGGTGAGGATCTCGTCGATGCGGGGGCCGGGGACGTAGGCGGTGGCGACGGTGCCTTTCTTCTCGAGGACCAAGTCGGCGCCGTCGTAGTAATACTTCGTGGTTTGGCCTGAGATCAGCTTCGACACCCTCTCGCCGAGCGCGTTGTAGGCATAATCAGCGCTGCCGGGGGCGGAAAAACCTCCGGCGTAGTGCGTGAGGCGGTTCTCGAAGTCGTAGGTGTAGCCTTTTTGGGAGTCGGTGACGCCGGGGCTCTCCCTTTTTACCATATTGCCGTTTTTGTCGTACGAATAGAGCACGGTCGAGGTGCCCTTTACGGTCTTCGTCGCCTGATTCAGCGTGTTGTTGGTGTAGGTGGTGGTGGTGGATCCGGCATCGAGGGCGGTCATGCGGTTACCGAGCGCGTCGTAGGTGTAAGCGACCGAGTGCGCGAGGCCGGCCAAGGTTCCCTGCTCCTTCAAGAGCTGGCTCAGCTTGTCGTAGGTGAACGTCACGGAACCATTGAGATAATCGACACGGGTGCGGCGCGAGGCGGCGTCGTAAACGTAGCCGGCCTTCGAAACGTTGACGAGGTTTTTGTCCGTGTTCAGCACCTGTTGGAGACGGCTTGCGGCGTCGTAGGTGTAGCTCGCCGCGGAGCCGTTGGGATAGACGAGCTTCGTGCGCCGGGAGAGATTGTCGTACGTAAACGTAGCCACGCGGCTATCTGGGGTCGTGGTCTTCATCAGGCGGTTTGCCGCATCGTACGTATAAAGGATCTTTCCGTAGCCGGGGATATTGAGCGAGGTCCGGTTGCCGGCCAGGTCATACGTGTAATCGAGCCGCGTGAGATCGGGGTACGTCTTT
Organism: uncultured Planctomycetia bacterium; assembly: GCA_964431835.1. Taxonomy (GTDB): domain Bacteria; phylum Omnitrophota; class Gorgyraeia; order 2-02-FULL-51-18; family 2-02-FULL-51-18; genus CAYSKO01. Next base: position 6,199 of record CAYSKO010000047.1, on the reverse strand, counting down.
GCGGTGACGCGGCCGAGCTTGTCGTACGCGAACTGCAGGGTGCCGTTCCAGTCTTGGAGACTCGCGATGTTTCCGACCGCGTCATAGGTGAGCTCAAAGGACTTCGCGTCGGGGTAGATCGTTTTCTTAAGACGGTTGAGAGAGTCGTATTGGTAATTGATGGTCTGAAGCTTCGCATCGGTGCGCGAGACGAGATTCCCCTGATTGTCGTAAAAGAACTTATGCACGTTACCGAGCGCGTCGGTGGTCTGCGTCGGGCGGTCGAGGGCGTCGTAGGCGTAGTTCGTGAGGTTGCCGCTCGCATCCTTAAGCTGCGTCAGATTCGCTTGGTTCAAGTGCATCTGATTCAAGGTGTCGTATGTGAAGAGCGTCGTCTTCCCGAGCGCATCGACGGCGCTCGTGCGGTTGCCGAAGCAGTCGTACGTGAACGTCGTGACGTTTAAGAGCGGGTCTTTGACGGTCGCGACGCGGTCTTTTTTGGTGTACGTAAACGTCGTGACGTTGCTGAGCGGGTCTTTGACGGTGAGGGCATTGCCGTTTTTGTCGTACGTGGTATCGGTGATACCAAGAAGAGGATTGGTCACGCGTGTGAGGCGGCCCAAGACGTCATACGCAAACGTGGTGGTGTTGCCGAGCGGGTCTTTGGACGTGGCCACATTGCCGTTGGCGTCGTATGTGAACGTGGTGATCTTGCCGAGCGCATCGGTCACGGTGAGCGGCTGGCCGAACGCGTTGTGCGTCATCCTAAGCGTGCCGGTCAAGGGATCGACGGCCTGCAGGAGATTACCTTTCGCGTCGTACGTGAGCGAAGTGACCGAGCCTTTGGCATCGGTGAGGGTCTTGGGCTGGTTGAACACGGCGTCGTACGTGACGGCGTTGGTGTTGCCGAGAGGATCGGCCGCGCTCGTGCGGTTGCCCATCGCGTCATACGTGAAAACGCTTTTGTTGTTGTTTTTGTCATACGCTTCGAGCGTGTTGCCGCCCGCGTCATTGACCATGCGCTGGATCTTATTGAGCGGATCGGCGAGAGACTGAAGGTGGAGGTTGGCGTCGAAGTTGTACATATAGACTTCGCCGCGGCCGTTGATGACGTGCACCGTGGACCAAAAATAATCAAACGTCGTCACGGCGCCCTTGGGGTCCGTCTGCATCGTCACACGGTCGTTGTACAAGAACGCGTATTTAAACACGTAGCCCGCGGGATCCGTGAGCTGGGTGAGGTTATGCGTCACGCCGTCATAAGCATAAAGCGTCTGGTTTAAGTTCCGGTCGAGCACGCGGATAAGGTGCCCGGCGGCGTCGTAGAAATACTGGAAAAAATTCCCCTGGGGATCCGTGACCTTGGAGACAAGACCGTTCGCGCCGTAGGTAAAGAGGAGTTTGCGTCCGGCGGGTTCGGTGACGGAGGCGAGCAAGGATTTGCCGCCCACGAGCGCATACGTGAGCGTCGTGCGGTTTAAGTTCCGGTCCTCGATATAAATAAGCTGTCCCGCGAGATTGAAGCGGTAATGGGTGCCGTATTTCGTCTTCAGACTGAAACCCTGGGCGTCCTTCGTCAATTTGTCGTATGTCGGCACGACGCCTGCATAAACGCCGGCTGTCACCGTGGGCTTGTAGTGATTTTTGTGTCCGTTTTCACGGATGAGCGTCAGGTGATCGCCGTAATCATTTACTTTCAAGAAATACGAATGCGTCCAACCGTAGCCGAAGATGAACTCATTGTCATCGGTGCTGAAATCATAGCTGTGGACGTGTCCACCGTCCGTGATCTTCACGTTGTCGAAATGAGCGTGGGAGTAGAAGGACTCGAGCGCGATCTTGCCTTCGGCGAGCACGGGGTCCGTGCTGTCGGTGATATTCATCTCGAGAACACCGTTCACGTAGATCTTGATAGTGGGTCCCACGGCCTCGATCTTGATCCGGTTCATATTCACGGGGCGGTAGGCGGTCGGCTTATTATAAAGGAAGGACTGGATTCCGTTTCTCCACTTGGCGAGCTCGATCTTTCCGTCGGTTTGCATCACGAAATAATAGCCGTCCTGGACCTTGCGGGGATCCGTGGCATTGGGGACGTAGCGGAAATTGACCCACCCCGTCTCCCAGGGGTAATTGGCGCCCGGCTGCACCGTCTTCATGTCGAGCTCAAGCGTGAAATCTTTGTGGTTCTCGGTGGAGACGGAGCGGTCCCCTTGCCCGGAGTATTCGCCGTTCTCGATAGCCCAGCTTCCCGCTCCGGGCTCCGGCTGCCAATCGGCAACCTGCGAGACAACTTGGGCATTGTAATGGCGCACCAGTGACAGCGGAAGGCTGCGGGTCGGCACCGAAATGTCATTCACGTCCAGAAAAAGGTTTCCGTTACGGATAACGACAGGCTCTTTACTCGTGACGTCTTCGGGTGCGGTGCCGGAGGGCGCGCTGCCGGTATTGCCCGCGCCGTTGCCGACAGGGATGCCGCCCGGGCTGGCCCCGCTTGCGTTGCCGCAATTGGCTCCGCCAAAGATCGTCTTTAAGTAGCGGTCGCTCACGGGCCGCACGGCTTGCCGGTACGGACGAAGGTCCACGCTTTCCTTGCTAATCAGGAGAACGACGCTGTCCCATTCGCGCTTGACGAAAGAGATAGGCATCTTGACCTGGGGGTGACGGACCTCGGGAATGTAGATCGTGACGTTCTCGGAGTCGGCGCTTTGGATGAGACAGAAATGATGGTTGCCAGTCATGTTGGCGATGAAGACGCCCTTCCCTTTGAGAAGATGGAGGTTCCTCAGGTCCATTCGAATAGCCCTGACGTGAAGCCCGGCGTCCTGAGCAGCCGTTTTAATCTGATAAAGAGAATTAGTCCCACGGTTCGCCATGGCTTGGTTGCCAAGCTGCTGGAGCGGGCCATCCGTGTTGCCGGTGACGTTGAGGTCGGCCAAAGCCTTTTGAAAGACCTCCCCCGCGCAGGAAACGGGCTTTTCAAACCCCGCGCATTCGGAGATGGGAGCCAGGAACACGAAACCGGCCGTGAGAACGAGAAGGGACGTTTTGAGCGCGCCGATTTGCATAGGTCTCCTTAGAAGGCTTGAATGAAGGACGAAACAGACGTTCAGCGGAGTGTAGCCGATGCGTCGCGTCAGGTCAATAAGAATATGGTAAAAAAACAAATAATGTAGCTTAATAAATGTTTTAAATTAATTAAAACCGACTACCGGTTAGCAATAATTGCTACGGCGGCGGGCTCTAATCAATCAAATCTATCTGGCGGCACAGGCGGAGAAAATCCGCGGCAGACGTGCCCGAGGATACGGACACGGGTTGCCCTGAAGCCGGAACGATGTAAATGGTGGGATAGCCGCGCACGCCGAATTCCGTCATCACCTTTTCCTTCAAATCCCCATTCACCTGCACTTTGAGGGCACCGCCGAGCGCCTTCCGGACCTGCGGAAGTCTAAATACGTTAGCTGCGAAGTTCCGGCAAGACGGGCACCAATCGGTGTAAAAGTAAATTAAGTAAGGTTTCCGCGTCACTTGCTGGATTTCAAGGGCCTTGGCGTACCCCCGCTGACCCGAAAACCATGCATATTTTTCCTTTTTAGTCGCTGCGCGCTTTTCCAGCGGCAGTGACGCCGCAGAAACAGGTTCGCGTACATCCGAATCCGCGACCGCTTCCGGCTCTGCCGCCTCGATCACTTCAATCTTTCCTAAACCATCGATAGGCTCAGCGTCCAACTCCGACTTCAAAAGAACGGTTTTCCGGCCGTCTTTTAGCTTAATCACGTAAAATCCAGGAGATTCATCAACGATATCCCCCTCGATGACCTCGCCGGATGCCACGCGAAACACCTGCGCATTCGCCGAGCCGGGCAGAAGCGCTGTAAAGACCAGCGAAACGAAAAAAAGAGCTAATTTCAGATGAGGTCTCTTTTCTGGATCATGCACAGTTCTTTTCCGCCTTTCCATTGTCCATCGTCCCCTTCTCATGCCATTTCGTAGTAATAATTAAGATCGGGGTCTATCGATAATCTTTTTTTATTCCCGAATCTCTCAACTTCTACATCCCAAAATCCAGAAACCGTCGATCCTATACCGAGACCGAACGAAAATTTAGAGAAGGTTACACTGGACGCGCCGTCGGCCCTGCTAAGCTCCCACTTATTACTATTTGTCACAGCAGCACCGCCCGGCGGTTGATAAGTATGCACATACGCGCCATTTTCTTTAAGCTCTGTGACATCCAGACCTTTTCGATGATTGGCCGTATACTTTCCAATTAAATCACTACGATCCATCGATTTAGAACAGCCACTTAAAAGCACACAAAAACAGATTCCAAGCGCAATAAGTCTCTTCATCTCAAATTTCCAATTTAATCGCTTTAAAAAAATTCATCCCGGTTTAGCATCCATTGATAAGGGAAACTCCGGGGATAGAGCGGCATCTCTTTTAAGAATACTGGCGCCTTTACATTCACCCGGGATAAAAGTGAATTTAACGCTTGGTTGATTGAGCTTATTATAGGCTTCATAGATAAGCATGTATTCCCCTGGCTCGAGCTCTATTGTCTGGCTCTCCGTTATCGACGCAATCTCAACGGCCCCGCGGGAAAAAAATGGTACGACAATTGCTCTGACGGAATTACTATCCAACTCGTGGCTTTCATTTATCAAAGCTTCTACGTGAAGCTGACCGGATTCTACGAGCGCTCCGAATAGTCTCTTTTTCTCACTTCGCTCTTGGTTCCGAGCCTCCGCAATCATCCGCAGCAATCAGGCACTCGATACCGCTTGAACGTAAGAATGATTCGGCGGCCTCCGCTTCCATACGGCTATTAAATGATCGCAAAAAAATAAAGTCTGTCTTTTTGCTACTCATACGTATATTTTCACTGCTTCAGCTCTCAACCAAACCTAACGTGTGCGCTCGTTATTTCTGTGCAGCGGCTATTCGGAGGAAAAGCATGAAATAGGCAGCAAAGTTATATCCAGCGTGAGCGAATATACAAGAAGATGTCGATCTGGTGTATTTACGCAGAAAGGCGTACATCATTGCAGAGATAAAACCAACGGAAAAAGCCGCAGGATTCAGCTGCCTGACACCCGCATGAGCGAGAACGAAAAGACAGGCTGTGACAAGTGATGCTGCAACGAATCCATATTTCCTATCTACAGCTGGAAATAAAACCCCGCGATATAAAAGCTCCTCGAAGACAGGTCCTATACTTATAGCAAATATAAAGGATAAAGCTAGATAAGGTGGGTTCTTTAAGAGTTTCGCGGTTTCTTCTGTGGCTACTGGAATATTAAAATAACTTATCAACGCCCAAGAAATGAAAGACGTAAAAATTCCTAACGCGATCATTGAAAAAACATGTTTCTTGCTAACTATATTTAATGCTAAAGAAGTAACAGGATTAAAATGCCGGATTCGGTGCGCATAGCAAAGAATGCCCGAAATTCCGACGATTAAAAAAACTCCTTTCTTAAATATAGCGTACTGCCACGTTTGACGCAGGGTTTCATATATCGGAGCAGAGCTAAGAAATACGACGAGCAACACGCTGCCTATTAGTACAACGTAACTTGCAAATGACAAACCAAACATCAAAACGATGGCGTCAGATATTTTCCAGTTATTCGTTTCGCTTACATTATTCTTGTCGCTCAAAAATTGTCCTCTACAAATTGCAAGTAATCGTTGCGTTCGTGAGCCTTGCGCTCGTAAATCTCTAGTTTAGGATTATAAGGCATCCTTGTTATAGGGCAGCCAATCGAACGTTTACCATACTTTAAAGCGCTTAAAGCTCCTTTGGCAGTAGACCCAATTAGCGGATCTAAGATCAAGTCTTCCACATTCTTTGCGCCCCCGCCAGCAACCGCTAAAATGGCATCCACAAAGAATTCCGCGCCTTCGTCAGAACTTATTGCTTCCCAAGGATCAAATAAACCATATGGATCAGTAAATCTTATAGGGTTATTCGAAACATAAGCATAATAATTAATTCCCCCGGCTAACCCAATCGGATCCTTCGTCACAAATCTCCCCACCGCCGGGTTGTAGTACCGGTTCCTGTAGTAATAAAGCCCGGTCTCGGAATCGAGTTCCCTTCCGGTAAAGAGATAAGGATTTTCCGAGGACCCGGATTCCGAACGGACTTCTCCGAAAACATCGTAGGTATAGGACGCTGTCTGCTGGCCTGCGGCGTCGGTCAGCGTTCTGGTTG
>CAYSKO010000046.1:0-8892 GCA_964431835.1 uncultured Planctomycetia bacterium | reverse complement strand
CGTCGGCCAGCTGCCCGCGGCAGACCTCGGTCGCCCAGAGGATTGGGGGAACGCGCTCGCGCTGAACGACATGCAGCAGGACCGGGTCTCCGTGAACGCCGCGGCCGACGCGGTGCTCGAGGTGCCGGTGTTCCTGACGCTGATCGCGGCCTCCGTTCCCGAAGATCGTTTCGACGAACCTTCGGCGAAGCTCACGGTTGAAGATTGGAGGCGCCTGGCGCGCTCGACGACTCTTACGGCTCCGAACGAAGCGATGCGCGACCACGTGGGCCTCGGCGAAGATGCCGATCCCGCGAAGGCCGAGGAAGTGCTTGCCCAGCTCGACGGCAAGGAAGCCGCCGAAAAGTTTGTTTCCTCTCTCCCAAGGGATCTTCGCGGCACGTTCGAAACCGCGCTGAAAGGCATGGAAGACGAGGATTTCAAACAGGACGCGACGCCCGTCATCGAAGTCGGTGCGCAGGCCTTCGCGGGGCTCGGAGAACGCGAGCTCGCCCGTGCCGAAGAAACGCTTTCGCCCTCGGACGCTGACCGTATTCTCTGGCAGCTCCAGGACGGCGGTCTCCCGGCGGGCGCGGTCCGCCTCTTCATCGCGGGCCTGCCCGAAGCGCTGCGTCCTGCGTTCACGCAAGCCGTGGACGACCGACCGTCGATGCTCCGTGCCGCGATCGACGGTCCGCAGGGGACCACCACCGTTTTTGTTTCCGTCGAAACCGCCCCCCAAGAAGATGCCTTCCAGGAGCCGGGCGAGCCCGAAATCGCCGCCGCCTCCATGCGCCTGGGGACCGACGCCGCCGTGCTCTCGGCAAAGCTCAAAGATCTCGGACCGCGCGGCCGCGAGGAAGTAGCCGCGGCACCCGCACTCGCGAACGTCGCCGCGCAGCTCCACACCGCCTCGGTCCTGCTGCGCGAAGCCGAACGCAATTTCGCCGCCGCCGAAGAGGGATATGCCGATACCGCGCGCCGCGCCGCTGAGCTTGATTCGGATTCCGCACGCCGCGACGTCGAACGCTCCCGTGACGCCGTGATCCGCGAGAAGACTGCGCTCCTCCGCGAACGCTCCGAGCTTGCGCGCCTCACTGCGCGCCTAAACGCCGCGGTCGACGAACTCGCCGCCGACCCATCTGCCGCGGCAGAAACCCTGCGCGCTCCGCTCAAAGCGCTCCAATTTGCCGCACTCGACGCCGCGACCACGCAGCTCCAGCCGACGGCGGGTCTTTCGTCGCTGGACGAGGCCTATGCCGAGCTGAATGCAGCCTCCGAAGATCTTCGCCGCGACACGCAGCGCCTCCGCTACCGCGCCGAAGAAGACGAGGTCGGAAAAGCGCTCGCCGACCGTCTCGCCGCCGCCGCGTCGGCGCTCGACACGCTCGAGGGGCAGTCGCTGGCGGTCCGTTCGTGGATCGGCGACGTCGGCACCGAAGAATTCGATGGCGAAGCGGCTGGTACGGCGCTTCGCAATCTCCGCAATGCCGCGCTCGACGCGCGCGTCGCGCTCCGCCAGCTGAACCGCCGTCCGGAGGAGATCGCCGCGCTCGACCGCGCGGTGGAAGCCGGCCGCCGCGATATCGACGTGGACCACGAGACTCTCACCGCGCGCGTGGACGAGGTCCAGCGCGCCGCCGAACGCTTCCGCGCGCTCGCGGGCAACGCGCTCCCGGCCGCCGAGCGTCCGTCGACGGCTTCCGGCGCCCGCATGGGCAGCCAGGTGACCGACCACGCGTTCGAAAACACCGCCTCCGTGTGGAACGGCCTCGGCCTCCCCGGCCGCGGCGTGAATTTCACGGCGATCGAAGACGACATGCGGGACCAAATCGCCGCCGACGTGCGGTCCGCGCGCCGCGAGCAGCCGAGCGAGCTCGAGGTCGACGCCGAGATCGAGCGGGAGATGCGCACGAACCTGAACGCCGAGTCCGTCGCCCGCCGCCAAGCAACCCGTGACACACTCAACACGCTTCTCGCGCTCGGGGACGTCGAGCTGATGGACACGCTCGCCAAGGGAGCCAATCCGGAGACCGGCGACAAGGGCGGCCTTTTCGAGAAATCCGACCAGCCGAACGCGAAGAGGGTGGCGCGGGCGATCCGCCGTTACACCGGCACGCCGACCGCCAACAACCCGTACCCGTTCCTCACGCCGGCACACTTCCGCGCGGCGCTTCAGGACCTGCGCTCGCGCCTCGATCAGTCGGCGCCGTACCAGATCGAGGACCTCGCGCACATGCTCTACACGCGCGCGATTGAGAAGGCAATCACGCCTGCCGTGGACGCCGAGATCGCCGCGCTCGGATTCGATCCGAAAGCCAAGTCCGCTTATTCGCAGCTCAGCCCGCTCGTGATCCGCGACCACGTCGCGAAGGTCATGGCTCGCCGCATGGCCGAACGCACCGTGATGGAGAATGAGCCGTCCAACCGTCGCTGGCTCGTTCACGAACGCGGCAGTGCCACCGAAGCGAATCCCGCGGGCACCGCCTACAATCCGTCCAAGATCTGGATGAAAGCGCGCCGCTCGCGCGCCGACGCTGACGTCGATCCGCGGAGCCTCAAGGCGTTCATCGAGACCCGCAACCGCGAGAACGAGATCGAGGACCGCCTCGACGCTGGCGAGGCGGAGACTTCCTCCGAGATCCGCCGCCTGCGCCGCGAGATCGACGATGTCCGGCGTGAAGCGGCGGCGCACGGCCTAAATCCGTTCGACGGCTGGATTGCCGTTCCGCTCGAGCAAGAGATCCGCCGCGCGGTGTTCAAGTTCAAGCTCGGCGCGCTCAACATGAGCCAGGGCCTCACCGACAACCTGCTGTACCTGACGTCCGATCTCGACCCGGCCGATATCGACCCGGACCGCCGCCCGATGGGCTTCGTCGTGAAGAAAGCCGCGTTCTGGTCGCAGCTGATCTCCGACCAGCTGATCAAGATCCACTCGCGCGTCCGCGGCGCGATGACTGCGATGCCGCTCGACCTCCACAGCTACTATTTCGAGGACGATCACTTCGCCGAGCTCATGAAGCTCGCGCACGAGCGCCACATGGACCCGCTCGACCTCGCCGACGTGAACGTGAAGGACGTCGCCGAACTCATCAAGAGGGCGCTCGGCCTCGGCAACACCGACGACGCCCGCTTCGTGCGCATCTTCGGTTTCAATCCTTCGGCTCGCCGCGCCGACGGCCGCCCGGCGATCCTCACCGAGACCCAACTCCTGGCGGTGATGAAGATGCTCGAGGGCTGGCACGTGGACTTCCTCGGCAACGTTCCGGCGCCCGCGCCCGGCGATCCGGTCCGCCCGAGCGTGCTCATGCGCCGCATGACGTCGACGCCGAAGGATACGATCTTGGCCGCCTTCACCGCGTGCGGCATCAACCCGGCGACCGATCTCGGCGACTTCAACAAGAACAATCCTGGTTTCGCGTGGGATTCCGGCACGCTCACTTACGCTCAGGCGCTCGCTCTCATCAACCACCTCTCGGGCCGCAGTCCGAACGGACGCAACCTCACGAAGGGCGGCCAGGATAAATTCCTCACGTTCCTCGGCGTATTCCTCGCCGAGACCGAAGGCGTCGCGCGCGTCACCAAGCGCGAGATGCGCGAACTTCTGCGCGGCCGCGTCACGGGCTTCGCGCTCGACTACCGCGCCAAGGATCTCGGGCTCGACGGCGATCCCGACGAGGCGCTCGGCGCCGAACAGATCACGCGCCTCTACGAATTCCTGGAGACGCTGAACTCGCGTTTCATCCAAGTGGTCGTGAACGCAAAGCTTCAGCCGAAGGCGTGGTCCAGCTGGAAAGAGAAGGGTTACTTCATCCAGCGCACGCCTCTCAAGCTCGTGCATTTCTGGAACCTGTTCGCGGTGATCTCGCGCGCTCTCCGCCTGCCGATCGCCGGCTGGTTCGAGAAAAAAGCGCAGGGCGCGGGTGGGTATTGGGACCGCACGGCCCAGCTCATGACGAACCCGCGCTATTTCGGCACCTCGGGCTGGGGACCGTCCGCCGCGAACGCCGAGAAATACTTCACGAAACGCGAACAGAAGAACTTCAGCGCGCGTTCCAACTGGTTCCTGCGCCACAGCTTCTTCTTTGGCGGCAACATCCCGCGCCTTTTCGAACTTTTGATCTTCATCCCGGCGGTCCTAATCGCGGTCTACGTGGGTCCTCTCGTGATCATCCCGTACTTCTTCTTCTATACGATCACTGGCGCGGGCTTCCTCGCGTTCTTCATCTCGTTCATCCAGGCGCGGACGAACCGTAGCTGGGGCCTCTTGAACCCCTCGTACGCGGCGATCTACAACACGATGCTCGGCATCCTCGGCTACCATTACGCGCTGCCGCTCGTGATCGCGAAGATGGGTCTCCTGACGATCATGTCGCCGGCCGCCGCGACGATCCTCGTTGGCATTTTCATGTTCCTCATGTTCGTCACGTTCGGCACGCTGATTCTGCGTCCCGTCATCAACATGGGCCAGACGATGTTCAACAAACGCTACAACGAGCGCAGCCGCCAGTTCACGGTGCGCTACGACAACGACGCGACCGTCGCGCGCAACGTCATCGCTAAGCGTCTCGGGGGCATCACCGACCCGACCGCCGCGCAGGCGACCAAGCGCGACCGCCTGACTTCGCTCCAAGACCGCGGCTTCGCGGGTCCCGCGTGGGCCGAGGTCGCCCGGATCGGCCTCCTCATGGCGTCGGTGTTCGGCGTGATGATTTTCGTTCCCTCGATCGGCGGTATCCTTTTGGCGACCGTCGGTTTCGCGTCCGCAGGCTTCCTCTATCAGGTTTATATGCGCTGGACGCTCTCGAACACGGTCAAGAACAAGGCGAACATTGACGACGCGCAACAGTTCAAATCGACGTGGCCCGCCCGCGTGAAAGCGGACAAGATGGCCGCGCTCGTGTGGCGTCGCGGCATCGATCAGCTCTATAAGGACCAGATCATTGACGCCGCCGAGCGCGACGCGCTGCTTTCGACCGACGATACGAAGGTGGAACTCCGTACCACGCAGGCATGGGAGCGCGTGAAGTACCTGATGAACCTTTACTACCGCGTCGACATGGAAGGCCTAGCGGTCACATGGTCCGAGCGCCCGATGTTGACCGTGCACACCGGCGGTTTCGCCGAAGCGTTCTCGCCGACGTGGGAGACACTCACGAAACGCCTGGCGTCCACCGCCATTTATCCGAGCGAGCTTTACCACCTGACGCACACGGTGAACCCCGAGGAATGGAAGAATTTCGTGAAGTACGAGCGCGAGCACTACGGGCTCGATGAAGCCGGCGCGACGCTCCTGGGTACGCTCGCCGTCAACGGACCGGAAACGAACCCCGCGGCGACGCCGGGATCGGTAGATTCGACCGATCCGTCGACCATGAACGGCCTCATCAACAACCTGTATCTCGACGTCGAAGCGGCGAGCGGCAAGGCCGAAGCCGACAAGCTGCGCGCGAAGCTCCGCGAGCGCATCACGCACTGGGGCCGCATGCGCACGCAGAACGCCGGCCACACGTACCAGGGCCTCGTGTTCATCCGCGAATGGTACCGCGAACTGGCCGAGCTCGAGTTCTCCGACTCGCTCTTCCAGAACATGCGCGCGTATTACGAACGCTTCCCGTCCCAGCGCGACGAGCTGAACGCCAAGGTCCGCCGCGCGCTCGAGACGAATCCGGTGTTCGACACCAACGACCCGATCCGTTACGAAGATCCGCTCGACAACCCGACTGCGCGCCCGCGTCCCGCCGGTTCGCCGCTGAAACCCGCGGTTCCGCTGACCCGCCGCAAGGTCCTGCTCGATTCGCTCGAGCGCACAGGCTCGCTGAACATCGCGCTTCTGACCGAAGCCGAGCGCGTCGCGCTCTTCGGCGCGACGGACGCGACGGGCCCGGTCTTCGAGGAATTCGAGAAGACGTTCATGCTTTACGAGAAGCACTACGACGATTTGGTCAAAGAGAAGCACGAGATGAACATCGTCGTCTATCAGCTCGGCCCGCCGCCGTTCGGCGAAACGACCCGCGTGGGCCGCGAGTTCGTCACGCGTCCCGAGAACCAGCACTTCATAAACTGGTACTTGTTTGGTGTCCCCGGCAAGGCCGACGCCGAAGGTATCATCCACAACCCGATGGGCTGGAAGGCTCCGGGTATCCCCGCCGCGATGTCGGTCACGCAGGGCGACGTGATCCTCCGTTCCGACACGATCCAGGAATACCGCCCCGAGGTCGTCCACGGCATGGTTATCGGCTGGGACATGCTCGCCACGAAGATGGATTACGCGACGTTCACGACGCCGATGTACGCCGTCGCCGAAGACATCTCCTCTGGCCTCAACACGCTGAGCTGGAACGAGCGCGTTTGGACCGGCCCGAAGGTGAGCTGGCTTTCGATGCTCGGCGCGGGCGGCCAGTTCGGTAAATATTCGGAAGTCGTCGAATTCTACGAGCGTTACGCCGAGACACCGCTCTCGAAGGCCGGCGAAGATCTGACCGAAGCGTTCAAGAAGCTCACGATGCTCCTGCGTATCGTCCAGGTGCCGTGGGCTCTCGTCGGCGCCGCCAAAGCCCCGACGCAGATCGTTGCCATGGGCCCGGACATGAAGTACATGGCCGACCACATCGAAATGCTGCTCGAGATCACAGCCGAGCGCCTGTACCTCGACGAGAACGAGCGCGTTCCCGCGGCGTTCAAACTCGGCCACCAGTCGAACATGACGCTCTTCTGGGGCTTCAAGGACCCGGCCATCCGCGCGCAGGTCATGTACGTCTGCATCGTCCTCCTCGCCGGCATCGATCCCGCGTACGGATTCCAGTACGCGCCCGCGTTCCTGGCGATCTCGGACGCGACCGCGCTCGCGATCGTTTTCGACACGATCCATCACATGAACATGCACTACGGTTTCCCGTGGGGCACGTTCCGCTTCATCAAGGCGCTCCTGTCGTATCCGGGCTTCTTCAAGTACTCGGTCACGTGGATCGTCTCGGCCTACGGCCGCGCGTTCTGGGAGAAGCTGCAGAACGGCTGGTGGGCGTTCATCCCGACCGAGCGCGCCGACCCCGAAAAGGGTACCGTCGAGCGCTATTCCGACCAGACGATTTACAAGCGCTACGAGTACGGCATGCGCATGGCGGCGATCGTTCTCCCGCTCCTGTTCGTGTTCGGCCCCAGCCATCCGGCGGTTCTCGTCATCGCGGCTCTCCTTTATTACGCTTTCTGGTTCGTGAATATGGTCGGCGGCTTCCTCTTGAATCCGAAGAAGGAGCATGAGCTCCCCGAAAACTGGTTCGATTTCTGGCGAAAGGCGACCGGCTCCGAAAAACGCGAAAAACTACTACTCGCAGCCTCGCCGTACCTCCTGACGGCAACACTGATCGGCGTGGGCCTCTTCACAGGCAACCTCTTCATGCTCGGCCTGGGCCTGCTCCGGGCCGCCGGTATCTTCGTCGGTGTCTTCGCGTTCCTTCCCAAGGGGAAGATGTGGGATTGGATCCGGTCGATCGACCATCTCACGTTCGTAGTCATGTTCGTTCTCTTGGTCATGCACCAGTACTGGGCGCTTCCGTTTATCATCGCGTGGGGCGTTCTGAATCCGGGCATGCGCGACGCGATGTACGACATGGTGATCGGCGGTTTCGTGAAGGGCATGTTCTGGGCGTGGCGCGACAATATCAAATTCTTCGCCCAGCGCTATCCGTGGGCCAATTTAGCGCTCGTGCCGTTCGGCGCGTTCGTCGCCCTCTCGATCGTTTCGCTCGTGTGGGGTTCGCCGTTCGTCATCGTCGCGGCGGTCATCTTGCTGATCGTGACGCTGCATGCGATGCGGACCGGGCCGATTCTCGATTGGAGCTGGAAGGCGTGGGCCGCGGCCGCCGCGGTTCCGGTTGCGCTCGCGCTCGGAGCGATGCTCCTGCCGCACGCGATGGTCCTCGGCTTCATCCCCGTGGCTGGCGCTTGGCTTCTCAAGATCGCCGGCTGGGCCATGCTCGCGGGCCCGGCTCTTGAAATTGCGCGCCGGATCATGTACGCGATCGAGCGCCGCCAGATTCGTCGCGCGCTGGATTACGTGATCGACCGCATGGTCCGCGAGAACAAGTACGTCGAGCTGTCCGTCCACGATCCGCGCCCGCGCCTCAACCGCGACGGGACGGTGGTCCTCGATTCCGACGGCAATCCGACGGTCGCCCGCGATCCGTACAACTTACTCGAAATCATCGGTTCGACGGCGCTGCCGGAGAACCTCCGCTACGACGTGTCGAAGCCCGATTCGTGGCTACAGTCGATCGTCCGCTTCTTCTCCGGCCGCACGGAGGTGTATACGTACCGCCCGGCCCTTTCGAGCGCGGGGACCGCGCCCGAGCCGTTCCGTACGAACCCGGTCGCCAAGCAGGCGTTCATGGACGAGCTCGTGCGGCAGGTGACGATCGGTCGCGTGACGCTGCGCGGCAAGATGGACGCTCCCGACGTGCATTTCATTCCTGACCACCTTCTCGTGGCCGCCGGCGCGCGCTTATCCGAAGACCGCCGTGCGTTCCTCCGCGCCGCGATCGGTGTCGTGACCGCGGCCGCCGCGGTGACGCTCATTCCCGGAGCGGCGCTCGCGCAGGGTCCGGGCGCGCCGAAAGCTTTGCCGATCGACCAGAAGGGCCCGAACGCCCAGTTCGATCCGTATTTGACCCGCCGCACCAACCGTCTGCAGGATCTTTTCTACATCGTTGGCACGGTCCTAGCCGTGATGACCGTCGTCGCGCTGCCACTCTTCCTTTATCACCTGGCCCGCCAGCGCCGCGAAGCCAACCAGCGCGATATGCTGTACCTCACGCAGGCCCGCACGCGCCTCGAGCAGGCCGAACGCGAGAACGCCAAGCACGCCGCCGCCACCGATTCCGCGGACCGTGCGAAAGCGTTCGCCGCGGCGAACGC
>CAYSKO010000045.1:0-8907 GCA_964431835.1 uncultured Planctomycetia bacterium | reverse complement strand
CCGCGGGCACGCATCGCGGTGAACGCCTCGTGGCCCGGAGTATCGACGAACGTGACCGCTCTCCCGTCGGGCATAAACACCTCGTAAGCGCCGATGTGCTGGGTGATTCCACCGGCTTCGCCTGCGGCGACGCGCGTCTTTCGGATGGCGTCGAGAAGCGAAGTTTTGCCGTGATCGACGTGGCCCATGAAGGTGACGATCGGGGCCCGCGACTTACGGTTTTTGTTGTCCTTCGCGTGTGCATCGGCGCCGGAGGAATCGTTTTGCGCCGTAGCTTTGGGCTTGTCCACCTCGTAACCGAGTTCGATCGCCAGACGTGACGCGACTTCGAAGTTGATGGTTTGATTGATGGTGGCGAACACGCCAAGCTTGATGAGGCGCGTAATGACTTCGCCCGGTTTCATATTGAACTTGTCGGAAAGGTCTTTAACGACGATCTGCGCGGGTATCTCGATACGACGCGCGGGTTTCGCAGGCGGCGGCGGAGGCACGTACGCCGGGGCCGCCGCGGGCACGCCCGGAACCAAAGGCGCCGGGGTAGCCGCCGCGGGCGCTTCCGGGGACGACTGGATCGCAGGCTTGCTGAACTCGACCTTCGGTTTCTGAGGAGGCGGAGTCTGCACGGGACGGCGGATCGAAGGCGTCGTCGGGCCGCCGGATGTCTGCGGCGTGAATGGGCGCTTCGGTCCCGACGGAGGCACGGGGGTCACCGGTTTCGTATTTACGCGCTGAAGGAGAGCTTTCGCGCTTTCGATGGAAGAGGTCTCACGCGAAGCGGGCTTCGCCGGGGCCTGCTGGGCCGCGGGGGTCGCCGGTGCGGCCGGGACCGCGGCTTTCGGAGCGGCCTGCGGGGCCGGCGCGGAAACGGCGACGGGCTTCGAGGTTTCGACGGGAGTCGAGCTCCCCTTCGCCGCCTTCACATTGTCTTCGGTCAGGACGCTCATGTGGCTCTTGGCGTCGATCTTGAGCGCCTTGAGCTTGTCCATCAGCTCCTTGGAGGTAAGCTTCAGTTCTTTGGCGAGTTCGTGAACGCGTATCACGTTATTCCTTGCTCTCTTCGGCGGGAGCTTCGTTGGAAGCGGGCTCGCCGGATTCCGGAGCTCCTTCGGTTTCAGCCGGAAGTTCTTCGGCGGCAGCGTCTTCGGCGGGCGCTTCGACGGCGCCGAGAGCCACGAGAATTTTGTCGAGCGTCTTCTCGCCGATCCCCTTCACCCCGAGAAGCTGTTCGCGCGCCGCGCCTTTGACGTCGCCCACCGTCTTGAAGCCGGCTTCGGCGAGCGCTTCGGCTTGCTTGGCCGTGACGCCTTCCACGGTCGAAAGCTCGGCGTCGTCGGAGGGAAGTCCGGACAGGACCGCTTCCAACTTGTCCTTGGCCATGTCCTTCTTCGAGCGAATGTCGATCGACCAACCGGTGAGCTTCGAAGCAAGCCGGACGTTCTGGCCGTTCTTGCCGATCGCGAGCGAAAGCTGGTCGTCGGCGACGATCACTTCGACTTTATGTTCTTCGCGGTTGACGATCTTGACGGAGGAAACCTCGGCCGGCGACAGCGCCGCGCGGACGAATTCCTCGACGTCCTCGGACCAGCGGACGATGTCGATTTTTTCTCCCTGCAATTCCTTCACGACTCCCTTAACGCGCGAGCCGCGGATACCGACGCACGCGCCGACACAGTCGACCTTGTCGTTCTTCGACCAAACGGCGATCTTCGTGCGGTCGCCGGGCTCGCGGGACACAGAGCGGATCTCGACGGTGCCTTCGGCCACTTCGGGAACCTCGAGCTCGAAAAGACACTTCACGAAACCTGGATGGCTGCGCGAAAGGACGATCTGGGGACCCTTGGCGGTTTTGTTCACTTCGAGGATGTAGGCGCGAATCGAGTCGCCCTGGCGGTAGCTGTCGCGTGGGGACATCTCGCGCTTGGGAAGGATGCCTTCGGTTTTGCCGAGGTCGACCAGGAGCGCGCCCTTCTCAAAACGATAAACGGTTCCGCTCGAGATGGAATCAGCCTTGCCTTGAAACTCGTTGAAAATGACGTCGCGCTCGGCTTCGCGTATCTTCTGGAAGATGACCTGCTTGGCTGTCTGGGCGGCGATGCGGCCGAATTCGTTGGAAACGATTTCTTTGCCGTCGCAGAGCACGCGGATTTTGCCGGAGGCCACGTCGATCTTGACCGTGACTTCCTTGTCCTTGTCGTGAAGGACCTTCTTGGCGGCCGCGCTGAGCGCCGCTTCGATGGACTCGACCAGCACTTGTCGGCTGATGCCCTTCTCGCGTTCGATGTTTTCCAGTACGTTGAGGAGTTCGCCGCTCATGTTTTTTCCGTTACTTTCCGAATTTGATCTGCCGGACTGCCTTAAGGATCGAGTCGATCCGAAGCGTCCACTCTTCTTCGCCGCGCGAAAAACGCACGACGCCTTCGCCTGCCCCTTGGACTTCGCCCTCATAGTCGAGCGAACGGCCGTCCTCTGCGCGGTACGTCACGCGCACCGACTGTCCCACCGCCTTCGCGAAATCGCGCTCGGTCCGGAGCGGCCGGTCGAGGCCCGGGCTGTTGACCTCGAGATAATACGCGCCTTTGATGAAATCTTGGCCGTCGCTGTACTGCCGGGACAATTCGTCGAACCAGGCACCCAGCCGACGGTTGATCTCCGCACATTCGTCGAGGGTGACTCCCCCGTCACGATCGACCACGAACGTCAGAATGCTCCGTCCGCTAGTATGACGGAAAGACAGGTCGACGAGCTCCGCGCCGTCTTTCTCGACCTCGGCGCGAATCTCTTCGCGGCGCATCTCGATCTCGAATGGCAAAGACATGTTACGACCTGTAAATCAAATTAAATTTCAGCTAGGGTTCACACCAATAAAAAAAGTGGGCTAAGCCCACTTTCTCGAGAGGTGCAGTTGCAACCGAGGATTAAGTTAACAAAATTAGGCTAGCTTGTCAAGCTGGGAGGTCACCTCGGCGGCCAAAGACGCCACGTCGACCAGGCACATTTCGCCTGTTTTTCGCACTTTGATCTCGGCCTGACCGTTTTTAAGGTTTTTGGGGCCGAGCACCACGCGGAGCGGCAGGCCAATGAGGTCGGCGTCGTTGAATTTGACGCCGGCGGAGCCGTCCCGATCGTCCACGAGGGTGTCGATCCCGTTCGCCGCGAGATCCGCCTCCAGACGCGCGCAGATTTCGACCGACTGGGCATCCTTGGGGTCGATGAGAATGATCTCGACCTGGTAGGGAGCGATGGCCTTCGGCCACACGATGCCTTTGTCGTCGCCGTGCTGCTCGATCGCGGCGGCCAAAATGCGGTTCACGCCGATCCCGTAGCAGCCCATGATGACGGGATTCTCTTTCCCCTTGTCGTCGAGGAAATGCGCTTTGAGCGGCACGGAGTAGCGGAGGTTCAGTTTAAAAATGTGCCCGAGCTCGATTGCCGTGCGGAAGCGGAGCGGCTTGCCGTCGGCCGACGAATCGCCTTCGGCGACTTGGCGAAAATCGCCCGGCACGATTTCGGCACCTTCGATGTCGCCGAGGTTCACGCCGGTCAAGTGCTGGTCGCGCTCGTCGGCGCCGCTCACGAAATCCTTCATCTCGAGGACGTCTTCGTCGACGTAGACCTTGAGAGCCTTCTTGAAAGGGCCGCTGAAACCGAAAGCGGAACCGAGTTTTTCGATAGAATCTCGCGACGCCATGAACGCGCCGGGTTCCGATTTCTTCAGTTTAAAATCACTCACTTCGTGATCGCCGCGCACGAGCACCGCGAAGAGCGTGCCGTCGGGCCGCTGGTAGATCATGGTCTTCACGAGGTCCTTCGGCGTTTTTTTCAGGAACTGCGCCACGCTCTCGACGCTCGAGTGGCCGGGTGTGTGGACCTTGGTCGCGCTTCCCTTCGGCGCGTCTTTAGGAAACGCGAGGCCTTTTAGCTTCCGCGAGGCCATCTCAACGCTCATGACGACGTCCGTGTCTCCGACCTGGACCATCCGGTCTTCGCCGGCATCGGAAAAAAGGACGAATTCCTGGGACCCGGACCCGCCCATCGCGCCCGGGTCGGCCTGGACCACAAAGAATTCAAGGCCGGCGCGCGTGAATATCTTCTTGTAGGTCTCGCGCATGAGATTGTACATGCGGTCGAGGCACGCGTCGTCCGGATGAAAACTGTAGGCGTCCTTCATCACGAACTCGCGGCTGCGGATGACGCCCGAGCGCGGACGCATCTCGTCGCGGAACTTTGTCTGGATCTGGTACAGGTTCATCGGAAGCTGTTTGTAGGAGCGGAGCTCGCGCCGCGCGAGATCCGTGATGATCTCCTCGTGCGTGGGGCCGAGAACGTTCATCTTACCGTGACGGTCCTTGAAATGGATCATGTCATCGCCCATGATCTCGTAACGGCCGCTTTCCTTCCATATCTCGGCCGGGTGGAGCGCCGGTAGGAGAACTTCCTGCGCGCCGGCCCGGTCCATCTCCTCACGTACGATGGCTTCGGCTTTCTTGAGTGCGCGCACGCCCATCGGGAGGTAGCTGTAAGTGCCGCTGGCGAGCTTGCGGATCAGCCCCGCGCGGAGCATGAGCACGTGGCTCTTGATCTGCGCTTCCTGCGGCGTTTCTTTGAGAGTCGGGATCAGCGTTTTCGTCCAGCGCACAGGATTATCTCGAGAAAAAGTTTTTGACGTTTTGGAGGAGCGCGAAACGGTGGATATCCTGGAAGAGGACGAACACCATGAGCGCGAGGAGCGCTACCAGACCCGCCTGCGTGAATTTCTCCTTCACCGAGTCGCGTATCGGCGAACCTTTGATCCGCTCGATCAGAATGAAGAGCACGTGGCCGCCGTCGAGCACGGGGATCGGGAGCAGATTCAGCACGAACAGGCTCACGCTCAAAGAGCCCATGAAGAGGAAAAGATACACCGCTCCGAGTTTTGCGGCTTCCTGCGTCATGAAGAAGATTCCGATCGGGCCCGTCACCGATTCCTTGAAGGGAAGCGTTCCCGTGATCATGAGGCCGAGGGAATAAAGGATCATGTAGCTCATGTCCCACACGCGCTTAGCGCCGAGCCAGATCGCGTCGAGGGGGTTCGACTTCACGAGCGTCATTTCGCTCGAAGGCGAGATTCCGACGAAGGACATTTTGTTTTTACGTCCGAGGAAATCGGTCATTTCCTGAGTCTTTGGACGGACGGGAAGCTCGATAGTCTCCGTTCCGCGGAGAACGGTGAATAGGATGGCGGGCTTCCCTTTCTGGATCTCCGCCAGAAGATCCTCCCAGTGTGTGACGGCGACGCCGTCGACGGCGGTAATCTTGTCTCCAGGGACGATGCCGGCGGCTTTCGCGGGCGTGCCTTCCAGGACCTTCCCGATCGTAGTCGTGAATGTCGGCTGACCGAAGAGGAAGATCCCTGCGAAAATAACGAAAGCTAGGAGAGCGTTCATCAAAGGACCTGCGAACACGACGGCGAACTTCTGAAGGAGAGGCTTCGAGTTGAATTCGTACGAGTGTCCCTTGGCATCCTCGGGGCTCTCCCCCGCCATCTTCACGAAGCCGCCGAACGGAAGGAGCGAGAACGCGAACTCCGTCTCGCCGAATTTGCGCGCGAATAGCACGGGGCCGAAGCCGATCGAAAACTTCTCGACGCGGATCCCGACCATCCGAGCGACGATGAAATGGCCGAACTCGTGCACGACGACGAGCACGCTTAAGACAAAAATGAAGATCAGCGCCGACATAGTCTCTTGGTCTCCTCAACGGCCCACGCGTGGATCGATTCGATCTCGGCCAATCCGGGCTCGGCGACGTGCCGGTGGACGGTCAAGACTTTCTCGATCACGCGAGGGATTTCGGTGAAATCGATCGCATCTTCCAAAAAAGCGCTCACGGCGACCTCGTCGGCGGCCGAAAGGACGCAAGGCGCGCTGCCCGACGCCTTCGCCGCGCCGTACGCGAGCTCCAAACACGGGAACTTCTTGCGGTCGGGCTCGGCGAACGTCAGCGCGCCGATGCCCCTGAAATCGAGCCGTCCTTCTTTCGGACAAGGCGGGCGCTCAGGATAGCCGAGCGCGTAACGGAGCGGCAGCTTCATGTCCGCGGCGCCCAGCTGGGCCATCACCGCGCCGTCGGCGAATTCAACCATCGAATGGACGATCGCCTCAGGGTGGATCAGCACGTCGATGCGTTCGACGGGCATGCGGAAAAGCCACGACGCCTCGATGATCTCGAGCCCTTTGTTCATCAGCGTCGCGGAATCGACGGTGATTTTCTTACCCATCCTCCACTTCGGATGGTCCAAAACCTTTTCTTTCGATATTCCCGCGAAACGCTCGGCCGCCACTTCGCGTAATGGGCCGCCGGAGCCGGTCAAGATGAGCCGCTCGACGTCCTGTCGGCGGTTTCCTTCGAGGCACTGGAAGATCGCGCTGTGCTCACTGTCGACCGGCAGGATCGTGCCGCCGCCCGCCCGCGCCGCCGCCGTAACGAGAGAGCCTGCCACGACGAGAAGCTCCTTGTTCGCGAGTGCCACGCGTTTGCCACGCTCGAGAGCGTCGATCACGGGCAGGAGCGAGCTCGTACCGCTTGATGCCGCCACGAGGACATCGAAGTCGTGCGACGCCGCGAACGCGCGCATCTCACGACCTGAAAACGTCTTCGTGGCCGAACTCGCGGCCTCCACCTTCCCAATCTGGGAGGCGTCCGCAAGATAAACCGCTTCGGGCGAGAATTCGCTTACCTGCGCAGCGAGCGCCTCGGCGTTCGAACCCGCAGCGAGGCCGACAACTTGGAAGCGCGCGGGGTTCTCACGTACGACCGCGAGCGCGTTCATGCCCACGGAACCGGTGGAGCCGAGGATCGTAACTTTTCTGCGCATCCCGGGCTACAAGTATATCTTCAAATGAAAATAAAATATAGGTGCGGTGAAAAGGACGCTGTCTACCGCGTCCATCACGCCGCCCATTCCGGGCAGGAGCCCGCCCGAATCCTTCGCGTTGCAGAAGCGTTTCATCAGGGATTCCGAAAGATCGCCGATTTGCCCGAGCATCGCGATGAAGAAACCCAGGATCACCGCGTGCGGAATCGAGAAAACGATCGGAAGGTGCGGCCGGATCGCCAGAGACGCGAGCACGCTAAACGCGAATCCGCCGAACAAGCCCTCCACCGACTTCTTGGGGCTGATGTGCGGGATGAGCGGGTGACGCCCGACGAGGGTGCCAACGCAGTAAGCACCGATATCCGCCGCCTTCGTGACCGCAATGAGGTACGCGACCCATGCGACGCCGCCGTACAAGAAACGGATCTTGATGAGGAAGCTCAAGAACCACGTCACGTACAGGATTCCGAAGAGCGTGAGCGCGATTCCGATGAGCGACTGCTTGGTGCTTCGGAAGAACTGGAGGACGAAGAGAAAGAGACAACCGAACACGAGAAAAAGGATCTCCCCCGACTGCGTGTAGCCGTACTCAAGATAGACCACGATGGGGATAGCGACGCCCATGAGCATTCCGGCGACCATGGAGACCGGGATGCCGGCGTCGTTGCGTAGGAGCGTCAGGAATTCGTAAAGGGCGAGCCCCGAAAAAACGGTGACCACGACGCTGAAGACGAAGACGTTTCCTCGAAAGAGGACGGCGGCGATCCCGCCGATGAGGACGGTGCTCGTGGCGACGCGCCGGGCGAACGTGAGAGCGCGCGATTCGGCGGCGGGAGCCTTCACGCGCGGACCGCCCCGAAACGGCGTTCGCGCTTGCCGTATTCGCGGACGGCTTCTACGAAGTCCTCGCGGCGGAAGTCCGGCCAGAACTTTTCGGTGATGTAAATTTCAGCGTAAGAAAGCTGCCAGAGGAGGAAATTCGAGAGCCTCATCTCCCCGCTCGTACGCACGAGAAGGTCCGGGTCAGGCTGGCCGCTCGTGTAAAGGTAGCGGGAGAAGGCTTCTTCCGTGAGACCGCCGTTCAAGAGCGAGGGATTCTCCCGCGAATCCGAAAGAATGCGCGCCACGGCGTCGAGGATTTCCTGGCGCGAGCCGTAATTTAAGGCGAGATTGAGCGTGAGGCGCGTGTTGTCGGCGGTGCGACGTTCGGCGTCACGAAGTTGGGTCACGACGTTGGCGGGCAGCGCTTCGACGCGGCCCAGGATGCGCAGGCGGACGCCTTCACGGTGGAGGCTCTCGACTTCTTGTTTTAAAAAGAAGTCGAGGAGACTCATGAGGATCGATATCTCCTCCTTAGGGCGCTTCCAGTTTTCCTGGCTGAAGGCGTAAAGCGTGAGAACCTGCACCCCGGTCTCGATGGCGGCTTTCACCGTTTCTCGCACCGTCTCGACGCCCGCCTTGTGTCCGGCGGCCCTCGGAAGACCCTTTCCCTTCGCCCAACGTCCGTTGCCATCCATGATGATCGCGACGTGGCGAGGGATGTCGTTCACGCTCGAGAACCCCGCAGGAACAGCGTCTGGTCCTCGTGTGACCCGATCGAGAGGATTGTGATCGGCACGTCGAGCAGCTTCGACAGGCGCTGCAGGTATTTTTGAGCGTTCGGCGGAAGATCCGACCAGCGACGCGCGCCGGAGGTGTCTTTGAGCCAGCCCTTGTGGGATTCGTACACCGGCTCGCCCTCGGTTTGCGTGGCGGTGCACGCGGGGAAATTCTTGAGAATTTTACCCTTGTAACGGTAGCCTGTGCAGATCTTGATTTCCTTGAGATCGTCCAGGACATCGAGCTTCGTGACCGCGATTTCGTCGATGCCGTTTACCATGCACGAGTAGCGCGCGAGCACCGCGTCGAACCAGCCGCAGCGACGCGGCCGGCCGGTGGTGGCGCCGAACTCCTTGCCTTTCTTGCGGATCTCTTCCATGAGCTCGGGACCGAACTCGGTCGGGAACGGGCCTTCGCCGACGCGGGTCGTGTAAGCCTTCACCACGCCGATCACG
>CAYSKO010000044.1:0-9076 GCA_964431835.1 uncultured Planctomycetia bacterium | reverse complement strand
CGGCGGCCGAAATCCGGAGCGATTTCATTTCCTACGAGAAATACGGCAACCTCACGGGCGTCGGCACCGAAGATTACTCTTTCGAGGTCGCCGATCCGGCCGCGCTCGCCGAAGCCTCCGGAGAGGGGATCTACCCGAACCGCTCCCACGAAAAAAATGCCGCCTACCTTCGATTCGTCGAAAAAGCGTCAAAGCCGGTGAAGCCTTGGGATTACTCTGCCAAAGGTGGCCGCGAGGAAGTATTCGCGTGGCTCGCCTCCGAGGAGCCCGACGGCGTGAAGCTTTATTTCATCGCGGAGGCGCACCGGAAGGCCGGGAAGCTACAACAAGCGCTCAAAGCCTACCATGCGCTCGTTGTTCATTTTCCGCGCACGGTGATCTGGTCCGCCGACCGCGCTTTCTATTGGTACGCCGCACCCGAGGCGATCGCTCGCATCCGGAAAATCTGCGCCGAGCACCCCGAGCTTGAGCTCGAACTTCTCGATACGCTCGTCGAGGTCGAGCGTTCCTCCGCGAAGGACCCCGAGAAGGACCGCGTGGTCACGTGGCCCGGCCGCTTCGAGCCGCGCGCACCCAAAAAAGCCGACCGCTCGGAGTTCCGCGTCACCGCGGAGCGAGGCAAGGGCAGGGTCCGCCTCGTCCAGTACGACGGGCGCCGCTGGGAGCTCTTGGTCGACGGAAAGCCCTTCTTCGTCAAAGGCGTGACGTACACCTCGACGACCGTCGGAGAATCCGCGCACGCGATCAATCTTCGTCCGTGGATGACGCTCGACGACGACAAGAACGGCAAGAACGACCCGATGTTCGATTCCTGGATCGACGCCGACCGGAACGGGGAGCGCGGCGAGAACGAGAAAGCCGTCGGTGACGCGCGGCTTCTGAAAGAAATGGGCGCGAACGCCATTCGCGCGTACCACGGCGTGGACCACCTCGGCGACTACGATCCGAAAGGCTACGACAAGGAACTGATGCGCGAGCTGAACCGCGATTACGGGATCTATTTCGTAATGGGAGATTTCTTCGGCGCGTATACCTTGGGCTCGAAGGCGAATTGGGAAGCCGGCACGGATTACACCGACGAAGAGCAGAAAAAAAACATGCTCGCGTCCCTGCGCGCCATGGTGGAGGATCACAAAGGTGAGCCGTACGTCCTCTTTTGGCTTTTGGGCAACGAAAACCAGCACCCGCATACGCGCACGAACGCCGACCGCGAACCCGAAGCCTACGGCCGCTTTTTGAACGAAGCCGCTCAAATGATCCACGAGCTCGATCCGGATCACCCGGTCGCGGTGGGAAATCTCACCACCGAAGGCCTCGCCGAGATCGCGCGGCATGCGCCCGAGATCGATATCTACGGAGCGAACGTCTATTCCGGTGCCTATTCGATGGGGAGTGTCTGGCACAAAACGCGGCGGCTTTTCGACCGGCCGGTCGTCGTTACCGAAATGGGCTGCGATGCGTACGCCGATGGGCAGGGGCCCGACGAAAAAGGCCAGGCCGAATATTTCCGAGGGAACTGGCGCGATGTCGCGCTCAATTCGGCCGACGGACGCGGAGAGGGCAACGCGATCGGCGGGATCGTCTTCGAATGGATGGACGAGTGGTGGAAATCCTCGAAAGGCAATACGTGGGGAGACCCCGAAAAACACAACGTCGAAGGCGACTTTCCCGGACCTTTCCCGGACGGCTGGATGCACGAGGAGTGGCTCGGCGTCTTCGGTCAGGGAGACGGCAGGCATAGCCATTTTCTGCGCGAAAAACGCGCGCTCTACGACGAAATCCGCGAGGCCTGGACAGCCTGAGGCCATTTTTTAATTGCAGTTTCCGCAGGGCTATGACAGAATTCCCGCATCGACCGCCCCGACCGACCGGGCCGCGGCGCGAACCTAAAGAAAGGATGCGTGGAAAATGAAAACGTCCGCTCTCGTTTCCGGCTTCGCACTCGCCGCGATCCTCGTTTCCGCCCCCGCGCATGCGGGCTGGCTCGACAAACTGAAGGCCAAGCAAGACGCCAAGAAAACCTCCGAAGCCGCTCCCGTGCGCCAGGCCCAGCTGCCTCCGCCGATCGCTCCGCCGCCGCCCGTGGCCACCCAAAGCGCTTCCGAGACCTTCACGGCGGGGGGAACGCTTTCGCCCGAGGAGAAGCGCGACCGCACCTCGTCGTTCAACCAGGGTCTCATCGCCGAGCGCGAGCGCTTGGAAGAAAAGCTGACCGCGTCCGGCCTCACTGAGAAACAGAAAGACGAAGCGCGCGGGAACCTCGAGCGCCAGTTGGGCGAGAAACGTGCCCGCTTCCTCGGGGAACTGAACGCGGCCTGATGCGGATTTCCTGCCTCGATCTCGAGGGCGTCCTCGTCCCCGAGATCTGGATCGGGGTCGCCGAGAAGACGCGCATTACTGAACTTCGCCGTACGACCCGCGACGAGCCGGACTACGGTAAGCTCATGCATGAGCGCATCAAGATCCTCCGCGAGAACAATCTAAAGCTGAAGGACGTCCGGGACGTGATCGACACGCTGAAGCCGTTGCCCGGCGCGAAAGCGTTCCTGGATGACCTGCGTTCCAAGACACAAGTCCTCATTCTCTCCGATACCTTCTACGAATTTGCCGGCCCGCTCATGGAAAAACTCGGCCGTCCGACCCTCTTCTGCAACCGCCTCCTCGTCGACCGGAAGGGGTTCATCTCGGGGTTCGAGCTCCGTCAGAAGGACGGCAAGCGCAAGGCCGTCGACGCGCTCGTCAAGATCGGCTTCCGTGTGCGTTCGGCGGGCGACTCGTTCAACGACCTGACGATGCTCGGCCGCTCCGAGCGAGGATTTCTCTTCAATCCTCCGCCGAAGATCGCCGCCGGGTACGGCCGCCGTTTTCCGGTGGTGAAGTCCTATTCCGAGCTTCTCGTCGCGCTGACGCGCTAAAGACGTGGGGGATCGCCTGCGACTCCTTTCCTGGAACGTGAACGGCATCCGTGCCGTCTTCAAAAAAGACTTTCTTCCCTGGCTTGCCACGGAATCTCCCGACGTGCTGTGTCTCCAGGAAACCAAGTGTCAGGTGCCGCAGCTGCCTCCCGAACTCGCGCCTCCGCCCGGTTACCACGCGGAGTGGTTCTGTGGCGACCGCCCCGGCTACAGCGGCGTCGCCACGCTCTCCAAGGTGAAGCCGGCGCGGGTCGTGAAAGGCCTCGGTATTCAGAAATTCGATTTCGAGGGACGCTTCCTCGAGACCGACCACGGCACGTTCACGCTCTGCAACGTTTACTTCCCGAACGGCGGTTCCGGGGCCGAGCGCCTCGCGTACAAGCACGAGTTCTACGCGGCCGCGCTCGAACGCCTGAAAAGCCTCCAGAAAGAGGGGAAAGGCGTCGTCGTGACGGGGGATTTCAACATCGCCCACGCGGAAATCGACGTTTACGACCCCGCGAAGTGCTCGAAGATCTCGGGCTTCCTCCCGGAAGAGCGCGTGTGGCTCGACCGCCTCACCGGAGAACTCGGCTTTGTCGACGCTTTACGCCGGTTCGACGCGAGCCCCCAAAAATACACTTGGTGGGACCAGCGCACTTTCGCGCGCAAGCGCAACGACGGCTGGCGGATCGACTACCATTTCGTGAGCGCGGACCTCTCGTCCCGCCTCGAGAGTGCCTTCATCCTTCCCGACGTTACCGGCTCCGACCATTGCCCCGTCGGGGTGGTCCTCACCGTTCCGTAACATATTCTTAACAATCCTGAAAATATTCCGTCACAGGCCACGCGTACAATACGGGCATATCCGGGTCCCGGGTGTGCCGAAAAGGGTTTATTCGCTTGACGGCGACGGAGAGCGGCAGTAACGTAGTCGAACGATGAGCCCAGACGGGCGAAATAACATAAATCGAAGGAGCGGGGCATGGCGGAGATCCAGGACCTTTCGAAACTCATGGTAACCAACGGAAACAGGACCGGCATGAAATCCAATAAAGACGTGAACGTCACCAAAGTTTTCGCTTCGAACGTGTTCAGCGACCGCGTCATGAAAGAGCGGCTCCCGAAAGACACGTACAAGGCCCTCTGTGAGACTATCCAGAAGGGCGCTCCCATGACCCTCGAGGTCGCCAACGTCGTCGCCAACGCGATGAAGGATTGGGCGATCGAGAAGGGCGCCACGCATTACACTCACTGGTTCCAGCCCCTTACCGGCCGCACGGCTGAGAAGCACGATTCGTTCATCGCTCCGACCGCCGACGGCGGCATCGTGATGGAATTCTCCGGCAAGCAGCTCATCCAGGGCGAACCGGACGCGTCCTCGTTTCCGTCGGGCGGCCTCCGCGCGACCTTCGAAGCGCGCGGCTACACCGCGTGGGACTGCACGTCGCCCGCTTTCCTCAAGGAAGACGGCGTCGGCAACGTCACGCTGACCATCCCGACCGCGTTTTGCTCGTACACGAGCGAGGCGCTCGACAAGAAGACCCCGCTCCTGCGTTCAATGGAAGCGATTTCGCGCCAGGCCGTCCGCGTGATCCGCGCACTCGGCAATAAGCAGGTCAAACGCGTCACGGCGACCGTCGGTCCCGAGCAGGAATATTTCCTGATCGACAAGAAGTACTACGATCGCCGTCTCGATCTGATCGCTTCCGGCCGTACGCTCTTCGGTGCCCCCGCCCCCAAGGGCCAGGAGCTCGAGGATCAGTACTTCGGCGCGATCAAAGATCGTATCTCGGCGTTCATGAAGGATCTGGACACTGAGCTCTGGAAGATGGGCGTGCTCGCGAAAACCAAGCACAACGAGGTGGCCCCGGCCCAGTATGAGATGGCGCCGATCTTTTCGACCACCAACATCGCGACCGACCACAACCAGCTCGTCATGGAAACGATGCAGCGCATGGCGCTTCGTCACGACCTCGTGTGCCTCCTCCACGAGAAGCCGTTCCAGGGCGTCAACGGTTCGGGTAAGCACAACAACTGGTCGCTTGCCACGGACGACGGGCAGAACCTGCTTGAGCCGGGCAAGACCCCGCACGACAACGAGCAGTTCCTCGTTTTCCTCGCGGCGACGGTCATGGCCGTCGACAAGCACGCCGACATGCTTCGCGCCGGCGCGGCCAACACCGGCAACGACCTGCGCCTGGGCGCCAACGAAGCTCCGCCCGCGATCATCTCGATCTTCATGGGCGAAGAGCTCGCGGACATCCTGACAGCGCTCGGCAAGGGAAAAGCGGCGACGTCCAAGGGCCAGCACTTCATGGAAATCGGAGTCGACTCGCTGCCGAAGTTCCCGAAGGACAACACCGACCGCAACCGCACGTCGCCGTTCGCGTTCACGGGCAATAAGTTCGAATTCCGCATGGTGCCTTCCTCCATGTCCATCGCGGGCCCGAACACGATCCTCAACACGATCGTGGCCGAAGCGCTCGACGTCATCGCGACCCGTCTCGAGAAGTCGAAGGACACCGAGAAGGAAGCCGCGGCGATCATCAAGGAAGCGATTCAGAAGCACGGCCGCATCATCTTCAACGGCAACAACTACTCCGAGGACTGGGTGAAGGAAGCCAAGAGGCGCGGCATTCCGAACATCGCGAATACCGTGGATGCGCTCGCCGCGATGGCGACGCCTGAAGCAGAGAAGCTCTTCGAGAAGTACGGTGTGCTGAACGCGAAGGAGCTCCACTCGCGCTACGAGATCTACCTCGAGAAGTACGCCAAGGACATCAACATCGAAGCGCAGGCCTCGGTTCAGATGGTCAAGAACCAGTACCTGCCGGCCGTGATTGCTTATACGGGCGAGCTCGCGCAGACGATGGCGGCCCTCAAGTCCGTCTCGGGTCCGGTAAGCGTCCAAAAGGACCTACTGACCCGGATCTCGGGCCTGCTCGACTCCGCGTCAAACAAGCTCACGGACCTGGAAGGCGCGATCAAGAAGGCGCAGTCCACTCATGAAGCCAAGCTGAAGGCGGTCTCTTACCGGGACAAAGTGGTTCCGGCGATGAACGAGCTTCGTTCGGACATCGACCAGCTGGAGCAGATCCTGCCCTCGACGCAGTGGCCGGTTCCGTCTTACGCGGACATGCTCTTCAAGCTCTAAAAGTTAAATAAACCCCCTACCGTAGGTCGGTAGGGGGTTTATTGGGTCCGGTTCTTAAAGCGATATTAAACTTTTTTATCCAGGTATCTGACTTTTTTAAGCTTTGACTAAACTCGATTCCCGGAGTTATAATTCGTTATACTCCTCGGGAATAAAATCGGCATCGCCAAACGGAACGGATTGAATGGCTTATCGCTCGCTCTATAAGAACGACTACCTGACCGATCGCGAGCGGAAGAATATCATTCTGCTCGACGTCATCCGTCGCAATGGCCCTATCGCCAAGACTGACATCTCCCGCATCACCCAATTTAACATCGTCACTGTTTCCAATTACGTCGAGCATTACATCGATCAGAAGCTCGTCGTCGAGAAGGGCCTCGACATCTCCTCCGGTGGTCGCCGTCCCGAGCTCGTCGAGCTCAATTCCGATTGGGGGAATCTGATCGGCGTCGAAATCGGCCCGACCCACATTTTAGCCATGATTTCGAACCTGAGCCCGCAGATACTGCACAAGGTGAAGGTGAAGCGTCCCGAAGGCCACATGGAAATCGTCATCGCCGAAGCGGTCAAGCTCGTGCGCCGCGTGATCGACGAATCCAAGATTCCGCAAGAACGCATCAAAGGCATCGGCCTCGGAATTTCCGGCGTCATCGACCGCTCCGCGGGCACTATCCGCGACACGGACAATCAGCGCGGCAAGACGGTCGGCAGCTATTCGACGGCCAAGGGAATCCTCGAGAAAGAATTCCGCGTGCCGGTTTCCGTCGGAAACGACGCGTCGCTGGCGGCCCTCGCCGAGAAGAAGCTCTCGCTCCGTATCGACGACGAGAACGTCCTTTATTTCTACGGCGACGTCGGAAGCGGCGTGATTGCCAACAACGACCTTTTCTGGGGGTCAAGCTGGTCCGCCGGCGAAATTCAGCTCAATCTCGACAACCTCGAAGGTCTGCATGTCGAGCCTTGGGTCGAGAAGACTGATTTCTTCCGTTCTGAGGGCCTCGATCTCGGCATGTCGCGCCGTCTGAAGGAAGCGCTTAAAAAGGACCCGTCCAAATCGAAGTCCTTTGACCTGAAGGACCCCGATAAGATCGACGGTTCGGCGATCTATGAAGCCGCCAAGAAAGGCGACGCGCTCGCCACCCAACTGGTGGAAGAAGCGGCCAGCCGCCTTGCTCTCAAAGTGGCGTATCTCACCAATTTCTTCAATCCCGAGGTCGTGGTCCTCGGCGGTGGCGTGGAAAAGGGCGGGGAGATTCTCCTCAGCATCGTGCGTCGCGCGGTGAAGCAGCTCGTCATGGAAGAGGCGTCTGGCATCGTGAAGATCATTCTCTCGCGTCTCGGGGAAGACGCCGTCGCTTACGGCGCCGTTTGCCTGGTCACGCAGGAACTTTTCGCGGAGGTCTGATATGCCGCCCCTTACCAAACGCCGGCTGATCGACCAGATCGAGCTGAACGACCACGAGAAGAAAAACCTTCAAATCCTCGACACCATCCGCAAGAAGGGTCCCATCGCCCGCGCGGAAATTTCCAGGCTTATCGGCCTCAACATCGTCACCGTCACGAGCTATATCGACCAGTACATCAAGAAGGGCGTGATCAAGGAAGTCGGCATCGACGTCTCGTCCGGCGGGCGCAAGCCGACGCTCGTGGATCTCAATCCCCAGGCGGTGTACCTGATCGGAGTGGGCCTCAACGTCGTCGACATGATCGGCGTCCTCTGCAATTTGAAGGGCGAGATCATCTTCAGTGTGAAGAAAGAGCGCCCACTCAAGGCCGGCGAAGCGCTCGTGAACGCAATGACCGGGCTTGTCACGGAGCTCATCGAGAAATCAAAGGTCGACACGACGAAGGTCCACGGCATCGGTATCGGGATGCCCGGCATCTTCAACCGCGAGACGAACACCGTCCGCTGGCCCGTCGGCCTTTTGGAGGGCGATCTTTCGATCACCGTTTCGATCCACCGCCTTTTCGAGGAAAAATTCAGCATCCCCACGTTCGTAGACAACGACGCGAACGCCGCGGTGTTCGGCGAGGAATGGTACGGCCGGGGCCTCGGCGTCCAGCACGCGATCTACCTTTACTCGGGAAACGGTTGCGGGTTCATGGTGAACGGCCAGATCTACCGCGGCGCCAACGGCTGCGCGGGCGAGTGGCTCTTCGACATCGCCGACGACAACCCGCTCCCGGCGCTCGTCGAAGCCTATAAGTCCGGTGTGTGGACGATGGACCTCGGCATCTCGCTCCGCGCCCAGGCCATGAAGAATGACAATCCCCAGTCCAAAATTTACGAGCTTTCCAAGGACGACATCAAGAAGATCACGCTCGTCACGGTCGCGAAGGCGGCCGAAGCGGGCGATCCGTTCGCGAAGAAGCTTTTGAAGGAAGCTGGCCAGCGTCTCGGCCGCAAGGCGTCTTTCCTCGTGAACCTTTTCAATCCGGAAATTCTCATCATCGGCGGCGGTATCGAGCTCGGCGGCGCGTTCCTCCTGGATTCGCTCAGGGAGACCGTCAAGGCCTCGTCTGTTCAGGAAGCCACTGAGAAGCTCAGGATCATCCCGTCCCAGCTCGGAGAAAACGGCGTCGCGCTCGGCGCGGCGGCACTCGTCGCCCAAAACTACTTCATCAGCGTCTGAGAAGGGCCGATGGAACAACGGGTCTGCCTCTACTGTAAGCAGCCATTCCTGCCCAACAAATACTCGCCTCGGCAGTCCATCTGCTCGGGGAAAGAGTGTCAGAAGAAGCGTCAGCTCGAAAGCATGAAGCTGTGGCGCCAGCGGAACCCCAATTACTTCAAGTACGATGAATCCAAGGGCGTACTGTGGCTCGAGACGCAGCGCAAGCGCTCTAAGCAGTGGCGCGAGAAGAATCCCGAGAAGGTCCGCTCCTACCGGAGCGCCCACAGCGAGGAATACCGCCGCTACATGCGGGAGTATATGCGCGGCTACCGCGAGAAGAAACGACAGACGCCCGACGAAACCTTAAAAACCGACGGCCCTCAGGCTGGCGCCGCTCCGACCCCGAC
>CAYSKO010000043.1:0-9838 GCA_964431835.1 uncultured Planctomycetia bacterium | reverse complement strand
AAATTGAACATTCGGAATTCTAATAAACATTTGTGCTAAATTGAACATTTGTGCTTCTAATTCCGCTTCTTCGCAAAGCCCCAAAACGTTAGCTGCAAGCATAGCGACCGACCAATAGAACCAGAATATAAACAAAACTGACAATGGACAACGAAGAAAAAAATAAGCTAAAAATCAATTTAACTGCTGCTGATATATTGACAACTAAAGTGCAGTCAAAAATTCCATCGACTATTACTGCTATTGACTTGGCAACAACTGTGCAACCCAAAAATTATTTAACTGCTATTGATTACATAACTGCTCAATCTGGCAAGTTAAATGCTGTAACGAATCAGATTAACTTTCTGACAAGCCCTGCATATCAGCCAAGCATTTTGACAGCGGTATTGGGTGTTCAAAATCATCTTTCAACTTTTAACTCAATACAATCGTATTTGCCAAAAGTTGACCACTTAGTTTCAGTTTCACCAATGCTGGACTTATCAAGACAGGCGACTTTAGCAATTTCAGGTTTGACATCGCCATCAGTTATGACAGGACTTGCAGCCTCTGTTAGCAAAAATTACCAACCTTGGTATGAAGCGAACATTGCAAAGTCCTCTATCCTTTCGGCAACAGCTTACTCAACATTAAATCTTGTTGACACAAGCAAAAACTTAGCGACAATAATCGGCACACAAAATTTATCTGCCTTATCACTTCAGTCAAGCATTGTCAAGGCGACAGAGTTTTCCTTGTTTGCTGAAAAATCTTTGTATGCGGTTACAACCCAAAATTTGGGAAGTAGAATAACCTTAGCGACAGAGCCTAAAAATTATTTGATATCGACATTTCTTGGACTTTCAGACAGTTATTCAACACTTTTAAAATCGTTTGAGAGCAACCCTCTTTCTTATACACAAATAAGTCCATCAATTTCAAGAATAGCACCGCTTGAATATTTTTCAGCCGCTAACTTGCTTGAAGCAATCTCGGTTGAGGAAGATACTGCTCCTGAAGAGGAACTTTTAAAGAATGAAATTCAGTATGAGAATGAAATTTTGTTGAGTAGTCATTTGCCGAGAATTGATGCAGGGCTTTATAAAATGTGGAAGGGAGCAATAGAAGCATATGACTCAAACAACTCCGACAGAGTTAGACATTTCTCAACTTCAATTAGAGAATTATTCACTCACCTATTTCACATTTTGGCTCCAGACAATGCAATTAAAAAATGGACAACTGACACAGCTCATTTCCACGAAGGAAGACCTACGAGAAAAGCACGACTACTTTTTATTTGCCGCAACATCAATAACGACCCATTTAATACTTTTATCAAAAAAGATGTGGACGCAACGATTGCATTCATTGACATTTTTCAAAAAGGAACTCACGACATTGACCCAGTATTTTCTCCTACCCATTTAGTGACAATTAAAAGTAAAGCCGAGAATACTTTGAAATTTTTACTTGAAATTCATTTTACTACAAACAATTAAAATGACAACGAATAAAATGCCAGCAGCTAACAGCACCTAAAAAAAATTGGCGGTTCAGTGCTTCGTATGACAGTTTTGTGGGTATATAAAATTAGTGCTTCGTATGAACATTTGTGGTTAAAATCGCCAACTTCTTGGAGCTGCAAACCGTTGGCGGTAAGTGTAAAAAGCCGACAAACCAAAGAAAATTTAAAGGTAACCTTATCTTATTATTGAAAATAAATGGAACTATTAAAACACTTTGAGGATGGCGCAGAGAATTTCGTCATTTTATCTTTAAAGGATAATGAATGGGACGAGTTTATTGCGAAGCTACCTATTCCATACAAGAACTGTTACATTCCCGACAACGAACTTCAACATAGGATAAAAACATTTTCTTCAACAAAAGAAAAAGAACTTTCTGAAATACTTCCTTCAATTGGAAAAATTCTATCGGGAGATTTCGGTGAAATTTTATCATACTTTCTTTTTAAGGAAAGGCATAAAAAAAGAAAAGTAGATGGACCAAAAAAATGGAGATGGAAACAGGAAAAAAATGTTGCAGCTCCATACACTGATGTAATTCTTTTTTCAATTAAAAAAGGAGCAACCAAGCCGTCAAAAGACGATTTGCTAATTTCAGTTGAGAGCAAAATGAAAGCAACTACAAACAATGGCTACCATCCTATCCAAAATGCAATTGCCGGTGCGGAAAAGGATTATGTGTCAAGGATTGCCAACTCTTTAAGTTGGTTACGGAAAAAATATAAAGATGAATCATTAAAAGTAAATGCTCCTGTTGCTGAACTTAACGAGTTGGTAGATTCTATTGAAAGATTTATCAAGTCCGAAACAGTTGGAGAATACTCAAAACAAATAAATGCAGTTGCTTTTGTTGACAAAACATTTTTTAAGGATGAAGTGGCAAAGACGGTTACAATTCCTTCGGTTAGCGGGGCAACTTTTGAAATTGTTGTTGTTTCAATAAAGGATTTGAAAAAGGCGTATGAAAATGTATTTACTGAAATCCCTAAGCTATGATTAGTAAAACATTATCGCTTTGGATAGCACAATCAGAATCGTGGCAGACCTTCGTTGATTTTAATTTGCCCGAAGATTCAATTGCTAAATATCCTTTCTTAAACAGACCTGATGACTTTTACATTTCTTTATTTGGAGAAGTTTATGACATTTTGGGAAACTTAGATGAAAAGAAAGACGATATACTTTCAGTTGCTAAAGGATTAGAAATTTTTTCTTTAAAGAAAAAAAAGGACAGCTTCATTGGAGTAAATCAATCAAACAATATTCTTTTTGCAGCAGGACTTTATTATTTATCCGACTATTCAGCGTCAGCTTACATTTTAGCAAATCTCTATGATACAGCTAATTATGAGAGAGAGATTGACAAATTTGTTTTATCTTTTCTAAAGCGAAAACTTGATGATGAGAATATTTACAACAAACTCTTAAATCAATATCTGAATACAGGTGATGAAAAATTTATTAAAGAATTACTACAACTTATTGAGCAACAAAAAAACAATTCTTACAAACACAATCCCCATGAATTTTCAGTTTTCTTTTTAGCTGAATCAATTCTTAAAAAATTTAGCAACCATAATATTTGGGCTGACCTTTTAAAACATAATAGCAACGAACATTGGAATTCATACATTGAAAAAACAGTCAAAAAAACTTTTCCAGTTTGGGATTTTTTCCCATCACAAAAAACCGCTTTGGAAAAAGGTATTTTAAATTCGCTTCAATCAATTGCATTGCAAACTCCAACAAGTTCGGGTAAGACAGCGATATGTGAATTGTTAATTTATGACGAATACAAGAAGAATCCGAATTGCAAAATTTTATACTTAGCTCCTTTTAGAGCGTTGGCAGCAGAACTTAGGCAATCATTTGGAAGGAATTTATCAAGGTTGGGAATTAGTTCAAAAACAATTTATGGAGGCAATATTCCGACAGGTGCAGAAAAAGAATTAATTCAAAATGTTACACTCCTAATTTCTACTCCAGAAAAATTTATGGCTTTGGAGAATTCCATTTCGGACTTCCTCAAAGATTACACAATGATAATTTGTGATGAAGGACATTTATTAGATGATGGTAACAGAGGGTTAAATTATGAATTGCTTCTCTCACGATTAAAAAGTCAAAACGATGTAACAAGGAAATTTATTTTCATCTCTGCAATTATTCCGAACATTGCTAAGATAAATGAATGGCTTGGCGGTTCGGAAGAAACAGTTGTTCGTTCAAACTACCGAGCGACAGAAATTGAATACGGCTTTCTAAAACCTTTTGATGATAGCAATAACAATTTTATTCTTGATGTAAACCCATTTAAAGCTATTCCCCAAAACTATAAGCTGAATAAATTTTTGACAATTAATGATTTTACTTATACCCAACAGCTAAAGACAAAAAAAAAAGAAAAAGTTTACAAATTCACTTCTGTAAATGCAAAATCAGTAGCAATTGCTTTGAAATCGCTTAACTCTGGAAGTGTTGCATTATTTACGCCAACTAAAGGAGGTTCAACTGGTGTTCTACCTTTAGCAAAGGAATTAATCTCACAAATAAACATTGGATTAAATTTACCAAGACCAAGTGACTTTATAAAAAAAGATAGTAAAGTTCAAATTCAACTGAAGGAATATTTTGAAATTATCCTCGGCAAAACTTATCCTCTAACAAAGATTATAGAATTTGGAGCATTATTTCATCACGGTGACTTACCCCAATATGTAAGAGAAGTAATTGAAGAATCAATAAGAAAGGAAGAAATAAAATTTATTATTTGCACAAACACTTTAGCAGAAGGAGTTAATTTGCCAATACGGACAATTGTAATTAATTCAGCAAGGCGATTCAATGAAGATTTGAATAGATTGATGCCGCTAAATAAAAGGGATTTAAAAAATCTATTCGGACGAGCAGGACGAGCAGGTAAAGAAACCAAGGGGCTAATCATCGTAACTAATCCCAATGACTTTGATATTATTGAAGATGTAATCAAAGAACAAAACCTTGAAGATGTTAATGGACATTTATATTCTATCATTAGCATAATTTCAAAAAATGTTATTGAAAGAAGATTGACATTAACAAACGAAATATTAGAAGCACAGGACGAGAAATTCAAAGAACTTATTGATGTAATTGATATTTCTATCATTGACATGCTTGGCGAAGAAATCAATCCCGATGAATTGCAGCAAACAATTCAGAACCTAATTAATGAGACATTTGCAAAGTTCCAATCTGACGATTCTGAAATTAAGACGCTTAATAATTTAATAAACCTACGAGGAGAAAGGATCAAACCACTTTTTGTGAGCAATGAATTTAAATATATTAAACAAAGCGGCTCAACCATTAGAGGTTACAATGAAATCAAGGGTAACCTTGATTTAAATAATTCCATTTGGGAAGAACTTACTGACCCTACTAACGGAAAGTGGTTAAAATTTTTAATAGACGATAAAATTTCAAACCTATCTGTTGTTAAATACAAACTTGCTGAATTCAACAAGAGAAATAAAACAGAATTAACTTTCAAAGAAATCAAAACAGCAATCAAACTTTGGATTGAAGGAAATTGGTTTGAAAATATTTCTATAGTTTGTCAAAATGATATTGACACCTCTTTACGCTTAATAAATTCTTTCATTGGGTATCAAATCCAAAGTGTTGCTGCATCAATTATTCGCAATATTGAAATGAGATTTGAAGAAGATAAAGACAAAATAATTTCTCAAACCGTTTTGAACTTCCCACAGTATTTGCTTTACGGTGTAAAAACCCCTTTGCAACTTGACCTTATTGAAATTGGATTCAGTGATCGAATAGGAATTATTGAACTGTCTAAGTTGCTGACGGAGAGAGAATTTGAATATTCAGAACTACAACGATTAAAAGGATATTTAAGAAAAAACAGGGAGAAACTATTAAAAGATTTACTAAAGCAAATCCCGTCAATCTCTTATGACAAAACAAACGAATCCTTTAGGTTCTTAACATTTCGTAATATGAATTAATCAAAGAGTAATGATAATAATGAAACACACCGGTTATAGCAGAATATTTGCTTTGTGGACTATAACACCAGCTGCCAACAGCACCTACCCAAAAGGCGGGGTTTCGTGCTCCGATGACAGTTTTGCGGTAAATGGAAGTTTAGTTTTTCAAATCAAGTTTTGTGGTAAAAGTCCCGCCCTTCGGGTAGCTGCAAACGTTAGCACTCACCCTAAAAGACAACGACAGTGAAAAAATTGACGAACAGACAAAGAAATGAAGAGACCAACCGCACAAATGGCACATTTAGTTTTGCCAACACGCAATCAGACCCCTCGCAAAACCAAAAGAGCCATTTCAACCCAAGCAAACAGTTAAACAAATTAAAAAAGTGAATTGAGATATGGATACAAGCCACATAGTTAAACCAACCGCAACAGTAAGCAACTCATTATTTAGTAAAATCAAGAGATTCTTTGCTGCGGCATTACTTGCAGACTTTGTTTTAGGAAACGCAATAAACGTTTTCATTGAAAACCTTAACAAAAAAGGATTATTAGGACTAGGTTCAGACTTTCAAGCATATCAAATGATATGGGGTGAATCTATTTGGCTCAATATCCTTCACTTATTAATATTGGGACTGACTGCGGGAATCTTTGGTTTCATTTTCGGGTATTTATCAAGGCGAGTTAGTCTTTCCGAGAAAATAATATTTACTTTTTTCTATGTTTTCATAAGACTCATTTTTCTTGCTTTATCTTCGGTAATTATTGAATTTTTCATACCAAGTGCAGCCACAACTTGGAATGAAGTAATCGGCTTGACTATTTATGTAATCACATCATCCGCATTCAATGCAACGTTTGTAATACTTGGCTATGTAATAATGTTTGCGTCTGCCTTTTACTTGATTGACAAAGGCAGCAAAGTAATTAACGACCCATACTATACAACAGACAAAAGCATAAATGGGACATTATTAGATGTCAAATGGTATCACTATTTCTGGTTATTTATACCAATATCACTCTACACACAAATATTACTGAATCTACTATATAAAATTGGTCACACCATTGTTAACTTAATAAGCAACTTTAAATGGCATACAATATTTGGTGGTTCAGATGGCGGAAAAGGCAACGCTTTCGATGTTGCTTGGGGTAGTTTGTTTTTTGTTTTCATTGTGGCAATGATTGTCATTTATTTAATGGACTACCTTAGAAGGGTTTTATCTGGTGAAACTGACCAACATTGGGGTATTAAACTTCTGATTTCACTAGGAATTGGTATAGTCATCCCATTTTTGATACTTTTCTTTACTTCACTAGCAGGTTAACAGATGGCTAAAACACACTATGACATTTTTGGTGTATCACCTGATGCGAGCCAGGAAGAAATAAAAGCTGCATATCGCAGACTTGCAATGAAATACCATCCAGATAGAAATCAGGACAAAGAGTCTAGTGATTCAAAAATGAAAGAAATAAATTTCATTTATTCAATATTATCCAATCCTGAAAAGAGAAAATGGTATGACAGCACTATTTCTCACTACTCGACAAGTGAAGAAAGAAGTGCTTATAAACCTTATGTTTATTGCAATAGTATTACAGTTACAGACAGCAAAGGAAGAACAACCACAATTAATGTAGGTGATACCATTTATTATTTGGTTGAAATTGACAAATCTATCATAACTTGGAAATATAAGAGTAAGGAATATTTTGATGTGATTATAAAACAAATATTTGACCCATCAAAAAGAGATTTATTTTCTCAAGTAATTAAGTTCGATTTTAGTAAAACACCACTTTTCTTGGTTCATTGGGGAAATTCAGAAATGATAATTTATAGGGAGGATTTTGAAAATCTCTGGATTAGTTCAGCAACCTATAAAACTATTGATAAAAGAAAGGGAGTTATCACTGGAATTGTTTTGGTTCTATTAGTTGGATTTTTAGTTTATCATTTTGCAAACAAATTCACAATTGACACTGAAACAAAAGCTAGGATAGACAGTATACAACAGTCGAATAAAGAAATAATCGAAGAAGAAAAAGCGTATTACAAGGAAAATTATTTTGCTTCAGAATCAGAAGTAAATTACATTCTTTCTAAATACTACATTCCCTGCACAAAGGAAGAAACCAAGACGCTAAAAAGAATTGAATTATTCAACATTCCTGACCGACTAGGTATTTCAGTTGATGAAATAAAAAAAGGCGAATCAGTTATCAAATTATTGCAATGCCCTAGTCTATACAAAATCAAAATAAAATATGGAGATAAAGTAGGGTGGGTGAGCGAGTCATCTCTTGAAAACTCATTTTGCGATTTTGAACAAAACGATAATTTAGAAGAAGATGAATGAAATATCAAAAAGAAATCCAATAATAGCAGGATTGCTATCATTATTCCTTGGACCAATTGGCTACGTGTATATCGGTGGCTGGTTTATGTTGTCGGGAATTATAATATCCGTATTGTTTTCAGTTGTATTATCAATCATAAACCTACCGTTTCCTGCGTTCTTCAATTATCTTCAATTGCTCGTGTATGCCTATTTTGGATATAAATTAGCAACTATAAGAAACATATTCTCTGATGAATGGAATTTGACAGAAGAAGATATTAAAGAATTTAAAAGTTTTGGATTCAGCTTTGTAATAATGACCAATTTACTAATGTCATTGACACAGTTCTATTCGATAGTTGTTGGGATATATCTAGCGTTTAAGTCCTTTTCAGATGGCAAGATTCTAATTGGAATCCTAATTCTGATTTTTGGAATTGGAATAATGATATGGTTGCTTTCATCAATTTTTGCGTTTGTTTCGGGTTTATTAATGCTTTTATTCAAAGTTGACAAAAAATATTTCTAATGATAAATCTGACTACCTCGATAAAAGTAATTCTTTCAATTCTATTCTTTTTATGCCTAGCAGATATGCCTTACGGGTATTATCAGTTTGTTAGGTTCGCAGGACTATTAGGCTTTGTATTGCTTGCATATAAGGCTCACGAACAAGGCAGCAAAACAGAAATGATAATTTATGGTGGACTCGCTTTGCTATTTCAACCATTTTTTAAAATCGCACTTGGCAGACAGATTTGGAATATAGTTGACGTAATTGTTGGACTTGGACTAATACTTTCAATATGGATAAAACCAAAGAGCCAGCCCTAAAGCAAGCACATTTGCAAACCGCACTGAGCCAACCCTCAGACCAAAGTTTGCAAAAGAGCTTGCTTTGCCATCGCACCACGAGAGAGAAAACGAGCAGAATTGCGACACAAAAACAAGAAGGGCGAAGTGCTAACAGCACCTACACGCAAGCAGGGGTTTCGTGCTTCGTAGGACAGGAAAGTGGTAAATTTAAAGTTCAGTTCTTCGTAGGAAGTTCTGTGGTAAAAATCCCTGCCTGTAGCTGCAAAACGTTATAGGGCATTTTAAAGACAGACAATGACCATAGAAGAAAAGTTAAAGGAATATGACTTATTTGACCAATTAATAACCCGACACGGAATGTTAGAATGCATTCGTGACTATGAAGTTATAGGTTACTTATCGGGTATGGCCTTTGACTCAGAAGTGCAATACATTTTTAAAGGTTGTATCAAAGTTGACTACAAAGTAAAAGTTGCACCAGAACATTATTCAATGGACGACAGACTACTCGACCTTGACCGGCAAGACGAAGAGAATTATCCCAAAGGGTTTATTTGGGGAGCAAAGTTTGCTGTTGTTTATCCAGGTTGGACACTTAAACAAGACACAGACGCACTAAAAAGATTAGAAAAAACATACGGACTAAAATTCTATGAAATTTGTTTTGACACAAACGCATACGACTTGACAATTACATTTCACGCCATCGACACTGTAGAAATAAAACGAATTGAGAAAAGCAAAAACGCCCTATAACAGCACCTACAAGAAATTGGCGGTTCAGTGCTCCGCAGACACATTTGTGGTTAATCAAACATTGGTTCTCCGCATCAACATTTTGTGGTAAAAATCGCCAACTTCTTAAACCCGCAAACCGTTATAGGGCATTTTAAAAGACGACCGTGACACAAATGAAAGTAACCTTGACAATAATACTTTTCTTGTTCTTGGCCATTTTTGCAAGTGGACAAGAAAACGGGTTACGGACAAAATTAATTGATGAGAATTATACTTGGAGAACTGTTTCAATACTGCCCCAGTTGTTAAAATTAAAATGAGTGTCGCAAGTCTTTTATTCATTTGTCTATACTGTCTTTAAAGCATTGGCCACAACATCCTAATATATGCAATTACCGATATTTCTTATATGAAGCGTAGCCGATAG
>CAYSKO010000042.1:0-10469 GCA_964431835.1 uncultured Planctomycetia bacterium | reverse complement strand
AACGCCTCGCCCGCGGCGACGGCGGCCACGAGGGCGTCCGGAACGGCCGTTCCGGCCCACGGCCGCTCGGAGATTTTTTTCGCGGCGAAGTCCACGGTCCAGACATTATCCTGCGCTCCGACGATCGCGGCGACGACGGAAGCCTCGGAGCGCGCGTCCGTTCTGCGCGAATGCGCGATTCCGGCGGCCGCGTACAGAGCGGTTACGGCGTGCGGCCCATTGGCGAGACGGTCAAGGACATCCAACGCGGCCTCGCTCCGTTCGGCTAACTCGCCGAGCGCGACGGCGGCTGCTTGGCGAACCCGAAGGTACTCGGCATCCCTTGCGAAAACTGCTTCGAGGACCCGTAAGTTCGGCGGGGCATCGTTTCCCGAACGGCCGAGCGCATGCAAGGACTCCGCTCGAATCACGTCGTCAAAGGGCGACTGCGTCAAACGCCGCAGCTCGGCGAGCGTCTCTTCGTCGGAAGCCCGCATCGCCGCGAGCGCGCGGAGCGCCGCGGCCTGGGGAGGGGCTTCCGGGCCTGGAGCCGGCGGTTCCGCTAGGACGGCCCGTACGCGTGCCACGACAGCCGCGTTGTCCCGCGGCGCATGACGTCCCATCGCCGGGAGGACAGCTGTGCGCATTTCGGGACGCACGAGTTGGGCGGCCAATGTTTCCAACGTGGCGTCCCCAATCTTATCCAAGAGCGCGATCTCGGCCGCCGCGCGCTGCGCGACCGCGTCCGATACGTCGAACAAAAGAGCCGCGAGCAGGGATTCCCGGGCCGCATCGGAAGGAACGAGCGCCGCGTAGGCCCGGATCGCACGCACGCGAACGAACGGGGCTAAGCTTGTGTCTTCCGCGACAGCTCGCAGGGAATCTAGCGCCGCGGCCTCGAGAGGACCCATCCACT
The DNA here is from genome assembly GCA_964431835.1 of uncultured Planctomycetia bacterium. Taxonomy (GTDB): domain Bacteria; phylum Omnitrophota; class Gorgyraeia; order 2-02-FULL-51-18; family 2-02-FULL-51-18; genus CAYSKO01. The sequence continues at coordinate 9,574 of CAYSKO010000042.1, read as the reverse complement.
GGAGCGCGTAGAAAGGCGGCAGCTCGAAATTCGTCGCGTTCGGGGCGTACCCAGGATCGGCCAGTGTGCGCACGAGAATTCCCGCGAGCTCGGAAGCGGCCTCCGGATCACGCCGGGAGGTGGCTGCCAGGCGCCAAGCGGCCGCGTACGCCCAGCGGACGTCCGGCGTACCGACCGCGCGGAGCGCCAGAAGATCCTCCGCGGAGAACCGCGCACCCGAAAGAACGGTATCCCAATCTTCCGGGACACGGTAAAGATGAAGGAAGAGCCCACCCATGCGGTCGGAGATCGTTTCTTCCCGGACGAGCAAGCGGCGAAGCACTGGATAATCATCCTGTTCAGCGATGAGCTGGGTCGCGGTATAGAGGAAAGCCACGATCGAGCCGGGCTTCATCTCGCGCATGCGCTCGACGAGCTTCCGCTCGAATTCCTCCCGGGCGGCGGCGTCGGACTGCGTGTAAAAAAAGTAAACCACGTCAGAGTTCGTCCAAGGGACGTCGAGTGCGTCGCCCCGCGCCAGGCGGAAACGCGACGGATCGATCATTCCAATCTCCGCGGCGTCGTTGTAGACGGCGCGCGCGGCACGGTGGATCGTCTCATCCTTTTCGACGGCGTCGACTTCCATCCCCAGGACGTGATGCGCGATGAGCGAATCGTTGAGCAGCCCCGCGCCCAGCGCGCGGTACCGGCTTCCGGCGAGCGGCCTGAGCTCCTCGATGACGTTGAAAATCCGCGGCAGGACGTCGACAGGCGTGCCTTGGTAGACCGTGCCGTCGGCGACCGGTCCCGGAGTCCGCCCTCGCCGCGACAGAAACGACTCGACCGCCTCGTAACGCTGGAAACGCAGTAAGTTCGCCTCCTCGTCGGCCATGCGCGCGCCGCCCGGGAGGCTCGCTCCGGGGACCGTCGCTTTGCGCGGAAGGCCCGTCTCGGACGGCGGATGGACGAACACGTAGGCCACTCGGCCGCGCACGTCGATCGTCCGGCCCGCCCAGGCGGCGAACGCCTTGGCGCTCTCTCCGAAATCGGTCGTTCCGGCGACCCAGGCCGTTCCAAAAGCAGAAAGCTGTTCGACCGTCCTTCTTTTGGCTTCCGGCGTCATTTGATAGAACGCGTTGTTCGCGAACACGAGGTCCGGCGTTCCATCGGCGACGGACGCAAGCGGCGAGTCCGTCGCGCCGGCGACGAAATGTAGGAGCCGCACGCTGTCGCGGAACCGCGCGGGATTCTCGTTGAGGGTCTTAAGGATTTCAACGGCATAACGGTCGTCGGCAGAAGACGCCTCGGTCACCGCCCAAGAAAAAGGCACACGCCCTTCGATGCGGTCGATCCCCGCGGCCGCGACCAGGGCGTCGGTTTCGAGACCGGTCACGCGGATATCCCAATCCTCCACGCGTTCCCCCGCGGTCCGGAGCGCTCCGACGATCTCATGGTACGTGCGGGCCAGCTCTTCGCCGGTGGCCGCCCCGATGGAAAGCGTGCGGATCCGGCGCTCCCCGGCCGCCGCACGTCGCCGGATGATGCGCGGGAACACCTCCGCTCGCAGATAAGCGGCCTGATCGGGATAGCGGTTCAAATACGAGGTATGGTAGAAGCTCGCGGCGCGGCCCGACGTGATGGAGACGACGTTGACACGGCCGTAAAATGCCCCCGGCTCGCGCTCTTCCGCCGGGCCCGCGGGAGGGGCCGTGCGGACGAAGCGGTACACGTAGCGCCGCATTCCGCGGGAGTCCGCTCCCGAATCCTCGAAGCCGAGGTTCAGCAGAATGCCGCCGAAGACGTCGTCCGCCGGGACGCCGGTCACCCACACTTCTTCGACCACCGTTTCTTCCCGGAACCATTCCAAATTATTCACCGTGAGCTGAATCTCGACGTCCGTCGCGCGGCCGGCCACGTTCACCCCGGTCTGGCCGATGGTTCCGAGCCGCATGGAAGGATTGGAAGCGGCGAGCGAATAACCGGCGACGCTCCCGTCGATCTGGACGACGGAGACGAGGGAGTTCGGCGCGGCTATCTTTCGGCGCAGGAATCCGCGGAATTCATCGCGGGAGGGAGGCGTGTCCGCCAAAAACGGACGCACCTGGGCTTCCCAGAGATCCAAAATAGCTTCGACGTCATCGTCCGTCGCCCTGCGGAGCGGTTCGGCGTCGCTCGCGGCGCCAGGCGGCACGACCGTCACTCCTTGAGCCTCGAGGTCCGCTTGGCTGAAAAGCCCGCCCGCCCACAGTGGAAGATCGCGGTAAGCGAGCTCTGCTCTCTCCGCCTCGAGGAAGCGGTCGATGGCGCGCGCGGCGCCGTCGTAACCCGACGCGAACGTCTCGTCCGAGCCATCGGCCTTCCGGGCCACGATCACGCGCGGGTCGGCTTCCATGTGCGCCGCCTTGCCGAGATATGTTCCGAAGAATGGCGTGCCCGGCGGAAGGTCCGCCTCGGCGAGCGTGAGGAAGTCGTCGGTGTTTGAATCGCCAAAACCGAGCACCGCGCCGTCGGGCCGGATCGCGGCGATCTCGGCGCGCACGGTCTCTGCTTTGCTGAAAAGTGACAACTTCGCGTACTCCGCCCCGCCGGAATAGAAATAGTCCCCCCTCCATTCGCCGGGGCGGGATTCGAGGATGCGGCGAGCGAGGTTCATGACCTCTCGCCCGTCGGGAGATACCACCGGATCCTTGAACTCGATGACAAGTTCGCTTCCGTACGCCTGAAGTTCGACACCGCGGAGCCCGGTCTCTCTCGAAACCACGCCGGGCATACGGGCAGGGTCCGTTTCGGCTTCGAACGGCCAGAGGATCGCCGGATCGTACTCGTTCGCGCTCATTCCGCGCCGCACGCCGACGAGCGCCGCACCCAGAGCGCGCGCGATCGTAATTTCCGTCTCGCGCGTCATGGCGCGGTCGGTCCGTAGGACCACCGTCTCGACGACGAGGAGGCGAACGAGCAGACGCCCTAAAGGCTTCCAGGAAGCGGCGTAAGCGAGGGCGCGCTGAACCGAGGGCGAGTCCACGCGGAGGCGCGTACGGAAAGAAACTTTACCGAGCCCCGAGACGTAATGAACAGTGAGGTTCGAGAGCGCGTCGATGCGGCCGCGCGAAAGGAGCTCACGGACGAGCGGCGCGGTCACGCGCGACCGGACCGAGTTCTTTGCGACGACGCTCCCCGTCTTCCTGAAGTAAGGCGAACCCGTTATCATCACGAACGGTTTTCCGGCGACGAGCGCGTCGGCGACGGCGCGAAGCTGCTCTCCCTTCAGATCGGTTCCGCTTCCGTCCGTAAGCGTGTGGTCGATGTCCGCGAAGACCACTCCCAGCTTCACCGGCGCGTCTGCGGCGTAGTTCGGCGGGGTGACGGCGGCGTTTCCGACGACCACACGATAATCGAACGGAGCGCGCAAGCGATCGGCAACCATGCGTGCCCCGGAAGGCTTCCGGCGGACGTTCTGGAACCACCCGTACATGTCTCGGACCGAACGGATTTTCTTTTCGCCGAACGCCGCTTGTGCCTTCGCCTGGACGTCCGGGGAATGGACACTCTCGAAATCTAGAGGAAAATCGTCCGAAAAATCCATGATCGCGCTCGGGTCGTACGCGACGTCCGTGGCGAAGCCGACGTCGTCGGTGATCGTGAAGCCGCCGGGGCGCAACCGCTCGCCGAGATGCCCCATGAAAGGACGCGTGGAATAGAAACGCGCGATCGTGAAGCCGGCGCGCTGGTAATAGACGTCGAAACCCGAATCGACGGCTGCCACGAGCGCAGGCGGGTAAGCCGAGGGGTCGGTGACATCCGCGTCGGCGAAGACGATCGAACGCCGCGCGCTTTGGGGCGCGTCCGGGTGCTTCCAATCGAACGATATCCGCGGAAGCCCTCCCTCTTCGTCGATCTCGATCCGTTTCACGCCGAGGGCTTTAAGCTCAAGCGCAAGCCCTCCGATCACGCGCGGCTTCATTTTCACGTATTCGTTGTTCGTGAAACCGTTCACGCCTTTGTCGCTGCGGTAGAGCATCGCGAAGCGGCCGAGATTGTCGGTGGATTCGAGTTCTTTCTCTGTCATCGCGAGCAAATCGTTCACGCGAGCGAGATCCGCCGCCGTCATGCCGTCGTATCTGGAAACAAAGTAACCTTCGGCCGCGTCCGTGGCTAAGAGGAAAGACTGGGCGTCCGCCCCCGCCCCGCCGTAAACGGCTTTGAGCGGGCGGCCTGCGGGATTCACCTGGCCCCGGATCGCCCGCGCGTATTCGATAAACGGCTCGGAAAGAACGGGATCCGTGGAAACCCGCGCGCCGGAAGGCCCGTTCGGAGGAAGCGGTTCCTCCTCGATCGACCTTTGGAGGACGGAATACACCTCTTCCCAAGTCAGATCCTGAAACTCGATGTCTTTGCGTAGCAGTCTCCTTAGCACGTCCCTCATCGGCTCCTCGAGCCAGTCGGCTTCGTCGGTTTTGACCAGCGCTTCCGTCCGGAGGGTCTCGCCGGTCAGGTCGATGCCCATGAGCTGGGCGAACAAGAGACCGAACCCGAACATGTCGTATTTCGGCAAATGCATGAAGGCCTTCGAAAAATCACGGAATCGCACGGTCTGCTCTTCCGGCATCGGGACCCAGCGGGCGCTCCCACTGGAAATACCGAGGCCTTGTTCGCGGTCGTAGATCTCCCGGTAGATCGTCCCCTCCTCTGGAGCGGTATCCGCCTGTGAAAGGACCATCGAGATGTCGAAGTCCATGATCACCGGTGGATGCTCCGCGAGAAATTTCGAGTCCCAGCCGGTCTGAGTGAGCAGCGGCGTCGGGATTAGGATGTTCTTCCATTTCAGGTCACGATGGATGACGTGATTCTGCCGCAGGAAGATCATCGAATCGACGAGCGAAAGAAGGAACAGCTTGCGCTGATGCGGCGTCCAGGCGGCCGTCCTAGCGGACACTTCCGCGAAATCGAGCGGGCTCACGCCTTCGGTGAGGAATTCGAAGACGAGAACGCGCGGGCGCCCGCCGCGGCGATCCCTCGGCACGACGAGATGTTCCGCGTCGGGATTGTTGAGGCGGACCGCGCCCAAGATCTGCGGAAAATCTTTGCGGCCCTTCACCGTGTGGTAGATAAGCGACTGCGCCTCGTAAAAATCCATGTCGTCGGTATACATCGTGGGCTTGGGTACGAGCATGACCGCATCACGGACTTCGCCGTCTATCCGCACCTGCACCTTATAGGCGAAATTTCGCCCGCCCTCGCCCAGGACCGCGAAGAAGATATTGTCGTCTATGGGCGTGACCAGTTCGACATCCGGAATGCCGAACCGGGCACCCGAAGGAGCCTGAGGTGGCGCCTCTCTCGGGCCAGCCGGAGCGCGCATGGATTCGAGTACGGGCAGAAATTCCTGGACGCGAACCGGCAGCTGGGATGCGAAGCGTTCGCGCACGCCCAGGTCGTGCATCTGCGCTTCGAAACGCTGGTTGAGCGAAGAAGCCGGATTTCGGCGCTCGACCGCCGAAAGGAAGCGGTTTAAGATGCTAAAAAGACTCTGGGCGTCTCGACTGAACCAGTCCGAACCGAAGCCCGCGTACGGATTACCGCGCCGGAGGAGATCCTCTCGACGCAGGTCTTCGTAACCGAACTCCGCGTCGTCGAGGATCAGGGCTGTTTCGAGATCGGTGATTATGGACGTCCCCGCCGCGGCATCCACAAAAAATTCTTCAGAGGAAAGCGTGCCGTGCGCGATCCCGTCCGCGTTGAGTTCGGCCACCGCCTGGACCATGAGCCGGACATACGCCATCGCCTGGTCGTCCGTCATCGGCATCTTTTCGGCGCGCTCAATGAGGCTGGCCGCGTCGGTCCCTCCGGGATAAGCCGCAACGAAATAAGGGTCACCCGGGGCGATATCGTGAATACGCTCGATGTGCGCCGCGTCAGCGGCGGTCGCGCGGCCGGCACCGACGAGCGTCGGGACGTGATGCGCGGCACGCGCGAAACGCTCTTCCGAAGCCATGCGGTGCAGGAGCCTCGCTTCCCTTTCGGCGAGCTTCCCGAAAACGATCAGCTGCGTCGGCGCGCTCACCGGCGGCCCCGCCGTCTCGGTCGGCTGCACCGTGAAAGTCATCGCGCCGGGCCGGGCCCGTTCGAAATAAATGCTGTCGAGCTCGTAACCCGTGATCGGCGGCGCGGCCGGAAGCTCGCGGAGGCGTGCGCTCGCGGCGAGGGAGTCGACCGCCGCGGCGAGCGGCGCGGTGGCACGAACGTAATTATCGATCTCGGCGAGGAACGCATCCAGGTTTTCCGCGACCTTTTCGGGAATACTCTCGGCGCGGATGTCAATCGTGCGGCCGATGTCGCGGACGGCCGCCATCGTCGCGTGTCCACGGACGATCATCTCGGCGGCGTTCGCGTTGCGCGCCCGCGAGTAACGCCGGTGCTCTTCGAGCATACGGGCGACGACGGCGGAGGTCGCGGCCGCCCCGGCGGCGTCCAGCAAGATCGGCAGCGGGCTCCCCACGTTGCCCATCGTGTCGCCGTGGAATGACGAAAGCGGGTCCTCATTGAACCAAGCGAGGGTCTGTGGGGAAGCGGCGGCCGTCGCGGCCCAATCGGCGCCCGGCACGTCCGTCGAACCGGCTAGGACGAGCCGCTCGGGGGTCCAGCCGGTACTCCGCACGACCCCGCGGCGCTTCAGATCATCGAACGTTTCGCCGAAGCGCGCCACGAGCGGGTTCGCCGGCGCTTCCTGTCCCCCGAGCTGATTCGAAACGCTCGTCATGCGCAGCACCCACGGCAGGATATCCTCGCCCCGCTCCCCAATGAGAGCCTGGAGCAGGTCCGGGGAGACAATTTCCGCGAAAATCTGGTAACGCGTACGGCCGACGGGCGACTTCCGGAGATAATCGAGCACAGTACGCTCGACCGACTCCCTCGAAGCGTCCGAATCCAACAGCGGTCCGTCGAGCCATCCTTCCGGAATCGCGAGCCGCGCGCCGACGGGGACGACCACGAACACGCGGACGGCGCCGGTCTCGTCGTGGATCTGGACGGCGTACGTCATGCCGAGCATGAATGCATCGGGTTCCATCCGGCGGGCTTTCGTAAATGCCAAGTCAACCGCTTCGGCGCGCGAGATCTTGTTCGTCGCGGCCACGTCGTCCATGTCATAAACCGTATCGAAGAGCGTGAGTATCCTCCGCGCTTTGTCGGCGGCGATGTGGTCCTGGACGGTTCGCTGAGCGAAATCAATATCCCCCGCGCCCGCGTTCCGCCAAAAATCGGGCGGCGGAGGCAAAAACCGGCGGCCCGGCCCGGCTTCCGCTCCATCTATCCGTATCTCGACGGCTTGAAGTCCTCCCGGCACCGGGTCGTCCGGCTGGAAAAGCGCGTCGAAAAATTCCTGGAAGGACAAGTAGGTGAGAAGCCCAATCATGCCCGCGACGAACACCGCGAGGACGACGCGGCCTGACGTGATGAAAGTTCCGCGTGGGGCCGACGTTTCGGCGCGCGTTTCGGCCGGCGTCTCCGCGGCGGGCCGCTCGGCAGGCGCAAAGCCGAGGCGCCGCGCGGATTCCCGCTCTTCGCGATCGATCACTTCTTTCGCGCGCGCAAGCTCCTCGTCGGTCGGGGAAAGCGCCGCGAGACCGGCCTCGGCTTCCGGAAGGCGCTGCTCGGCATAATTTTTCCGAATCCACATTTCCTTTCCGAAACGCTCCGCGAGGATCCACTTGAGTTGTGCGACCGAACGCGCGAGCGCGAGAATCTTTTCTTCACGGCGCGGATCCAGAGTTTCGCCGAGTCGCGCGCCCGCCAGTGTATAAGGAACGTCCAGCGCCGTCAGGAAGCGCGCGTACGGCGATTTCGGCCCGTCGTTCCGGTTCTCGATACAAAGGACGCCGATTTTGTCCGCGGCGCCCGGCTTCGGAGCCGTTTGGCCGAGGAGAAGCTTTTCGTAGCGCGCGCGATTCGTCTCGTTCACAACGCGCGGGGTCACGCACACGTAGGAAACGTCGAGGCGCTTCAGGAGGGCCTTCAGATTCGGAGTGTGGTAACCTCCCGCGACGAGGACGGCTTTGGACTCGCCGCTCTCGTTCATCCTCGTTACGGCGTTCTTCACGAACGCGGCATCCCGGCGGTAAGTGGCCGCGTAGAACTCCTCGGCACGCCGCACGAAATCGGCGTAACCGTCCTCCAGGAACAGCGCGCTACCGTAGCGTTCGCGCGATTCCATGATCTTGCGGTTCAGAAAAGCGGTGATGCGCACCGCGTCCATACGCGGGGATTCCCGGCGATGCGCGTCGAACTCGTCGGGCGTCAGCGACAGATCGAGCAGACCCTTCAGCCGCGTCAGCTCCTCGGAGGCCTCGAAAAGCGTTCTTTCGTCCTCCTCGCGGAACATCGCCTCGAAGATCTTCGCCTCAAGGACGGCCGCCTCGCCGATCAGCGCAGCCGCGTCGACCTTTTCCGCCGCGTCGAGGTACGCGAGATATTTGGAGAACTCGGGATAACGCGAGAGATCCGCGACGCTCTCGGCCAGGAACGCGTGGAACGCGCGCTCGGACGACCGGTCGCCGCGCGTGAGACGAGCAGGCCGGCCCTTGCCCGCGCCGCCGGCCGCCCACTCGGCCGTGACGTCCGTGGGAATCGAAGCCAGAGCCCTCATCTGCTCGTCCCCGGCTTTCTTGAAATCGATCGCCGCTTCCGCGCTCCGGAGGGACACGAAAGCGTCGAGTGCGGGAAGCTCGCCGCGCACCCCGAAACGCCTCGCCGCGGAGAGAAGTTGCGCGTAGTAAGACGTGGCCGGCAGCTCGCCGGCCTTGTACTTCGAGCGCAGCGCGTCGAACTCCGCGAGCGCGGGACTGTACACCGACGGCTTGAGAGCCGCGATCGTCGTCTCGATGCGGCGGAGGTAACCGTCAAACTTCCCGCGGTCGCGCGCGATCGAGGCGTAGAGTGCGACGGATTCCCAGTAGAGATTCTCGTCCTCCACACCCCGGAGCGCAAAATCCTTCTCCGAAACGAGGCTCGCGTATTCGGCGCCGCTCAACTCGCCGGCGCGCAGGAACGTTGATGCCACGCGGCGTCGCCTCTCGGCCGTCACGCGTCCGCGGAGATCGGAAAGTGAGACGTCGCCGAATCCTGCCTCGACGAAAACCGTCCGGATCCTCTCGCTTTCTAGAATCGCTTCCAGAGCGCGAGCCAAGTTGAACTGGGCGGATTCGTTCGTGTGGGCGTCTTGGAGAAGGATGAGCGTCGCCGCGTTGCGTGAGGGAGAACGGTAGGTTTCGACGATCGTCGCGGCGGAGTCTGGAAGCTTGAAACGCACGAGCGGCTCCCGGAAAAACGACAGCCGCGCGAGCCCTTCGGAGGCCCACGCGAAATCGTTCGCCGCAAAAGCAAGAATCAAGCAGAGCGCGATTCCGCGAAGAATCGGCCGCTTCATCGGTTATCCTTCAAACAGACACCCCTCTGGAGAGAAAAATAAAGTCTTTATTTAAGGTTTTAGAAACAAAGTGTACATTCGTATCCCTAGGGATTCAAGGCACTTGGAAAAATAATGGCTTCGACTATTTAATGTTTTACATACAAATTTAAGCAAATGTATGCAAAACGGAAG
>CAYSKO010000041.1:0-11380 GCA_964431835.1 uncultured Planctomycetia bacterium | reverse complement strand
TCCTTGATCCCCTGGCCTTTGCCGCAGAGAACGACGCCGACGTTCGATTCCTCGAGGTTCAGCGCGATGCCGAGCTCGCCGCCCGGAAACTCGAGAAGCTCTCCCGCCATGCAGTCGTCGAGACCGTAGACGCGGGCGATGCCGTCGCCGAGCGAGAGGATGATGCCGGTCGACTCCATCTTGACGCCGGAATCGAACTGGTTGATCTCCTGCCGCAGGATGGACGTGATTTCTTCGGGTTTCAGGGCCATTTTCTTTTCCTTCTTAGAGGGACTGTTTTTGCGTGAGTTCGCTCTTCAGGCGCTTGAGCTGCCCGAGAACCGAACCGTCGAAAACCTTGTTGCGCACGCGCACCGTGATCCCGCCGACGAGCGCGGGGTCGACCTTCTTCCGGAGCACGATCTTCGCGCCGATCGCCTTCTCGAGCGCCGGCAACAGGCGCGCCTCGGCGGCGGGAGCCAGCGGCACCGCAGTCGTGACGTCCGCGATGGCCTCGCCCTGCGCGAGATCCGAGATGCGCTTGTACGCGTCCGCGATCTCATGGATCAGCGGAAAGCGGCCTTTCTTGAGCAACGTCGGCAGGAACGACGCCAGGATCTTCGCCGAAGGACTCTTCGCCTTCGGGTAAATCTTTGCGATGGACGCCGTTTTCTGCGCGAGCGAGAACGAAGGGTTCATCAGGAACGCCTCGAGCTCGGGCGCGGCTTTAAGGGCCTGCGAGAAGCTCTGGAGCTCGTCCTCGACCGCCTGGTCTTCCTTGGCCGCATAGGCGATCTCGAAGACGGCCTGAGCGTAACGGGAAGCGGCGACGAGGTCCTTCATTTACTTCTGCCCGATCTCGTCGAGGAAGCGTTCGACGAGCTTGGCGTGCGCCTTCTCGTCGAGCTTCTCCTTCAGGATCCGCTCGGCGATCAGGGTGGACACGCCGACGATTTCGTTGCGAACCGTCAGCTTCGCTTTCACGAGGTCCTGCTCGATCTCGGACTTCGCGCGCTCGATGAGCTTCTCGGAGTCCTGGCGCGCCTTCTCCTGGATATCGCGCGCGAGAGTCTGTCCCTGCGCGGCCGCTTCCTGGATCTTGGCGCGGGCCTCCTGCTCGATCTTGTCGAGCCGCTGGCGGTATTCGATTTCCAGCGCCACCAGATCGGCCTTCTTCTTCTCGGCGTCCGCGTGCTGCTTTTCAATGAAGCGGCGGCGGTCGTCGATCGCCCCGAGGATCTTCGACCAGGCCAGCTGCTTCATGATCAGGAAAACGACCATGAAGCCGATGATCTGGACGGCGATCTCGGCGGCGATGTTGGGGTTATGAGCCTGCATGGATGACCTCGATTCGAGGAACGTTTCTTAGGCGATCTTCCCCGACAGGACGAACACGACGATCAGCACGTACAGCGTGAGCGCTTCGATGAGCGCGCAGCCGGCCATCATGTTGACCAGGATCTTACCGGAGGCCTCGGGCTGACGGGCGGTGGCTTCCATGGCGCTCGAAACGGCCTTGCCGAGAGCGAGGGCGGAACCGACGGCGGCGACGCAAAGAGAGAGCGGAAGGAAAATAGCGAGAGCGGTCTGGTACGTCATTTTGTACTGCCTCCTGTTTAAATGAGCGCCGGATTTACGATGACCCCGACGGTCATCGTCAAATCCGCCGCGCGAATTTAGTTCCGAGGCGGCGCCCCAGCGCCGGCGAGGAACTTCCTTATTCTGAATCAGCCGTGCACTGCATGGCCGTGATGAGGCTCTTCGTGCCCCGCCTCCGGCCGCGCACCGTGGTCGTCGTGTCCGCGCTCCTCGTGGTCGTGGTGAGGGAGCATCATCGCGAGATACACGGTGCTGAGAAGCGTGAACACGAACGCCTGGATCGTGCTCGTCGCGATCTCGAATAGGAGGAAAGGGGCCTGGAACGGGATCAGCTTCGCGCCGACGGCCATGCCGATGAAGACGGCGACTAGGATATGCCCGCCCATGATGTTGCAAAAAAGACGGAACGTGAGGCTGAAGGGCTTGGCGAATTCGCCGATGACGTGGATCGGGAACATGAGCGGCGCCATCACCCAGCCGAACGCATCGCGCGGAGAGCCGGCCATGTGGTCCAAGTACCCGCCGAGCCCCTGGTTCTTGATGCCCACGGCCTGCACGTAAACGAACACGATGAGAGCGAGCGCGAGGGTCATCGTTGGCACCGGAAGCGGCACCGGGCCCGGGAGCGTCACGGAATTGCCGGTGTTCGATTTCATGAGCGGCACCAGGCCGATCAGGTTCGTGAACCAAATGTAGAGGAACATCGTGCCGAGAAAAGGCACGTATTTTTTGCCCTGAGGGCCGAGAATGCTACAGACGAAACCCGAGAGTCCTTCGACGATCGCTTCGCAGGCGATCTGCATGCGGCCGGGCACCTTCGACCCGAGAGCGCGCGTGCCTGCCCAGAAGAAAAACGAGAGAATTCCGATGACGAGAACCGTGAAGATCACGTTTTCGGAACGCAGGATGAGGTCGCCGGTGGAGCCGCCGACCGAATTCCCGAGGAGCTGAACAAAGTTCGTGACGTGGAGCGAGGTCTCTCCGCCGCCGTGCGCCGCCGCCTGACCGTGTTCAGCCGCGACTTGGGCGCCGTGTCCGGCGTCGTGAATCTTTTCGGAGGCCTCCGCGACGGCGACGAGCCAGCTCATGCGGTCCTTCCTTCGCGCGCGAAGACCGCCTTCATCCACGCGAACGTGAATGCGACCATCACTGCGGTCAGGCCGATCACGATGCCACGCACCGGGAAAAGTCGGTAGCGTAAAACCATGAAACCAGCGAGATAAAGGACCGGAAATTTGACGAGGGTGAGCGCGAAGACCCGCTTTTGGGAATCGGGGGATGCCCCCGAAAGCGACATCCGGACCAAATGAAGAAGGACGAAAAGGTTCAGGAACATCCAGATCGCTCCGACCCACGCGCCGTAAGCGGCATAGTGACGTCCCGACAGCCACAGATAGGCCGACGCGGAAAAGGTGAGAAAAAGACCCATCCACGCGAGCGGTTTCAGCATCGATTCTAGAGCGGCGCGATTCAAGATTTGGACTTGTCTTCTTTTAAAATGGTGCGTAAAAGACGGGAAACCTCTCTCGCCGCGGCGAGGAAGCCCATCAAGATTAAAATTGTCGTAAACCACGGATATATCTGGAACTTACGATCGATCCAGCCACCGAAGAACCAGCCGACGGCCGGGCCCGCGAGGAGGATGACGGGGATGGTCGTGACGACGCCTAACTGATTGACCTGCCGCGAATAGAGCTCGTCTTTCTTTCCGTCCATCACACGCGCGCCATTGTAACAAGCGTGTTACGGGCTGTCAAACCCATTCCCGGTACGCGCGCCGCTTGCAAGCTACCGGACCGGAATGGAGACTTCTTCGGCTTGGGCTTTGCGGAGGGTCACGCCGAGAACGCCGTCCTCGTAGCGTGCTTTGGGATTCTTCGTTTCGACGGGCACCGGCAGCTGGATCGTGCGCTCGACGAGCGCACCACCGTTTTTACGTTCGCCATGGACGCTCAAGATCTTCTGCTCGCGGAGGCTCACCTGAATCGAATCTTTCTTAAGTCCCGGAACGTCGAGCGAGACGACGATGTCCTTGCCTTCGTCTTTCACGGAGTAGCCTTCGCCTTCGACGAAGCCGGGTTCGGCGACTTTCGGGGAACCGGCGGTCTCGTCCCACGTCGGAAAGCCTTCTTCCTTCATGATCGTGGACATCTCCCCGGTGAATTCCCTGTACTGGGCGCCCAGCTTCTTAAGCTCCCGCAGATAAGTGCGGTAATCCTGGCGGACCTGATCGTAATCGACGTTCTGCTGCGTTTGGCTTCGCGCGTCGGTCGTGGCGGAGGCGAGCGCCAGGAGAAGGAGGAGGAACTTCATGAGCTCACTTTCAGTTCGCGGCTGCCGGGTTTCACGAGAGGGATCTTGCGCTCGCGGCAGAGCGGGCATTCCTCGGGTTTGTAGGTCTTGATGTTGAGCTTGAGAAGCGAGAAGAAGTCCTGCTGGAATACCGCGGCTCCGTCGGAGCGGTCGACGATGGAGGCGACGGCCGCGATTTTCGCGCCCATGTCCTGGACGAGATCGATGACTTCATAGATCGATTTCCCGGTCGTGATGACGTCCTCGACGACGAGAAGCTTTTCTCCGCGTTTCAGCTGGAACCCGCGGCGCAGGGCGAAGCGGCCGTCGACACGCTCGGCGAAGAGGGAGCGCACGCCGAGCGCCCGCGCGATTTCGTACGAGACGATCATACCGCCCAAAGCGGGGCCGATCACCGCGTCGATCTGGAGACCCTTCAGCTGTTTGGCGAGCTCGCGGCAGACCTTGTCCGCGACGTGCGGCTTCTGAAGGACGAGCGCGCACTGCATGTAATTCGGACTGTGCAGGCCGCTCGAAAGGAGGAAGTGCCCGGTGAGGAACGCCTTCTCCTGTTTAAAAACGGAGAGAATGTCTTTTTCGCTCATCATTTTTTCATTCTAGCATAAGGGCGGTCAATCGTCGAATTCCCAAGCGCTTTTCGAGGCGCCAGCCTCTTCCGCGTAGGTGATGAAATCCCGGTAGAACTGGATCGAAGAGAGTGTGGCGCTGTCTCCCACGACGACGAGCTTTCGGCGTGCGCGGGTCATTGCGACGTTCATGCGGCGCGTGTCGGCGAGGAAGCCCATCTCCCCTTCCATGTTCGAGCGGACGAGCGAGACGATCACGAGCTCCTTTTCGCGGCCCTGGAAGCCGTCGACCGAGTCGATTTCCACCGCCGGGTCCGGCGATTTAGAGGAAAGGAGCCGCACCTGCGCGCTGTAAGGGCTGATCACGGCGATCTCGGCCGGAGGCACGCCGAGATCGAGTAAGCGCTTAAGCTGTGCGAGGACGAGACTCGCTTCTTCGAAATTGTAGCGGCTCTCGCTTCCTTCTTCGAGCTTCTCTTCGAAACCTTTGCCCGCGGTGTCGATAAAAAGGAGGGGCTCCTCGGTCTCGGGCGCTTTTTGGACGCCCGACAGCCCCGCGAGCGTCTGCGTCTTCACGGACTCGTCGGCGACGAGCAAGTTCTTGTAAAAACTCCGCGAGGAAAAACCCATGATCACCTCGTTCATGCGGTACTGGCGGTCGAGGAGGACGCGTGATTCGGGCCCGAGGATCGCGTGATAGCGTTCAAAGAGCGTCACGCCCAGGCCTTTGGCTTCGGCTTCCTTCGACCGCACGGTAGGCGGGAGCTGGAAGTGGTCTCCGGCCATCACGACGCGCCCGGCGCGCGCGAGCGGGATCCACGCCATCGGTTCGGTCGCCTGCGAAGCTTCGTCGATCACGACGAGATCGAAGACGCGTTCGCGGATCGCGCGGTCCTGGACGGACGTCGGCGTGCCGACAAAAACCTGAGCCTCGCGCATGACGCGCACGAACGTCTCGGCGCGGAGCTCGCGGATCTCGGCCTTCAACGCGCCGATCTCTTCGCGGAGCGAACGCTCGGCGTCGCGGCCGGGCGTGCGACGGTCGCGGTAGCGGTCTTCCTTCCGGAAAAGACGCCAGAGCTCGGTCTGGAGCTCCCCCGCGCGCCGCGCCGAGGGATGAAGCGCGAGCTTGAAGTCGAGCGTGTGCTCGCGGAGTTCGGGCGTGATGCGGGCCGGGTGTCCGAGGCGGAGCGCGTTCAAGCCCTTCTTCACGAGGCGCTCGAGTACGTTGTCGCACGCGGTGTTGGAAGGTGCCGTGACGAACGTCGATTCGCCGCGCGCGGCGGCCTGACGCACGAGTTCGACCAGAGCGGTGGTTTTCCCAGTGCCCGGCGGGCCGTGGACGAGCGCGACGTCCTTCGCCGAGAGCGCGGTGCGCACGGCCTCGCGCTGGGACGCGTTCAGGCCCTGGTCGAACCATTGGATTTCGGAGAGTTCGACGCGGTCGATGCGGGGTTTGCGGAGGCGGAGCGAGAGATCGCGGAAAGCGGCCAGACGAGTGTTCTCGGTCTCGAACACGGCGTCGAGCGACTCGAACATCCGCCGGTACGTGACGCGGTTCACGGACTTATGGAGCTGGAAGAACGCGCCCTCTTCCGCCCATTCGGGCAGCGGCTGACCGTACGCGACGGTGATCGACGTCGCAGTTTTCTCGTACACCGTCCCCGAGGGAAATTCGTCGATCGGAAGACGCGCCTCGGGAAAGAGCGTGACGATGTCTCCGGTGTCGAGAGAGAAGAGCGGGAGCTCCTTCGCGCCGACGCGTTCGAAAGTGCCGAGCGCGTGCTCGGCCGGAGAGTAGTGTTTTTCTTTCAGCACGAGACCCAGGAGCGCTCTGCCGCGCTGTTCGCGCTCCTGGGGCGAGAGATGGAGGAACTCGGTGCGTATCTGCTCGTTTTCCTCGGCCTCTTCGAGACGGACGAGATCTTTGAGCTTTAAGAAGTACCTTTTGTCTAGCGGGGGCTCTGCGGGCGCCATGTCCTCGTGCCGTGCTGGCCACGCGGCTCACCCTGGCGCGGCGGACCCTTGCGGAAACCGGGACGCGGGGGACGTCCCTCGCCGCCGCCCTGGCCTTCGGGACGCGGACCGCGGTCGCCGTAAGGCTTGGGGCCGCCGAATTTATTCGGACCACCGAACGGCTTTCCGAACTTGCCGCCGCCGAAAGAAGGCTTGCCGCCGAACGAAGGTTTTCCACCGTACGAGGGTTTGCCGCCGTAGGAAGGCTTCCCACCGTAAGACGGTTTCCCGCCGTACGAGGGCTTGTCGCCGTAAGAAGGTTTGCCGCCGTAGGGCTTGTCGCCGAACTTGGGTCCGCCGAATTTCGGGCGGTCGAACGAAGGGCGGCCGCCGCCCTGCTCGAGCTTCTCGAGAACCTTATCGAGCTTCTTCTCGAGAAAGCCCATTTGTTCCTGAATGCGGGTCAACTGCTGGGAAAAATTCTGTTCTTCGGTCATTTGGTTCTCCTGGTTTCGGTCCCTAACGCACCTGAGTCTTCGTTGATGATCTTGGCCGCGCGTTTGTTGTCTGCGGTGGCGAACACGCCGACGATCTTGAAACCGTCTCCGCTGGTGCCGTAAACGTATTCGACTTCGATGCCGTTCGAGCCCAGAAGACGCGCCACCGGGGCGAGCGTTCCGACCTTGTTCTCGAATTCGACCACCAGGACGTCGCGTTCCACGGCGTCCGGGGCGAGGTGTTTGAGCGCGGCCTTCGCTTTCTTATTATCGCGCGTGATGATCTGGAAGTAACCTTCTTTCTTCACCAAGTAAGAGGACAGGTGCACGATGAAGACACCTGCCATGTCGAGGGTCTTCGTGATCTGCCCGAGGAGCCCGGTCTCGTTCCTGAGCGTGAAGTGAAGTTCCTTTTCGACGGTGGCTCGGGCCATCAGGCGATTTCCTCCAGGATTTTTCGCGCGGCGGCAAGCGGATCGGCGTCGTGCGTGATCGGCCGTCCGACGACGAGGTAGTCGGCGCCCGCGGCGACGGCTTCGCCCGGCGTCATCACGCGCTTCTGGTCGCCAGTGGCCGCCCAGGCGGGGCGGACTCCGGGCGTCACGATTTTGAAGTTTTTGCCGCACGTTTTCCGGATGAGAGCGGTCTCTCGCGGCGAGGCGACCACGCCGTCGAGCCCCGCGGACTTCGCGAGTACGGCAAGCGCCTCGACGTGCTCTTCGAGCGGACGGTCGACGCCCGTCTCCTTGAGATCGGCGGCCGAGAGACTCGTAAGCACCGTGACCGCGATGAGGAGCGGTTTCTCGGGCCCTTTCGCGTTCTCGCGAACGGCCTTCGCGGCGGCCTCGAGCATCGCACGGCCGCCGGCCGCGTGCACGTTCAGCATGAACACCCCGGGGATTCGTGAACCGGCGGCGCAAGCGCCCGCGACCGTGTTCGGGATGTCGTGAAACTTGAGGTCGAGGAACACGCGGCCGCCGGAGCGGCGCACGACGTCGACGACCGACGGGCCGCAGGCCGTGAAGAGCTCCTTGCCGACCTTAAAATTCCGGACGACCGGCGAAAGCGCGCGCACGAGCTTCTCGGCGGAAGCCGCGTCGGGCGCGTCGAGCGCGACGATCAGGCGGTCGGCGGCGTTCATGCGCGCAAGCTTCCGACAAGGTCGGTGAGACGCGGTATTTTTTCGCTCTCGAGGAACCGGGCGAGGCCTTCGAGCACTTCGATCGGAGCGGCCGGGTTCCCGAAGTTCGCGGTGCCGACCTGGACCGCCGAGGCGCCCGCGATCAAAAATTCGAGCGCGTCGTTGGCGGTCACGATGCCACCGATCCCGACGACGGGGATCTTCACCCGGCGCGCGGCTTCCCACGTGAGACGAACGGCGATCGGCCGGATGCACGGCCCCGAGAGGCCGCCGGTCTTGTTTCCAAGTACGGGGCGGCGCGTCCGGACGTCGATCGCCATCGCTCCGAAAGTATTGATGAGGGACACGCCGTCGGCGCCTGCGCGCTCGGCGGCCTGCGCCATGCGCCCGATGTCCGAGACGTCGGGGCCGAGCTTGGCGAGCAGCGTCCGCTTCGTGACTTTCCGCACCGCGGACACCGCGGCCTCGATCATCGCGTCGTCGTGCGCGAACATCTTCACTTGCGTGTCCTTCCCCTTTTGGCCGTAGGAAACGTTGGGGCACGAAAGATTCAGCTCGAAGCCGTCGATGCCGCCAGCTTTCTCGACCGTGCGCACGACGTGGACGAGCTCTTCGATGGTGTAGCCCATCGCGCTCACGATGACCGGAACGCCGATCTTACGGAAATAAGGCAGTTTCTCTTCGACAAACTTATCGACTCCCGGGTTCTGAAGGCCGATGGCGTTCAGCATCCCCGAGGGGGTCTCGACGATGCGCGGGGGCGGATTCCCGAGGCGCGGTTTCACCGTGATCGTCTTCGTGACGATTCCGCCGAGCCGCGAAAGATCAATGAATTTTTCGAATTCTTTTGCGTGGCCGAACGTGCCGGAGGCCGTGAGGACGGGATTCTTCAGCTTCAGTTTCCCGATGCGGGTCTCGAGATTCACTCCCATGCGAGATCCCCGCCTTTAAAGACGGGCCCTTCCTGGCAGGCGAGTGCGTAGCGGTAGGCGTCGGGCGCGGCGCCCGCGGACGTGTCTTTGACTTTGATCGCGCAGCCGATGCACGCGCCGAACCCGCAGGCCATCGGCACTTCGACCGACACTTCGCATTCGACCCCGCGGCGCGCGCACACGCCGTTCGCCGCGCGGAGCATCGGCGTCGGGCCGCAGGCGTACACGCGCGTGCGCAAGGGATGCGCCTTCGAAAGAAATTCGTCCAGCACCTCCGTGACGTATCCCTTGTGGCCTTTCGAGCCGTCGTCGGTCGCCACGTGCAGTTTTACCTCGAGTCGCTTGAATTCCTTCTCGCAGAGAAGAAGGCTCCGTTCGCGTGCGCCGACGAAAACGTGCACCGCCTCGGGCCGGACGCCCGAACCCGGTGCGACGAGAGTCTTCGCCAAATGGTGGAGCGGCGGGATGCCGACGCCGCCGCCGACCAGCGCGAACGACGTGAAGCGGCGGTCCACGACGCGCCGAGTGCCGCAAGAGAAGCCGTGGCCGAGCGGGCCGGTGACGCGGAGATCCTCCCCGGGACGGACCTGCGAAAGGAGCTGGGTTCCCTTCCCCACGACGTGGTACAGGAAAGAAACGCGGTCGTGCTCGGCATCGAGGAAGCTGAAGGGACGCGGGAGAAGCGGGTCCGACGAATCGGCGCAGAGGATCTGAAGGAACTGACCGGGGCGCGCGTTACGCGCGATGCGCCCCGAGCGGAGCGTCAGCGCGTAATGACCCGGAGCGACCGGGGCGTTCTCGAGGACGCGGCAGATTTCACGGAACATTCGCGCGTCACGCCGGAACGGGCGGCGGCGTGAGGCGGCCGCCCGCTAAAATCGCTTCGTGATAGACCTGGAGCGCGCACACTCCGAATTCCTTGCCGCGCATCGCGCGAATCGCCGCAAGCGACGCTTCGGCTCCCTCGAGCGTCGTCACGCACGGCACGCCGCGCGAGACCGCAGTGGAGCGAATCACGATCTCGTCCTGCCGGGGCTTCGAACCGCTCGGCGTGTTGATGATGAGCGCGAGGCCCTGTTTCTGGATGAGATCGACCACGTTCGGGTGGCCTTCCTGAATTTTTTTGAGCGGTTTCACCGGGATGCGCGCCTCGCCGAGCGCACGCGCTGTGCCCTCGGTCGCGACGATCTCGAATCCCATCTCCACGAGATCGCGGCCGAGAGCGACGGCGCGCTTCTTGTCGCGGTCCTTCACTGAGAGGAACACCGTGCCGGACACTGGCAGGGCGGAACCCGCGGCGATCTGCGATTTTGCGAAAGCGGGGCCGAACTCGCGGTCGATTCCCATGACCTCGCCCGTCGATTTCATCTCGGGGCCGAGCATGATGTCGACGCCGCGGAAACGCACGAACGGCAGGACGACCTCCTTCACCGACTTGAACGGCGGGACGATCTCCTTCGTGAACCCCAGGTCCTTCAGTTTTTTTCCGGCCATGACTTTCGCGGCGAGCTTGGCAAGCGGCACACCGATCGCCTTCGAGACGAACGGCACCGTGCGCGAGGCGCGCGGATTCACCTCGAGCACGTAAACCTCTCCACCCTTTACGGCGAACTGCACGTTCATGAGGCCGATCACGCCGAGCTCTTTGGCCATCGCGGCGGTCTGCTTCTTGATGTCCTCGATCACGGCGGGTTCGAGGGAGTGCGGCGGCAGGCAGCAGGCGCTGTCCCCCGAATGGATGCCGGCCTGCTCGATATGCTCCATGACGCCGCCCACCACGAACGTTTCGCCGTCGGAGATCATGTCGACGTCGACTTCCTTCGCCCCTTCCAAGAACTGGTCGATCAAGATCGGGCGGTCGGGCGTGGCTTCGGCCGCCTGCTTCATCATGTAATTCTTAAGCTGGTCCTCGTCGTAGACGATCTCCATCGCGCGGCCGCCCAGCACGTACGACGGGCGCACGAGGACCGGGTAGCCGATGTGGGAAGCTTCGATCTTGGCCTGCTGGAAATTGGTGGCGGTGCCGTTCTGCGGCTGTTTCAAACCCAGCTTCGTGAGGACCTGCGCAAATTTTTTGCGGTCTTCGGCGCGGTCGATCGCCTCGGGGCTCGTGCCGATGATCGGAACGCCGGCCTTCTTGAGGGAGAGCGCGAGATTGAGCGGCGTCTGGCCGCCGAACTGGACGATCACGCCGTCGGGCTTTTCCTTGTCGACGATGTTGAGCACGTCCTCGAGCGTGACGGGCTCGAAGTAGAGGCGATCGGACGTGTCGTAGTCGGTGGAGACAGTCTCGGGGTTGCAGTTGACCATGATCGTCTCGTAGCCGATTTCCTTCAGCGCGAACGCCGCGTGGCAGCAGCAGTAGTCGAACTCGATGCCCTGGCCGATGCGGTTCGG
>CAYSKO010000040.1:0-11544 GCA_964431835.1 uncultured Planctomycetia bacterium | reverse complement strand
TCACCAAGCGAGCCGCCGACGTCGACGAATGGCTAAAAAACTACGGCTCGGCGGCGAAGGCCGAGACCGCGCTCCGGGCGAACAAGGCACATTGGAAAACCAAAGCCGACGCGATCCGCGTGCGCACCCACGACCGCGCGTACAACGGCTGGCTCCGCTGGGTCGGCATCCAGCCGACGCTACGCAAGCTCTTCGGCTG
The DNA here is from genome assembly GCA_964431835.1 of uncultured Planctomycetia bacterium. Lineage (GTDB taxonomy): Bacteria > Omnitrophota > Gorgyraeia > 2-02-FULL-51-18 > 2-02-FULL-51-18 > CAYSKO01. The sequence goes on along the minus strand of CAYSKO010000040.1, from coordinate 11,345 downwards.
CTCGTTCCTCCCCGACTTCGATTACGGACGCGGAGGCCGCGGCTGGCGCGATCTCTGGCAGGACTGCCTGGCCCTCCTCCTCACGACTCCGTCCGAGGCGAAGCACCTTCTCGTGAACAATTTCAGCGGCGTACGCATCGACGGCTCGAACGCGACGATCATCGGCTCCGCCGCCGGCGAATTCATCGCCGACCGGAACAACATCACGCGCGTCTGGATGGACCACGGCGTATGGCCTTTCATCACGCTGGAACTCTACATCCACCAGTCCGGCGACATCGGTGTCCTCTTCCAGAACGCGCGCTACTTCCGCGACCGCCAGCAGTCCCGCGCGGCGAAGAAGGACGAATCCTGGACCGAGGAATACGGACAGGACCTGAAGGATAAAAAAGGCGCGGTCGTCGAGGGGTCGATTCTCGAGCACCTCCTCGTCCAGCATCTCGTCCAGTTCTACAACGTCGGCGAGCACAACCACATTCGCCTTGAAAACGCCGATTGGAACGACGGGCTCGATATGGCGCACGACCGCGGCGAAAGCGTCGCGTTCACCTGCATCTACGCCTCGAACCTCCGCCGCCTGGCCGCGCTCGCCGAGGAAGCCACCTCGCGCGCGGGCACGAAGAAAGTGACACTGGCCTCCGAGCTCCTCATCCTTCTCGATCGCGCCGGCTCGGACAAGGTCGATTACGATTCTATCGAAGCGAAACGCAAACGGCTCGAGAAGTATTTCGACGCGGTTCAGCCCGTGCTCTCGGGTAAAAAAATGGAACTGCCGGTGGCGAAGCTCGCAGAAGACCTGCGCGAGAAGAGCCGATTCCTCACCGAACACATCCGTCGCAAAGAATGGATCCAGACCCATGCGGGCGAGGGCCTCTACAACGGCTATTACGACAACCACGGACGCCGCGTCGAAGGGCAGTCCCCCGCCGGCTTCCGGATGTCGCTCGCGGGACAGACGTTCGCGATCATGGGCGGCGTCGCGGATCCGAAGCAGGTGGGCGAGATCTTCCAGACCGCCAAGCGCCACTTAAAGGACCGCGAACACGGGGGTTTCCGCCTCAACACCGACTTCAAGGAAATGCGCCTCGACCTCGGACGCGCTTTCTCGTTCGCGTACGGCGAGAAGGAAAACGGCGCCTTCTTTAGCCACATGGCCGTGATGTTCGCCAACGCGCTTTACCAGCGCGGATTCGTTCCGGAGGGGCGGGAGGTGCTCGACTCGATCTACCGGATGTGCCTGCGCACGGAAAAGAGCCGGATCTACCCGGGCGTTCCCGAATACTTCAATTCCGAAGGCCGCGGCTTGTACCATTACCTGACGGGATCTGCGAGCTGGCTTATTCTCACGGTGCTCACGCAGGTGTTCGGCGTGCGGGGGTTATACGGGGATCTTCTCCTGGCGCCGAAATTCACGCAGGAGGATTTCCGGGAAGGCGCGGAAATCGGGGTCGAAGCGCAGTTTGCGGACCGCCGGTACACGATCGTCTACCGGAACGCCAAACGCCTCTCGTACGAGCACTACGGCGTGACCGCGGTCTCCTTGAACGGTAAAGTACTAAAGGACTTGAAGCTCGACGGCAAAGAGGCCCTCATCCCGCGCGAGCTTCTTCTTAAATTTTCCCGCAAGGGCGAAAACAAGCTCATCGTCACGCTCGAGTAGTCTTCTTCTCGAGCTTCCGCCACACCCGCTCCGCGTCCAAGGAGCGCCCCGCGTTGGCGTAAGATGCCCCCAAATTTTTAAGTGTCTCCGGCGATTCCGGTTCGAGACGCAGCGCCGATTCGAGCGGCGGGATCGATTCCTCGTACCTCCCCAAAAGACCCAGCGCGGTTCCCCATTTCAGGAACAAGGCGAAATTTCCGCTCCCCCTCTCCGCCGCACGCGCGTACCGCTGCGCCGCGCCGGCGTAATCGCCCTTCGCGAATGCGAGCTCCCCGAGAGCCGCTTCGGCCGTCCCGTAATCCGGAGCCGCGCAAAGCGCCTCGTCGTAAAGCCGCCGGGCCTCCGCGACGTTCCCCTCGGACGCCGCGAGGGCGCCCAGCGAGACGAACGCCTGGGGTGAGCGCGGCCGGAGCGCGAGCGCGCGCTCGAACCGGTGCTTGGCGGCGGCACGGTCGCCCCGCGCGAGCGCGAGCTGTCCCGCTTCGAGCTCCACGTCCCAGGACCCGGCCTCCGCGCGCTCCACCGTCTCGAGCAGACGGCCCGCTTCCTCGAGACGGCCCTCGGAACGCAAGAGCGACGCCAGATTAAGACGAGCCTTCACGTTAGCGGGTTCGTACGAAAGGACGGTCCGGTACAACGTCTCGTTCCCGGTCCATGCGCGCGACGCCGCGGAAGCCAGGGGCGCGTATGCCGCGAGCGCAAGAACGGCGAGTGCAACCGCGCGCTTCGGTCCCCCGCCGAACGCGAGCGCGGCGAACGACGCCAAACCGGGGGCGGCGACGTAGAACCAATGTTCGGCCGCCGTGATGCGCCCGCCGCCGAAAAACCCAGAGAGCCACGGAAGCGGAAGGAGCGCCACCGCGAACCACGCGGCGGAAAAAAACGCGGCGCGGTCGCGGCGGACCCGTGCCGTGACGACGGCGGCTGCCGTCAAAAAAACGAATCCTGCCGCCCACGCGGCCAGTCCGTTTCCGGGGGCGAGAGTCCGCATCGGATGAGCGTCCGCGGGGAGGACGAAAAGGGCCGTCAAACGTCCGGCCGCAGCGAGCCCTTCGAGGAACGCGGGCGAATGCTCCAGGCCGCTTCCCGCGATGACCGCCGTGCGCACCACCACGTAACACGCGGCAGTAATAAGATACCCGGCGGCCGAAAAGAACGCACGGCGCGGCGCGGCGCTCGCAGTGAACCCCACGACGAGCGCAAAAAGAGGCAAGAGAAGCGCGCTCTCACGGCAAAACGCCGCGGGCAGAGCGAATACGAGCGCCGCGGCGTAATACCCGGTTCTTTTTTCCCGCAGGAACCGCTCGAAGCAAACGAGACTCGCCAGCGAAAAGAAAAGCGCGTCGAGAGCCGCCCGGCCCGAGACGTAAGCGACGGCCGCGGCGTGCAGCGGGCTCACCAGAAAAAGAAGCGCCGCCGCGAAGGCTGCGGATGGGCGGCCGAAAAGAAACGACAATAGAACGAAGAGAAGGAACGCGTTGGCGCCGTGCAAAAGCGCGCTTTTGACACGGTAGCCGCGCGGGTCGAGCCCGAAGACTCGGCGCTCGGCCGCGTACGAGAGCGTCTGTAGCGGGCGATAATAGCCGCTCCGGACTTCCGGAGCGTGGCGGTAAAGATCAGACGAAAAAATCTGGACGAGGTCGGGTTTCGCGACGAGCGGGTTTTCGACGACGAGATCGACGTCGTCGAACACGAATTTACCGCCGAAGGAGGGGGCGTAGACCAGGAGCGAGACGCTGGAGAGGAAGATGAACGCGAGAGCGGCCAAGGATCGCTTCATAAGAGGCATTGTAGCACCGAAAAAGAACGACGCCGTCCGGTTTTTACCCGGACGGCGTCTCGTATGGTGCGGAAGGAGGGATTTGAACCCTCAAGCCGTGAGGCACATGCCCCTCAAACATGCGCGTATGCCAGTTCCGCCACTTCCGCTAAACTTTCAAAATAGGACGGTCATTGTACCTTCCCCGTCCCCCGGAGTCAAACTCATGAAGAGCAAATGGCTGCCCCGCTAGGATTCGAACCTAGACAAGCAGCTCCAGAGGCTGCCGTGCTACCGTTACACAACAGGGCAATAATTCGTAACTACTAGAATTTTATAGAGTTATAACCGGTCTGGAAACCGGAGATTACAGATAGTCTAATGCACGTCCGTCCGAACGTCAACCTCTTCGATGGAATGCCGCCTAAAAAATCAGTGGCGGTTGGCCTTGCGGAGCCGTCCCGTGTTCGCTTCAAATTGTTCGATTAATTTTTCGAGACGGGCTCCGTCCGAAACAAGCGGAATGATCTGGCGCCAATTCTCGATCGCCTTCGCGTAGCGGCCTTGGTCGAAAAGCACCATGCCGTATTGGAAATAGGAAGTCACCTCGGCCTTCGCGATTCCGCCCGGCTTCTTCACTCCCTCGAGCTCGCGCAGCGTTTCCATGAGATCCCGGTTCGCCCGCTCGAGCGTCTCGATCAGCTCCGCCGGGACTTGGCCCGAAATTGCGGACGCCGCCTTTCGAGCGCGCTCAATTTCTTCGGAGAGCCGCCCGATCTCGCCGAGAAGGCTTTCGGCGCGTGCCGCGTCGGTATACGCCGCAGACGCGCGGCGCCAGGCCGCCAGCGCCTCGGCGGTCTTGCCCTCGTCGAAGAGACGGCGGCCTTCCCCGAAAGCGGCGAGCGACTCCGGTGAGACGACGGGGGCAGGCACGGTCGAGGCTTTGGCCACACGGGCCTCCAGCTCTTTCCGGGCGTCCGAAAGCGTGCCTAGAAGCTCCGCTGGCACCTGAACCGGAGCCGGAGCGACCGCGGCCGTGCGAAGTTTTTCGATTTCCCCGGAGAGCCGCTCGATCTCCGCGAGAATGCGCTCGGCGCCGGATGCGTCGGAGTAGGACGCGGCCACGGCGCGCCAAGCCTCGACCGCCTCCGATGTTTTACCCGCTTTGAAAAGCCTTTCCGCTTCGGCGAGCACGCCCTGCGTTCCGGCGGCGGGCTCCGGGGCCGCCGGGGGCCGAACGGCACGCGTTTCGAGTTCGCGGCGCGCGGCTTCGAGCGTTTCAAGGAGACGCGGAGGAGCCAAGGAAGCCGGCGGCGGGGTACCCGCGGATTCCGCCTCGCGGAGAGTTTTCAGATTGGAGCGCGCCATGTCGAGAAGCCGCGTGATGCGGTCCCCGTCCTCGAAGCGCGGGGCCAGACGCTCCCACGCGGCGAAGGCTTCTTCGTATTTTCCCTCGGCGTACAAAACTTCGGCGTCCTTCATCTCGCGATCGACGGCTTGGCGGCGTTCGGCGGCTCCCCGCTCCGCTTCGCTGCGGCCGGCGGAGACCTTTTCGGCGGCGGCGCGCAGACGATCGTTGACCTCGACCAGCCGAGTCGCGGTTTCTTCAGAGGAGCGCAGTTTTTCGTCGGCGGAGGGCGCGGCGGCGGCGTCTGCCGCCTCTTTGAGCGCGGCGAGTTTCTGACGAAGCTCATACTCTTCGGGAAGCACGGGAACGATCTTTTCCCATTCGCGGAACGCGCCCGGGACGTCGTCTGCGTCGTAGGCCGCAAGACCCGCGCGATAGGTCTCGCGGACCGCCGCCAAACGCTCTTTTTCTTCGGCCGTCAGCGACGGTTCCGGGTCGGCGAACCGCGACTTCGATTTCGCTTTTTCAAGAAGATCGGCCATCTCCCCGGCCATCTTGGACAGTTCGGACGCGTACGGCGTCTTTAGCCTCTCTTCTTTCTTGAGCTTGTCGAGCACCGCGACCTGATAATCGGATTGAAAGCGGGCTTCGTCGATGAGGTCGAGCGCCTCCTGGTTCAGCGGATCGATATCGAGCACCTTGCTCCAGGTCTTGATGGCGCTGTGGAAATCCTTTTGGTCAAAAAAACGCCGGCCGCGGTCGATGTACGCGCGGACTTCGGTCTCCCGGGGAACGTCGGCGAAGAGGGGTGTGCAAGTGGTCGTCACCGCCACCAAAAGAAGGACGGCCGCCTTCCGTATCATCGAACGCTCCTCAAAAGTTCCACGCCTTTCTTCAAAGCTTGCTTCGCTTCCTCGTAGCGGCCGGCGTCGAACAGGCGGCGCGCTTCCTCATTCAGCTTGCCGAGCTCGGTGACGAGCTCCTTGCGCTCGTCGGTCATGAGCTTGAAATCGATCTCGACGCGACGCGCGAGCTCTCGGCCCGCCTGCCACTCGCGCATAGCTTCCTCGTAGAGGCCCTTGTCGAAGCATTTGCGGCCGGTTACGTAGTGCAGTTGTATTGTCTCATAAAGGAGCGCATCCGAATCCGCGATTTTTTTGAGCGCCTCGAAGGCCTGTTGGCGCTCCCGGCGGATCGCGCGTTTGGTTTCGAGGTCCTTCTGGATCTGGCGGCGCACGGCCGCCATGCGGTCGAGAAGCCCCTCGTGGAACGCATTGATGCGGTACGCCTTCTCGTAGCTCCGGAAAGCCGCCGCGTGCAGGCCATGCGATTCGAGAATGCCGCCCTGACGGACGTAGAAATCGAAGCGTGCTTCTTTTTGGCGCGCGCGGTCTCCGTACAGTTTCGCCTCTTCGACCCGTTCCAGGCCGTCCTGCAGGATCTCGATCGCTTCGTCGTAAAGCTGCTTCTCCATGAGATCCCGCGCGTAGCGCAGACGCGAACGGATTTCCTGGGCGCTCTTTTCGCGTCCGCGGATCGAAAGCGCACGCTCGAGTTCGTCCCCCAGGCGGCCGGCGGCCTCCAAGCTCTTGCCGCGGCGGCGCTCGATAACCCCGCGCACTTCCTCGAGCGCGTCGTAGAAGACGCGGACGTACATCCCGCGCGTTTCGACACTCAGGTCGCGTGCGGCCTTCGATTCGAAATCGGCCATGTTGTAACCGACCGAGACGCGCAGGGCGTCGGTCACGCGGTAGCTCGTTTCGATGAGCGCGCCGTGCGTGGCGTCGTTGGCGAGCGTCTGTCCGAGGAACCGGTATTCGGCGATCAGGTCCCAGCGGTCGGTGAGGTGGAAGTTCACGCGCTGGGCCGCGAAATACGAGAAGGATTCCACCATCGTTCCAGAGAGCGCCATTGATTCGACGCCGCGCACCGCGAGCTTCTCGACGAGGGTGACGCGCGGATGAATGTCGTAGGCGACCTCCCCACGGAGGATGTGACGGCGGCTCGAATCCTCGGAGTCCAAGTCGAACTGTCCCGCGGGGGCCTGATCGTCCAGGAATTTGTATTCCCCGAAGAAATTCCAGCGGTCGTTCTTCACCGGGCGGTAGGCGGCGCCCGTTTGGATTTCCGAGAACGCCGCGCTCTTGACTCCCGTCGTGACGTTCTCGCTCCAGCTCCATTCGTAACGTCCCACGACCGTCCATTCGGGAGTGAGGGTCCACTGCGCCTTGCCGGCAGAGAAGAGCTGGGTCGTGTCTTCCGCCGCGTCGTCCAAGCGCAGTTCCCATTCGTTCTTCCAGGTCAGCTTTTCGTACTCGAAATAATCGTACACCACGCGGCCGATCTGATAGCTCGAGTCCGTGTCGGAACCCGAATCCTCATTGCGCTCGTAGGAGGCGTCGACGTGGCCGAACGCGCCCACCTTGAGGCCGATCCCCTGCTTCGAACCCTCGCGTTGGATCTTACCGTCGGTCGAAAAGACGTCTTCCTTGAAGAGACTGCCGCGGCCGCCCCAAAGCTCCGCCTTGTAACCGTCCACCTTCGACTCGATCCGGTTTTTCGTGAGACGCTCGTCTTTCACCGCGGTTTGACGGTAGCGCGTCACGCCCGGCGAGAGCTCTTCGGTTTCGGAATAGGACGCAAGATCGCCGGTCGAATCCGTTTCGCGCACGAGCTCGAGTGTCTTTCCGTCGACCGAACGCGTGAACCGGAGCGCGCGTTTTTTCTCGCCGGAGATCCCCTCGTCGATGGAGAATTCCGAATCTTTTCCGATCTTCTTCGTGAAGCCGAGATTCGTCGGCGTGGAATCGTTCTCGACCGGCTCATCCGAAAGCGAGCCTGTTCCGTGCGAGAAGGACCGCAGGTGGCCGCCGAGGAGGCTGTCGAGGCCGAAGCGCGCGCCGTAGCCCTTGGAGCCGAAAGCCTGCGTCGCGCGGATCGTCAATTCCTTGTCCAGGTCGCGCTCGATGCCGGCGCGGATCTGGTCGTTCGGCTCTCCGGACATCGAGGTCTGTGCGCCGAGCGAGAACCGCGTGTCGGGGCGCCAGGCGTACTTCGCCTCCGCTCCGAAGAGCCGTTCGTTGAGATCGGTCTGAACCGCGTTCCGGTATTCCACGGTCCCCTCGAAGCGCCCGCGCAGGTACTTGTACTGCACGGTATCAGTCGTTTGTTCGGAGGACGCGCCGAATTCCTCGATCACGAACGGAACGCCTTCGGCTAGACTCTCGGCTTCGCGCCGCACAAGGAGCTTCCCGTACTCCCCGAGCTTCTGGTCGAGCTCGAGGCCGTAGCGGTTCGTTCCGGCCTCGGAAACCGTCCCGCTCGAGGAGAAGCCCTGGCCCATCGTCCGGTAATACGCGCGGACCGTCGTGCCCGCGAGCGGCGAGCTTGCGAACGTGATCTTGTACGCCTGCCCGCCCTCCTCCGACGACGGCCGGCTGATCTCGGTGAAGGTCAGGCCGCCGTTTTCCGAAAGGAACTCGCCGTTTCCCTGGAGGGTCGAATCGGCGATTTCCCCCGTGATCTCAGTCTTCCAAGGCAGGCGGAGCGCGGCGTCGGTGCCCCTCAGCTCGTATTTCTTGAGGGCCTTCTCCTCGGTCACGTACGTGCCGCCGAGCCGTAGGGCGTTGTTGAGGAGGCTGTGCGTCGCGCGGGCGCCGTGCGCGAGGTTTTCGGCCGTCTCGCGCGAGAGATATTCGTATTCGACGACCACGTACTGCGGGTGGCCGGGTAAAAGCTCTGTCGAGAGGATCGTGTCGCTCTCGTACGAGAAGAGCGAAAGCGGCCGGTAGAGTCGCAGGCGGCCCTGGTCGTAGTCGATCGAATAGTCCTGCCCGAGAGACAACGCGCGTTCCTCAAGCGCGAGGCCGCTCGTCTTGTCGCGCGTGACGATGCGGACCTTCGCGGAACCCTGGATCACGTCCTGGTGCTTGAGGTAATAAAGCGAGCCGCCCGTCGAAGCGAACTCGTTGTACGCCGCGGTCTGGCGCGCCGTGGCGGTGAAGATCTTCACCACGGTGACCGGCTTTCCGTCGGGCGACATCGAAAGCGTCTCGTAGTGGAGCTTCGCGCCGTGGAGCGTGCGGTTGAAGTCCGAGAACTCGGTTCCGTTGAAGTCGGTGTTGAAGTTGCCGTAGCGGAACGAAGACTTGTCGGCCTCGATGAGGAGGAAGTATTTGTCCTGCGTGTCGGCGGCGTCGGCCGTCACGGTCGAACCGTCGCCGTAGACCGCGTAGTAATCCTCGGGCTCGAGATCGCGGAAAAGGTTCCGCTTCTCGCGCTCGGTGTCCACGCTCGCCGTGACGAGGTATTTCCCTTTCACCTTACCCTTCAGGTAATAGGCGACGCGGCTTTCGTCGTACCAGGTGTCGTTCAGGCGAGCTTTGTCGTCCTCGGTGAGAGACTGGAGATTTCCTTTCGCGCTCAGCTGGCCGTATTCGTATTCGCTGAAGCCGACGAAGAAGAAATAGGTGTCGCGCAGGTCGATCTCGCGGCGGATCTCGACCGGCTCGGGCTCGAGCGCGACGGTCACCGGCACGACTTGGCGTCCGGCGGGAAGGATAAGTTCGTGACGGAACGTGCCATCCGTCCCTGAGAGGTCTTCGCGGCCGCGGATCGAGACGACCTTTCCGGCGTGCGTCGTGCCTTCCACGATCACGTTCGAGCCGCGCACCGGGATTCCCTCAGTCTTACGGACCGGGACAAGCTTCCAGAGGGTCTCATCCCCACGCGGTTCGACCGTGAGGTCGTACACCGCGACGTCGCGGTTCCCCTTCGCGTCCTCGAGTGCGACGCGCAGTTCGTAAGGAATCGGGCCGTCCTTGTCCTCCAGCGGCAGCGTCCAGGCGTAGCGGAAAGCCGCCGCGGTGGGGGCGCCGGATTCGCGGGCTTCTTCCAGCACCTCGCGCTCGCGGTGCGCCGGGTCTTCGAATGCGAATCCGTCTTCGCGTTTCGTCACGCGGCCGAGCGAGAAGCTCCAGGATTTCACGAACTCAGCGTAGTTCGCGTCCACGCGGAACGGTAGGACCGGCGCTTCGCCCTCCACGTTCTTCGTGGCGTACTCGGCGCCCGAAACTTTCCTCAGCTCGCCCTTCCGGGAGCCCTCCTCGTGCGGCGCGATCTCGTGGAATTCGAGCTCGAAACGTTTCTTGGGACTCTCGGTGTCCTTGCGCAGCATGAGCGTCACTTCCGAATCGCGCTCGGTGTCGATGAGAGACGCCGCGGATTCGGGGATCAGCACGCCGAAGTTCACCTTCTGGAGCATCGCGTCCGTCTGGTTCACCACGACCGATTCGGGCGTCGTGAGGCGCGCGCCGGCCGGCAGGCTGCCACGGTCGAGCTTGATCATGTGGCGCCCCGAAAGAAAATCCGGCACGTGATAGCGGCCGTAGCGGTCGGTCGTGATCACGTAGCCCTGCTCGGTGGCGACCGTGACGTTCGGGATCCCCGCTTCGCCCTCGTCTTGGACACCGTCCTTGTCGATGTCCCAGAAGACTTTCCCGATCAGCGTGCCGATGTGGAAGACCGGGTCCGGCTTGACTGTGAGCGTAACGAGCGCGGTGTTCGAGATGACCGGATTGATCTGCGCGTAAAGGGAAGCGGTGTAGGTGCCCGGAGTGATGGCCGCGCCCGCGATCGCACGGAACTTCACGGTGCGCTTGGCGCCGGGCGTGAGGCCCTCGAGCCCGGAGATCGTGACGGTGGAGCCCGAGGTGGTGGCTAGCACGGCTCCGTCGGTCGTCACGCTTTCGGCCTGAAACGAAATGCCCGGCGGAAGATCGGCGACGAGACGGAAGTCCGATAGCGTGTCGGACGTGCGGTTTTCGATCGAGCCCGAAAAGAACATCGTTTCGCCGACGCGGATGTTCTGCGGCGTCACGGAGAGCTCCGCCGTGATGAGCTCGTCGGAGGCCAGGAAGACGGCGGTGTCCGTCGCGGTGTCGAGCGGCTCGTCGTCGTCGGTGTAGCTCAGGGTGATCGTGTCGCCGTTGCGCGTCTCGAGGACACCGTTGCCGAGCGCCTGCGGATCGTCGGCGTCGAGTTCGAGACCCGTCGCGAGATTGTTGAAGACGCCCGTGTTGATCCCGGTTTCGGTGAGGATGACGGTCTCCTGATCTGCGGTGCTCGTACTCGAGACCGTGACGACGACGGTCTCCGCCGCGGCGCCGTTTCCATTTTCGTCGCTGTCGGCGAGCGAGACGTATACGCGCCCGGTCGTCGTCGACGCGACGGTGTACGACGCCGCCGGCGTGCCCGCCGAGTCCGTGAATTCTCCCGCCGACGCGCTCGAGGTGGACGGCACGATCGTGATTCCCGCGGCCGAACCGCTGTCGATCGTTTGGCCGCCCGCATCGAGAGTCTCGATCGTAAAAGCGCCGGTGACCCCCGTCGGAATTGGATTCGTCACGCCCGCGAGAATGAGATCGTCCGCCGTCCCACCCGCCGCGAAGTTGGTCCCGCCCGCACGCGTGACGGTGACGGCCTGGCCGAGAATCGAAATCGAAAGCGTGCCGTCTAGATCCGCGGCCGACGACGCGCCGGTGACGCCGGCGACGCTGAAACCCGCGGGGAACGTGACG
>CAYSKO010000039.1:0-12119 GCA_964431835.1 uncultured Planctomycetia bacterium | reverse complement strand
GCCCGCGGGAATTCCCGCGGGCGCGTCGTTTTCCCTCGTACCAAACAACGACGTCCCGAACCCGCTTTTCGACGACGAGGTGCGGGCGAAGATCGAGCGCGCCCTTGCCGCGAGGGGACACCGCATCGAGCCCGCTTTTTCCGCGGATTTTCTCGTGCGCTACCGCACCGACAACACCGGAAACCGGATCCTCACGACGCGCCCCGAGCGCATGTACGGGCCGTCGGTGGTCCAGCGCGTGTACGTCTCGGGCTCGAACCAGGCGTACAACGTCGTGACCCAAACGGACGCGATCTACAACGTCCCCGAGACGCTCACCGTATACACCTCCCGCCTTTTTCTCGAGGTGGTGCCTCGCGGCGCCGCAGAGGGGACCCGTCCGGTCTGGGTGGGGGACAGCATCACCGAGAGCGCCAACCCAGATTTGCGCGAAGTGATCGATTACCTGATCGCCGCTACGTTCAAATACTTCGGCCAAAACACCGGCCGGAACAAGGAAGTCACGCTCGGCCCCAAGGACCCTTCCCTCGTCCCGCTTCAAGGTCCCCCGCCTCCGCCTAAAAACTAAAAAAGCGCCGGCCCTACTCCGTGGTACAATTTCGCCCATGGAAACAGCTGGAAAAGAATCCAAACGCAAGGACACGGACAAGCAGATCCGCCGGGCCGACCGCCGGATCGCCCTTCTGCACCTCATGGCCGCCGCCATCGTGGGGCTTGCGTTCTTTCCGATGGTTGGTCTTTTCTACCTCGTTTGGCAGGGGCTGGCCGGGCACGCGGCCTGGATCAAACTTCTGGCACTCTCCTTCTCGATCGGGATCGGTTACTTCCTATTCGGCACCACCCTCATCGTTCTCTGCGTCCTCGTGAAGAATCTTTTCCGTTTCAAGGTCGTCCCCGGCTTCCACACGATGTATTCCGAAGAGGCCGTCAGCTGGGTGAGCTACAACTCGCTCATCGTCATCGCCAACAGCGCCTTCCTCGACGTGCTTCGGATCTCGCCGTTTCAGACGCTTTTCTACCGTCTCATGGGGGCGAAGATCGGAAACGACGTGAAAGTGAACACCGGGGGCCTGGCGGATCTCATGCTGTTGGAAATCGGCGACGGGTCGCTGATCGGCGGGGGCGTGGCCCTCATCGGACACGCGTTCGAACGCGGATTCCTCCGTCTCGACCCGGTGAAACTCGGTAAGAACGTGTCGATCGGCCTGGGTTCCGTGATTCTGCCCGGGTGCGAGATCGGGGACGGAGCGTCGATCGGCCCGATGAGCTTTCTGCCTCGGGGCACCAAAATCCCTCCCAAGGGGGTCTGGGGCGGCAACCCGGTCAAAGACCTCCGGGCCGAACGTCGAGCCTCCTTGAATACGGGGTCCCCTGGCGACGTTGAGCCGTGACATTTCGCCCAGGTTCATGATATAGTGGGCGGCCAAGAGGTTTTTTTGAGCGAATTTCAATTCCTGGACGGCGTTTCCGAGTGGCGGAAAGGCGAAAGCCTGACCGCCCGCTTCCGCCTGACCGGAAAAGAGGAGTTCCTGAAGGATCATTTCGAGGGATTCCCCGTGATGCCGGGCGTTCTGATGCTCGAGTCGCTGAAACAGGCGGCTTCGCTGCTTTTGTCCGCGTCAGGGGAATTTGACCGCCCGATCTGGCGCCTGGTGGCGGTCCACGACGCGCGTTTCGGGCAGTTCGTGAAGCCCGGCAATCATTTGAAGGTGACGGTCCGCAAAGCGCGCACGAACGGCCAGGCCGAGGTCGTCGATGGCCGGCTGGATCTTCTGGCCGACGACGGGTCGCCGAGAGCACGCGCTCTCCTGGCGCAGATCGAGCTCGTGCCCGCGTCGTCGACTCCGACCGACCGCGACAGAGCCCGCGCGGCGTTCGCGCGATACGGAGTTTCGTCTTCGTGAGCGTTCCCCGGCTGGAAGGCAAAGTCGCGCTGGTGACGGGCGGTTCGCGCGGAATCGGAGCCGCGATCGTCCGCCGTTTCCAAGAAGACGGCGCCAAAGTTTATTTCACGTACCGTTCGGGTTCGGAGGCGGCGGAGAAGCTCGCGATCCTCCTCGAGATTCCGAAGGACCGCGCGATCTCCTGCGACGTCCGCAAGAAGGACGAAGTGGACGCGGCGGTGGAATTCGTTCTTGGCAAGGAATCGCGAATCGACGTCCTCGTGAACAACGCGGGCGTGATCCGCGACGGTCTCTTCCTCACCATGGAAGACGAGGACTGGACCGAAGTGATCGATACGAATCTCGGCGGCGCCTACCGTTTCTGCAAGGCGGCCGTCCGACCGATGATGATGCAGCGGGCCGGCCGCATCGTGAACGTCTCGTCGATCGTCGGGGAGCTCGGAGGTTTCGGCCAGGCCAACTACGCGGCCTCGAAAGGCGCGCTCAACGCGCTCACGAAATCGTTGGCCTCGGAATTCGCGTCGCGGGGCATCACGGTCAACGCGATCGCCCCGGGCATGGTCAACACGGACATGTCGGGCGCCGTGCGCGCCGCGTTCGGAGACAAGATAAAGGAAAAGATCCCGCTCGGTTCGTTCGCGGAGCCCGGCGAGATCGCCTCGGCGGCCGCGTTTTTGGCTTCCGACGAAGCCCGGTACATCACCGGACAGATCATCACCATCGACGGCGGCATCAGCCTTCTGAGCCGTCGCTAACTAGGAGCCTCGCTTTTATGCCCGACCGGACCGCGATTGAAAAGTCCGTCAAATCCGTCATTTCCCAGGCGTTGAAAGCCGACGAGCAGAAAATCGCGCTGAACTCGTCGCTTATCCGCGACCTCGGCGCCGAATCCATCGACTTTCTCGACATCGTGTTCCGTCTCGAGAAGGAATTCAAGATCAAGATTCCCAAGGGCGAGCTTTTCCCAGAAAAAATGCTCACCGACTCCCGCTTCGTCCAGGACGGGAAGGTGACACCGGCCGGCATCCAAGAGCTGAAGCTGCGCATGCCGGGCGCGCCGTGGGAGGAGTTCTCCAAGAATCCGCAGGTCTCGAACCTCGGCGACCTCTTCACCGTCGGGATGATCGTTGATTACCTCGCCGAAAAACTCTCCGCCGCGAAATCCTAACGTTTCCCGCCGCTCCGTCCCGTCCGTCGGCGTCGATCTCGTAGAAACAGCCAAGGCACGCGCATTTTACCGGCGCCACCACCGCCGTCTCGCCACGCTTTTGAGCGCGGCGGAGCTCGAATACCTGCGCGCCGGACGCGCGGGTACGGCGGCGCGTTTGGCGGAGATCTTCGCGGCGAAGGAAGCCGTCTTCAAGGCGCGCGGCGCGCGGCGGAACGCCGCCGGATTCGCGGACGTGCGTCTTTCGGTGCGCGAAGGCCGGTTGGCGGCCCGCGGAACGCAGCTCGAGGTCGAACGTTCGCGCGATTACGTCGTGGTCCGATGCGCTGGGAGTTGATCGACCGTTTCGAGACGCTCCGGCGAGGAGTGAGCTCGACCGCCGTGAAGGAATTCACCGGAAATGAGGATTTTTTCGCGGACCATTTCCCCGGGCGTCCGGTCGTTCCGGAGCCGCTTTTCATCGAGATGATCGCGCAGGCCGGCGGCGTGCTTTTCGGGCTCGGTATCGATTTTAAAAAAGAAGTGATCCTCGCCAAGGTCTCGAACGCACGTTTCTCGGCCGAAGTCGCGCCGCCTTGCTCGTTCATGATCGAGGCGAAGATTGAGGAAGCCAACGAAGACGGCGCGCTCGTGTCGGGGGTCGTGCGGTTGAAAGGCGAAAAGGTCGCGGAAGCGGAAA
Source organism: uncultured Planctomycetia bacterium (assembly GCA_964431835.1). Lineage (GTDB taxonomy): Bacteria > Omnitrophota > Gorgyraeia > 2-02-FULL-51-18 > 2-02-FULL-51-18 > CAYSKO01. The sequence continues at coordinate 8,368 of CAYSKO010000039.1, read as the reverse complement.
TCCTGCTCGCGGCCGTTCCCGAGCTCGATGGAGGGCTTAAGAAGATCGTGTTCAACGACCGTTTCATGAAACATTACGACGTGCTCGCCATCGCGAGGGCCACCGAGGCCGCCGCCCGATGAAGCGCCGCGTCGCGATCACGGGCCTCGGCGCGGTCACAGCCGCCGGCGAAGGGCACGCCGCGCTCTGGAAGGCGGCGCTCGAAGGGCGTTCGCTCGCCGGACCCCTGCCGATCGAAGCGGACGGCTGGAACCCCATTGGCGCCGCAGTACCGGACTTCGAGCCGGAGAAGTTCGTCACCCAGCGGAAATCGCTCAAAGTCATGGCGCGCGACATCCAGCTGGCGGTCGCCGCGGCGAGCCTCGCGGCTGACGACTCGGGGGTGCGGACAGCGTCCATCCCGCGCGAGCGCTTCGGCGTGATCGTGGGCGCGGGCGTCCTGAACCACGAACTCGATGAGCTCGCGTACAGCGTTCTTCAGTCCCTCGGTGACGACGGACGCCTGGATCTCAAAAAATTCGGCACGGAGGGCCTGCCGGCGCTCTTTCCGCTCTGGCTCCTCAAGTACCTTCCGAATATGCCGGCCTGCCACGTCTCGATCCTTCTCGATCTCCAAGGCCCCAACAACACCATCACGACCGGCGCCTCGTCCGGCCTCCAGGCCGTGTGCGAGGCCGCGCGCATGATCCAGCGCGGCTCGGCCGACGCGATGCTGGCCGGCGGCGCGGAGTCGAAGCTGAATCCGCTGGGCCTTTCCCATTACGAGATTTTGGGCGTCCTGGCGCGCTCGTCGGACGCCTACCGGCCTTTCGACGCGCGCTCCGGGGGCCTCGTCGTCGGCGAAGGCGCGGGTTTCCTTGTTTTGGAAGAGTTCGAACACGCGAAGGCGAGAGGCGCCACCGTGTACGCCGAGATCACCGGGTGCGGCGTCGCGCCTTCGGGCTTTCCCGGCCGCGCGATGCGTCTTGCGATCCGCGAATCGGGCGTGAAGGCGGCGGATTTCGACTACCTGCAGGCGTCCGGTATCGGGATCGCTGAAGAGGACCGTCGTGAAGCCGAAGCCATCGAGGCCACCCTCGGCGAAAGCCGCGACCTCTGCGTGGCGGTCTCGAAGAACGTGACGGGCTTCACCGGCTTCTCGGCCGGCGCGCTCGACCTCATCATTTCCTCGCTCGCGCTCAAGAACCAGGAAATTCCCCCCGTTCCTGGCGGCGCCCCGACCGGCTGCCGTTACGGTTTCAAACTTTCCGAGACGTCCGTCAAAAAGAAGATCCGTCACGCGCTCACGAACGCGCACGGCATGAACGGACAGTGCGTGTCGGTCGCCACGCGCGCCGCGGAGGACGCCCGGTGAACCGCCGTCGCGTCGTGATCACGGGCATGGGAGCGGTCACGCCGCTCGGTAACGACGTCGCCACAACCTGGCGGCGCCTTTTGGCCGGCGAATCCGGCGTCGGGCCGATCACGCTTTTCGACGCGTCCACTTTTCCCACGCGCATCGCGGGCGAGGTGAAGGGCCTCGACGCCTCGCGTTGGAACACGAACGGCCGATCCGGTATCGGCCGGCACAGCCTCTTTGCGCTCGCCGCCGCGGACGAAGCCGTCAAAGACGCGAAGCTTCCCAAATTCGCCGAGCCCGAACGGTTCGGCCTCTATTTCGGCGCCGGCGACGGCGGGTTCGACTTTGCCGAGTACGCGGCGGTCCTCTCGGCGTCGGTGAACGGGGACTCGAGCGTAAAGCCGGAGCTTTACCGGAAAAAGAGTCTGGAATCGATCAGCCGCTCGGAAGTCCTTGAACAGGAGCCCGCGCAGGTCGTGAATCATCTCGCGCACGCGTTCGGCGTCGGCGGCTTCGTTTCGAACACGCTCACCGCGTGCGCGGCGTCGAGCCAGGCGATCGGTGAAGCGGCCGAGCTCATCCGTGGCGGGCATGCCGACGTCATGCTCTCCGGCGGATCCCATTCGATGATTCATCCGCTCGGCGTGGCGGGTTTCAATCTTCTCACCGCACTCTCGACGCGCAACGACGAGCCGCTCCGCGCCTCGCGGCCATTCGACAAGGAACGCGACGGGTTCGTCCTATCGGAAGGCGCCGGCGTCGTGGTCTTGGAGGAACTCGAACACGCGAAGGCGCGCGGCGCGAAGATCTACGCCGAGCTCGCGGGTTACGGCACTTCGGCCGACGCGTTTCGGCTCACGGACCCTCATCCCGAGGGCCGCGGCGCGATCCAAGCGATTCGCTTGGCGCTCGCCGACGCCGAGCTCGCCCCGGAGCGCATCGGTTACGTGAACGCGCACGGCACCTCCACGCAGCTCAACGACCAGATCGAGACGGCGGCCGTGAAAAAAGTGTTCGGTGACGCCGCGCGGAAGACTCCAGTGAGCTCGATCAAGTCGATGCTTGGCCACATGATCGCCGCCGCCGGCGCCGTCGAGGTCATCGCGTGCATCCAGACGATCCGCGAGGGCGTGATCCCGCCCACCCTGAACTACGAAAATCCCGATCCGGCCTGCGACCTCGATTACGTGCCCAACCGCGCCCGCGAAGCGCGGGTGGACGCGGTGCTCTCCAACTCTTTCGGCTTCGGCGGGCAGAATGTGGCGCTCGTCGTGCGGCGGTACGAATGAAGAAGCTCGCTTTTTTCCTCGATTTCGATGGCACGATCGCGACGGCGGACGTCGTCGACGCGGTGCTCGAGCGTTTCGGCGCTCCCCAATGGCGCGCCGTCGAAAAAGACTGGGCGGACGGCAAGATCGGCTCGCGCGAATGCCTTTCGCGCCAGGTCGCGCTCGTGCGCGCCGATCAAGCGGCGGTCGAGGCCCTGATCGACACGATCGGGATCGACCCGGGATTCGAAAGCTTCCTCCTGGCGGCTCGGAAACAGCGCGTACCCGTCGCGATCGTCTCAGACGGCTTCGATCTCTTCATCCGCCGGATCCTGGACCGCGCGGTGAGAGACCGCTCGCTCCTTTCGGACGTGCCGGTCTTCTCGAATAAGCTCGTGTGGAACGAAGGACGCCTCGAAGCGTCGTTCGCTTCCACGGGATGCGGGCACGGGTGCGCCAACTGCAAGCCCGCGGTGATCGCGGAGCGGCGCGGCGCGGACGGTTTCGCGGCGTTCGTCGGCGACGGGCTCTCCGACCGATTCGCCGCCCGTTCCGCCGAACTCGTCTTCGCGAAAGCGAAACTTCTCGACCACTGCAAGAAGAACCAGATCCGCTGCCGCCCGTACGAAGGTTTCGCGGAAATCGAAGCTTGGCTCGAAACGTACGCGAAAAGCCGTTTCGCGATCGAATTTTTACACCAGAACTCCTAAAGAGGACACGATGACACCGCAATCCGCCGCCCCGAACGCCCCCCGACTTACCGAGAAGGAACTGCTCGAGAAGGAAAAGAAATACTGCTCGTGGGGCGACACCGTGCATTACCTCGAACCTCCGAAATTCTTCGAGCGCTGCGAAGGGTCGAATCTTTACGACCGCGAAGGCGTCGAATTCCTCGATCTCCAGATGTGGTATTCCGCCGCGAGTTTTGGCTACAAGAACGAACGGCTGGGAAACGCCTTGAAGGCCCAGGTCGACAAGCTGCCCCAGCTCGCGTGCCAGTACCTGCACTCGGAGAAGGTTGAGCTCGCCGAGAAGATTGGCAAATCGATGGAACGCCTCTTCGGCGAGGAAGGCCGCGTGCACTTTAACGTCGGTGGCGCGCAGGCCGTCGAGGATTCGCTCAAATTGGTCCGCCAACACACGAAAAAGAACCTGCAGTTTGCGTTCATGGGCGGCTACCACGGCCGCACGCTGGGTGCTTCGGCGATCACCTCGAGCTACCGCTACCGCAGGCGCTTCGGTCACTTCGGCGACCGCGCGCATTTCGTGCCGTTCCCGTACTGCTACCGCTGCCCGTACGACAAAAAGCCGGACGACTGCGGCATGCACTGCGTGAAGCAGTTCGAGAAGCTCTTCGAGACCGAGTACAACGGCGTCCTGGACGTGAAGACCAACGAATCGGAGTACGGCGCGTTTTACGTCGAATCGATCCAAGGCACGGGCGGTTACGTGATCCCGCCGAAGGACTACTTTAAGGAACTGAAGAAGGTGCTCGACCGCCATAAGATCCTCCTCGTCGACGACGAGATCCAGATGGGTTTCCATCGCGCGGGAAAGCTCTGGGGTCTCGCGAACTTCGGCGTGACGCCGGATATCCTCGTCTTCGGTAAGGCGCTCACGAACGGGCTCAACCCGCTCTCGGGCATCTGGGCGAAGGAGAAGCTCATCAATCCGACCGTGTTCCCGGCAGGTTCGACGCATTCCACATTCTCGTCGAACACGCTGGGCACCGCGCTCGGCCTCGAGGTCATGAAGATCTGCGAGGAGACGGATTTCGAGACGATGGTGTTCGAAAAGGGGAAGAAGTTCCTCGATCGCTTGAAGTCGCTTCAGAAAAAATACCCGAAGGTCATCGGCGACACGGACGGCCTGGGACTCGCTCTCCGCATGGAGATCGTCGGCGCCGACGGGTACACGCCCGACCGCGAACTCTGCGACCGCATCTTCGCCGAGGGCATGAAGGGCGATCTCGACCTCGGAGGCGGCAAGAAGGGCGGCATGGTGCTCGACGTCGGCGGCTACTACAAGAACGTGTTCACGATCGCGCCGAACTTCTTCATCACGGAGAAGGAAATGGACCTCGCCGTCGATCTTTTCGACCAGCTCATCCGTCGCACGACGAAGGACAGGGCCAGGTAAAGGAAGCCGGATGAACCTGATCGGCCTCATCAACGCTCTTCCCTTCGGAGAGCCGGCCGAGAAGGGGTATTTCCTCTACACGCACGTGCCCGAAGCGTCACTCGCGGGGATCGAGGCGGGGAACTTCCGGAAGTCGGTCGAATTCGCGGCCGCGCATTCGGCGTTCTACCGCCGGAAGTTCGCCGAGCACGGCATCCGCGCTTCGGAAGTGCGTCGCCCGGAGGACCTCGGCGACTTTTTCACCACTCCTGAGGATATCCGCGCGAACCCCCACGAATTCGTGTGCCTCCGCCCCGACACCGCGTACGAAACCACCGGCACCACCTCGAAGAAATCCAAGCGCGTCTATTTCAACCGCGACGAAGTCCGCGAGGCGGGCTGGGCCGGCGGCGTCGGTCTCTGGGGCTTGGGTCTCCGGAAGGAAGATCGCGTCGCGAGCGCGTTCGATTACTCGTTCTGGGTTTCCGGACCCGTGCTCGCGGCGTCATGCGCGACGCTCGGGTGCTTCCACGTGGAGGCCGGGCGTCTCGACCCTGAAGATTTCTACGATCGCCTGAAGGACTACGGGATCACCGCGATCGTCGGCGACCCGTCCTGGATCGTGCGGCTTTCCGAAGTGGCCGAGAAGCGCGGGCCCTGGCCGATGAAGCTCTTCATCGGCGGCGGCGAGAACCTGACCGAAGCCGCGCGCGCGTACGTCGAAAAAGTCTGGAAGGCCGATTTCATCCTCTCCTACGGCCAGACCGAGGCGTTCGGCGCGATCGGGATGGAGTCGCGCGCTAAGGACGGCTATCACCTGAATTCCTTCCACAATCTCTTCGAGATCGTCGACCGGGACGCGGACGGCTGGGGCGAACTCGTCTACACCACGCTCAACCGCCGCGTGATGCCGCTTATCCGCTACAAGTCGGGCGATGTGACGCGCTTTCTCGAGGGCCGCTCGAAGAGCGGGCTTCCCGGCAAGCGGATCGACAAATTGAAGGGCCGGATCGACGAGTGGACACCGACCGCGATGGGGAACATCGCGCCGTGGATGTTCGAGACGCTTTTTTCGGGCTTCCAGGGAATCGTCGCGGACTGGCAGATCGAGGTCACAAAAGAGGAAAGCGGCGTGAAGGACCGCGTGACGTTCCACTTGGAACACGCCGGCGACGCCGCCGCGCTTCGCGCGCAGTTTTTGGACGCGTTCGGCCGCGAATTCCCCGAGCAGACCCGCCAGGGGAAGATGGGTCTCTTCTCGATGGACGTCGCCGTGCACGCCCCCGGGTCCTTGCGCACCGGCCGAAAACTGAAGCGCATCGTCGACAAGAGAAAATTCGGCGGGTGAGGACGTTTCTCCAAATTAGAATTTTCTAATCTTGAATTAACCGGGCTTTAATGCGGTTTGCGGTATCCTTTCTGCATGATCCCGAACCCCGTTTCTCCAACGGAGGCTGTATCGGAAGGGCGCGCGAAGAGGGTGGGCATTCGGTCCCGCATTTTCCGCAACCTTCGCAGGGTCTCTCCTTTCCTCATCCTCGGCATTGTCGCCAAAACCTTTATTTTTCTGCCGGGCCTCGTCGTGGCTTTCGTCTCTAGCTTCGCCCGCATGCGCGCTTGGAGCAAACCCGGCAAGTGCCTCGCGTTTATCCAGGCGCACCCGGCGTTCAAGGACGTGGACCGGCGCTACGTCCAAGTGCGGGCGCTCGCCGGCGGCGTCTCGAACGCGAACCAGATCTGGACCTGCCGGAAGCGCAGCGGCGAAGAGGTGAAGTATTTCGCGAAGATTTTTCTGCCGGTGGGGAGCTACTGGGCGAAGCATCTGTCGAAAGTCTGCCCGTTTCCCGTCGTGAAAGAAGGAAGCCAGCACGAACGGTTCCTGGCCGACGTCGGCGCGCGTGCCCGGCTCGCTGAGCGCGACGTGGCGGTTCCGCGTCTCATCGCCTACGACGAGAAAGAGATGATGTTCGTCACGGAATTCCTGGAAGGGGACAACGTCGACGAGGTGATGAAGCAAGCGGCTAAGCGCGGCGCGCTCGCTCCCGAGGACGAGGAAGTGATCACACTCTGCGGCCGGGAGCTTGCGCGCGTGCACAATGCAGGGTATTCGCTCATCGACAGCCAGCCCGTCAACTGCATCTGGGTGAAGGAGCGCGGGAGGGTTTACTTCGCCGATCTCGAATACGCGACGCGGCGGGAGGACCACCGGGAGTGGGACGCGGGATTTTTCCTGTGTTTTCTCACGATCCGCTTCGAGGAATGCCTTCGTCCGGGCGTCGCTTCCCTTTTCCTCGAGGCCTACCGCGTCGAGCGGCCGCTCGAGACCGAGCGCGTCGAGCTTCAAAGCCACCGACTCGACGCGTACTTGCCGATCCTCGAAACGATTCTCGACATCCGCCAGTACACTCCCGAAGAACTCGCCGCCGAAATCACGCGGTAAGCTCGGTTTCCCCTGGCTAGACAGCCGTCCCGTCCGGGACGGTTTTTTTGTCCCTGAAAAATCCCCAAGCCGTGAGGCCGACCGCCAGGTACACGATCTCGCGCATGCGCCGCACGACCGCGAAGGCGAGTGAGAACGGCGCCGTCATGCCGAAATGGGAGAAGATGAAGACGATCCCGCTTTCCTGGGCGCCGATCGACGCGGGGATGAAGAAGGTCATGATGCGCAGGACCTGGAAGAGCGCTTCGAAGAGCCACGCTTCGAGGAAATTCGTGGGCCGTCCGAGCGCGTTCAGAATCGCCCAGGTTTCGACCGCGCCCGCCGTCCACGCCAGAAAGTTGAATCCAATCGACGCCACGAACCGCCGGGGATCGTCCGTGTAGTACGCGCGGATCGTGCGGTCGAGCTCCTCGTAACGCGCGCGCGTTTCTTCCGAGGCTTTCCTGCGGAAACGGCCGACGACCGCGTGGATCGAGCGGAAGAAGCCGGCGAACATGCCCCACACCATGACGGTCGTCACGACCGTGAGCACCGCGAGGAACCCGGCGGCGCTCGTCATGAGAACCCGCGGGAGCGGGATCGTCCGGAAGGTGAGGAACATCGCGAGCGTGACGAAGAAGGAAAGCGAGACGAAGTAGCTTGAATGGACGATGAGAACGGACGCGTAGGTCACCGATTGCCGCACGCCGTGGCGGCGCCAAAGGATTTCCGCTTTCACCGGCTCGCCGCCGAGCGACGCGGCCCACGGCACGACGGCGTTCAGGGTTTCGCCGATGACGCGCACCCAAAAGACGTCCCGGAAAGGCACGCTCGCGGGCAAGAGGACGGGGAAAGAGTGGATCCAGCCCCACGTGTTGAAGAAATAGACGAACGCGAAGACGGATAGAAGCGCACCGAAGCGCCAACCGAGGCGCTGCAGGTTCTCGGCGATCGCGGCCGTGCCGACGGAATTCACCGTCCAGACGAGGATCCAGACGCCCACGCCGAGAAGAAGGAGCTTTAAATATTTCAACGGGAAACGAAAGCCCAGAACGCGAGCGCCGCGAGGATCCGGTAAACTCCGAACGCGGCGAACGTGTGGTTTTGAACGAACTTCAGGAAAAGCTTGATGGCGAGGATCGCCACGACGAAAGACGTGACGCAGCCGACGGCGAGGAGCTTGAGCTCGCCCCCGCCGAAGCTCGGGGCTGTCTTTAGGAGATC
>CAYSKO010000038.1:0-12131 GCA_964431835.1 uncultured Planctomycetia bacterium | reverse complement strand
GAAAAGGACGATCACCTGGACGACGTCGCCGCGGCCATCGTCGGAACGGCGAGGAGAAATGAGAACTCCACGATCGTGCGGCGCTTAAGGCCCAGCGCCAAGCCCCCGATCACGGTGGCGCCCGAACGAGAAACACCCGGAATCATCGCCAACGCCTGGAAAACGCCGAGAAGGACGCAGCGCGAGAAGGGAATCGCGGCGACGTCGTCCAGGTGATCGTCCTTTTCCTTGTGGAAACGTTCGAAAACGATGAGGACGATGCCTCCCACGACGAGCGCCCAAAGCACCACGGTTTCGCTAGAGAGGAGATATTTCTTCACGATCTTGTAGAGCCCGAAGCCCAGGATCGCCGTGGGCACGAACGCCGCGGCCACACGGGCCATCACGCGAGGGTCGACGAGAAGCCGGCGCCAATAAAGCGCCACGACCGACAGGATCGCGCCGAACTGGATCGCGATCTCGAAGGTCTTCAGGAATTCGGTCTGTTCGAGCCCAAGGAGGCGCGACGCGAGGATCAGGTGTCCCGTCGAGGAGATCGGGAGGAATTCGGTGAGGCCCTCGACCACGCCCAGAATGGCGGCTTGAAGGATGTCCATGGCGCGAATTATAGCACATTGCGCGCAGCCGCTTTTGCATAAAGTCCCCGCCTGCGGTACAATCGACTCGAAAAAGGGGAACCTTCTTTATGTGCGGTATTTTCGGCTACACGGGCGGGCGCGATGCGCAGGCGCTCGTCATCCAAGGACTCAAGCGCCTCGAATACCGCGGCTACGACTCTTCCGGGGTCGCGGTCCAGAACGGTTTCGACCGCATCCATATCCGGAAGACCCAAGGGAAGATCAAGAAGCTCGAGGAACTCCTCGCCAAGCACCCCTTGAAAGGCAAAACCGCGATCGGCCACACCCGCTGGGCCACGCACGGCGTCCCGAACGAAGAGAACGCCCACCCCCATCTCGACAACGAAAGCCAGATCGCCGTGGTCCACAACGGCATCATCGAAAATTTCGGAGACCTGAAGAAAACGCTCGAGGGCGAAGGCGCGCGCTTCCAGTCCCAGACCGACACCGAAGTCATCGTCCACTTGGTCGCCAAGTACTACAAAGGCAATCTCGAGAACGCAGTGCGCCGTGCCCTCAAAGACTTGAAAGGCACCTACGCGATCGCGGTCATCTCCTCCAAGGAGCCCGGCAAGATCGTCGCCGCGAAGATGGACAGCCCGCTCGTCCTGGGCCTCGCCAAAAACGGTAATTTCCTGGCCAGCGACGTTTCGGCGCTCCTCGACCACACCGACGACGTGATCTTCGTCGAGAACGGCGAGATGCTGATCCTCACCGAGAACACCTACCGGATCTCCGACCGCGCCGACAAGCCCGTGAACCGAAAGCCCGTTAAGATCGCCTGGGACCGTGAGCAGGCGCAGAAGGGCGGCCACCCGCATTTCATGTTGAAGGAAATCTTCGAGCAGCCGGCCATTCTGACCGCGATCCTCAAGGAGCGCGTGATCGGCGGAAAAATCCGCTTCGACGAGCTGAAGATCCCCGCCGCGCGCCTGGCGCGGGCCAAGCGGATCGTGATCATCGCCTGCGGCACGTCTTACCACGCGGGGCTCGTCGCCAAATACGCGTTCGAGGAGCTCGCGCGCATCCCGGTTTCCGTCGACACCTCCTCTGAGTTCCGCTACCGCGACCCGCTCGTCGGTCCCGACACGCTCGTCATCGCGATCTCGCAAAGCGGCGAAACCGCCGACACGCTCGCGGGCGTCCGCGAGGGCAAATCGAAGAAGGCCTGCACGATGACCGTCTGCAACGTGCTCGCCTCGTCGCTCGCGCGCGAAGCGCACGGCGTGATCTATACGCATGCGGGGTCCGAGATCGCGGTCGCCTCGACGAAGGCCTACACCGCGCAGATGGCGATCCTATATCTCCTGGCGATCCAGCTCGGCGTGCTCCGGAAGAAGCTTGCGCCCAAGCGCGTCCAGCAGCTCTTGAAGGAGTTCCTGCACCTTCCTCTCCTCATGCAACGCGTGCTCGACGACTACAAAAAAGACCAGAAGGAATGGGCGCAGAACGCGCGCGATTTCAACCGCCGCTACCACGACCAGCTCGAGCGCTATTTTTCGACCGATCCCGAAAAGCGCAAGAGGAGCCCGAGCGGCTTCTTCCTGTACCTCGGTCGCAACATCAATTACCCGAACGCGCTCGAGGGCGCGCTTAAATTGAAGGAAATCTCCTACATCCCCGCCGAGGGTTATCCCGCCGGCGAGATGAAGCACGGGCCGATCGCGCTCATCGACGAGAACCCGTGGGTGATCTGCATCGCGCCGCAGTCGGCTACGTACGACAAGATGCTTTCCAACATCCAGGAGATCCGCGCTCGCGGCGGCTGCATCGTTCCGATCGTCACCGAAGGCGACACGGAGATCCCCAAGCTTTCGCCGATGTACGTGATGGAGATCCCGAAGGTGTCCGAGCTTTTTTCTCCGTTCCTGACCGTCGTGCCGCTCCAACTTCTGGCGTACTGCGTGGCACGCGAGTTCGGCGAGGACATCGATCAGCCGAGGAACCTCGCCAAGTCCGTCACGGTCGAGTGAGATGACGGCCCCCGCGGGCGTTTTGTACGTGGTCGCGACGCCGATCGGGAATCTCGGCGATCTCTCGGCGCGGGCGATCGAGACGTTCAAGGCCTGCGACCTCGTGGCGTGCGAGGACACTCGGCACACGGGACAGCTCCTGACGCACTGCGGCGTCCGGAAGCCGATGGTGAGCTACCACGACCATTCGGAGCGGCAGAAGGCGCCCCAGCTCGTCGAAAAATTGAAGGAGGGCGCGAAGATCGCCCTCGTTTCGGACGCCGGAACCCCCGGCATCGCGGATCCCGGCTATCGGCTCGTGAAAGCGGCGGCCGAGGCGGGTATCCGGATCGAAGCCGTGGCGGGGCCGTCCGCGGTGATCGCGGCGCTCAGCGTCTCGGGTTTGGCGACCGACAAATTCGCGTTCGAGGGTTTCGCTCCAGTGAAGTCGGGCCAAAAGCGCGCGCGGATCGAGGCTTGGAAGAACGAGACGCGCACGATCGTGTTCTACGAGTCGCCGCACCGCATCCAAAAGACGCTCGCGGCGATGCGCGAGGTCCTGGGAGACGCGCACGTGGTTGTCTGCCGGGAACTCACTAAAAAATTTGAGGAGGTCGTGCGCGGCCGTCTTTCCGAGATCGAACCGCGGTGGGCGGGGAAAAAAGCGCTCGGCGAGTTCGTGGTCCTCTTCGACCCCCGCGCGGTCCGGGGCGAAGCGGAAGCGGCCGAATCGGCGGGGGAAGATGAAGGAGATTAAGTTTCGCGCCTGGCACCTGAAAGACGGGCGCATGTACTTCCGCGCGTACCAGAAATGGCTCCACATCCTCCTTTGCGAGGATGACCGCGGCGCGAACGGCGGCCGGGGAAAGCCGGCCAAGCGCGCCTTTTACGGCGACTGCGTGCTTCTCGAGAGCACCGGCCTCTTCGACAAGAACAACGTCGAGGTCTTTGAAGGCGACGTCGTGGTCGTGCGCCACGACGGTCGTGAGATCCGGACGGCGGTGGGAGAAGTACCCGACACCTTCGGACGCAGTGCGGTCCACCCGCTCGAGGCGGTGCTCGCCGAGAACGGCATTCCGGCGTCCGCGCGCGTCGAGATCGAAGTGCTCGGAAACGAATACGAATCCCCGGAAATCCTGAAAGGGGCGACCCGATGAACTGGAACTGGCGCAACGTCGTCCTTCTCGTCTTTTCGATCGTGATGCTTGCGTGGTATCTGAAAAACGTCTGAAAAGGAAACCATGACCCTTCGCTTCGCCCCATTCGTCCTCGCCGCACTCCTGGCCCCCGCCGCCGTCTTCGCGGCGGGTGATTCCACTTCGTTCAAGGTGACGGTGGAGAAGGTTTATCTCAAGAACTCCACGGGGGACTGGATACTGGCCGGGGAGCCGAAATCGACCGTCGACCTCGCGGTCGAAGGGCCGGTGTTCTCGATGCAGAACGACGGCCGCGTACCGCCCGGCGAATATCTGAACGCGAAGGTCGTCCTCTCCGAGACGGTCCGGTTCTCCGGCACCGACGGCGAGAACAAAACGAAAGCGGGCGGGAAGCTCCGCTTGGGCGGCACGGCCTCGAAGGCGTCCGACATGGGCGCACTCAGCGTCTCCCGGTTCGAGCAGGCGTCGCCGACGTGGACGAAAGAAACCGAAGGGGAGATGGAACAGACGATCGATCTCGATTTCGAGGACCGCGACGCCGTGATGGAAATCTACGGCCGCCGCAATCTCCGAAAAGTATTGAAGGTCACGCCGAAATCCACGATCCAAGTTCTATTGGGAATCGAGATCAAGCGCCGGATCAACTTCGCTTGGCCCAACTTTTTCACCGGCATCCCGTCCACCGAGGCAATGTACTGGCTGCCTCCCAGGGAAGTGGGCGAGCTGACGCTCAAGATCGACGCCTCGAGCGCGATCCTCACTTCGGAGGACGTCGAATGGGCGTTCTGACGAGGCGCGTGTCCGTGGCGGCCGCGGTGCTGGCCACCTTTGCGACGGTGGCGGCATGGGCCGAGGACGTGATCGTGGAGGGGGCCGGGATTCAGAACGGCGTATCGGTCGGCGCTTCGATCGCCCAGGTGGAGAAGGCCTGGGGCAAGGCCGACCGCGTAATGGCCGGACCCAAGTACAGTTTCTACGAATACCGCTCGCGGGGGACCAGCGTCGCCTGCGGACCCGACGGCAAAGTGGCCGGCGCGCAGTTCTTTGTCTCCCCCCTTCCCGCCGGAACGGACGGCAAGGCCATGACCCCGTTCGTCGGACGCACCGTGCGCGGCGTGCGTCTGGCCGCGGGCACGACGCTCGAGGAAGTGTACGCCTCCTACGGCCGCCCGGGTGAAGTCGTGGCGCCCGAAGCGCCGCGCGTCGAGCCGCTCATGAAAGGCCGCCGCCCGTTCGCGATCGACGACGGCCGGGGGCATGTCACTGCCGTGTATCCCGATATACGCACCGCGTTCGTCGCCTCCGAAGGGACGCTCCGGAGCGTGTCTGTCGGCGATTTCTTCCGCGACTGACACACCAAAAGATGGACCGTCGCGTTTCCAACGTTTGGCGGTTCGTCAAACGCGCCTCGGTCTGGCTCTGTGTCGTCCTCGCGGCCGCCTACCTCTACAACGGCTTCGAGCTCTGGAAAAATCAGGCAAAATACATTTACCATCCCGAGAAGGCCTGGACCGCGACGCCCGATTCGAGCGGTTTGGAGTACGAGGACGTCACCTTCCGCACCGCCGACGGACTGATTCTTTCGGGCTGGTACGTGCCCGCCCCGAATCCTCGGGGAACGATTCTTTTCTGCCACGGCAACGCGCGGAATATTTCGGCAGACATCTCCGTGCTCGCGATGTTCCGGCAGCTCGGGTTCTCGAGCTTCGCGTTCGACTACCGCGGCTACGGCAAGAGCGACGGCGCGCCCGACGAGAAGGGCACGTACCTGGACGCCGCTGCGGCGTGGGATCATCTTTTGAGCGAGCGCGGGGTCCCGAAGGAAGACCTCCTCGTGTGGGGCCGCTCGCTAGGCTCGGCGATCGCGGCGGATCTCGCTGTGGCCAAGAAACCCGCGGCGCTCGTGATCGAGGCGTCCTTCAGCTCCCTCCCCGACATCGCGGCCGATCTCTACCCGCACTTCCCGGTGCGCTGGCTCGTCCGCTACAAGTACGACGTCGCCGCGCGCCTGCCCCGCCTGGAATGCCCGGTCCTCATCGTCCACAGCCGCGAAGACGAACTCGTCCCGTTCCGCCACGCCGAACGGCTCTTCCGCGCCGCGCGCGAACCCAAAGAGCTCCTCGAGATCGCGGGCCCGCACCGTGGCCTGCCGTACCAAGAGGTCTACGTAAAGGGAATCGAGCGTTTCCTGGACCGGCTGCGGGGCGCGCGTCGATGAGACGTTCGTTCCTCACGGTGCTTCTTCTTTTTTCCTGCGTTCCCGCATCCGCCGCTTACGACTACCGACCGTGGGAGGAGCTCTCCGACATCGATGTGAGCCCCCAGGGACGTGCGGCGCTCAAATCGCCGGGCGAGTGGAAACACGCCGAAAGCGAGCACTTCATCTATCATTACGTGGACCCGAAACTCGTCGACACGGTGCTCGCGCACTCCGAGACCTACTACGGTTGGATCAAAGAGGCGTTCGGCGTGGAGAAGGACGCTTGGAAGGAAAAAGTGCACGTGTTCGTGTTCCACGACGAGGCCGAGTGGAAGGCGTTCGTCGCGCGCGTCCACGGCGGCGGCCCGCATCCTTACGCGTTCACGAGCGGGTGGGAACTTTTCATCTACCGCGACCCTTTCTGGCTCGCACCGCAGAAGACCCTCGCCCACGAGCTCACGCACGTGATCGCGTTCCGCTTTTTGGGCGGCCCGATCCCTCTCTTCCTGAACGAAGGCCTCGCGGAATTCATCGGATGGCGCGCGGCGGCGCAGAAGACCGACGGTAATCAGTACGCGCTGCGCGCGATGCAGTGGATCCCTGAGGAAAAATACGTTCCGGTCGCTCGTCTGGCCGAGGCGCGCGATTACCCGGAGGACGTCGAGACGTTCTACCGCGAGAGCGAACTCTTCGTGCGCTTCCTGGCGGATCAGGATCCCGCCCTTTTTCACCGCTTCCTCAAGGACCTCTCGAACGGCGCGCCGTTTCCAGAGACGCTTCGGCAGCATTATCGCGCAGAGCTGCCGGCGGTCGAAGAGCTTTTCCGCGTTTACGCGACGACCGGCAAACGCATTAAAAATTAATAATCTTCTCCTAATCCGCCGCTAATCCCCGGTGCGGTATCCTTGAAGTGAGGAGAGCTCGCCGGTTACGTGGACGAAAAAGAAAAAAGGAGCAATTCGAAAATGAAAAGAATCCCGCTTACGCTCGCGGTCGTCGCGATTTTGTCATGCCCGCTTACCGCCCTTGAAGCGGCAACCTTTCACAGCCCCCAAGCGAAGTTCAAGATAATCTACCCCGACGCGTGGACGGCCAAAGAGGGAGAGGCCGGCTCCGTGGTGACTCTCCAAGCCGGCTCTAAGGCCGACGGCTACGCCGAAAGCGTGAACGCGATGGTCCAAAGCCTCGCGGGGAAGGGCATGGATTTGGACGCTTACACGCGTTTCTCGATGGACCAGTTGAAGCAGATGGTGATGGATCTTCAGGTTGAGCGGGAAGGGAACCGCTTCCTCGGTGGTTATCCAGGTAAAGAGATACAATATTCGGGAAAATCGAAGGAAGGCGAACGCAGCCGCTTCTATCAGGCCTGGACCGTCAAGGGAGACCAGGTGTATCTCCTCACCTTCAGCGCCCGCGAAGGGGAATTCGACCGTCTCTTCCCCGAGGCCAAAAAGACCATCGATTCGTTCGAATTTATCTGAGCGCTTGACGGCCCTCCTTCCTAGGGGTATACTTTCAGCAAAATAAGTACGTTCACCGCCTTTTAATCGCGCCCTGAGAGGCCCGAAAAGGAACCCGGAATGACCTACGACTTTTTGCACCCGCTTGCCTCGACAAGCGGGTTCTTTTTTTGGACCTCCCTTTGAGCCGCCTCGTCCTCGACGCTCCTTCGCTCGAGCGTTCGATCACCCGCATGGCGCACGAAATCCTCGAAAAAAATAAAGGCGCCGCCGGCCTCGTGCTCGTCGGCATCCAGACGCGCGGCGTCACGCTCGCCGGCCGGCTGGCCAAGTCGATCGAATCCATCGCGAGCGCGAAGGTTCCCGTGGGCGTGCTCGACATCAATTTGTACCGCGACGACCTGACGCGCGTGGCCGAACAGCCGGTGATCCACAAGACCGAGATCAGCGTGGATCTCGAAGGCAAGATCGTGGTCTTGGTCGACGACGTGCTCTATACGGGCCGAACGATCCGCTCCGCCCTCGACGCGCTGGTCGATTTCGGCCGGCCGAAACGCATCAAACTCGCCGTCCTCATCGACCGTGGGCACCGCGAGCTTCCGATCCGCGCGGACTTCATCGGGAAGAACATCCCGACGAGCGACGACGAAATCGTGCACGTGCATTTCCTCGAGAACGACCAAAAGGACGAAGTCGTCGTCGCGCAGAAAGCGGCGAAATCGTGAACGCGCCCGCGGGCGAAACCCACTGGACGCGGAAGGACCTCCTCTCTATTGAGGAACTCTCGCGCGAGGAAATCGAGCTCCTCCTTCAGACCGCCGAGTCGTTCAAAGAAGTCTCCGCGCGCGAAGTGAAAAAAGTGCCCGCGCTCCGCGGTAAAACCATCGCGAATCTTTTTTTCGAGCCCTCGACGCGCACGCGCACCTCGTTCGAGGTAGCGGCCAAGCGCCTCTCGGCCGACATCATCAACTTCTCCTCGTCCGGGTCGAGCACGTCGAAGGGCGAATCGCTTTCGGATACCGCCAAGAACATCGAGGCCATGAACGTCGACACGATCGTGATGCGCCACTCCTCCTCCGGCGCGGCCGAATACCTCGCGCGGCAGGTGAAGGCGGGCGTCGTCAATGCCGGTGACGGCATCCACGAACACCCCACTCAAGGGCTCCTCGACATCTTCACCATGAAGGAACGCAAGAAGAAGATCGAAGGCCTCCGCGTGTGCCTGGTCGGTGACATCCTGCACTCGCGCGTCGCGCGCTCGAATATCTGGGGGCTCAAGAAGTTGGGCGCGAAGGTCACGGTCTGCGGCCCGCCCACGCTGATCCCGAGCTCCATCGAGCGCCTCGGCGTGGAAGTGAGCTACGATTTGGACCGCGTGATCGGCGAGCAGGACGTGCTCAACATCCTTCGCATCCAGCTTGAGCGGCAGAAAGGCGCGTTCTTCCCGTCGATCCGCGAGTATGCGGCCGAATATGGCATTTCGAACGAACGCATCAAAAAAGCGCGGCCCGACGTGATCGTGATGCATCCCGGGCCGATCAACCGCGGCGTGGAGCTTTCCTCTGAAGTGGCGGACGGCCCGCAGTCGGTGATTCTGGACCAGGTCACGAACGGCGTCGCGGTGCGTATGGCGGTTCTTTTCCACACGACGATGGCGGAGCGATGAAAACTCTCATTAAGAACGGCCACCTGGTCGACCCGAAGAACAAGATCGACGAACCGATGGACCTGCTCCTGGAAAACGGGAAGGTCGCGAAGGTGGGCAAGAAGCTGGCCGAGAAAACCGACCGCGAAATCGACGCGCAGGGGAAGATCGTCTGCCCGGGCCTCATCGACATGCACGTGCACTTCCGCCAGCCCGGCTACGAATACAAAGAAACGATCGAGACCGGCATGCGCGCCGCCGTGAAAGGCGGTTTTACCGGCGTTTGCCCGATGGCGAACACGAATCCCGTCGCCGACAGCCGCTCCGACATGGAATTCATGACCGGCGAGGCGCGGAGGCTGAAATTGATCCACGTGTGGCCCGTCGGCGCGGTGACGCTCAAGCACGAGGGGAAAGAGCTCACCGAATTCGGCGAGCTGAAAAAAGGCGGCGCGATCGCGCTTTCCGACGACGGCCGCCCGATCACCGACTCCAATATCATGCGCCGCGCGCTCGAGTACGCGAAGAAGTTCGACCTGCCTATTCTCGTGCACTGCCAGGACGAGGGGCTTTTCTGCGGGGGGTGCATGAACGAGGGTTTCGTCTCGACGAAGCTCGGGCTTCTTGGAATTCCGTCCGAATCCGAATCCGTCGAGGTCGCACGCGACATCCAGCTCGCGGACCTGACCGGCGGGCGGCTCCACTTCTGCCATATCTCGAGCCGCCGCTCGCTCGAGATTATCCGGGCCGCGAAGCAGGGCGGTTCGCGGGTCACGGTGGAGACGTGCCCGCATTATTTTCATTTAACTGACGAGGCGGTCCTGCACTATAATACCTACGCGAAAATGAATCCGCCGCTGCGTACGCAGGCGGACGTCGAGGCGGTCAAGCGCGCGCTCGCCGACGGCACGATCGACGTGATCGCGACCGATCACGCGCCGCATTCCGAGAACGAGAAGAACGCCGAGTTCGATCAGGCGCCGTTCGGGATCATCGGCCTCGAGACGTCGCTTTCCCTGACGCTGCGGCTCGTCGAGGAGAAGATCCTCACGATGACCGAGCTCGTACGGAAGATGTCGACCGCGCCGGCGGAAATCTTGAAGACCGGCCGCGGGCACTTGGCCGAGGGCGCGCCCGCCGACGTGACCGTTTTCGACCCGTCGCTCGCGTGGACCGTCGAAAAAGACAAGATCGAATCGAAATCCAAGAACACGCCGTTCATGGGCTGGAAGATGAAGGGCCGCGCGACCGACGTGTTCTGCGAAGGCCGGCAGGTTTTGAAGGCCGGCGAAATCTTAAAGGACGAATCATGAAGAAGGAAGCGATCCTCGCGCTCGAAGACGGAAGGGTCTTCCGCGGGTATGCGTTCGGCGCCGAGGGGGAGACCGCCGGAGAAGTCGTCTTCAACACGAGCATGATGGGCTACCAGGAGATCCTCACCGATCCCTCGTATAAGGGACAGGTCGTCTGCATGACCTACCCGCTCATCGGCAATTACGGCGTGAACGCCGAGGACGTCGAAAGCGCCCGCCCGTTCGTCGAGGGCTTCGTGGTGAAGGAAGCCAGCCGCATCCGCTCGAACTGGCGCGCGAACGAGGACCTCGGCTCTTATCTTAAGCGCTGGAACGTCGTCGGGATCGAAGGCGTGGACACCCGCGCGCTCACGAAGCACCTGCGCGAGCACGGCGCCAAGAAGGGCGTGATCTCCTCCGCGAACCTCGACGCCGCGAGCCTCGTCGCGAAGGCGAAGGCGTCCCCCGGCCTCGAGGGCCGCGACCTCATCAAGGAAGTCATGTGCAAGAAGGCCTACGACTTCAACTCCAAGGGCCGCTACCGCGTCGTCGCCGTCGACTCCGGCATCAAGACCAACATCCTGCGGAGCTTGGCCGAACGCGACTGCCACGTGACCGTCGTTCCGGCCACCGCGACCGCCGAGGAGATCCTCGCGTACAAGCCCGACGGCCTTTTCCTCTCAAACGGCCCCGGCGATCCTTCGGCGCTTCCCTACATCGTGAATACCGCCGAAAAGATCGTTAAAAGCGGGCTTCCGACGTTCGGTATCTGCCTCGGGCACCAGATCCTCGGCCAGGTGTTTGGAGGCAAGACCTTCAAGCTCAAGTTCGGACACCACGGCGGGAATCAGCCTGTGATCGACGTGAATTCCCGCGTCGTCGAGATCACCGCGCAGAACCACGGGTTCGCGGTGGATCCGAAGTCGTTCTCGGACAAGGATCTCGTCGAAACACACGTGAACCTGAACGACAAGACCTGTGCCGGTCTCGAGCACAAGAAACTCCCGGTTTTCTCCGTGCAGTACCACCCCGAGGCGGCTCCCGGCCCGCACGACGCCTCGCATCACTTCGACCGTTTCGTGAAGCTCATGGAAAAGAGCGGAAAATAAAATGCCCAAGCGCACCGACATCAAGAAGATCCTGATCATCGGCTCGGGTCCCATCGTCATCGGACAGGCCTGCGAGTTCGACTATTCCGGCACCCAGGCTTGCAAAGCGCTCCGGGAGGACGGCTACGAGGTCGTCCTCATCAATTCGAACCCAGCCACGATCATGACCGATCCGCAGACGGCCGACCGCACGTACATCGAGCCGATCACGGTGCCGTTCCTCGAAAAGGTCATCCAGATCGAACGGCCCGACGCGGTGCTCCCCACCCTCGGAGGCCAGACCGGCCTCAATATCGCGGTGAAGGCCGCCGAAGCGGGGATCTTCGAAAAATACGGCGTGAAGATGATCGGCGTTGATCTGGCGGCGATCAAAAAAGCCGAGGACCGCGAACTTTTCAAAAAGGCCATGATCAAGATCGGCCTCGACATGCCGATATCCGGGCTCGCGCACACGATGGAAGAGGCGCTTGCCGTCTTGGACGACGTAAAACTGCCGGTCGTCATCCGTCCGAGCTTCACGCTCGGCGGCACGGGCGGAGGCATCGCGACGACCATCGAAGAGTTCAAGCGCATCGCCGGCACGGGCCTCCAGCTTTCAATGAACAGCCAGATCCTCGTCGAGGAATCCATTGTGGGCTGGAAGGAGTTCGAGCTCGAGGTCATGCGCGACCGCCGCGACAACGTCGTCATTATCTGCTC
>CAYSKO010000037.1:0-12137 GCA_964431835.1 uncultured Planctomycetia bacterium | reverse complement strand
TAAGGCGAGTAAAATTCTAAAGCTCGGAATGGTCCGGTTTATTGGGAGAACGTCAGAAGGACGGCTTCCCCGCGCAGAGGTCGTCCTTTTTTGGTATAATGTGAGCGTGACGAATAAAATCCTTCTTTCGGCTCGAATTCTTTCGTGCGCCGTTCTCGCCGCGGCTCTCGCCGGCTGCGCCACGACGACGATGTACGTTCCTCCCACCGGACAGGAACTCCAGGCGGTCCGGCCTTTCAAGAAAACCGTGGCCGTTCTCATCGCTCAGGATTCGGGGATGGGAAGCACGCAGTGGACGGGCATCGAAGCGCTCGAAAGCGTCCTTGCTCCTTATTACGAGATCCTTGATAGGCCCCGCATCCAGAGCACGCTGGCCGATCCCGCTATGAACGGGCTTCGAGAAGAGGATCTCGCGTACCGCGCCGGAAAATCGCTCCGCGCCGACTATACCATCTTCGCGACCATTCGGTCCTCGTCTCCGCTTCCCGCGCGTCTGGCCGATGTCGGCAACATCTGCGTCCAGTCCACGATCCACGTGAATATGTACGACGTCGCGGCCGGAAAACGCGCTTTTGCGGGCGTCCTCACGCGCGAGGCCTGCCACACGGTCGACAACAATCTTCCAGAGCTCATCCGAAACGGGCAGGCGAGCGTGGACGGTGTTCTGGGGGCCCTGCGCGCGTCTTCCGAGATGGGAAGAATTCTTCCCGCGGTCACGCAGGAAGCGCGCGACGAAGCCGTCGCGGCCGCCGCCGAAGCGATGAAAGCCGTGAACCCGCTCGAAGGGGAAGTTCTCAAAGTGCTTTCCGACCGGGAAGTGATGGTCAATCTGGGATCGGCTTACGGAGTGGTTCCCGGCACTTACCTCACGGTTTTCGCGGCCGGAAAGAAAACCTCCATCAAAGACCCCAAGACGGGGCTTCTCGTCGAGGGACGCGAGTCGGCGGCCGACCTTTGGGTGACGAAGGTGACTTCCGGTATATCCTCGGTGGCGGAAGGCGATAAAAAACTGATCGCACGTGTACGGGCGGGGGACAAAGTCGTCAGCTGACCTCACCAGTCCACGTCCCGTTTCCGACTCCCGCGCGCCTGATTTTCCTCAAGTAATTCCCCGAACTCCCCGCAGCCATTCATCGATTCTTCATGAAGCGTTCATTAGAAACTTTTAATCCTATATTAATCTCTCTCTAATCCTACTGCTGTAAAGTTGTTAATATTGTTAAAAAGGGCTCAAGAAAGCATGCCCGAAACTAAAAGAAGGAAGGTTTAGTCATGAGATTTAAGAATAAAGGTATCGTTGCGACGATCGCTTGGGCTCTCTCGGTACTCGTGAATCCGGCGGTGTCCGAGGCGTCTTGGCAGTTCGCGGGCTGGTACGGCGGAGGCGCCTACCCCTCGGTGGTTCCCGATACGAAGGTCAACGGCCGGTTCTATCTTCTATCCGACGTCGCCGGTCTTTGGCGTAGCGACGACCGGGGCACGAAATGGAATTTCATAACCCGCGGCGTCGACAATCTGCACACGGCCGTGCTCGCGATCGCCCCCTCGAACAATAACGTCCTTTATACGGGAACCAAAGGCGGCGTTCACAAGTCGAGCGACGCCGGTGCCACTTGGGCGGCCCTCGCGGGAACCAAGGGCGTCGTGACGTTCAAGCGGCCCGATAATTACCGCTCGATCGCCGTGCACCACACCGACTCGAACCGCGTGTACGCGGGCACGAATACGGGGTGGGTGTATACGTCTTCCAACGGCTCGACGTGGGCGAAGGTCGGTTCCTATCCGTTCGGTTCGGCGACGCCGATCTCCGCGCTCCATCTATCCAACGATAATTCGACGCTGATAGCGGCCTCTCCTCTGGGGTTGGCGCGGTGCAACCCTTCGACGGGCACTTGGACCCGGATGCTGACCGGCACGAAGGCTTACGACATGATGGGTGTCACTTACGCGGGCGTGGAAACGGTTTACGTGACTGCCGGAAACAAGATCGCCTACTCGAGCGACAAGGGCGTCTCGTGGTCTTATACCGGCACAATCCCGACCGGAAGCGCGTTTCGGCTTTACGCGAAAACGGACGCCTCCGGAACCCGCATCTTTGTCGGCTCCCAGGTGAACTGGAGCGGGGACGCGTACCTGTCGACCAATAAAGGCGCGACGTGGACGAACATCGAGCGCGGCGTCGTACACGACACGCTCGGAAACCCGTCGCGCGTCTGGACGAAGGGCCTTCAAAAACCCTTGTCGGTCGCGATTGATCCGTTCAACTCGAACGTCCTTTACTGGACCGACTGGTGGGGCGTG
This sequence comes from uncultured Planctomycetia bacterium, assembly GCA_964431835.1. Taxonomy (GTDB): domain Bacteria; phylum Omnitrophota; class Gorgyraeia; order 2-02-FULL-51-18; family 2-02-FULL-51-18; genus CAYSKO01. Next base: position 9,836 of record CAYSKO010000037.1, on the reverse strand, counting down.
TTCCGTTCGGACGATGGCGGCCTGACCTGGCAGGAGCGCATCAAGGGAGCGCCGAACACCGTCGCGACCGACGTCGTGATTGGGCCCACCGGGAGCGTGTACGTCGGCTCGATGGACAACGGGCTCATGAAATCCAACGACGCGGGCGTGAGCTACACAGCGCTCGCTCCAAAATCTGGGTTGTCGAGCTCGAGCTACACCGGCCACTTCTGGCGCGTGCTCGTGCTGGGAACGACTGGACAACGGGTCATCACCACGAGCTCCCCCTGGGACGTCAGCGTGAATCAGATCGCGATTTCAAACGACGGAGGCGCCTCGTTCGCGTTCGTGAAAGCCGGCCTTCCGGCCACGCGGCCCGTGGTCAACACCGTGTGGGACAAGGGCTACGCGCGGGCGATCGCGGTGGATCCCAAGAACGACAACAAGATTTACCTGGGGATCGACGGCGACGACGGCGGCGGGCTGTACGTTTCTTCGAACGGCGGCACCAGTTGGACGCGTTCCTCCGGCCAGCCGGCCTCGCGGCGGATCTACAACGGCCTCGCGGTCGATCCGGTCACGACGACGCGTCTCTATTGGGCGACCGTCGGCAACGGTGGTGGCGTGTACCGTTCCGAAAATTCGGGCGCGTCGTGGACGAAAGTGTTCTCGGGCTCGGCTTACGTTTTCGATCTCGCGGTCTCCAGAGAGGGCGTCGTGTACGCGGCCGCGGATACCGGAGGTCCCGTGCTCTACGTCTCGAAAGACCGGGGAACGACTTGGCAGCTCATGAAGAAGTTCGCCGGCACCGGCACGTGCGAAGCGATCACGGTCGACCCCCTCAATTCGAAACAGATCGCCGTGAGCACCGTGAAATGGGACGACTACGCCAATAATAAGATCTATCTCTCGAAGGACGGCGGCGTGACATGGAACGACGTCAGTAGCGACCTTCCCAACGGATCGGGCGCCGCGCACATGGCGTTCAGCCGCGACGGAAAGTTCCTGTACGTGTCGCGCTACGCGGGTTCGGTTTACCGGATGCCGCTGGACGGATCGACGGTTCCGCCGGACCCGGGTCCCGGCCCAGGCAGTGACACGCAGGCGCCAAACGCCCCGACGGCCCTCGTCGGCGCGGTGACTTCGACGCAGGTCATCCTGTGGTGGAACGCGGCCACGGACAACGTCGGCGTGACCGGTTACCGGGTATACCGTGACGGAACTCAAATCGGCACGAGCGCGTCCGCGAAGTTCTACGACACGTCCGTCGCCGCGGGCTCGCATCAGTATCAGGTGAAAGCCGTGGACGCCGCGGGCAATCTGTCGGTTTTCGGCAACACGACGACGCTCAATCTCTCGGTGAAGATCGGCGGTTCGAGCGTCGATACGCAGGCGCCTTCCGCGCCCACCGGCCTCGCCGGATCGGTAGCCGGAAACACGGTCAAGGTGTGGTGGAACCCATCCAGCGACAACGTCGGCGTCGTGGGTTACCGCGTCTACCGCAACGGAACGCAAGTGGGCTCGACCGCAGCCACGACCTTCACCAATACCGGCGTTCCCGCCGGCGCGCACTCGTATCAGGTGAAAGCGTACGACGCCGCCGGAAACGTCTCGGCGGGCAGCAACGGGACGGGAGCGAACGTATAATAAAAAACGTTCTAATCGAAATCTAATCTGGTTCTAATGTTCGGGTCGCTAGACTACAGGCGACCCGAACTGTTTTTTTGGAAATTAAACGTAAGGAAAGGAAGTTGTTATGTTGAAGAAGAAATTTGCCGCCGCGATCGCCGTTCTCGCTTTTCTGGCTGCGCCCGCTTGCTACGCGCTCACTTCGCCGCTAACCTGGCAGTTCGCCGGTTGGTACGCGGGAGGATGTTTCCCGGTGGTCCTGCCGGACGCCTCCGCCGCGGGACGCGTTTTTCTGACTTCCGACGTCGCCGGCGTTTGGAGAAGCGACGACCGGGGGAACAAGTGGAATTTCCGCACCAAAGGCGCGGAGAACGTGAACACGCCGTCAATCGCGATCGCCCCGTCCAACCCCAGCGTGCTCTACAACGGCACGAAGGCGGGCATGCACAAATCGACCGACGGCGGCGCCACGTGGAAGTTCCTTTCCGCCACTAAGAATAAAGTCACGTTCAAGCGGCCCGACAATTACCGCGCGATCGCGATCGACCGCACCAATCCCTCGAAAGTGTACGCGGGAACCAAAGGCGGCTCGGTGTATTACTCGCAGGACGGCGGAACCACCTGGGCGCTCGCGGGCGGCGCGACGTACCCCTTCGGCAGCGCGGTGCCGATATCCTCGCTTTGGATCACTTCGGACAACGCGACGCTCCTCGCCGGATCGAGTTCCGGCCTGGCGAAGCTCACGCGCTCGGGGGGTTCATGGACCCGCGTCACTTCGCTCTCCGGCGGCAAGGCCTACGACATCGTCGGCAAAGGTTCGCCCGAAACCGTCTACGTGACGAACGGCGCGCGTGTCGCCTACACGACCGACAAGGGCGTAAGCTGGACCTACACGGCGACGATTCCGTCGAGCCGCACCGCGTACCGGCTCGACGTGCGCGTGGAAGCGGCCGGCGTGAAGATCCTGCTCGGCTGGATCGCGGGATGGGAGGGAGGCGTCTATCTCTCGAAGGATAAAGGCAGGACCTGGACCGATCTCGAGCGCGGGCTCGTTTACGACGTTCTCGGCGACCCGACGCGCACTTGGACGAAGGGTTTCGGCAAGGCCAATTCCGTCGCGATCGATCCGTACGATTCGAACATTCTCTATTTCACGGATTGGTGGGGGATCTTCCGTTCGGACGACGGCGGTCTGACGTGGCGCGAGCGCATCACCGGCGCTCCCAACACCGTCGGCTCCGAGATCATTACGACCTCCTCGGGCGCGATTCTCGTGGGTACGATGGACAACGGCCTCCTGCGCTCGACCGACAACGGCGTGAGTTATAAGGCGTCTCTGCCTTCCGCTGCCTACACGAGCGCGAGTTATCTCGGGCACGTGTGGCGCGTGGCGACGGCGGGAACGAAGATCATCGCCACCTCCGCCCCGTGGGATGTGAAAGTGAACCAGGTCGCGGTCTCGAACGACGGGGGCGTGACCTTCCAGCTTTACCGGACCGGGCTTCCCGCGACTCGTCCCGTGAAGAACACGGTTTGGGATCAGGGCTACGCGCGGGGACTTGCGGTCGACCCGAAGAATCCGAGCAAAATCTATCTCGGCATCGACGGCGACGACGGCGGCGGTCTGTACGTCTCTTCGAACGGCGGCACCAGCTGGACGCGTTCTTCCGGCCAGCCGGCCTCGAAAAGGATCTACAACGCGCTCGAAGTCGACCCCGTCACGACCACGCGCCTCTACTGGGGAACGGTCGGGACCGGGGGAGGTATCTATAAATCCGAGAACTCCGGCGCCTCGTGGGCCAAGGTGTTCTCCGGCTCGTCCTACATCTTCGACATGGAAGTCTCGAAGGAAGGCGTCGTCTACGCAGCCGGGGACGCCACGGGGCCGTGCTTGTACGTTTCGCGCGACAAGGGGGCCACGTGGCAGCTACTTAAAAGGTTCACGGGTACGTCCGGCGCCTGCGAGGGCATCACAATCGATCCAAACAATTCGAAGCGGATCGCAGTTAGCACCACGCGATGGGAAGACTACACGGGCGGCAAGGTCTACGTGACGACCGACGGCGGCGTCAGCTGGACCGACGTGACCGCCGATCTTCCGGGCGGCACCGGCGCGGCCGATCTGACATTCAGCCGCGACGGGCTCTACCTCTACCTGTCCCGTTACGCGGGTTCCGTTTACCGGCTCAAGCTCTAAGGAAGAAGCTTTTTTGTGGCACGAACGGGGCATATATCCGATAATGCCCCTATGAAATGCCCCTCTTGCTTCAACAAGCTCGTCGAGACGAAAACCGGACAGGTCTTCGTGGACCTTTGCACGCTCTGCAAAGGAATCTGGTTCGACTCAGGAGAGTTTCTCGACGTCGTGCGGTCGCTCTTCGCCGAAAAGACGATCGAAGACAAGCCTCCGGCGCTCGAGGCGAAGGGAGCCCCCGTCGTGGTCAAGAGCGCCGCGGAGAAGGAAAAATTCTGCCCTCGCTGCGATAATCGCCTTTCGAAATACAACTACGCGTACGACTCGAATGTGATTCTGGACCGCTGCCCGAAGTGCCAGGGGATCTGGGCCGACGGTGGGGACGTCCGGCAGATCCTCGCGTTCCTTCGTCGCATCCGCGGCACTCCCTAAACGAAGACAAACGAAAAAGGCCGGACGCCCGAGGGCGCCCGGCCTTTTTTTATTCGTTTTAAGCGGCGGTGCGGATCGCCGAGGCCTGTTCCATCGCCTGCATCTCGCCGGCGAGCGCGGAGCGTACTTCCGGCACCACGGAGCCGTCGGAGGGGATGTCTAACGCCTGACCCCCTTCGAGCAGAAACTTTTTCCCGGCGAGCTTGGCCATGATCTCGACCGAACCTTCCCGGACGGCGAACGTGGTCACCGGGCCGCTAGCTTGGCCGTCGACCCGTCCCCAAAACTGCGTCCCGCGGACGGCGGCGACCGCCGTCGGCGATTCTACCCGGAAGGTGGAGGTAGACGGCAGTTTGTCGACGTTCAGGATAGTGTTGCCTTTGATGACTCCGACGGCCATCGAGGCCTCGGCCGTATCGGCGACGAGAAGCTCGGTCGAAGCGAGCACGCGTACGCCCACCTTGTCATTCAGGCTCAAGTCGACCTGAGCGCCGGCGTCCGTGACAACCACGTCACCTTTGTCCACCTGCATTCCAACCGCCAGAGGAAGCCTCTCCGTGCCGTGAAGCAAGGAAGCCTTGCCTTCGAGCTGGGTGACGATCGCCTTGCCTTGCGCCGCCGCCGGAACCGCCGAAAGGACGGTGACGAGCGCCGCGGTGAAAAGAGCCGAAAAAACTGTCGATTTTCTCATGGATTAAAAAAGCCTCCTCTTTTGGGTGGTTCAAGTATAGCACGAAAAGGGGTGAAATCTTGTGGCGCCCGCGGCGCCCGGCGCGCTATCATAAGCGTATGTGGAGCCTCATTAAAATAGTCGTTGTACTCGTCATCGTCGTCATCGGCGCGCAGCTTGTCCTGGGCTTCATCGGTAACCTCATCGGGGACAACCGGAACGTCCGGGCCAGCTGGCAGGGATCCGAACTCGACGCTCCCGAGGGCCCACGGCGGCTTCCGAAGTCTTCCAGCCTCGAATTTATCCCCGAACCCCTTCGTGGGTGGACGTTTAAAGGCCGTGATTTCGTCGTGTCCGGCTGGTATAAAGGCAAGCGTGCCTGCCAGTCTGCCTATACCTCCCTCCAAGCCAAGCTCGGTTAATTTTTTTTAATCCGTTTCTAACCTCTCTCTAATCCCTTGCCGGGTAGAGTACTGCAATGAAGCGGTCCCTCTGCCTCCTCATGATACCCCTTCTTCTCGGAGGGTGTTCGGTGGCCCGTCATGCGTCTGATTTGACGACACTCGTTTCTCAGGCGAAGGAAGAAGGGGGCAAGCAGGCGGACCTCGATCGGGAACAGAAGTCCTTCAAGGCCCTCGAAGAGGCCATCCGAGCGGGAAAAGTGCGCCCCGGCATGACCCAAAGCTCCATCGAAAACCGTTTCGGAGAACCCATAGTCGTCCTCGAGGAACAAAAAGGCAGGACGGCCTGGCTTTATCAATCCCCTGACTGGAATTGGTTCGCCGCCCGCAAAATCTACCTGGAATTCGACCGGAACGGCAAATTAAGAAAATGGGACATCCCCGCCGCTCTTAAAGTCTAAAAATTTTTAATGTGAAAAAGGGTCTTCATGTATACGACCGATTACATACTGATCGCCGAGGATGACGAAGACGATTTTCTTCTTCTGAGTGACGCCTTGATCCGGTGCTTCCCCGATACCCTCCTCGAATGGGTTAAGGACGGCGAGGCCTTGATGCAGCACTTGAACGAGCACCCGGCCCCGCGTCTCATTTTTCTCGACCTGAACATGCCCAAAAAAGACGGACGGGAAGCTCTTCGCGAGATCAAATCGCGCGAAGAACTGAAGCATATTCCTGTCGTCGTGCTGACGACCTCCAATTCCGAAGCCGACGTCCTTGGCGCTTATCAGGCCGGCACGAACACCTTCATCCGGAAGCCCGACCAATTCGCGCGTCTGGTCGAGTCGATGGAAACATGCCGACGTTACTGGTTCGACGTTGCCATCACGCCGCAGTGATGCGTCCCGATTTCGCTGCCCGGCCGCGCGTCAGAGGCCGGGCTTTTTCCATCCCGCATTGTTCTTCTTTACAGTCCACCGTCAAATGGGTAGAATCTTCTCACTTTACGCCTTCCTCGCTACTCAAGAATGTGCCCGTAGCTCAATTGGATAGAGCGTCTGACTACGGATCAGAAGGTTGCAGGTTCAACTCCTGCCGGGCACACTCTTAAAATGAACGCACCCGAACCCAAAAAACTCTCTTCCCTTCACCTCGGCGACCACGCCTGCTTTTCGGTTCGAAGCCGCAAGGAGCAGGTGCTTGTCACGTCTGAATTCATTCGAATCGGTCTCGAGCGGAACGAAAGCTGTCTTTTTTTGGGGGATCCCGTGCTCGTCGCGAAGGTCGCCGACGCGCTCAGCGACGCCGGAGTGGACCTGCGCGGAGAAGCGCAGCGCGGTGCGCTCCTTCTCAGGAGCGAGCGGGATTACCTTGTCGACGGACGGTTGGAATCGAAGGCGATGGTCGTGTGCCTTTTAAAGGCGGTTTCGGAAGCCGTTAAGGCCGGGTTCGCCGGTCTGCGGGCGACGGGGGACGTCCTTTGGGAGCTCGGGACCGAGGTGGACGTGCGGACCCTCCTCGAATACGAGCCCGCGCTGGACGCGGCGTTTGTGGGAAAGAAATTCCTGGGGCTTTGCCAGTACAAGGAAAACAGTTTTTCGCCGAAATACCTGCGCAACATGCTGCTTTCGCACCCCAAAGTCGTGACGGACGGGAACGTCCATCAGGAGAATCGCTACTACAAGTGCGTCGAGTCGTTCGATAAGCTCGATTACCGCAACCTGCCGCTGAACGAGATGTACGCCGCGTTGAAATAGAGCGGTTTCGAGCGAAAAAAAGCCCCCTCCGCGCGGAGGGGGCTTTTTTTATCCCGTAGGATCAGGCGCGCCAGATCTGGCTTTCGTACTCGCCGACCATGCGGTCTGTGTTGAAGAAGCTCGAGGCGGCGATCGCGTTCGCCATCTTGGAGATCCAGTCCGACCCTGCGTTCACCTTACCCTTAGCGTTCGTGAGGTAATAAAGGACGGCCGCCCGCTCGAGCGTATCGTAAAGAATCGAAGAATCTTCCTTCAAGCGCAGATTCCGTTCGTCGCCCACTTCCGTGCCGTGATGTTCCCAGCCGAAGATCCAGCCGATGTCGCGGTCCGCGGCCTCCACGACCCAGCCGTCGAGCGTCGACATCTGGAGCACGCCGTTCAGGATCGCCTTCATTCCGCTCGTTCCCGACGCCTCGAAGGGCGGCAAGGGGTTGTTCAGCCACACGTCCACGCCTGAGGTGAGGATCTTTCCGAAGTAGGTGTTGTAGTTCTCGAGCATGAGGACGCGGACGAGATCGCGGTGCGGTTCGAGCGAATCGATCGCCGAAAGCATCTCGTTCACGTACGTGAAGCCGAGATCGTCCTTCGGATGCGCCTTGCCCGCCAGGATGATCTGGATCGGGCCGATGCGTCGCGCGATGTCGAGAAGGCGCTGGGCGTCCTGAAGGATCAGGCTGGGGCGTTTGTAGGCGGCGATGCGCCTTGCCCAGCAGATCGTAAACGCGTCGGGCTCGATGCGCCAGGGGCCCAGGAGCGAAGCGAGGAGGCGTTTGTTCGCCTGGTGCGCTTCCCAAAGCTCGCGGCGGAAAGCGGGGTCGTTCTTCATGTCGGCGATCTTGGAAAGCCGGCACGGATCGCTCCGCCAGCCGCCGAGCGCGCCGTCGTTACGATCAAAGAGCGCTGCCATCGGTGCCGACACCCACGTGTGCGTGTGGACTCCGTTGGTGATCGAGCGGATCTTGTCCTTGTATTCGGGGAACTGGAGGCGGGTGACTTCGCCATGCTTAGCGGCAACCGCGTTCACGAACCGGCTCGTGGCCATCGCGTGGTGCGTGAGATTCACGACGTCGCGCTCCTCCGGATCTTCGCCGAACTTCTTAAGCAGCGTGAATTCGCGCTCGGGAAGGATTTCCTGGAGCGCCCGCTTCTGGAAGCGGTCGTGGCCCGCGGCGACCGGCGTGTGGCAGGTGTAGGCGAAACGCTCCGAGAGCTTCTCCGCTTCGGCCTCGCCGACCGACTTTGCCTTTTCGACGAACGCGAGTGCCGCGTGGCCCTCGTTCAGATGGTACCGGCCTATCGAGTAGCCCAGCGCGTCGATCGCCTTCATGCCGCCGAGACCCAGGATCACGCGTTGGAAGATCTTCCACTCGGCGTTGTCGCTCCGGTAGAGCTGGCCGGTGAGCTCGCGCGTGAACTCCGAATTTGCCTCGACGTTGGAATCCAGGAGAATGAGGGGCACCACGTGCTTTTTGTCGAACGAGTAGACGAAATATTTCCAGAGTTTGAGGTGGATCGTCTCCCGCTTCAGCGGGATGGTCACGCGGCGGTCGAGCGGGACGAGGCCCGGGTACGTGGAGGGGTCCCAGTCGTTCTCTTCGGGAATCTGCCCGTCTTTGAACCAGAAGTTCTGCTTAAAGTAGCCCTTGTTCCAGAGGATGCCGACGGCCGCGAGGGAGACGCCCCTATCGGCGGCGCTCTTCAGCGTGTCTCCGGCGAGAATGCCCAGGCCGCCGCTGTAGATCGGAAGATCGAGACGGTCTCCGGCCTCGACCGTGCGGTAGTAATCCATCGCCCGCAAATTCGAGAACACGTGGTGCTCGGCCGAGAGGTTGCGCGGGTCGAGAGGCGTCTTTGTCTGGAACGCGTTATAGGTGTTCGTCGAGAGGCCGTACTCCATCGAGAAATAGGCGATCGAGCGATCGGCGGGGGAGAGGAGTTTCTCTTCCGCTTTTAAAATGGGTTCCAGAGGAAAGCCGAAAAAAGAATCGTCCGCGACGTTCGCGGAATAGCGTTCGAAACCTTCGACGGGGACGAGCTTGAGGAAACGGTTCACGTTGTCGGGCATGAACGGATTATACCATTCGTGCTAAAATCGTCGCATGCTTAAAAAAGAGATGGACCAGTTCTACATGCGGATGGCGATCAAGGAAGCCGAGAAGGCCTACGACGAGGACGAGGTGCCTGTAGGAGCGGTGATCGTCCATCAGAACAAGCTCCTTGGTCGTGCCCACAATCAGACCAAGCTCCTGAAAGACCCGACCGCCCACTGCGAGATGATCGCGCTCACCCAGGCCTGCGAGGCGCTCCAGTGCGAACGACTGACCGAGACCACGCTCTACGTCACGCTCGAGCCCTGCCCGATGTGCGTGGGGGCGATGATCCTCGCCCGGATCGAACGGCTCGTTTTCGGTGCCCGCGAAAAGAAGACGGGCGCCTGCGGTTCGGTCGTGAATCTTTTGGCCGACGGCAAGTGGAACCACCGCTTCCGCGTCGAAGAGGGCCTCCTCGAATTCGAATCGGCCGCGCTCCTCCAGGAATTCTTCAAGAAGAAGCGCCGCACCCCCGACACCCCGGAAGCTGGCTGACGGACGGCGGCATTTACCTGAACCCCGGCCCATGATAGACTTTAGGCTCTCCGGAGAGATGCGTGAGCGGTTGAAACGGCACGCCTGGAAAGCGTGTAACCCGCAAGGGTTCTAGGGTTCGAATCCCTATCTCTCCGCCACATTTAGTTTCGAACTGAACGTTACAAGCGGGGGCATCGGAGTTCACGG
>CAYSKO010000036.1:0-13945 GCA_964431835.1 uncultured Planctomycetia bacterium | reverse complement strand
TCAGGAAGACGGAATTCTAAAGATCAAAACGGTCTAGTTTTTGGGAGAAGGTCAAACCCTGAAGAAACTAAGTTACGGGCGGCCCAGTAACAGGGGGAAGGTCAAAAATACGAAAGGTTCCGATGAAAAAAACACTAGCCCTCATGCTTCTTCTGTTTTCCTTCTCGTCCGTCAGTCACGCGGGGACCGAAACGAAATCGTTGAACGGGCTGAATTATCAAGTCTACACGCCGGTTTCCTACGACGCCTCGAAGAGTTATCCGCTCGTGCTCGTACTGCACCATTCGACGGGGCGCGGAGTCGATATGATCGAGCGGTGGAAGGAGATGGCGGACAAAAAGGGGTACGTCATCGTTGCGCCGGATTCGAAGGAGGCTGCGGTGTGGGGTATTCCCGAGGAAGCGCCGCACGTGTTGGCGGTGTTGGACGCCGTGAAAAATGGATATCCCATCGAGGCGAAGCGGGTTTACGTGATGGGCTTTTCGGCGGGAGCGACGTTTGCTTATTATTTCGCGCTCACCGAGCCGGATATCTTTGCCGCTGCGGCGGCTCTGGGGGGACGGCTCGATTGGGTCGAGGAGCAGACCCGGGCGAGGGCCGGCATGAAGGCGGCGATCCCGGTGTTGGTATTGCAGGGGAGAGAGGACATCATGGTGTCGCCGGACGCTGCCGACAATGCCGAGAGCACCCTCAAGGCGGCGGGTTATCTTGTCAAAAAGATGGTCATCGGCGGCCTTGACCACACGTATCCATCGGATGTCAATTGGCACGCGGTTAAATGGTTCGAGAAAGCGCAATAGCTCCCGCCCCAGCCGAAAGTTCGCGTAAAGCGTTCCATCGCTTACGCTCTAATGCGGTTCTAATCCGCTTCTAATCGACCTCTAATGTTCAAGTGATACCATAAACTTTGTAACCATTCGCTTGAGTGGTATTGCGTTAATGAGAGAACGTTTCTAAAAGTTAACGGAGAACAGGATGAACAATCCCGCGGAAAAAGCTATTAAAACGCTGAACAATCTTATCGAAATTTGCAGGGACGGGGAAAAGGGGTATACCTTGGCGGCGGATAAGGAAAAAAACCCGGAACAGGCCTCCTTATACAAGCAATACGCGACAGAAAGAGGGCGCTTCGTGTCGGAGTTGCAGGATGCTCTTGAGGAGTTGGGAGCCCATTCCTCGGAGGGTGGCAACATGGGTGCTGCCGCCGCTGGAGCCGTGCACCGGGGCTGGATAAATATTAAGTCCGTCGCCACCGGAAGCGAGACTGAGGTCATTGTGGCCGAATGCGAGCGCGGGGAAGACGCCGCGGTAGACGCCTATAAAGAAGCTCTGGAAAACGAGCTCCCCGAAGACGTCCGGATGGTGGTCGAGAAACAGTACCAAATGGTCCAAAAAGCGCATGACCGGATGAGCGCCTTAAAGCACGCAAGCGCCAAATAGGAGGGATCCTAACGCGCAAGCTGCGATAAAGAATTATCCCCCGCGAAGGAATGCGGGGAATTTTTTTTGAAAAAAACAGCCCCCGAAGTTCTCCTCGGAGGCTGCTTTCCCAGCGGTTATTTGACGGCTTCTACCAGTCGTAAATTATAGAGACGGTTTAATTCTAGGGAGGCTTCATCGACGGCCTGCGTAGCTTTAGCGACCGCGCCCGCCAAGCCGAAGAATTCATGCATGACCCCTTCAAAGCGTTTGGCTTTGACTGGGACGCCGAACTCTTGCAACCGGGCGGCATAAGCTTCGCCTTCGTCCCGGAGCGGGTCGATGTCGGCCGTAAAGATGACCGCAGGAGGTAGCTTGCTCAAATCTTCCGACAAGAGAGGGGATGCGTAAGCTTCCAACCCTTGGTCTTCCGTCTCGAGGTAGTGCTTCCAAAACCAAGCCATCATCGGGGCATTGAGCGGTTTGGCATCGGCGTTTTCCTTATACGATGGCATATTCCTGCGGGCATCAGTCACGGGGTAAATCAGGAGCTGCCCTATCGGCATAAGGCCCCCTTCGTCTCGGGCCTTTAGACACGCGACTGTCGCTAGATTTCCACCGGCCGATTCGCCGCCGACCACGACTCGTTCCGGATCGCCGTTCAACATCCGGGCATTTTGCATCACCCATTGCGTCGCGGCATACGCATCTTCCGCGGCGGCCGGATATTTATGCTCCGGAGCCTGGCGATAAGCTACCGAGACGACGATCGCGTGCGCTTTATTGCATAAGGCGCGACACGAGGGCTCGTAAACTTCCAGATTCGCGATCACCCAGCCGCCCCCATGAAAATACACCAGCACGGGGAACGGACCCTCGCCCTCGGGGGTGTAAACTCTCGCCAAAATATCGCCCGCCGGACCGGGAATCAGCTCATGAGTGATCTTTCCGACAGACGGCGGAATGGGGCGGCTTGCCGGGTTTTCTCCCATCATTTCTTCGACAGCGTTTTTTAACGTGGGGTTATTTCGCGCGTTCTCGGGTGATAAAGACTCGATGGGCGGCGCATTAAATTGGGCATATCGATTTAAAATCGCTTGGGCGTCCCTGTCCATTTTCATTGTGCTCTCCCTGGTTAAACTGTGAATTCCTTGGATGAACCATAGGCCCATTATGGACTCAGGAGATTTGATTTAGATTAAAAGCGAATTAGGAGATTTTAACGTCGAGCAAAATAAAGCCTAGCCTTATTAGAATCTTTTAATTCCCGACTAATCAATTCCTAAGCTGCGTTTGTTATTATTAAGAACTTCCCAAGCAAATCGAATGGGTAGTCTCGATTCGATAAGGATAAAAGAAGGTAACGGTAAGTTCACATAAACAAAACAACGGGAGTCATTATGAAAGATTACAAATTTTTAACTGCAGCGTTCGTCCTTACCGTTCTCGCCGGAACGCCGTCCGTTTTCGCCGAGACCGACATGAGGAATGATTCCGGGTCGATGTCGAGCGCCGACAAGAATGACAAATCCATGGACACGTCGATGTCTTCTGCGGATATGAATACGATGACCCACGAAGGGAAAATCAGCTCATTGGATGTCAATTCGGCGAACCCTTCCATGATGGTGAAGGAATCGAACGGCACCGAAACGAAGATCATGATCGACCCCAATACCAGCACCGCCTGGATGAAAGACGGCAAGCAGGGCGGCTGGGATCAGTTGAAAGTCGGAAAACAGGTCAAAGTCGAAGCCGTGGACATGAACGGCAAGATGATGGCCAAAACCGTTCAGTGCATGTAAGAACCGAATGAAAATTAGCCGCTGGCAAAAATGCCAGCGGCTTTTTTTGGCTTGGCGCCGGGACGAATAACCGCGCGTTTGTGATATAATCCGGCCCATGGCCAAGGGCGGCGGCAAGCAGACTTCGAACCTCCTTAATCTCTCCGGAATGATCTTCGCGGTGATCGGGGCTTTCCATATTCTCCGCTACTTCGACATCGTGCGAAGCTTCGACTTCACCCGTCTCGGAAGCCTCCTCATCGGCTGTTTCCTCATTTGCCTCGCGGTTCTTTGTTTGGCGGCGGGGAAGAGGTAATAGAAGTAATTCAGTAAGGATTAGTCGGTAAAGAGCCGTTTTATTCATATAAAAACGCTTGACTACACTCTTTCTGGCAGGTAGGATAGAGCCTTACTTTAACGGATCGGTCTAAAGCTCTTCGGTGCAAAGGGGAATCCAATGGCGTTGAAAGAAATCTACGAGTGGAATAAGGACATTTTCGAGGAAAAACTTCGCACCCAGCTCCTTCCCGAGGAAGAGGCCGAGGTCCAGCGCTTTCAGGTCGAGATCGACCACCTCGAAAAGGGTCACTTGGATCCCGACGACTTTCGCCGCTTCCGCCTGAACAACGGCATCTACGGCATCCGCGGGTCAGTCGACCGCCACATGATCCGCATCAAGATCCGCTGGGGCAACATGAACGCGCTCCAGCTCGAGCGCGTCGCCGACGTCACCGAGAAATATGCGCCGAAGCAGCTCGCGCACGTCACGACCCGCCAGGCGATCCAGATCCACGAGATCAAACGCACCGACGTCCCGCAGCTTCTGCGCGACATCATGGAAGTCGGCCTCACGTCCCGCGAGGGCTGCGGCAACACCGTGCGCAACGTCACGTGCTCGCACTACGCGGGCGTTGATCCGCAGGAAGCGTTCGACGTGATCCCGTACGCGGATTTGCTCTCGCTCTATTTCCTCCGTCACCCGGTTCAGCAGAACCTGCCGCGTAAGTTCAAGATCGCGTTCGAGGCGTCCGAAACGCGCGATTTCGCGAAGGTGGGCCTGCACGACCTCGGCTTCGTCGCAAAGCTGAAGGACGGCAAGAAGGGTTTCGCGGTTTACGTCGGCGGCGGCCTCGGCGCCACGCCGTTCCCGGCGCAGCTCCTCGAAGAGTTCTGCCCGGTCGAAATGATGATTCCGACGACGGAAGCGGTCATCCGCCTCTTCGACCGCAACGGCGAGCGCAAGGACAAGAACCGCGCGCGCATCAAATACCTCGTCGCTAAATGGGGGATCGAGACCTTCCGCCAGGAGTTCATCGCCGAACGCACGCAAGTCTACATGACCGGCTCGGGCAAGGAAGCGTTCTGGAAGCTGAATCCCGAAGAGTACAAGGCGCCCGTCGTGACGGCTCCGACCGAAGCGCCCGCCGTCCTTCCGGGCTTCGAAGAATGGAAAAAAGACAACACGTTCGAGCAGAAGCAGAAAGGTTTCTACGCGGCCAACGTCCGCCTCCCGCTCGGCGACATGAATCCGGCGCAGATGCGCTCGCTCGCGAAGATCGCCCGCGAATTCTCGGGCGGCCGCCTGCGCACGACGATCGCGCAGAACATGCTCGTGCACTGGGTTCCCGCGGCGTCGCTCAAGGCGTTCTACCACCGCCTTTCACAGGCCGGACTCGCCGCCAAGGGCGCCGAGACCATCGCCGACGTCACGCGCTGCCCCGGCGCCGACACCTGCCAGATCGCGATCACCCATTCGAAGGGCCTCGCGTACGAGATCGGGAAGATCTTCGAGAACGGCTACGGAACGGACGCCACCTTCCGGGACGTCACGATCAAAATCTCGGGCTGCACGAACTCGTGCGGCCAGCACCACATCGCGAACATCGGTTTTCACGGTGCATCGAAGACCGTCGACAACCGCGCGGTGCCGCACTACCAGCTCATGATTGGCGGCTACACGGCCCCGAACGCGGGCATCGTGTTCGGCAAGCGTATCGCGCAGATCCCGGCCAAGCGCTGCCCCGAAGCGACGAAAGCGATCCTCGACTCCTTCAAGAAAGAGAAGGGCGCCTCCGAGACGTTCGTCGAGTGGGCCGACCGTATCGGCGCGCCCCGGCTTAAAGAGATCGTGGCGCCGTTCACCACGATCCCGGCGTTCGACCAGGACCCCAAGATGTACGAGGATCTGGGCGACGAAGGCCATGCGTTCAAGTTGGAAATAGGCAAAGGGGAGTGCGCCGCGTAAAGGCATCGAAAAACGAGGCTCCGAAATACTAAACAGACCGCTTCGGCGGTCTGTTTTTTTGTGTTATTATTTTCCCGATGAAACAATACCTCGATCTTCTTCGCCACATCCGGGAGAACGGCACCGTCAAATCCGACCGGACCGGCACCGGGACCAAGAGTGTCTTCGGTTACCAGCTGCGCTTCGACCTCTCCAAAGGCTTTCCGCTCGTCACGACGAAGAAGGTCCACGTCAAATCCGTCGTTCATGAGCTTCTCTGGTTCCTTCAGGGCGATACCAATATCCAATATTTGAAGGACAACAGCGTCAAAATTTGGGACGAGTGGGCGGACGCCGAAGGGGATCTCGGTCCCGTGTACGGCAAACAGTGGCGCCGCTGGGAGGCCAAGGACGGCCGCGTCATCGACCAGGTCGCGCAGGTCGTCGAGCTCCTGAAAAAAAACCCGGACAGCCGCCGCATGATCGTCAGCGCGTGGAACGTGGGAGAGCTCGACAAGATGGCGCTCATGCCCTGCCACACGCTGTTCCAATTCTACGTCGCAGGCGGGAAGCTTTCGTGCCAGCTTTACCAGCGGAGCGCGGACGTCTTTCTCGGCGTGCCGTTCAACATCGCGAGCTACGCGCTCCTGACGCTCATGATGGCGCAAGTGACGGGCCTCGAGCCCGGCGACTTCGTGCACACGTTCGGCGACGTCCACATCTATTCCAATCACGAAGAGCAGGTGAAACTCCAGCTTACGCGCGAGCCGAAGTCGCTGCCCGTGATGAAGCTCAATCCCGCCGTGAAGAGCATCTTCGATTTCAAATTCGAGGATTTCGAGCTCGTGGGTTACGACCCGCATCCCTCCATCAAAGCCCCGGTGGCCGTTTGATCTACCACGTCGTTGCCGTCGCCGAAAACGGCGTTATCGGCAAGGACAACAAGCTTCCCTGGCATTTCTCGTCCGACCTCAAGTTCTTCAAGAGCCTGACCACCGGCCACACCGTCGTCATGGGCCGGAAGACGTTCGACAGCATCGGCAAGGCCCTGCCGAACCGGGAAAACATCGTCGTGAGCCGCGGCGCCCACGCGCCGGTTCCGGGAGTGACGTTCGTGACGTCGGTCGAAGAGGCGCTTCAAAAAGCCCAAAAGGGCGACACGTTCATCATCGGCGGAGCGGAGATCTTCCGGCAGACGCACGAGGCGGTCGACGGCGTGTACCTGACGCGCATCCACGCCTCTTATTCCGGGGACGCGTTCTATCCCGGGGCGCCGGAAGGATTCACGGAGGTCTCGCGGACTCCGCTTCAGGAAGACCCTAGGATCGAGGTTCTGCTTTATCGGCGCAGGGTCCTTTAAGAGCGGATGAATCCCGACCAGCGCCGGCAGGCTCTCGAACGAAAGGGGAAGGCGCCGCTTTCCCAGATCGCCCGCGAGATCGGGGTGAAGGAAAGCCGTCTCCGCGCGTTTTACGAAAAGGAAGCCGCTCGGCCCGTACGCGCCGTCGCCCCCGTTCCCGCCGCGAACCGCTCCACGATCCTTCTTCTCGCGCTCACCGTGGCCGCCGCCGCGTTCCTGATTTACTCCAACTCGCTCCGCTCCGCGTTCCAGTTCGACGACATTCCCGTCGTCCTCAAGAACCCTCACATCCGCTCGCTCGATCCGGGCGCCCTCTGGAACGCGTTCAACACGCGTTTCCTGGTGGGTCTTTCGCTCGCCGCGAACTACGCGGCCGGCGGGCTCGAGCCCTTCGGATATCACCTTTACAACGTCGCGGTACACGCCGCCGCGTCGGTCGCGGTGTTCTTCCTCGTTCTCCTGACGCTCCGGACCCCGGCCATGGCCGCGTCGCCGGCCGCCGCCCGGGCCGCCGCCTGCGCCGCCGCCGCCGCGCTCTTTTTCGCCGCGCATCCCGTGCAGACGCAGGCCGTGAATTACGTCTGGCAACGCGCGGCGTCCATGGCCGCGCTCGCCTACGTCGCATCCCTCGCGTGCTACGCGAAAGCGCGCATGGGGGAAGGCAAAGGCTGGTACGCGGCGGCGTTCGTCGCGGGCTTCGCGGGAATGTTCGCGAAGGAGACCACCTTCACTCTGCCGCTGGCGATCCTTTTCTACGAGTTCGCGTTCTTTTCGGCCGGCGAAAGCCGTCCGCAGTGGGGGAAGGCGCTCCCTTTCCTCCTCCTCATGGCCGTGGTGCCGATCGCGCTCACGCGCGCGGATGAGATCACGCTCAGTCTCATGCGCCCGTCGACCGTGGCCGTGGACGGCGGCTTCGACGCCACGCGCTGGGTCCCGGAGGACGTGATGACGCGGAAGGACTACCTCCTCACGCAGATTTCGGTAGCCCGCACGTATCTCCGGCTTCTCGTCTTCCCCGCGGACCTCAATCTAGATTACGATTACCCCATCTCCCGATCGATCGATCCGCGGACGCTCGTTTCGCTCCTCCTTCACGCGGGCATCGCGGCCGCGGCGTTCTTTCTCTGGAAGAAGGAGCGGGCGCTGTCGTACGCGGTCGGCTGGTTCTACCTCGCGCTTTCGATCGAGTCGGCGGTCGTTCAGCGCGACGTAATTTTTGAGCACCGTCTGTACCTTCCGGCCGCTGCCGCCGCGCTGGCGTGGGGCGTGGGCTTATCGCGGCTTTTTAAGGACGCGCGGCTTTTCATCGCGGCGGTCGCGGTTGCAACGCTCGCGCTCGGCGCAGTTTCGTGGAAGCGAAACGAAACCTGGCAGACCCAGCGGGGGTTGTGGGAGGACGTCGTCCGCAAGTCGCCGAAGAAAGCGCGAGGACACTACAACCTCGCCAACGTCTACAAGCGCGAAAAGGATTTAGACAAAGCCATCGCGAGCTACGGAAAAGCGATCGAGGGAGACCCGAAATACGTCGACGCTTATCTCAATCTCGGCAACTCGTATGCTTACCTCCAGCGGTTCGAGGAGGCGATCCCTTTCTACGAAAAGGCGGTCTCGCTCGATCCGAAGTACGCGACCGCCTACATGAACATGGGCAACGCCCATCACTCGCTGGGGAGGCACGAAAAGGCGCTCGAGCTTCACCGGCAGGCGATCGCGCTGAAACCCCGCTTCGCCGAGGCTTATCTCAACATGGGAAACGTGTACCGGTCGATGAGTAGAAGCGTCGAGGCCGAGCGCGCCTACGCCGAGAGCCGGCGCTTGAAACCCGCCTTCGAGCCCAAGGAAAGGCCCACTTCTTGACACCCGCACGCCGATCCGTGCTATAATTCTTGCTTACTTTTGATGATTCTTTAGTAGCCCGTCCACGAGGAGAAGACAGATGAAATTCGAAAAGGTCGCCTTTACGCTCGTTCTCGCCGCGAGTATGACGTTTCTGGGTTCCGTGTCGAAAGCGGGCGGCCAGAGCTACTCCGAAGAAGATCCGAACCGCAAGATCCTGAAGCAGGGTCTTCTCGGCGCCGGCGTCGGTGCGATCTCGGCGGAAGCCTCGGGCGGCAAGGCCGGCACCGGCGCACTCGTCGGCGCGGGCACGAACGTCATCGGCGGCGCTCTCCTCGACACGCTGACCGGGCCTTCGCAGCCGCGCCAGCAGCAGCAGCCCGTGTACGTGCAGCAGGCTCCGGTCCAGTATTCGCAGCAGGGTTACGCGCAGCAGGGCTACCCGGTGCAGCAGCAGGGTTACCGTGTGGAGCAGCAGCCCGTGTACGTCCAGCAGCCTGTTTACTACCAGCCTCAGCCTCCGGCCGAGGACCCCAACAAGAAGATTCTGAAGTCCGGTCTTCTTGGCGCCGGCGTCGGCGCCATTTCGGCCAGCGCTTCCGGTGGCAAGGCCGGCAAGGGCGCGCTCATCGGCGCGGGCACGAACGTCATCGGCGGCGCGCTTCTCGATACCTTCATGGGTTCCGGACAGCCCCAGCAGCAGGCTCAGCCCGTTTATTACCAGCAAGCGCCGCAGTATCAGCAGGCGCCCTCGTATCCGCAGAACCAGGGTTACGCGCAGCAAGGCTATTACCAGCAGGGCGCCCAGCAGTCTCAGCCCAAGAAAAAGATCATCCGCAAGTACGACTCGGACGGCAACGTGGTTTCCGAGGAAGAAGTCTGGGAGTAAGTTTTTCCCTCTCCAACGAATTCGAGGCACCCGAGCGACGAGCTCGGGTGTTTTGTCTGTGAATGAACTCACCCGACGCATCCGCGATTACGCACTGAACGAAGCCGGTTTCGATCTCGCCGGTTTTTCGAAGGCCGAGCTCCCGCCTCTGCACGGCGAGGCGCTCGCGAAGTGGGTGGCCGACGGCTTCCACGGCACAATGGGCTACATGGACAGAGCCGGCCGGGACCGCTCTCGGCCCCAGGACGCGCTCGCGTCCGCGCAGACGGTGATCTCGCTCGCCGTGAATTATTTTCATCCGGACGACCCACACCCCGGGACGCCTGCGGGCAAGGTGGCCAAGTACGCGTACGGAGTCGACTACCATGACGTGATCGGGGAGAAGCTCGCGAAGCTCGCAGCGTTCGTCCTCGAGACGGGCGGGCCCGGAACCGAAGTGAAGACGTACGTCGACACGGGGCCGATCCTCGAGAAGGCGTTCGCGCGCGAGGCGGGCCTCGGTTTTTTCGGGAAGAACACGAACCTCCTGACGCTGTCGCACGGTTCGTGGATCTTCCTAGCGAGCCTGCTCACGAATCTCGAGCTTGAAGCGGGCGTGCCCCACGCGGGCGCCTGCGGCACCTGCCGGCTTTGCATCGACGCGTGTCCAACTGGCGCGCTTCTCGGGGATTATCGGCTCGACGCGCGCAAATGCATTTCTTACCTCACGATCGAATCGAAGGAAGAGCCCCCGGCGGAGCTTAAAAGCGGAGTGGGCGAGTGGGCTTTCGGCTGCGACGTCTGCCAGGACGTCTGCCCGTACAATAAAAAAGCGAAGCCGACCCGGCACGCCGAGCTTCACGAGCGGAAAATCGCCGGGACGTGGCTCGCCCTCGACGAACTCGAAGCGCTCGACGACGCGGCGTTCCGCGAGCGCTTCCGTGGAAGCCCCGTCAAACGCGCCAAACGCGCGGGCCTTCTTCGCAACGCGCGGACGGTACGAGAAAACCTGGAGGCACGCGCCCGATGAAGACGATTTATCTAGACCACCACGCGACGACGCCCGTGGATCCCGCGGTCCTGAAGGCGATGCTCCCGTACTTTCGCGTGAAATTCGGCAATTCCGGCTCGAACACGCACGCGCCGGGTTTCGAGGCGGCGAAAGCGGTCGAGAAGGCGCGCGCGCAGGTCGCCGCGCTCGTCGGCGCCGATCCGCGCGAGATCGTGTTCACGAGCGGCGGGACCGAGGCCAACAACCTCGCGCTGAAGGGCGCTGCCGAGGCGTATCGCGAGAAGGGCCGGCATTTCGTTACGGCGGTCTTCGAGCATAAATCCGTGCTCGACCCGCTCAAACGGCTCGAGGCCGAGGGCGCCCAAGTCACGCGGCTCGGCGTCTCGCCGGATGGCTTCGTGGACCCCCGCGAAGTCGAGCACGCGCTCCGTCCCGACACCGTGCTCGTTTCCGTGATGCACGCGCAGAACGAGATCGGCACGATTCAGCCGGTCGAGGAAATCGGCCGCCTCACGCGCGCCCGCGGCGTCCTTTTTCACTGCGACGCCATCCAGTCGGCGGGGAAGATCCCGATCGACGTCGAGGCGATGAAGGTCGATCTCTTGACGATGAGCGCGCACAAGCTTTACGGGCCGAAAGGGTCGGGCGCGCTTTATATCCGGAAGTCGGAGCCGCGCGCGCGTGTGATCCCGCAGATCGACGGCGGCTCCCAGGAAACCGGCATGCGCTCGGGAACTCCCAACGTGCCGGGAATCGTGGGTTTCGGCGTCGCCGCCGTCCTTGCCGCAAGAAGAATGCCGCGCGAAGCCAGGCGCCTGACGCGCGTGCGCGATCTTTTCCTAAAAACGCTGCGGGAGGAAGTGCCAGACGCTTTCGTGAACGGAAGCCTTGAGCGCCGGTCGCCGGGAAGCCTCAACGTCGGTTTCCCCGGGGTTTTCGCCGGAGACGTCCTTCAAGACTTGCCGCAGCTTGCGATCTCGCTGGGGTCGGCCTGCATCGCGCAGAGCGCCAAGCCTTCTTACGTCCTTTCAGCGATCGGACTCGACGACGACACGGCCCGCGCGAGCATGCGCATCGGCTTCGGTCACGCAAACGGGGAGGGTGACGCGCGAAAAGCGGCCCGGCTCCTGGGGCGGGCGGTCCTCCGCCGCCGGGGCGGGCGGTAGCGGAAAAAACACGCTTTATGGTAAAATAGTCGTTCTTACCGGAGGATTCGCATGGCTTTAACACAGGACGAAATCTTAAGATACAGCCGCCACCTCATCATGCCCGAGGTCGGTGTCGCCGGCCAGGAAAAGCTCAAGGCGGCGAAAGTTCTCATGATCGGAACCGGGGGGCTTGGTTCCCCGGCCGCGCTCTATCTCACCGCCGCTGGCATCGGCACGCTCGGCCTCGTCGATTTCGACGTGGTCGATTTCTCGAACCTCCAGCGCCAGATTATTCATTCGACGAAGTCCGTCGGTCGGCCGAAGGTCGAATCGGCCAAAGAGCGCATGCTCGAGATCAATCCCAACGTGAACGTCGTTACGTACAACGAGATGCTGACGAAGGACAACGTCATGCGGATCCTCAAGGATTACGACATGGTCCTCGACGGCACCGACAATTTCCAGACGCGGTACCTCGTCAACGACGCCTGTGTTTTCCTGAAGAAACCTTTCGTCTACGGTTCGATTTTCCGGTTCGACGGCCAGGCGACCGTGTTCTATCCCGGCAAAGGCCCGTGCTACCGCTGTCTTTTCGCGGAGCCGCCGCCGCCCGGTATGGTCCCGAGCTGCTCCGAGGGCGGAGTGCTGGGCATTCTGCCTGGCGTCATCGGCGTGATCCAGGCGACCGAGGTCGTGAAGCTGGTCATTGAGAAGGGGGAGCCCCTCATCGGTCGCCTCATGCTCTACGACGCGCTCAAAATGAGTTTCCGAGAAGTGAAGTTCCGTAAGAATCCGAAGTGCCCGGTGTGCAGCGAGAATCCGACCGTCACCGAGCTCATCGATTACGACGCTTTCTGCGGACTGACGCGGGGCGAAGAGAAGAAGGAGAGCGGCATGGGCATCCCAGAAATTGACGTGAAAAAACTCAAGTCGATGATCGACAAAAAAGAAAAGTTCACGCTGGTCGACGTCCGCGAGCCCAACGAGTGGGACATCTGCCGGATCCCCGGCGCGACCCTGATCCCGCTCGGATCCCTACCCGAACGCGTGAGCGATCTCGATTCGGCGGACGAGATCGTCGTGAACTGCCATTTCGGTGGACGCAGCGCGAAAGCCGTCCAGCTCCTCCAGGAGATCGGTTTCAAGAAGGTGAAGAACCTGACCGGCGGCATCGATGCGTGGTCGCAGGAAATCGATCCGAGCGTCCCTCGCTACTGACGTGAGCTCACCCGTCGGGTCGGACCCGGCGCTCCAAGAAAACCTCCTTAAAATGGAGGCGGCGCTGAAGAACACGAAGCGCCTCGTCGTGCTCACGCACGACAATCCCGATCCCGATTCCGTCTCGAGCGCGCTCGCGCTCGCGCACATCGTCACGCAGCGATTCAAGATTCCGGCGTTCGTGCGCTACGGCGGCATCGTCGGCCGCGCGGAGAATCGCGCGCTGATCCGCGAGCTCAAACTCCGCGTAAAACCGCTCTCCGACGCGGACTTCAAGCCGGGCACCGATTTCGCGCTCGTCGACATGCAGCCGCGCACGGGGAATAGCTCGTTCACCGCCAAACGGAAACCGGTCATCGTCATCGACCACCACCCCCTCCGCAAGACCACCAAAGCCGATTTCATCGACATCCGCGGCCACTACGGGGCGACCGCCACGATGCTGACCGAGTATCTCCTGGCGTCGGGCGTCGACATCCCGGCGAAACTCGCGACCGCGCTGTCGTATGGCATCAGCTCGGAAACCCAGGACCTCGGCCGCGAAGCTCAGGAAGCGGACGTGCAGGCTTATCTTGCACTCTTCCCGAAAAGCAACAAGAAGGCCCTCGCGGCGATCAGCCATCCGCGCCTGTCTCGCGATTTCTTCATGACGCTGAACAGGGCGATGCATCACAGCTTCGTCTACAAAAACGCGATCACCACGTCGCTCGGCGAAATCAAAAACCCGGATTTCGTGCCGCTGGTCGCCGATTTCATCCTGCGCCTCGAGCGCATGACGTGGGCGATGTGCCTCGGCCGCTACCAGGACCGCATCGTCGTCTCCATACGCACGACGAACACGAAGGGGGAGGCCGGACGTTTTCTCCGGCGCCTCATCGGAAAAAAGGGAACCGCCGGCGGACACGGGATGATCGCCGGGGGCCAGGTGAATTGCTCCACCATGGAGCACGAAAAGTGCACGCAAGCCGAGGAAGAACTGATCCGTGATTTCTTAAAAAAACTTGGTTACAAGGAATCCGCCGAACTCGTTCCGCTCCTCACCGCCGAACCGCTCCACTCCTAAATAACGCCCGCCC
>CAYSKO010000035.1:0-14388 GCA_964431835.1 uncultured Planctomycetia bacterium | reverse complement strand
GTTCGATTCGGTGAAAAGCTTCTCGGCGCCCGCAAAGTCCCCTTGCGCGAGGAGAACGTAGCCGAGCCCCGAAAGATCGTTTGCTTTGCGAAAGAGTTCGGCGGCTTTCGCGTGGTCACGCATCGCTAAATGCACGAGCGCCGCGCCCGAGTCGTCCTTCGCCTTCTCGAAATGAACCAACGCGTCAGCGAACTTTTTCTCCCTCAGGGCGGTAAGACCGAGGCCGGAGTCGTCTTGCGCCTTCCGGAATGCCGCTTGGGCGCCTTTGGTGTCGTTCTTAGCTAAATGGAGCAGGCCCATGCCGGACCAGTCGTTTGCCTTTGAAAATGCTTCCCGTGCCTTCACTTCGTCCTTCAGGCCGAGATAGGCAAGGCCCAGGCCGCGCGAGTCTCCTTTGGCCAGGAATCGCTCGACGGCTTTCTTATATTCGCGCCTTTTGAGTGCGCAGAGCCCCGCGCCGCTCTCGTCCCCGACGGCGTCGAAATGTTTTTGCGCGGCTTCGGGGTTGTTCTTGGCGAGATAAACCATGCCCACGCCGGATTCGTCGCCTATCCCCGCGTAAAGGTCGAGTGCCTCCTGATAGCGGTGCTTCGTGAACGCCAGATGCGCGCGAGACTCTTCGCCGCCCTTGAAGCCGTAGACCCCGGCGAGCGACACGACCCCCGCGATGGGCAGGATGAACTTCCAACGAACCGTAGGCTTCGACATGATTCCCCCTTTTTAAAGTCCTATTTTTGTTACGACCAAATCCATGCTCACGAAGAAAAGAATGACGAGACCCACCGAGAAAGGAACGTAGACGGCGGCGCGTACGAACCGGTTCTCCCAACCCGCCCAATGAACGATGGGACTCAAAAAAAGCGCGGAGGCCGGCGCGAAGAACCAGAGGTTTCGCGTCTTAAAACCCAAATAAGCAAGAAGCGCCGCGACGGCGATCTCCAGCGCAAAAACGACCCCATGATTCGGATGATAGCCTCTCTCATCGGGGAAAACAGCGTGGGTATTCCGGAATACGGCTTTACCCGTTAGAAGGAAAGCGGCCGCCGCGAGCGATTCCGCGACGAGCGAGCCCAGAAAGATAAAATTCGATCCTGCCAGGTATTCGACGAGCTTCCGGGGCTCGCGGCGCATCTCGATCGCCGCCGGAATCACGGGGGCAAGGAACGTGATCAGCATGACGGCGTAAAAATCGAACGCCCAAAAGATGTGGTAGCGCACATGAACCACATAATCGAGAAGCGACTTCCCATGCGGAACCGGCTCGAGGAAGAAGGAACCCGGATAGCGGAAATACGCGTAGTGAAGCGGTAGAAGCGTTCCGAGCATGAGAAGAAACGAGAGCATCACGGCGGGCTGCCAGTGGCTGAACGCGCCCACGAAGACGTCGAATTTCTCGAACCAAGGCACGTTCTTCGACCGGAAAAACGACGGATAGCCGGTTCGCATGAATTCGCTCGTGCCGCGAATCCATTTCTCCGAGCGGGCGCGGTACCGGCCCCACGTCGGAGGAAAATCCTCGTAGCAGGCGGTCTTCTCCGTGTAAACGCCGTGCCAGCCGAAGGCGCGGACGCGCGCCGCGAAAGCGAGGTCTTCCGTCACGATCTCCGGGAACCCGCCGGCGGCTTTCCAGGCGGCGGTGCGTAAGAGAGCGCCGTGACCGTAAAACATCACGAAGCCGAAGCGGTCCTTGGCGCGGACGTAATGACGGTAATGCGCGGCGATGCGCCACGCCAGCATGCGCCCGAACGATTCCTGCTGCGCCGGATTCGCCTTTTGCAGGGCCTGCACGAACGCCACATCCGGATCGTTCTCGAAATAAGGCAACAGCGCGCTTATAAAATCCTTCGGCAGCAAACCGTCGGCATCGCAGACGGCAAAGAGCGGGTATTCGCTCGCGACGCGCTTGAGCGCATGGTTTAAATTCCCCGCTTTAAATCCGCCGTGGTTTTCCCTGCGAATGACCGTGACGCGTCCGGCGCGCGCCGAAGCC
Source organism: uncultured Planctomycetia bacterium (assembly GCA_964431835.1). Taxonomy (GTDB): domain Bacteria; phylum Omnitrophota; class Gorgyraeia; order 2-02-FULL-51-18; family 2-02-FULL-51-18; genus CAYSKO01. The sequence goes on along the minus strand of CAYSKO010000035.1, from coordinate 12,398 downwards.
CAGACGTCTACTCGCTGGCGGATGACGCCGTCCGTGCTGTCGTCTAAGAGGAACAGATGAAAATCGGGGTAATCGACCGCGAGACAGGACTCCGCCGACACTTCGCGGAAATCGTTTCGGGTGGGGTAAAGAATCGCCACGGGCGGGCAAGACGACGGCGCGGCGAAGACCGGTTCCGGCGTGCGGCGGCGGATAAACGACGCGGCGATCATCACGGTGTCGTACACGGCGAAGAGCCAGAAACTGTTGAGACACAGCACGAATGCGACCACGGCGACGGCGGCCACCGCATCGGGAGCCGCCGTAACCAGAGCGAGAAGGCGCGGGTTGAAATACAAAAGAAGGCTCACCCACACGGTCACGATCAAAATATACAAAGGCTCGTCCTTACGAACGCGCTCGGAAGAAGCGTGGCGAGCGAGGCCGGGAGGCGGAGCGTTCGGGGTAGCTATTTCAGCCATCAGCAAACCCGCCCGATCTCGGAAAGACTCGTAATCCCATCCGTCACTTTTTCCAATCCCCTCTCCTTCAGGAATCGGACGCCGCGAGCCCGCAACGTTTCATTGATTCGGCTGGACGGGGCTCCGGCCAGAACCAAGGACCGAATCTCGTCGTCCATGTGAAACGTTTCTTCGATCGCCTCGCGCCCTTTGTAACCGGAACCGCGGCACTCGTCGCAACCGACCGGCTCGAAACCCTTTTTATCTTCGCCTCTCCGCTTGCACGCTCCGCACAGCGTGCGTACGAGGCGCTGGGCGATGACGAGCTCCGCCGCGGAGGCGACGAGGTACGGCGCGATTCCCATTTCCGTAAGACGCGTCAGGGCGGAGGCGGCGTCGTTTGTGTGGAGCGTCGAAAAGACGAGGTGCCCGGTCAACGCCGAGCGGATCGCGATTTCGGCCGTTTCGGTATCCCGGATTTCGCCCACCATGAGAATGTCCGGATCGTGACGAAGCATGGAGCGGAGCGCTTTGGCGAAAGTGAAATCGATCTGGGGCTTCACCTGCATCTGAAGGACGCCCGGCATGCGGTATTCCACCGGGTCTTCGATCGTGATGATTTTACGGTCGCCGGTGTTCAGCTCTTTCAAGATGGAGTAGAGGGTCGTCGTCTTGCCCGAGCCCGTGGGGCCCGTGAGCAGAACGATGCCGTGCGGCTTCGTGAGCGCCCCGCGGATGACGCGCACCGAATCCGGGGAGAAGCCCAGGCGGTCGAGGCTGAGCAGATCGATCGAACCGAGGATGCGGATCACGACGGCTTCGCCGCAGGCGCTCGGCAGCACCGACACGCGAAGGTCGAGCTCCTGCGCGCTCGCCCTCACCTTGATGCGGCCGTCCTGCGGAAGTCTTTTCTCTCCGATGTCGAGATGAGCCATGATTTTGATGCGCGAAACGATGCTTTGCGCGAGCGGACGCGCCTGCGCGGAAATACGCGCTTCCCGCAAAAGCCCGTCGACGCGGTAGCGGATCGAGAAACGGTCCTCGAACGGTTCGAGATGAATGTCCGTCGCGCGGTGCGAAAGGGCGTCCAGAATGAGCTCGTTGACGAGCTTGGAAACGGTTGCGTCCTGCCCGCCGTGAAGCTCCTCCGCCTCGTCGGCATAGACGACCGCTCCTTTCGGCGCGAGCTTGGCGATGATGTCGTCGGCTACGCCGTAATTTTCCCGAATGGCGTCGAAAATCGCGGCTTTCGGGGCGAATTGGATCTCAAGCTCCTTCCCCAGGATCACGCGGAGCTCTTCCTTCAGCTTCGCGTCGAAATCCTCCGGCACGCAGAGCGTCAAAGACGCGTCCGTCGCGGAAAGCGGCAGGACCCCGTAATGCGCAGCGACCCGGACGGGCACTCTGCCGAGGACTTCCTTCGGCACGCGGGTCTTTTTAAGATCTACCGTCATGCCGGCACCCGCGAGAGAGCGAGCTCGCACTTCAAAAGCCCGTTTTCGCCTTTCTCGAGCTTCATGTCCCGGATAAGGCAGAGAGGGTCGTCGGACGCGAGCGAATGCACGAACGCCGAGAAACGCGCGACGTCGGAACGGAAGCCCACGCGGACGCCGGTTTCGCCCGGAACGCCGCCGTCGACCGGCTCGGGCAGAATCGCGTCGAAGATCACTCCGTGGCGCTTGGAAACGTCCGCCAAGCGGCGCACCCAATCGTCGCCCGCCCCGTTCCCGGCCGCGCGCGCGTATCTCGCTTCGATCTCCGTTTGAGAACGCAGAAGCCGCTCGGCGGCGGCGAGAGACCGCGCGTTCTTTTCGGCCGTTTCTCCCGCCTCACGGATCACGGGCAAAAAGAGAAGCCAGACGGCGAGCATACCCGCCACGCCGGCGGCGGCCGCAACGAACAGGGTCGGCCGGTTTTTCGCTTCGAGGCGCCATTTCATGAGGCACGCTCCGCGCTCACGAGGAATTCGAACCGCGCTCCGTCGACCGCCGCGTCCTTAAGCTTCGCGTATTCGAGCCGTACGTTCAGAAGGCCCGCGATCGACTTGAGCGCCGACAGGGAATCCGCGATGGTCGCATTGTCCTGCGCCTCTCCGGCCAGAGACAGCGACTTCGGCGAGATGCCGAGCGAAGAGATCGTTATGCCCGGAGGCGTCTTCAGCATGACGCCCTTGAAAAGCGCGAGTGTTTCGCGGTTCTCTTGATGCCGCGCGTGCGCGGCGTCGATGGTTTCGGACATGCGGCGCAGGGAATGTGTTTGGGATTCGATTCCGACGAGTTTCGCCGACAGGCGCCCGGCTTTCATTTCGAGCGCTTTCCAGTGAGCACCGAACAAAGCGGCGAGGCAAACCAGAAAAAGAACGTAGGAGGCTCCCGCTTCGACGAGCGCCTTCTTCTTTTGCGATTCGCGCTTCCGTTTTTTCCGTTCGACGGGTAAAAGGCTCGGGCCCCCCCTCCCGGCGCGCAAAGCGGCGAAGAGCGCGCACGGAACAGCGGCGCCTTTCGAATCGGCGGGGGCGCTGATCTTCTCGATGGGGAGCTGGAATTGGGATCCCACGGCCGCCTCAAGCTCAGGCCCGCCTCCGCAGACCAGGATCCGTTCGAAACTTTCGAACTGAAGCGTGAGGAGCCCGATTTCCTTCGCGAGGCCGTCGCTCGAGGCGCTGGCCGTCTTGGAGAAAAGGATACGACCGCCGGAAACAAGTACGCACTCGATCGCTCCGCCGGTCGCGTCGATGAAGAGCGTGCGCCGGGGCATGGCCGCGCGCGGCTCCAGTCGGGTGACGTGACCGGCCAGGACGTCGTCGCTCGCGAAGACGTCCGCAATCGTGCATCCGGCTTCCTCGAGGGGCGCGATCCAGCTTTCGAGCTTCGCGGCGGGCGTCGCCACGACCGTGCCCTTCAAACGGCCGGAAGTTTGGTCGTCGACGCGCAGTCCGTACGCGAGCTCTTCGATCTTGTAAGGGAAAGACTTCTCAAGGCGGCTCGAAAGCGCCTTTTGCGCGTCCGCGGCGGCCACTTCGAAATCCTGAGAAAGAAGCTCCTCGCGGGGAACGACGATCGTGGCCTCGCAAACGGAATCCCCTTTCAAATCCTTCCACTTCGCCGCCATGCTCTCGCGCGTCGTTTCGTGCGCAGGGAACGCGTGATAGGAGATCGTGCGGCCATCCTCCACCAGGAAATGAAGGATTCCGTTTCTCGGCAGAACGGAGATTTTTTTCTTACGCCGCATGAAGGGCTACCTTTCGTTCGCGCCAAAAAAGAACGCGCGTTTCGTCTCGCGTGGGTTCGAGCACGGCTTCCGCGAAACGCCTTTTCCGGTACGTCATCTCAACGCGGATCAGCGCCGAGTCTGTGGTGAACTCCGCCGCCAAGGTTGCCACGGCCGCGTCCGTCTCGGGATTCCGGGGAAGGCCGAGCTTCGACGCAAAGCGGTCCGGGGCGAGATCCTCTGCGGTGAAGACGACGCCCGCCTCGCGCGCGCGGCGAAGCGCCGAAAGAATCGTTTCGCGAACCGGCCCGGCCGTTTCGGGAAGCGTCCGCGTCATGGCCTCGAGGACGGGCGGCGGCGCGGTGTTTAAGTTCACGCGCGGAGCGAGCCCCTTTGCGGCGTAAACCGTGACGAAGGGCTTCAGTTTTTCGCGCGCTTCGGCGTCGAGCCCCACGAGAGCAAGCTCTTCCAAATGTTCGAACGGCTTGTGTGCCCGGTATTCGACGATCGCCCGCGCCGTTTCGCTTTCGTCCGCCAAAAAAACCTGCTGCCGCTTGAGCGAAGCGAAGAGCTCCTGAAGAACGGGGCCCGGCGCCGAATTCAGGTTGAGCTTGGACTCTTCGTCCCGGCTTTCGATCCACAGATCCCGGCGCCAACGCTCCGGAACGGTCACCGTTCCCAGCCAAGCCTCTCCCGGCGCGTCGTTCACGGCGGAAACATCTTCACTGAAAAGCCGCGCCATCCACGGCACCGAAGACGCGAAAACCGTTCCGGAAACGAAGAGTTCGGTCCGCTCACGCGCCGAGCGCACGAAGACGGAGGCATAGAACGCGAGCGACGTCGACAAGAGGAAAAGGACGGAAAGCGTCCACACACTCGCGATGAGGACCGACCCCCTCTGGCGCATCACTCCCCCGCCTTTCCGAAATGACCCTGCGGCAGGGTCACGAGCGATTCGCTCACGCCGCCGGACCGCACCATTCGAACCCGGACGGCTCTGGGCAGACCGGCATAAGGCTCTTTCGTCCAATAAGGAAGGAACGTGATCTTGCCGGACGGATCTGCGTAAGCGTACTCGACCGAAAACTTTTCCACGTCGTCCCCCAGAAACGTCCGCGACGCGTCGCCGCCCTTTAAATCGGACTCGGAACGCAAAAGCGCGCCGTTCTTTGCTTCGTACGTGACCCTCTTCAGGCTGCCGGCCAGCGGAAACGAGAACCGGTCCGCGTCGCCGATGAAGGCGGCCTGGGAAAGCGGGAGCGCGTTCCGGAGATCCGCTTCGAGCCGCGCGAAAAGCCGGTCTTCGGCGCGCCGGGCGTCGATCGAAGCCCGCACCTTCGCCGCGGAGCGCACGCCCTGAAAAAGCGCGTTCGCCACGAGCGGAGCCGCCACCGCGAAAAGCGCGAGCGCGACGAGAAGCTCGAGCAGCGTCACGCCCTTCTGAGAGCTCCTCATTTCGCGACGCTCCATTTTTTCCACTCCCGGACGTCCGGATCGAGGCGGTCGAGATCGAGCGGGCCGAGATCCGCCCTGAAACCGCTCTGCCTTTCGAACGCGGCTCTCTTCATTTCCAGCGTGTCTTTCGCCGCGGTTTCAGCTTTCCGGACGACGGCGACGCACTTGGACAGCGTCACGTAACAAGCGCAGAGACCGAACGCGGCGATCGCGACGGCCACGAGCGCTTCCACGAGGAGAAACCCCGCCTCATTCTTTCCAGTTCGTAACGTCATCATCGGTTCCCGCTTTGCCGTCTGGTCCCGCGCTCAAGAGGTCGTAGCCGCGCTTATTCTTCGTTCCGGGATATTTATAGGAATACGGCTGCCCCCACGGATCTTTCGGCAAACCGTTCTTGATGTAAGGCCCGTCCCAATTGGGGATGTCGTCGTCGACCAATTTTTCCAGGGAATCCGGGTATTTGCCCGTATCCGATTCGTACAGATCGAGCGCCAAAGAAATGCCGCCCCGGATGTCCGACTTCGCCGCCTTGAACTTTGCCTTCTCGGTGCGCCCCGCCAAGCGCGGCACCGTGAGCCCGGCCAGCACGCCGAGAATGACGACCACGATCAAAAGCTCGATCAGCGTAAAACCTGCGCATTTTTTCATTCGCCCGCCAGAAGGTCGATTTCGGTGATGGGAAGCAGCATGCCCACTACCAGCGCTCCCACGACGAGGCCGATAAGGAGGATGAGCGCCGGCTCGAGAATCTTCAAAATCATCCGGATTTCCGCCGAAAGGTCGTCCGACGCCGCGGCCGCGATTTCCTCCAGCGTCTCGGGCGTGGTCCCCGATTCTTCGCTTGCCAGAAGCAGTGTCCTCTCCCCTTCTCCGAAGAACGGCGCGTGACGAAACGACGACGAAAGGGAGCGTCCCTGGGAAACGTCGGCCAGAACGCGTTCGATGGAAGCCCGCTGCGCGGGAAGCGATTCCGCGAGGATTTTAAGGGCTTGGGCGAGCGTCACGCCGCTTTTAAGGAGAGTGGAGAGAAGGAATGCCGACCGTGAGAGCGCGAGCCGGCCGGCGATGCGCGAAAGAAGCGGCCACCGCTCCCAGACGGGCGCGCCGCCGCGCTTCAAGCGGGCGACGAGGAGGCCCGCCGAAACGACGAGGCCGGCCAGAAGATACGGCGCAAGGTCGCTCGCGCGCAGGACGAGCGAGGTGACGAACGGAAGGTTGCCGCCAAAATCGGCGTAGATGAGCCGGAGGCGCGGAACCACGAAGAAGAGCACCGTGAAGAGCGTGACCGTGCCCATGCCCAGAATGAAGAGCGGATAAGTCACGGCCTCCTTGATCTTTTCCCGGATTTCTTCCTGGCGCTTCAATTCTTCGGCCAGACGGAACAAATTGGAAGGAAGGCTGCCGGAAAGTTCGCCGGCACGGACCAAGCTGATCTCGAAAGATTTGAACCGCGCGGGATACGCTTCCATCGCGCGGGAAAGCGGAGCTCCGTCGCGCACCGCCGCGCTCATCGAAACAAGAGGTTCCGCGAAGGAACCGGAGCGGGACTGCGCCGTCACGAGCTCGAGTGCCTTGAGAACGGGCACGCCGCCTTTCAGCAGTCGGGCCAAGCCGTGAAAAAAAAGGCGTTTCTCGCGGGACGCATGCCGCGTCGTTCGGGCCGGGCGCGGGCCGGCCGCGCGGACATCCGGGCGTCGCGCCTCGCTTGGGGAAGAGGGTATTTCGAGCGCTTCTAAATCGAGATCCGTCATTTGGCCTTTTCTGTCAACGGATCCTGCTTCCAATACGGAAAGGCGCGCGTCGGTTCGACGAGCGACTTCCGGCCCGCGAGCTGTTCGGGCCGAGGATAATCGCCCACGCGCTCGTGCGCTTTGAACACCCCTTCTTCGTTCACGAAGCGCGATTCCTGCCGCTCCGATTCGACCACGACCACGTCGTCCACAATGGTCGGCGTCAGGAACATGACGAGCTCGGTCTTCGAAAAGTCATTCGAACGCGAGCTGAAAAGCTGTCCGGCCAGCGGCAAGCTCCCGATGATCGGCACCTTCTGTGACTGCTTGTTCTGGCGGTCCTGAATCAGTCCGCCGACGATCACGGTCATCCCCGACTTCACGGTCACGGTCGTCTCGAGTTCCTGTGTCGTGACGATCGGGATGCTCGTGCGAGTGAACGTCGTATTGCTGCCGGATGCCACACCCTCGAGCTCGAGTGACGAGGTTGACGAGGAAACCTGCGGCTTGATCTTCATCTCAATGAGCCCGTCCGAGAGAATGCGGGGCCGGACGTTCAGCGTGACGCCGACGTCGATGAACTGGACGTTGTCGGCCGTGTTCGTGGTGTTGGTGGTCTGGACAACGGTCTGCGAAACATAGGGACGCTTCGTGGCTACGGCCAAGCGCGCGTCCTCGTTGTTCAGCGCCGTGATGCGCGGCGAAGAAAGCGTGTTCGTCTTCCCCATCGTCTCGATCGCCTGGAGGACAAGCGTGAGGTCCCCGCGCGCGGAAGTCAGCGTCGTCAGATTCGCTCCGGTCGGGGCCGTAACGGTCAGCGGAAGCGCAAGCGTCGTGGTGCCGTCGCCGCCACCGAGGGACGCGAGCACGGAGTTCCAATTGATGCCTTGGCGGTGCGTGTCCGTCAACTCGACCTCGATGACCTTCGCTTCGATGAGAACCTGCGGCGACTTCACGTCGAACGCTTCGACGATTCGCCGCACGCGCTCGACGCGCGACGGGATGTCCGTCACGACGATCTTATTGGAGCGCTTGTCGACGGCGATGCGGCTCCGGTCGCCCTTTACGACCTCGCGGATTTTCTCTTCGAGCTCCTCGATCTTCGCGTAGCGCACTTGAATGGATTCGCTTACTTGATCGATATCCGCCCGCTCGACGACGCTCGCCATTTCCTCAAGAACCTGCGGCGTATCCGTGACGACGACCGCATTGACACGGGCGTCCGCCAAAACACGCCCCGAGGCCGATTTCATCATTGTGAGAGTATTCGAGACTTCGGTCGCGTCGGCATTCGCGAGCGGAAACGTCCGGGTAATCCGCACGTCCCCGAACGGCCTGCCGTACTTATCCTGATACTCGCGGTCGGTGATGACTTTAATGATGTTATCTTCCTCGTAAAAAGCGAGCCCCTGAGACTGAAGAATCGTCTTGAGACCGTCGCGAACGGGAACGTCTTTCAGAAAAATCGAGACCTGCCCGCGGATGTCCTTTCCCGCGACGACGTTCAGTCCGGATTTCTTCGAGATCAACTTGAGGACGTCCATGATCTCGACGTCCGCGATTTCCAACGACAAAAGCTCTTCACGGCCGTCCGAAGCGCTTTGTTCGGCGGAAACGTGCGCGCAAAACGCCAGAGAAGCGAGCGCGACGGCGAAGAAGGGTCGGGCGATACGAATCATTTTGAGCGGGCCTCCGGTGCGATTTTCATTTCTCGTTCGTTGACGCCGTCCGTGAACACGAGGGATTCCTCTCCCACCGCTTTCACCGCGAGGCTCTTATATTTATCGCCTTCTTTCAAAAAAACGGTCTTCGATTCCTGAACGTCTTCGACGATCGCGTCCCGGCCGCCGAGAGAGAAGATTCCTTTTAAACGAAGCTGCCCGAGGATATCGTCGATCGATCCTGCGAGCGGGCTGAGTGAGAGACCGGCCGCGAGCTTCCCCAGCGCGCGAGTCGAAGCGACCGCCTGACTGTACGCCTCGGTCGATTCTCCGGCTTCTTCGAACGAATAAGCCGTCGTTTGCATTTTGGCGACGCGAAAAGTGCCGGCAGGAACGAAAGAAAGAGCGAGCACATCGCATGGAATCAAAACGAGCGCGACGCCTGACGCGGCCAAAAAGAAATTCCGCACGAGCTCAAAGTTTAATTTTTGATTCATGAAGACGACGCTGGGTGGGGATGCATTCTTAGCGGAGTTTAGACGGAGTAAGCGTCGCTGTCAATCAATTTTGATTAAAAATCAAATCCTATAACTTAATAAATGTTTTTTTCTTATCAAAAATAAACAGAACCAATCAAAACTTTATTCAGGTTTTGGCGGATTAACTTGAAAGGGCCTCGGCCAAGCGCGTTACGCCTTCCCTGAAAACGGAGGGTTCGGGCAGGAGCGAAACGACGAGGCGCGTGTCCTCGTCGCTGAAGTCAAAGAAATAGCCAGGATGCACGTACACGCCCCGCTCTTCGAGAAGCGCGATCGCCAAGCCCTCGTCCGTGGTTTCGGGGCCGCAGGAGACGACGGCGTACCAGCCGCCGTCGGCGTCGAGGAGCCGGGCGGACGGGACATCGGATAGAAGGCCGGCGAGCGTCTTCCGATTAGCCAAAACGCGGCGGAGGATTTCGCCGGCGATCGCGTCCTTGTGGGCGAGCCACATCGGCAGCGCGCGCTGGGAAGGTGTACTGACCGACAGGAACGTGTCGGCGATCACCTCGAGCCGCGCCAGAGCCTCTTCCCTTTCACGCTTCGGGCCCGAGACCGCGATCCATGCGAGCTTCATCTGCGGCAAGCCCACGATCTTCGAGACGCCGGAGAGCGTGAACGTGAGAGCTTCCTCGTTCGCCGCGAACGTGGGCCGTGCCGTGCCGTCGAACGCGTAGTCGTGGAAGACTTCGTCCACCACGAGCGAGCCGCGCGAAGCGAGCGCGAACGCGTTGTACACCTTCCGCTCTTCCGTGGAGGCGAAATTGCCGGTGGGATTGTTCGGGTTCACCACGACGAGCGCGCGCGGACGCGCGTCGGCGAGCTCCCCGAGCGACGGCGCGTTCGTTTCGAAGCGGCCGCTTCGCAACTCGAGCCGGTAGCGCGTCACGCGCACGTCCGAGACGTCGGCGAGGAAATCGAAGAGCGGATAGCTCGGCGAAGGGACCGCGATCGATTCCCCCGGCGACGCCAATATCCGCAAAACGAACGCATAGGCTTCGCTCGTTCCCGCGGTGAGCAGAATGTGATCGGGCGGGACGTCCGCGCCTTTCGTCGCGTAATACTTCGAGACGGCTTCGCGAGCGGCGAGAAGCCCGCGCGGATCCGGCTCGTAGAGGAGGTTAGGAGACGACGCGAGCGGTGCCAGGAGCGAGGGTTCGAGGTAGTCGAACCCGCAGCGCGTGGGGTTCGATTCGGTGAGGTCGATCACCTCTGCGCCTGAGCGGCGCCGCGCCTCGAGCGCCACGGCGAGCGGATTCGGGGCTGTCTCCCAGCCAGTGCGGTCGGCGAACTTCAAGCGATCAGGCGCCCACGGGCATCACGGCGAGCGCCTCGATGATCTCCCGGCAGAAATCCGGAAGGTCGCTCGGCATCCGCGAAGTGATGAGGTTCGCGTCACGCACCACCTTGCAGTCCGAGTATTCGGCGCCAGCATTGACGAGATCATCTTGGATGCTGGCAAAGCCCGTGACACGCTTTCCTCGTATTACGCCCGCCGAGGCGAGCATCCACGGGCCGTGGCAGATCGCGGCCACGACCTTCCCGGATTCTGCGGCGCGACGGACGAATTCCACCATGGCGCGACTGCGACGCATGTGGTCGGGCGCATAACCGCCGGGAATGATCACGGCGTCGAAATCGTCGCCCTCGCACTCTTCGACCGAGACGTCCGCTTCGGCGGGATAGCCGTATTTGGATTTGTAGGTGTCGATGCGGGGCGCCACGAGAGTCACCTGGGCACCCGCCTCGCGCATGCGGAGCACCGGGTACCACAACTCCTGGTCCTCGTAGAAATTCTCGAGAAGAACCGCGATTTTTTTTCCGGTCAGTTCCATTGCGCTTCGCTCCATGACCTTCTCCTTTTTTCCGCACCCGTCCATGGGCCTATTGTACCAAAATCCGCGGCCGGGCCACCCCTTAGAAACTTTTAATCCTATTCTAATTCTCCTTTAATCGCCTTCGCCCTATAGTCGAACCAGCAGTCCATCCAGAAAACGGAGGCGACAAATGGCCATTGAAACCATGAAGAACGGAGCCGCCACGGAAAAGCTCGAGGAAGCACTCGATCTCCTCAGCGAAGCGGCGAAAGACAAGCGCGAGGAGCTCATGATGCTCCTCGACGAGAAGTACACGGACGTCCGGATGGTTTTAAGCGAAATGGCGGTGAACAACCGCGAGATCGTGCGTCAACTCAAGCGCCGGGCCGAGGAGAAAGTCCAGCGTAACCCCCTGGGCGTGGTCGGCGGAGTGGCCGCCGGCACGTTGCTTCTGGGCTACATCCTCGGATCCAACAGCAATCGGCGAATGTAGGCCGCACGGATAAAGCGCCCCGGCGTCCCTCTAAAGACGCCGGGGTTTTTTGTGCCAAAAGGAGCCCCTTTTGCGCTATAATAAGGGGGCATGAAAGCTCCGCCGTTTCTCTCCCGCCCCGCCGTTCTTTTTTTTGAGGAGTACACGCCATGCCAAGGACCATCCTGATCGTCGATGACGACGCCGATGATTTGACGCTTTTCGAAACCGCTCTCCGCGCCCACGGCTACGAAGTGGCGACGACGACCGACGCGGAAGAAGGCCTGCGTATGGCGAAGAAGATGCTCCCGGATATGGTGATTCTCGATGAAGTCATGCCGAAGATGTTCGGAAGCGAGATCGGGCAGATTTTGGCGGACGATCCGCGTACCCGCCATATCCCGGTCCTCTTCCTGACCTCCCTCAAAACACCCGAAGATCCTTCACCGGCTTCCCCTGCGAACGTGGTCATCGCGAAATCCTCCGGAACCGAAGAACTAATCGAAGCGGTCGGCCTGTACCTCTGATTCCTTAATAGACGCTTTCAGACGTAAAAAAACCTTGCGACGGAATTTCCGTCGCAAGGTTTTTTTACGCTTCCGTCAGTAAGAGGTGGAGGAAGAGGCAGTCGAGCGGCGTTCCTCGTAACGAGAGCGCTGCCCGCGGAACCACGGCACGGGATTCATGTTGCGGGCGAGGTTCTTCGTGCCTTCCCAGAAGTTCGGGAGGCCGGAGCGTTCTTTCTCGTTGCGCCAGAACTCGCGGTTTTTCCAGATCGGCGTGTCGGGTACGTTGGAGTGGTACACGTTCTGATCCTTGCCCGTCGAAGCGGTCGGCGACGCGTCGGCGAACGCCGGCGCAGCGGCAACGAGCGAGGCGGCGAGGAACGAATAAGCGATGATCTTCTTCATTTTTTATCTCCTTGTTGAAATTACGTCATTCGAGCGAGGGATCGCCTTTTGCGGCGGCAATCGTCTCGGCTCCCGTATTCGCCCCCGTGGAACCCGTGGGCGCCGCGGCACCCGTCGACGCGTCGACGGCTTCCGTCTGCGTGCGCGAAGGATGGGATCCCCCGGC
>CAYSKO010000034.1:0-14507 GCA_964431835.1 uncultured Planctomycetia bacterium | reverse complement strand
GTTTGAGGGGATCGCGTTCTGGACCCGCAAGACGGTCGTGACGTTCGACGTCTTTCCGGACTCGAGGTTCGCCGGGGTGACGGACGCGTTGTCGACGAGACCGCCCGCGAAAAGCCAGTTCGTATTGTTTCCCCCGTCCGTGGACGACACGGCCGTGAGCGAGGAAGGCCCGCCGCCGATGACGGTCTGACGCGACACCGTCACATCCGAGAAGGAGAACGCACCCGTCCCCTGCCAGTTTCGCTGGGAAACGTTCGACGAGGCGATCGCGATGCCGTCGCCCGCGTCGTCGCTCGAATCGAAAACGACGGTGCCCGCGTTCAAGAAACCGCCTCCGAGCGTCAAATCGGCGACGCCGAGATTCCGCAGGGTTCCCGCGGCGAGCACCGAAAGGGCGGTCGAAGTCACCGCGGAATCGAGCGCCGCGAGCGCCTTGTCGTCGTCGAACGCAAGAATGCCGTCGGCGACGACGAGCGTGCCGTTCACCGTCACGGCCGTATCCGGAAGCGTGAAGGTCTGGCCGTCGACCGTCTCATCGATCTCGAGGTTGAAATAGGCCGTGAGCGCGGCGGGTAGGGTGACGGTGTCGCCGGTGAAACGGGTCGTGCCGGAATCCGTGTCCCACGTCCCGAGCCCGAGCGTCTCGCTGCCCTCGAGCGCGACCACGCCGACGTTCGAAAGCGTTCCGTTTAGATCGAGGGCGGCGGCGTTCAGGTCGAGCGTCCGAGCGGCGGCGACGGTGAGCGTGCCGTCCACCTCGAGTTCGCTTCCGGCGGCGACGCGAAGGGTCGAACCCGTGATCTCGACGTCCTGAAAATCCCGCGTCGCGTCGTCGGCGGCGACGCCCGTCCCGGCGGAAACGAAGGCCTGAAGGATCAATCCGTCGAAAACGACGCGGCCGGCCCCCGACACGAAGGAGGCCGTGTTCGTCCAGTCTCCCCCGGCGAACACGTCGAACCCGGCCGCATCGAGCGTACCGGCCGAGAGCGTGAGATGCCCGTCGACATCCAGCGCGTCCTGGAGCGTCCACGTGCCTCCAGCGCCCGAAAAAACAACGTGGCGGAACGCGGCGAGCGCGGACGCGCCGTTGGAAGTGAGCGTCTCGGGAGTCGTGGCCGAGAACGTGACGGTTCCGGTCGAGGCGTAAACGCCGCCCGTCGCATCCCACGTGCCCAAGCAGGAGACGGGTGAGGCGCCCATCTGGAACGTTCCGTTCAGATCCAAGTCGTGGAAATTCACCGGACCAGCGGGAGCATAGACGGAGCCCGTGAAGATGAAAAGCTCGAACGTGCTCTCGAACGTCGCCGTTCCGCCCGAGACGGCGTACTTCACATCGTCGTCAGCGTCGTCGACCCCCGCGAGCTGGGCGTTCGTGATGCCGGCACCCGAATCGTTTCGAAGCGCGACCGCCCCGGCGTACAGTTTGAGGTCGCTCGCGTTCAAACCGTCGGAAACGTAGACGAGGTTTCCTTCTTCCGTCTCGTCGTCGAGATAGACCAGGATCGGATCCCCGTCCTGGGCGTCGGTCATACCCACAGAGAAGGCGCCCGTGCCGTCGGTGGTCGCGGTGTAGGTCGTGGGCCCGCCCGGGCCGAGCTGCACGATTTTCAAATCGCGGTTCGGCAGCGTGGCGAGCTCGGCCTTCGACGCGTAGGCGGTTCCCGCAAGCGTGACGCCGCCGAAGAGCCAGTTCAGATTGTTGCCGGAATTGGTGCCGGAAGCGACGGCGATGGCCGCCGGTGTGCCGCCCGAAGCGCTCTGGTCCTTGACGTCGACGTCCGACATCGAGAACGTGCCAGCCCCCTGCCAGTTCCGCTGAGCACCGGAAACGGAGCTTCGGATGCGGATCGTGTCGAGGCCTCCCGGGCCGGCTCCGCCCGAATCAAACTGGACCGTTCCTGCGCTCGAGACGTTTCCCGCAAGTGTGAGGTCACCGGAAGAAAGGTTGGAATATTTGCCCGCGGCGGAAATCGAAAGCGGGCCGAGCGAGAAATCCGTCGTGCCTTGGAGAAGCTCACCGTCGTCGACCGTCAGCGTGCCGGCCACCGCCAGCGGATCGTTCGCCACGGAAACGTTGTCGTCGGCATCGGGTACGGCGGTTTTCCGGATCACGAGATGGTTGAACGGGGAAACGCCCGGCTCGAGGAGGGTCGAAGAAAACCCGACGAACTCTACGGTGCCGAGCCCGGCCGTGAACGTGCCGTCGTTCTTCCAGTCGCCGTTCGTCGTGAAAGTGGCGGCCCCGTCGACGGTGACGGAAGCGCCGGGACCGATCTCGACACCCGCCCCCAGCACGCTCGTGGGAACGAGCGCGGCCAGGAGGGTCCAGACGGTTGCGAGAAAAAACCTACTTCTTCTCAGCGGTCTGTTTCTCGACGAACTTTCCCGTTTTGTTGTCATAGGCGTACAGTCCCTTGCGCCACTTCTCCACGTCGAGCTCCTGGGTCTTACAGAACTCTTCCTGCTTCCGGCGCAGTTTCTCCGCTTCCTCGCGGAACAGCTGCCGCAGGACGATCGCGCGGATTTCATGTTCGCGCAGCTGACGGAAAGTCTCGTCTTTCTGAAGCGTTTCGTACGCCGTCTGCGCTTCCGTCTTCTTTTCCTCGGCCCGGGCCTCCCCGGCGAGCGTGAGCGCCGCCACCGCCAGCACCACCACGATCCATTGACGTCTCATTCTTCCCATTCCGCCGGAGAGACCGGCTGTTAGCGCAGGAACGCGGCCTGGAAAACGGCCTGTCCGCGCAGTTTTTCGTACCCGTACCGTTGGTGATGCCCGCCCGACGGCATCACCGCGAACGCGAAAATGAAGATGGCCATCAACAGCGCTGCGAGAGGTCCCATTGCGTTCTCCTGCCGGGGTTTCCAGCTTTTTTCGAACGTACATTTTACGAGAATCGAACCGAAAAAATTACGTCCACTGGCCGACGTTCGTCACCGTCGTCGAACCGACGCGTTCGCAGGTGAAATACGAACCCGCGGTGACGACCGCGGCGGCCGCGGTGGTCTGCGCCATCGAAGGGATGATCGTTCCAGCGATCGTGACCTCGAAAGTTCCCCTCATGTGGATCGTCGTTACGGTCGCCGTGGAGGCCGTGACCGTGTTCGTCGCCGAGACCGTGGACGTGATCTCGCTGACGCCCGAGTGCGCGGTGATCGTGTTGTTGGCGGCGTCGATGCCGGTCGTGACGTACAGGATGCTGCCGAGCGTCGCCGTGCCGCCGCTGTTCAGACTCAGCTTCACGTTGCCGCTGGTCGCGGACGTCGCCGTCACTTGGACGAGGCATTCAAAGAGGTACGCCCCCGTCTCGAGCGTCAGTGTGCCGTTGGCCGGCGAGTTGAAGATCGCCTGTTGGGTCGTGTTCGACGTGAACGTCCGGGTGGCGTCCGCACGGATGATGTGTTTCGCAGGGATGTAGCCGCGGTTTCCCGCGTCGGTGGTCCCGTAGAAGCAGTCGGCGTCCATTTCGACGGCCCCGTCTTCGGCCGTCGTCAGGTTCGTGCCAGCCGTGAAGGTGAGCGGAGCGGTCCCCGCGATCGCGGTACCGGCCGCGATCGTGACGTCCGCGTCGAAGTAGGCCTCGCCGTTCACGCCCAGCTTGTCGTCCACGTAAAGGTCGTTGCCCGAGAACGCGAAGCCCGCGGCGGAAATGTTCTCGGTCGTATTGCCGTTGATGCCGACCGACAGGTTGTCGTTGACGAGGACGAAAGTGTTCCCCGAAGAAAGCGTGGCACCGGAAGCCGCGGCGGAGTCGAGATTGATCGTGAAGCTTTCGTTGTTCGTGCCTCCAGCGCCAGTCAGCGTGACCGCGTCGTCGGTGTTGTTGTCAATGGTTTCGGCGTTTTGGAGCGAAAGGTCCGTCGTTACACCGGTCGAGGCGACGTTGATGCCGGTTGCGATCGTCTGCGTGCCGGAACCGATCCGGATCGCGGTGCTCAGTGTGGAGCCGCCGGAATTCGTAATGAGGAGCGCGGCGTCCACGGCCGTCGTTCCTGCAGCGGTCGTATCGGCCTGGTCGAGGAGAAGAAGCGTCTCGGTGTTCAGGTCGGTCGCGGCGTTCGTGGAAACGGCGTTCGAGATCGTGACCGCGGTGTCGGTGCCGGCGCTCCCACCGTTGTTGTTGAACGTAAAAGCGAAATTCGAGGCGTTGCCGGTCAACGTCCAGTCGAGCGTCTGGGTCGTCGTTCCCATGTTGACCGCCCCGTTTCCGGCGGGATCGCCGATCGCGTCCCACGCGGTGCCGCCCGCGGCGCCGGTGGCGATCGCCACGAGTCCCGCGCCCGCGCCCTGATCGAGCATCCAGGTGTCGGTGCCTTCATCGAAGACGATGCGCGCGTCGCTAGCCCCTCGCTCCAAGTGCACGAGCGCGATGTCCACGTCGTTGGCGGCCGTCGTCGAAAGCTCGAACATTTTGATGAGGGTTGCGGTGTCGAGCGCGGTGCCCGTCACGTTGAAGAGCGCGGTGTCGGTGGCGAGCGCGTTCGTGACCGTTGCTTGGAGGAGGTTGCCCGAGATGAGCGCCGAGCCATCGAGATCGACGACGTCGGCGGTCGTGTTCGAGGCGTTCACTTCGAGCGCGAGCTGGTCGGTATCCGCCTGGTCGATCACGACGCCGCCGACGTTGTCCGAGGCCCCGACGGTCACGTCGAACTTCGCGTCGGGGCTCGAATCGTTCACGCCGGCACGGCCCGTGTCGCCTTCCACGGTGAACTTGCCCGTACCGACGTCGAGATCGTCTCCGGCGTCGGTCCCCAGCGGAAGCGACTGCCCGCCGGTGCCCGTAGGCACCGCGAACGCCGCTCCCGCCGAAAGGAACGCCCATACCGTGAAAAAAAGCGCGCGCTTGAACATGGCCGTGGCCCGTCTTTAGTTGTCGGACCGGCGGATTTCGTACCAGAGCGTGTCGCCCGAGTCGTATGTGAACTCGATGATGTCGCCCTTCCCGAGCGTGAACGAAACACCGCCGGCGAGCTGAAGACCCGTGCCGTTGTCGAGCTTGACGGTGTTCGTGTTCGAATCGCCCTGAAGCACGACCAACTGGCCGTCCTGACCGGCTACGACCTGCGGATCGGCGGTGATGTCGATCGCGCCGCCGTTGCCCTGAATGCGCATGATGCCCTTGGTAACCGTGATCCCGCCCGCCGCCGTGATGTTCGTGGTCGCCGAAGGCGTGTAGGAAACCGTGCCGTTGGCTTCGAACGTCGTGTTCGGCGTCGCGGTGCCCACGCCGACGCGGTTGTTCGTGGCGTCGATCACGAGGCTGTTCGAGTCGAAGTTCAGTGCGTTGGTGGTATTCGCGAGCGTCACGGCGACGGCCTGCGTAGACAGGTCGATCGTCGGGTCGTCGATGTCGATCGTGCCGCCGTCGGTGTTGATCGTGAGGTTGGAACCGGTCGACGTGCGTATCGTGTCCACGTACAGATTCGCCCACGCGATCGAGGCCGTACCAAGGTCGTCGGTAGAATCCGTGTCGGAAACGAGCGTCGTGTTGATCGCGACGGCTGCGAGGTTCGAAAGTGCGGTGTTCGCACCCATGCCGCCGGTCGTGATCGCTGTCAGACCCGCGCCGGCGCCCTGATCGAGCATCCAGGTGTCGGTGGTTTCGTTGAAGACGATGCGCGCGTCGTTGGCGCCGCGCTCGATCTTGACCGCGGTGACGTCGACGCTGTTGGCGGGGGTGGTCGAAATCTCGGTCAGCGTCACGGCGGTGGCCGTGTCGAGCGCCGTACCGGTGACGTTGATGAGCGCCGTGCCCGTCGTGAGCGAATCAGCTACGCTCGCTTGGATCAGGTTACCGGACGTGAGCGTCGAACCGTTTAGGTCGATCATGTCGGCCGTGGTCGCCGCCGTGTCGAGGTCCAGCACGTTCGCGTTCGCGGTCTGGTCCACGAACACCGCACGCTGCGCCGCGTCCTGCTTCACGGAGAGAGGGGTCGCTCCGGTAGCCGCGGTGTTGTCGTTGGTGATCTGAATCAGCGAACGGGTGTCGGTTGTCGCGGAGTTCGAGACGAGATTGGCGATCTTACCGGTCGTCAAGGCGTCGGCGTCGCCGATGTCGAGCGCGGTGCCCGTCGTCAGGACCGTCGGCTGGATGTCGACCACGTTCACGCCCGTGGATTCGCTGTCGATGTCGAGCGCGATTCCCTGCCCGTTTTGGTCGATGAAAATACCCTTGCCTGCGCCGCCGTTAGTCAGAAGGAGACCTCCGCCCGCCGCCGAGTTCGAGATTTCGAGCGTCTCGTCCGCCGCGTTCGAGCCGGTCATGACGATCGCACCCGAATCAACGGTGATCGTGCGTCCCGCGCCCGCCCCGCCCTGGTCGTAGGACTGGTCGAGCGTGTTGCCGGTGAACGTGCCGGTGGCTATCGCCGTTAGACCCGCGCCGGCGCCCTGATCGAGCATCCAGGTGTCGGTGGTTTCGTTGAAGACGATGCGCGCGTCGTTGGCGCCGCGCTCGATCTTGACCGCGGTCACGTCGACAGCGTTCGCCGCTGTGGTCGAGATTTCGTACAGCGTGATGTTCGTCGCGGTGTCGAGCGCCGTTCCTGTGAAGTTCAGGAGCGCGGTGTTCGAGGCGAGCGAATCCGCCAGGAGGCCCTGGAGGATGTTCCCCGTGGTCAACGCCGAGCCGTCGATGTCGATCAGGTCTGCCGTCGTGTTCGCGGCGTTGATCTCCAGCGCGAACTAGTCGGTGTCTTCCTGATCCAGCACGAGGGCGGCCGTGTTGTTGGCCGCGCTCACCGTGATATCGAACTTCGCGTCCGGACTCGAGTCGTTCACGCCGAGGCGACCCGTGTCGCCTTCGACGGTGAACTTGCCCGAGCCGACGTCCAAGTCGTCTCCTGCGTCCGTGCCGAGAGGCAGGATTTCCGCGCCCGTGCCCGTCGGGATCGCGTAGGCCGCCGGCGCGAACGCCGTCAGCAGAATGAGCACCACCGCTGTCGTTTTCATCGTATTCCCCCTTGTTGTCTTAATTGTCCGATCTCCTTAATTCAAACCAATGGGACTGACCCGAGTCGTACGCGAGCATGATCACGTCGCCTTGAGCGAGCGTGAACGAGATTCCGCCGGCCAGCCGGAGGCCGTTGCCATCGTCTATCTTCACCGTGTTCGTATTGCTCGAGCCTTGCACAATCACGATCTGTCCGTCGGTCCCGGCCGCGATCTGTGGGTTGGCGGTGATGTCCACCGCACCGGCGCTACCCTGGATGCGCATGAAAGCTTTCGTGACGGCGATGCCGCCGCCCGCCGTGACGTTGACGACGCTCGAAGGCGTCGTCGCGAAGGTGCCGTTGACCTCGAGCGTCGCCGAGGGTGCCGCGAGGCCGACGCCGACCCGGCCGTCCGCGTCCACGACGACGGGCGACAAGTCCGAAGCCTGGTCGTCGATCCGAAGCGAAAGGCCGGTCCCGACGTTCTCGACGAGAACCGCCCCGCCGTTGCCCGCATTGGTGATCTCGAGCGTCTCGTCCGCTGCCTGGTTGCCGAGGAGCTGGACCGCGCCAGTGTCGACCGTCACCGCGCGGCCCGCGCCGGCGCCGCCCTGGTCGTACGCCTGATCGAGCGTGCCGGTTCCGCCGCCGCCCACTCCCGTCGCGATATCCACGAGACCCGCGCCGGCTCCCTGGTCGAGCTGCCACTTGTCGGTCGCTTCGTTATAGAGAAGACGCGCGTCGTTGGCACCGCGCTCGACCCGTATCGCCGTCACGTCGACGCCGTTGGCCGGGGTGGTGCTGAGCTCCATCAGCGTAACCGCCGTCGCCGTGTTGAGCGCGGTCCCTTCCAAGCGGACGAGCGCGGTGTCCGTGACGAGCGCGTCCGTCACGGAACCCTGGATCAGATTGCCAGTGGTGAGCGTGTTTCCGTTCAGCTCAAGCATGTCCGCGGTAGTGGCCGCCGTGTCGAGATGGATCACGGTGCCGTTCGAAGTGGCGCCCAGCGTGAGCGCCGCCCCCGCGCCCGAATAAGTCTGCGTGATCGCGTGTCCCGCCTGATTCACGACGAGCGGCGCGTCGAGATCGAGTGTGTCTTCGAGTTCGTCGTAATCGATCGAATCTCCCGCTACTGGGCTCGCGCTCCACGTCAGCGTGCCGGCCCCGTCGTTCGTCAGAAACGCCGTGCCCACGGGCTGCGCGGCGGGCCAGGAATAGGTCACGTTCTTGATCTTCACGAGGTCGCCCGTGCTGGACACTTGGAAGAGGTCGCCGTTTCCCACCGTCAAAAGGGCCACCGGCGTCACGTCGCCGATACCGACGTTTCCGTCGTTGCGCACGAAAAGAAGGCTCGCATCGGAAGAATTCGTGACCTCAAGCGATGCGATGCTCGCGTTCGACGTCGTGCCCTTGATCGTCGTGTCACTCGCGTGCGCCGTGGCCGCAAGAAACGAGATCGCTAAAGTAATCAGAGTTACGCGCATCTATCATCCAACCATATCGGTTATGTGCAAGTAAGTAATCCTAATCAATTTTAATCATTCTACGAAATGAATAAACACCTTGTATATTCGATAATTTAGATACATAGTATTGATTAAATCAATGAAAGGACTCGTATGATCCCGTTCAATTTCCATCATCTGTACTACTTTTACAAAGTGGCGAAGCTCGGATCGATCACCCAGGCGAGCCGCGAGATCGGAATCGGACAGCCGGCGCTCAGCACGCAGCTCAAGATGTTCCAGGATTATCTCGGGAAGAAGCTTTTCGAGCGGGAGGGACGGAAAATAGTCGTGACGGGGGAAGGCCGGCAGGTGCTCCTCTACGCCGAGCGCATATTCGACGCTGGAACGGAAATGCTTCGCGCGCTGGAGCAGCCTGGTCACTCAGAAAGCGTCCGGACGTCGATGGGCGTCTCGGACGAAGTGCCCCGCTCTTACCTGGAGGCGCTACTGGACTTTCTGATTGTCCGGAGTCCGCGTTCCAAATTCGGTCTCACGCGTCAGCGGCCGGAGCGCATGGGGCTTGCGCTGCGGGAAGGAACGCTCGATTTCGCGCTTATCGAGGATCTTCCCCATCTGGACCCGGAGGAAGAGTGCCGGCTCGTGCACCGGCTTCCGATGGTCTTCGCGATCCATCCGTCGCTCGCCAAAAGCTACAAGACGTTCCCGGAGTGCTTGGACGGCGCGCCCCTCATCCTGCCCTCGCACGGAAGCGTCCGGAACGCCGCCAACCACTTCTTCGTCCGCCACCACGTGCGGCCGCACGTCGTGGCGGAGGTTCAGGACGTCGAAATCGCCCGGCACCTGGCGGAGGAAAAAAGGGGAGTGGCGCTTCTCGATGAGCACGGGGCCGCCTCGGGGAAGAACACGCTTCTTACGCTCAATCCCCTGCCTACCGGCCTCGAGCGCACGGTCTACCTGCTCTGGCGCCGTAAGCGGCCGCACCCGCTCATCGCGGCGATTCTGGAAGATTTCAATTTGCACGCGGACACGTCTCTTCCTCCGGGGACAGCCGGTAAACGGGGGACGAGCGGTTAAATCAGGCGGGAAGCGTTTCGAAGACGCGCGGTGGCGCGCGTCTTGCCCGTCAAGGCGACGGTGTCGAAGAATCCGGGGCTAACGGTACGGCCGGTCAGAGCGACGCGGGCCGGGTGGATGAATTCTTTGCCGGAGAGGCCGATCTCCTTCATGAACGCGCGGCTTTTCTCCTCGATCGCTTTCGTTTCGAACGGCTCGATGCCCTCGAGGAGAGCGGCGTACCCCTCGAACGCTTCTTTAAGCCGCGGATCTTTTTTCATTTCGGCGATTCCGTCGGGCGAATATTCCACGGCTTCCGTAAAAAAGAAACCGGCGAGGTCCGGGAACTGCGCGAGCGTGAAAACGCGCTCCTGAAAAAGGGAAACGAGCCGCTCGAGCCACGCGCGGTCCGGAATCGTCCAGCCTCTCTTCTCCACGTACGGCGTCACGAGATCCGCGAGCGTCGGCACCGCGAGTTTTCGGACGTA
Organism: uncultured Planctomycetia bacterium; assembly: GCA_964431835.1. Classification (GTDB taxonomy): domain Bacteria; phylum Omnitrophota; class Gorgyraeia; order 2-02-FULL-51-18; family 2-02-FULL-51-18; genus CAYSKO01. Next base: position 4,567 of record CAYSKO010000034.1, on the reverse strand, counting down.
TTGGCCGTTCATCCACTCGAGCTTGTTCTTGTCGAAAACCGCGCCCGTCTTAAGAACCCTCTTTAGGTCGAATTTCTGAACGATCGACGGAAGCGGAAGGATCTCTTCGTTGTTGCCCGGCGACCAGCCGAGGAGGCAGAGATAATTCACGATCGCCTCGGGCAGGAATCCCGCCTCGACGTACTCGCGTATCGCCGTCGCCCCGTGGCGTTTCGAAAGCCGCGAGCGGTCCTCGCCGAGAATAAGCGGGATGTGGCAGAAAACGGGTTTCGTGTAACCCAGGGCGTCGTAGAGCGGCACCTGCTTGGGCGTGTTCATGATGTGGTCGTCGCCGCGGATCACGTGCGTGATAGCCATGTCCGCGTCGTCGCAGACGACCGCGAAATTGTACGTCGGGCTTCCGTCGGACTTGAAGATCACGAGGTCTTCGGCGAGGGACGGGTGCTGACCGAGATCGAATTCGATCCGGCCGTGAAGGAGATCCTCGAACCCGACCTTCCCCTCTTTCGGCATGCGGAACTTGATCGCGCCCTCTTCGGGGTACGCGAGGCCCTTGGCGATCAGCCCGTCGGCGATCTTCCTGTAATAGTCCGTGCGCTTGGATTGGAAAACGAGTTCGCCGTCCCAGTCGATCCCCAGGCGCTTCAGGCTCGAGACGATCTCCTCGAGAAACTCGTCCTTCGAGCGCTCCTTGTCGGTGTCCTCGATGCGGAGGAAGAACTTGCCGCCCTCATGGCGCGCGAAAAGCCAGTTGAAAAGCGCGGTGCGGGCGCTTCCGACGTGCAGGAAACCGGTGGGGCTCGGCGCGAAACGCGCGCGGACTTCGGGATTGGCCATTTTTTATCCTAGATCGACGTCGATCCGCGGCACGAAACCGTCGCGGACCGCGGCGGCATGGGGATGCGGGATCGTGTCGCCTTTGAATTCGAGGCGTTCTCCGCGGGCGGTCGTGAGAGTGAGCTTCCGGACGGAAGCACGCGAACGGCCGTACGTGTCGAGGCGGTTGTTATTACGGTAAACGACGATGGTCTTGCCGAGGAAAAGAAACGCGACGGCATCCTTGGGGACGTCGATGCGAACGGGGTTTCCTTCCTTGTCGGCGTAAGTTCGGACGGAGCGGTCGGTGGTGAAAAGCCATCCCGGTAGAGTCGGCTGGAAGCGAAGCGAGAGCCTCCCGTCGGGCCCGAGCGAAAACGGGCGGCGGCCCACGTTCATGAGAAGCCACATCGAAAGGAATTCGGCCGTCGAACCCGAAAGACGCGCCACAAAACCCGTGCCGTGCGCGGCTGGATCGACGAAAGCGCTCGAGGCGATGAACGACGAGTTCTCGAGCGGGCTGCGCCCGTAGCGAGCGGCGGGCTGGAACGGGACGAGCGCTTTTTTGAAATCTTCGTAAAATTCATCGCAAAGACCGGCTTTGAGGAGCTCGAGCAAGAACTTGTACTCCATGTGCAACCAGATCGATTCGTTCTCGAGCCAGCCCGGAGCGAACACGCGCGCGCGGCCGATCTCGAGCGACGCGGGCGCGAGCGGCGCGTTCACCTTGTACATCGAAAGCTTCTTGTCGTAGAGCGCGCTCTGGCGCACCGCGCGAACGAGCGCCTTTCGGCGGGACGGATCCTTCTCCACCTTCAGCGCGTGCACCGGTCCCTCGAGGAAGAACGGCAGGGCCTTCTGTTCGAACGCGACGGGACGCACGCGGTCGGGAGCCTTCGCGCGCGCGGTTTTCGTGACTCGATTCTCGAAATACGTAGGGTAAAGTCCGGTCGTCGGGTCGAAGGCGCGCTCGATCCCGATATCGAGTTTCTCGCGGACGCGTTCGAGAAAAATCTTGAGCTCCGGATACGGCGCATCCTTCTCCTTGCCGGAGAGGCCGCGGAACACGCGCTTCCGATAGGCCTCCTTCGCGGACGATGCTTCGTTCCAAAACTGGAGGTTCCGGTCCGCGGCTCGGTCCGAAAAATGACGTTCGAGCGCACTCTTCAGCTTCCACACGAAGTCGTACACCTCGACCGGCAGAGCGACCGAACCGCGGCCGCCGGCGTCGTCGAGCGCTTGGATCATAAACACACAGAGGCGCTTGAGCTCGAACGTCTCGCAAAGGGACGATCCGAAGAGGCCTGGAAGGCCGTTCAGCGCGTCGTACCACGAAGGCTTGTCGGCTTCCATCTCGATGCCGACGCCTTCCGGATCGAGCGAGGCGGCGCGATTGGCGACGAGAGTCGTGAGCTTCGCAAAAAGGGTTGTCCGGAAGACCGGGCCATTGCCGTTCCGCGACCGGACGAGCGAAGCGTCCTCGCGGCGGGAAGCGATGAGCGCGGATTTGTCTTTGTCGTGCTTCACGGAGCGGTACTGACGCACGATGCCCGGCTTCTTCGCGAATCCTTTTTCGTCGCGCGGCCGCACGTAGTGGTCGGAGTCGTGGAACGAGTATTCGCGGCGAACGAAAAGAAGGGCGGCGGCGTCCTCGGGATAGATCGAGAGGTAATTCTCGATGAGATCCAGGTTGTAGGTCCAGTGGTCGATCCAGAAGCCTTCGCCGTGCTCAGCTTTCTCCTCGCGCGCGAGACCCGGTGCGAGCGCCGACAGAAACGCCGAGAAGCGGTCCTTTTTGAGGAAGCCTTCGGCTTCGAGCGAACGGCAGAGTTCTCCGGGAGAAAAAGGCTTCGAGCCGATTTCGGCGGCCCGGGCCGCTCCCTTCGAACCCAGAAAACGCTCGAGGACCCGCTTGGATTCGCCGGATTTCGCGAAGCGGAAGGTCGTCCCCTTGACGACGAGAGGGTTGTAGCCGTCGGTCTGGAGAAGGTTCAAGAAAATACGCACGTTCGTGTCGCGCACCGCGGGTTCGAACCACGTGTCCGAGCGGCGGTTTTGATTCACGTCGCGGTAGTTGCCATCCCCTTGCGAGAAATACGTGGGCTCGACGAGAAACCGGTTGTAGTCGCGCTCGAGATCCCCGTGCTTGCGCGAGAAGACGTAGAAAACCTGCCCCGGCTTGCCCTTCTCCCCGAACGGAACCGGGAGACCACCACGGAGCACGTTGTCTAGGTAGGTCTGGCCGCAGTAGAGGTCGTACGCCGGCGAGGACGTCGCCGTGAAAATGCGTCCTTTGACCGCGTCGATCGTCCGGGCGTTTTCGGCCCGTTTTTCTTCGAAATAGCCCGCGGCGGATGCGCGGGCGGAATAGCGGTTGAGGAGATCCAAGTTCGACGCCTGTCCAGCAAACGTCCGGAGGCGGGCGGAGCGGCCCGGCGCAAGACGCACCGTCGCGTACGAGAACGCGCAAGGCGTGCGGTTTTCGGTGATCTGGCGAGCGGGTTTGAACGGCCCCTCGGACGCGTAGAAGGGCACGGGCTCGGAGAAATCCAGACGCGTGCCGAACACTGCGGCTGGATCGACGATCGGGTCCACGAGGCCGCGGCCGGCGAGAGACGCAAAATAAAAATTTCCCTCTTCGATGAACGTCACTTCGGGGCGGTCGGTGGCGTCGACTTTGAGGCGGAAATAAGCGGCCTTCTTTTCCAGATTCTCCGCGGCCATCCAGGCTTCGATCGTACGGCTCATGTTCTTGACGAAAAACTCGTTCATGCCGAAAGGATTCACCTGCGGAAGACCGTCCAGGATCTCGATGGTGAGCTGTTTGTCGGAAACGTTCGTGACCGTCAGTTCGCGCGCCAGCGCTGCGATCGGCTCGCCGGGGATCGTGAAGCAGACCGACGTTGTCTCGATACCGAGGGTTTTGTTGGTTTCGCGGACGCCGAATTCGTGCGAACGGATTTCCATCGTCTGCTCGGGAGCGTGGCCGCCGCGCCACGGAGAGGGGTCGCGGAACGGCTCGTGGACGTGCGCTCCGCGCGCGTCGCGGACTTTGAGGAATGTGCGGAAACCCAGCGTCGTGACGTTCTGGTACGCCTTGTTCGCGGGGAAGAACTCGAGGATCGCGTTGTCTTTATTCTTCGTCCCGAAGCTCGCGACGCCTTGCCCCCGATTGACGTAGAACGTCCACATGGGCGTGCCGAAAAGACCGGCGATTCCGGGCAGGAAATTGCTGAACGGTTTCTGGCGATTGTAGTCCCGGATGACGAAGGTGCCGTCGGCTTCCAGGCGATACGGATCCGATTTGACGGGTGTGCTCATAGACGGCCTATTATAAACCATCATCCCTTGGTTTTCCAGGCACTTAGCGATCTTTCCGGACCCGGCCTTGAAACCCCCTGGAACGTCGGGTATGCTTTCGGTAGCTCATTGAAACCTGTTTTCTCGAAAGGCAAACTCCCCGAAAGGGCAGGACGCAAAGCCGCAAGCCTAAACCCGGTTTACCGGGAATGGCGGTTGGGCCGCCGGAACGGAAGTATCCGTTTCGTGATCCACGAAAGACGCGCGCCCATTTTCCGCCCTGTTTGCCTAAAAAAGGGAGAGAAAATGGGCTCATTTATTTGGAGATCCGAATGGGATCGAAAAAGCGCGTTTTGACTTACTTCTTCGCCGTCGCACTCTCGCTGGGAGCCGTGTCCCCCGCCGCCGCCGAATCCCGCTCCACCCGCTCCGTCCAGGTCAGCTGCACGAT
>CAYSKO010000033.1:0-14558 GCA_964431835.1 uncultured Planctomycetia bacterium | reverse complement strand
CGATCGTGCCGATATTGACGTGGGGTTTGGAACGATCGAATTTTTCTTTGGACATATTAGCGATTCCTTCTCTGTTCGATGGCTTCCTGCGTGTTCTGCGCCTTGACGATTTTTTCGGCGATCATCTTCGGGACTTCTTCGTAGTGCGAGGGCTGCATGGTGAAGGTCGCGCGACCCTGAGAAAGACTACGCACCGAAGTGGCATACCCGAACATTTCCGACAGCGGGACGAAACCGCGGATGGCCTTGACGGTGCCCTTCTGGGTCATGGACTCGATTTTGCAACGGCGCGAGGACAGATCACCGATGACGTCGCCCATGAAATCCTCGGGCGTGGTGACTTCGATGTCCATGATCGGCTCCTGGAGAATCGCGCTCGCCTGGCGCATACCTTCCTTGAAACCGAAAATCGCGGCCATTTTGAAAGCCATTTCAGAGGAGTCGACGACGTGGAACGAGCCGTCGATGAGCTCGACGTGGATGTCCGTGACCGGGTAACCGGCGAGGGCTCCCGACTGGGAAGCTTCCATGACGCCGGCCTTGGTCGGCGCCCAGAACTCACGGGGAACGGAACCGCCGACGATCTTGGATTCGAATGTGACGCCCTTCCCCTTCTCGCTCGGGGTCATGCGGAAAACGACGTGTCCGTACTGACCGCGGCCGCCCGACTGCTGAACGTGCTTGCCGACAACTTCGACGGTCTTAGTGATGGTTTCCTTGAAAGCGACCTGGGGCTTGCCGACGTTCGCCTCGACCTTGAACTCGCGGCGCATGCGGTCGACGATAATTTCGAGATGAAGCTCGCCCATGCCGCTGATGATCGTTTCGCCCGTCTCCTGGTCGTAGTGGACCCGAAGCGTCGGATCTTCTTCGCGGAGTCGCGCGAGCGCGATACCGAGCTTTTCCTGGTCGACCTTCGTGGCCGGTTCGATGGCCATGTCGATGACCGGCTCGGGGAAGATCATTCGTTCGAGGATGATCGGATTCTTTTCGTCGCAAATCGTATCGCCGGTCTCGGTGCGCTTAAGACCCACCACGGCGCCGATGTCGCCGGCGCGGATCTCGTCGACGATCTCCTGCTTGTTGGCGTGCATCCGGACGAGCTTACCGACGCGCTCTTTTTCGTTCTTCGTAGAATTATAGACGTACGTGCCGGCCGTGATCACACCCGAATAGACGCGGATGAACGTGAGCTTTCCGACGAAAGGATCGGTCGCGATTTTGAATGCGAGAGCGGAGAGCGGCTCCGCTGGATCGGATTTGCGCGTCATTTCCGCCCCGGTGTCCGGGTGAATGCCGGGGAACGGCGGAAGATCGAGCGGCGAAGGAAGGTAATCCACGACACAGTCGAGAATCAGCTGGACACCCTTGTTCTTAAACGAGGAGCCACAGATGATGCCGATAAACGCGTTGGCGATGGTCGCGCGGCGAAGAGCGGCTTTCACTTCTTCGTTCGAAATTGTCTTTCCCTCGATAAACTTCTCCATCAGGGCTTCGTCGACTTCGGAGAGCTTTTCGATGAGGTCGGCGCGGCCGGCGGCGGCGGCTTCCTTATAATCGGCGGGAATTTCAACTACTTCGTAGGTCTGACCGAGATCTTCCGCGTGATAGATCTTCGCGTTCATCTCGATGAGATCGATCTGACCCTGGAACTTGTCTTCGGCGCCGATTGGAAGCTGAATGGGAGCACTGGAAGGATTGAGTCGTTCGCGAATCTGGGAAACGACGGTGTCGAAGTCAGCACCCGTGCGGTCCATCTTGTTAATGAAGCAGACGCGAGGAACCTTGTATCGGTCGGCCTGGCGCCAGACCGTCTCGGACTGCGGCTCGACGCCGCCGACAGCACAAAAGACGATGACTGCGCCGTCTAGAACTTTAAGCGAGCGCTCGACCTCGATGGTGAAGTCGACGTGGCCCGGCGTGTCGATCAGGTTCAGGCGATGTTCGCGCCAGAAACAAGTGGTCGCAGCCGACGTGATCGTGATGCCGCGCTCCTGTTCCTGTTCCATCCAGTCCATCGTGGCGGTGCCTTCGTGCACTTCGCCCATGCGGTGAACTTTGCCGGTGTAGTACAGGACGCGCTCCGACGTGGTCGTCTTACCCGCGTCGATATGCGCCGCGATGCCGAAATTACGAGTTTTTTCGAGAGGAGTGACGTTCGCCATAAAATTTTCTTTTTCTTTATATTCTCTTTACCAGCGGTAGTGGCTGAAAGCACGGTTCGCTTCGGCCATTTTATGAATTTCTTCCTTCTTCTTCACCGAGGTCCCCTGGTTGTTGAACGCGTCCAGGAGCTCGTCGGCGAGGCGCTGCTGCATGGGTTTACCCTTGCGGCCGCGGGCTGCGTTTCGCATCCAGCGCATGGCCAGCTGCGAACCGCGATCACCTTTAACTTCGACCGGAATCTGATAAGTGGCGCCGCCGACGCGACGCGACTTGAGTTCGAGGAGCGGACGGACGTTATCGATCGACTTCGTAAGGATCTCGATCGGGTCCGACTTCTGCACTTTCTGAGCGACGATGTCGAGCGCCCCGTAGACGATCTTCTCGGCATTCCACTTCTTGCCGTCGATCATCATGATGTTCACGAAACGCGACACGGTCTTGTTATTGAATTTCGGATCGGGGATAACTTCCCGACGCTCGGCTCTGCGCCTTCTCATTTACTTTTTCGCTCCTGCTTTCGCATCCGCCTTGGGGGCCTTCGCGCCGTACTTCGAACGCGAACGGCGACGATCGGCGACACCGGCAGTGTCTAGGGTACCGCGGACGACGTGGTAACGGACGCCCGGTAAATCCTTGACGCGGCCACCGCGGATCGTGACGATCGAGTGCTCCTGGAGGTTATGACCGACGCCCGGGATATAAGCGGTAACTTCGATCCCGTTCGTCAACCGCACGCGCGCCACTTTCCGGAGCGCCGAGTTCGGCTTCTTCGGGGTCTGCGTCTTGACCTGCAGGCACACGCCGCGCTTCTGGGGCGAGCTCTGCAGTGCGGGCGACTTCGTTTTTGCTTTGATCGCTTCGCGACCGAAGCGAATCAACTGGTTGATTGTCGGCATAAATTAAACGTTCTTCTCCTCGGTAATGATAAGCTCGTCCACCTTTTGTTCCGGCGTCTTGACCTTCTTCGTTTCCTCTTCCATGTGTCGCGTGATTTCCACGCGGCGCTGGCCAGCGAAACCGGTCCCGGCGGGAATAAGGTGTCCCATAATAACGTTTTCTTTGAGTCCGAGCAAGTAATCTCTTTTGCCGGACGCCGCCGCGTCGGTGAGGACGCGAGTTGTCTCTTGGAAGCTCGCCGCCGAGATGAAGCTGTCGGTTGAAAGCGACGCGCGCGTGATACCCAGAAGGATCGCCTCAGCTTTCGCCGGCTCCTTCTTAAGCTTCTCGATACGCTCGTTCTCTTCCTGAAGCTTGAAGCGATCCACCTGCATGCCGACGAGGAAATCGGAGTCCCCCGATTCGACGACGCGCACTTTGCGCAGCATCTGGCGGACGATCGTCTCGATGTGCTTGTCGTTGATCGACACGCCCTGTAGCCGGTAGACTTCTTGGACTTCGTTGACGAGATATTCCTGAAGCTTGCGCTCGCCCGAAATCTTCAAAATATCCTGCGGAACGACCGGACCGTCGACCAACTGCTGTCCCGAGTACACGAAGTCGCCCTTGTAGACGTTCAGGTGCTTGCCGTGCGGGATCAGGTATTCTTTTTTCATGCCCGTGGAGGACTTTACCACGACTCGGCGGTGGCCCTTGCGCGATTCGCCGAACTCGACGATACCGTCGATCTCGGAAATGATCGCCGGATCCTTCGGGCGACGCGCCTCGAAAAGCTCGGCCACGCGCGGAAGACCGCCGGTGATATCCTTGGTCTTCGTGACCTTACGCGGAGTCTTCGCGATCAGATCGCCGGCGTGCACCTTGCCACCGTCTTCGATGACGATGTGTGCGCCCGACGGGATCGGATAGATCGCGACGACGTCCTTGTTCGGACCCAGGACGATGATCTGCGGATGATGTTCGCCGCGATGCTCGATAATCACGCGCTCGATGTTTCCGGTCGCCTGATCCTGCTGTTTGTGCATCGTGACTTCTTCGATGATGTCTTCGTACTTCACGGTGCCTTCGACTTCGGTGAAAATCGAGGAGGTATAAGGATCCCACTCGATGAAGGTCGCACCTTTGGCGACCTTGCCGCCGTCGGCGACCTTTACGTAGCCGCCGTGCGGGACCGCGTGACGCTCGAGCTCGCGGCCGGAGTCGTCGTGGATCGATATCTGACCGTTGCGGTTCAGAATGACGAACGTTCCGTTCTTGAGCTCGACGGTCTTGAGGGCGTGATACTTGATCAAGCCGGCATTCTTGGTCTTGATCGAGGATTCAGCCACGGTACGGGAAGCCGTGCCGCCGATGTGGAACGTACGCATCGTCAACTGCGTGCCCGGTTCACCGATCGACTGAGCGGCGATGATACCGACCGCTTCGCCGAGCTCGACGAGCCTGCCCGTCGCAAGGTTGCGGCCGTAACACTTGGCGCAGCAGCCGCGTTTGGATTCGCACGTAAGGACCGAACGTATCTTGATCTTGTCGATGCCGGCTTCTTCGATCTGCTTCGACATCTCTTCGTTGATTTCCTGGCCCGCTTCGACGATCGCGGTATCGTGACCGATGCCGGCGATGTTGTCGAGCGCGACGCGACCGATAATGCGCTCGCGGAGCGGAACGACGATCTCGTCACCTTCGATGATCGCCTCGATGAAGATACCCTTCACCGTGCCGCAATCTTCGACGTTGATGATCACGTCTTGCGCGACGTCGATCAGACGGCGCGTAAGGTAACCCGAGTCGGCGGTCTTGAGCGCGGTGTCGGCGAGACCCTTGCGCGCGCCGTGCGTCGAGATAAAATACTCGAGCATGGTCAGACCTTCGCGGAAGTTCGCTTTGATCGGGCTTTCGATGATCTCACCCGACGGTTTAGCCATCAGACCGCGCATGCCAGCCAGCTGACGGATCTGCTGCTTCGAACCGCGCGCGCCGGAGTCGGCCATCATGAAGATCGGGTTGAACACGTCGAGCTCGGCAAAAACGCTGTCGGCGACGTCGTCCGTCGACTGCGTCCAGATGTCGATGATGTTGTTGTAACGCTCGCCTTCGGTGATGACGCCGCGGCGATACTGCTCGTCGATCTTCGCAACGCGCTCCTGCGACTTGGCGATGATCTCGGCCTTTTTGGTCGGGATACGCAGGTCGTCGAGCGAAATCGAGATGCCGGCGAGCGTGGCGTACTCGAAACCGAGCTCCTTCATGTCGTCGAGGAGCTGGATTGTACGGTGATGGCCGGTGCGTTTGTAGCAGTCGGCGATAACGCCGTTCAACTTGCCCTTCGTCAGGTTGTGATTATAGAAAGGCATCCCCTGCGGAAGGAGCTGGTTGAAGATTACGCGACCGGTCGTGGTCTCGGTGATTTTGCCTTCGACGCGTACCTTGACCTTCGCGTGCAGGTCGACTTCCTTGTCGTAGTGCGCGGTGATGGCTTCCTCGGAGCTCGAGAAGATCATACCCTCGCCCTTCACGCCCTTTTTCTCTTTCGAGAGGTAGTAGCAGCCCAGGACGATATCCTGCGACGGCGTGGCGATCGGACGGCCGTCGGCCGGCGAGAATATGTTGTTGATGGACAGCAGCAGAATACGGCACTCGATCTGAGCCTCGAGGGAAAGCGGCACGTGCACGGCCATCTGGTCACCGTCGAAGTCGGCGTTGAACGCCGCGCAGACGAGAGGATGGATGCGGATGGCCTTGCCTTCGACGAGGACCGGCTCGAACGCCTGGATACCGAGACGATGGAGTGTCGGGGCCCGGTTGAGCATGACCGGATGGTTCTTGATCACCTCTTCCAGGATATCCCAGACTTCCAGACGCTCTTTTTCGACCATGCGCTTGGCGCTCTTGATCGTGTGGACGAATCCGCGCTCACGGAGCTTCTTGATGATGAACGGCTCGAAAAGCTCGAGCGCCATCTTCTTCGGAAGGCCGCACTGGTGCAGCTTGAGTTCGGGGCCGACGACGATGACCGAACGGCCGGAGTAATCGACGCGCTTACCGAGCAGGTTCTGACGGAAACGGCCCTGCTTGCCCTTGAGCATGTCCGAGAGCGACTTGAGAGGGCGGTTGCCGGAACCAAGCACGGGACGGCCATGGCGACCGTTGTCGAATAGCGCGTCTACCGCTTCCTGCAGCATGCGCTTTTCGTTGCGCACGATCACTTCGGGAGCGCGGAGCTCGAGGAGTTTCTTCAGACGGTTATTACGATTGATCACGCGGCGGTACAGATCGTTCAGATCCGACGTCGCGAAACGGCCGCCGTCGAGCGGAACGAGCGGGCGCAGGTCCGGCGGAATGACCGGTACCACGTCCAGGATCATCCACGACGGGTCGTTGCCCGAGTTCTTGAACGCTTCGACGATTCGGAGGTTCTTGATGATTTTCTTCTGGCTAGCCTCGCCCTTCGCGGTCTTGAGATCCGCGTGGAGTTTGGTGTTCAGCTCTTCGATGTCGACGTCCTTGAGGAGCTCGCGGATCGATTCTGCGCCCATTTTGGCGACGAATTTATGGCCGTAGTTGTCGACCATCTGCTGATATTTGTCTTCGGAAAGGAGATCGCCGCGCTTCAGCGGCGTGTCGCCCGGATCGATGACGATATACTCTTCGTAATAGATGATGCGCTCGAGCTCGCGAAGATTCAGCTCGAGGAGCGCGCCGATGCGCGACGGCACGGCCTTGAAGAACCAGATATGCGTGACGGGCGTGGCCAAATCGATGTGGCCCATACGCTCGCGACGAACCTTGGACAGCGTCACTTCCACGCCGCAGCGGTCGCAGATAATGCCCTTATGCTTGATGCGCTTGTACTTGCCGCAATTGCACTCCCAGTCGCGGGTCGGTCCGAAGATCTTCTCGCAGAACAGGCCGTCTTTTTCCGGCTTGAACGTGCGGTAGTTGATCGTCTCGGGCTTCCTGACCTCGCCCTTCGACCACGAACGGATCACGTCCGGAGACGCGATCTTAATCGAGATGTAGTCGAAATTCGGGGCGACGTACTCTTGGATCTGATTCCCGTTCTGGTTATTCACCGGCCACCTCTTCCTGCTTGTCGAGTTCCGACTTCTTTTCGGTCCTGACGTCGAGCGCCAGCGACTGCAATTCCTTCAAAAGAACGTTGAACGATTCCGGCGTGTCGGCCTGAAGGGAGTTCTCGCCCTTGACGATCGACTCGTACATCCGGGTACGGCCTTGGACGTCGTCCGACTTTACGGTCATGAGCTCCTGGAGCGTGTATGCAGCGCCGTAAGCTTCGAGCGCCCAGACTTCCATTTCACCGAAGCGCTGGCCGCCGAACTGCGCCTTACCTCCAAGTGGCTGCTGCGTGACGAGCGAGTAGGGTCCGATTGAGCGCGCGTGGATCTTGTCATCGACCAAGTGAGCGAGCTTCAGCATGTAAATGTAGCCGACGGTTACGTCCTGGTCGAACTCCTCGCCAGTACGGCCGTCGCGAAGACGAACCTTGCCGTTGAACGGAATCCCTGCTTTTTTCATTTGTTCTTTGATTTCGGTTTCCGTGGCGCCGTCGAAAACGGGCGTCGCGATGGAGAAGCCTAGTTTTTTAGCGGCCCAACCGAGGTGTGTCTCGAGAATCTGACCGACGTTCATACGAGAAGGAACGCCGAGCGGATTCAGCACGATTTCGACGGGGGTGCCGTCTTCAAGGAAAGGCATGTCCTCTTCGCGCATGATCTTCGCCACGATACCCTTATTGCCGTGACGACCGGCCATCTTGTCGCCGACGGAGATCTTACGCTTGTTGGCCACGAGGACCTTCACGCGTTTGAGCACTCCCGGGGGCAGCTCGTCGCCACGCTTGATCTTATCGATTTCGCGGTCTTCTTCGTAGCGAAGCTCGTCGGTCTGGTCGTCGAGCAGGCGGCAGATGCGCTTGATCTGCTCTTCGGTTTCGTCGGCGTCTTCGAGCTTGATCGAATCGACGTCGGCGCGGTCGATCTTCACGAGGTCGGTCTTCTTGATGGGACGACCCTTGCCGATGAGAACGGCGCCGGTTTCATGGTCGAGTAAGCTCTGGAGAAGCGTTTTTCCGAGGAGGAGGGCCGAGAGCTTGCTGACCTTTTCCTTCTCGATTTCGAGGATCTGGCTTTCGTAATCCGCCTTGATCGCCTCGATCTCGCGCATTTCCTTCTGCTTTATTTCCTTCGACTTGGACTCCTGGCCCTTTCGGGAGAAGACCTTCGTCTCAATGATAATACCTTCCACGCCCGGGGGCACGGTGAGCGAGGCGTCGCGCACGTCGCCGGCCTTTTCGCCGAAGATCGCGCGGAGCAGCTTCTCTTCAGGAGAAAGTTCGGTCTCCGACTTGGGAGTGACCTTACCGACCAGGATATCGCCGGGGCCAACTTCCGCACCAATGCGGATGATGCCGTCCTCGCCGAGGTCCTTAAGAGCTTCTTCGCCGACGTTCGGAATGTCGCGGGTAATTTCTTCCTTGCCGAGGCGCGTGTCGCGCGACTCGATCTCGAACTCTTCGATATGGATCGAGGTGTACACGTCTTCGCGGACGAGCTTCTCGGAGAGAAGGATCGCATCCTCGAAGTTATAACCGCGCCACGGCATGAACGCGACCAGGACGTTGCGGCCAAGCGCGAGCTCGCCCTGCTGGGTGGCGGCGCCGTCCGCGAGGACCTGGCCTTTCTTAATCTTCTCGCCGAGCTCGACGATCGGACGCTGGTTAATACACGTCGACGCGTTCGAACGTTTAAACTTCTTGAGCGGATACTTCGTGCCCGAGACGGTGATCTCGTCGCCCTGGATGGCGGTGACCTTACCCTCTTCCTTCGCGATCACGACCGCGCCGGAATCCTTGGCAGTGCGGTGTTCGAGGCCGGTACCGACGAGCGGCGCCTCGGTGACCAGGAGCGGAACGGCCTGGCGCTGCATGTTTGAGCCCATCAGCGCGCGGTTGGCGTCGTCATGCTCGAGGAACGGGATGAGACCCGCGGCGATGGACACGAGCTGCTTCGGCGAGACATCCATGTAATGGATGTCCTGCGGCTTCGTGAGCGGGAAATCGCCCTTGTGACGGCAGATGATGCGGCTTTCCGTGAAGTTGCCCTTCGCGTCGACCTTCGCGTTGGCCTGCGCGATCACGTACTGGTCTTCGAGGTCGGCCGACAGGTAATCGATCTTGTCGGTGACGCGACCATTTTCGACCTTGCGGTAAGGCGTCTCGATAAAACCGTAGTCATTGACGCGCGCGTGCGTCGAAAGCGACGCGATGAGGCCAATGTTCGGACCTTCCGGCGTTTCGATCGGGCAGATGCGGCCGTAGTGCGAGTGATGGACGTCGCGCACTTCGAAACCGGCGCGCTCGCGGGAAAGACCACCGGGCCCGAGGGCCGAGAGACGGCGCTTGTGCGTCATCTCGGCGAGCGGATTCGTCTGGTCCATGAACTGCGAGAGCTGCGACCTGCCGAAGAAGTCCCGGATCACGCTCGAGATGAGCTTCGAGTTGATCAGGTTGTGCGGCATCATGCTCTCTAGATCGTAGATGCCCATGCGCTCCTTGGCAGAACGCTCGAGACGCGCCAGACCGATGCGGAATTGTCCCTGGAGCAGCTCGCTGACCGTGCGGACGCGGCGGTTGCCGAGATGGTCGATATCGTCCGTGTCGCCGTCGCCGTTCTTGATGGCGAGAAGCTTCTTGATGATCGCGATGATGGTATCGGAATTGAGGACGCGGTTTTCGAGATCGATCTTCATGCCGAGCTTGCGGTTCAGCACGAAGCGGCCGACGCCGCCTAAATCGTAGCGGCGAACGTCAAAGAAAATACGCTCGACCATGTTCCTTGCGCTCTCGATCGTCGGCGGATCGCCGGGACGGAGCTTGCGGTAAATGTCGATGTAGGCGTCGCTCTTCGAGCGGGTATGGTCCTTCTTGAGGGTCGCGACGATCTCGGGGGATTCCGTGCGCATGATCATGATCGACTTCACGCTCTCGGCCGACATTTTTGCGATGAGCTCGCGCGTCAGCGGAGTGCCCTGCTCGGCGATCGTCTGGTTAGAATCCGGGGAGACGACGTCATGGGCGAGCGAATGCCCGACGAGATTTTTCGGATTGTACCGGTTGATCGATTCGATTTTCTCGATGCCGCAGAACGCTTTGATGATGTCCTCGTCCGTCTCGTGTCCGAAAACGCGGAGGAGCGACGTCGCCAGAAGTTTCTTCTTGCGGTCGATGTAGGCGTAGAGCGTGTCGTTGATGTCGAACTCGAACTCAAGCCACACGCCGCGGTGTGGGATGACTCGGGCCGAATAGAGGGTTTTGCCGTTGGGATGGGCCGTGCGTTCGAACGATACGCCGGGGGAACGGTGGAGCTGCGAGACGACCACGCGCTCGTCGCCGTTGACGACGAACGTGCCGTTCTCGGTCATGAGCGGGAGGTCGCCCATGTAGATTTCCTGCTCCTTGGTCTCCTTCTGGCTCTTAAGGCGGACCTTGACCTTGAGCGGGGCCGAATACGTCAGACCCTTGCGGTTGCACTCCTCGAGCGAATACTTCGGTTTGCCCAGGCTGTACGAGACGTACTCCAGCTCATAGGACCCGTCGTAGCTTTCGATCGGAAACACTTCCGCGAAAACTTCCTGCAGACCCATGTTCTTACGCTTGCTCTTCGGTACACCGACCTGAAGAAAGTCGTCGAACGATTTGGTCTGAAGCTCGACGAGGTGGGGCATCTCGGCGATTTCAGGGATCTTCCCGAAACTTTGACGCTTTAGATGGCCGTTCAGATTGCTCATGGTCACTAGATTACCTCGACGTTGCGCCCGAAAGAGAAACGGGCTCATGAAGCGTCCCCGCGCACGCGTGAAAATTACCGCGCCGCACTACCCGCGTCCGGACACTCCGTCCGGACGAGCGAAACCGAGCTTACTTCAGCTCGATCTGGGCTCCGGCCGCTTCCAACGTCTTCTTGATCGTTTCGGCTTCCTTGACCGGGACATTGTCCTTGATCGGCTTCGGGGCCGCGTCGACGAGGTCCTTGGCTTCTTTGAGGCCGAGGGTCGTGATCGCACGAATTTCTTTGATGACGCCGATCTTGTTCGTGCCGGCGTTCTTGAGGATGATCGTCACCGAGGTCGGGGCTTCCGCCGCCGCCGCGCCGCCGCCTGCCGCGCCCGCAGGACCCGCCATCATCATGGGGGCAGCCGCCGACACGCCGAACTTCTCTTCCAACGCCTTAACGAGATCCGCGAGCTCAAGAACGCTCAGCGTCTCGATGGAACTAATGATCTCCTGGGTCTTTCCGCTCTTCGCTTCCATGGTCTGTGTCATCTCCCTTACCTTTCTTTCTTTGATACGGCCGCGGTGGCGGTCGTTACTCGTCTGTGGTCTTTTTCGCCCCTTGGCGCGTGCGCTACGGGGTTCTTAAAGATCGCGGTTTACCCTGCCAATAGAAACCCGAACAGCCCGGGTAAGGCCGCGCGGGAAGCGCCTTATGGGCGCGAATGCTTAGCCTTTTTCGCCCTTCTTCTTCGCGATCGCGTCGATCACCGTGACGATCTGGCGAATCGAACCGGCCAGGACGTTCACGAAACCACGAATCGGGGACTGCATGCCGCCGACGACGCGCGACAAAAGTACCTCGCGCGACGGGAGGCCGGCGAGCATCTTCACCTGAGCGGCGCTCATCATCTGGCCGTTGAACCACGCGCTCTGGATTTTGAACACCTCATTCGTCTTCGCGAAATCGACGAGCGCCTTCGACGAGGCGATCGCGTCTCCGTCGGTGAAAGCGATGCCGCAGGCGCCGTCGAGCTGCTCCCCGAGGTCTTTCATGTTCGCTTTCTCGAAAGCCTTCTTGCCGAGGCTGTTCTTCACGACGAAGTAACGCGCGTTCGACGTGCGCAGTTTCGCACGGAGCTGGTCGAGTGCGGTCGCCGAGATCGCGCCGTGTTGCGCAATGAAGAAAGTTTGCCTGGATTTCAGCTCTTTCTCGATCTCGCCGATGATAATGTCTTTGGAAACTCTGCTTAAGCCGGTGACTTTCATCGCTTACTCCGCTTCCTGTTCTTTCATGAACTTGGAAAGATCGAGACGAAGACCGGGGCCCATCGTGCTCGAAAGGTGCGCGCTCTTGACGTACGTGCCTTTCAGGGTCTTCGGCTTCGCTTTGACGAGAGCCTCGATCAGGCGGGCGCCATTCTCGACGATCTGATCTTCCGAGAAAGAGAGCTTGCCGATCGCGGTGTTGACGTTGGCGAACTTGTCCATCTTGAACTCGATGCGGCCGCCCTTGACTTCCTTGACCGCCTGCGCGGGCTTGTCGGTGACGGTTCCGGCTTTCGGCGAGGGCATCAGACCGCGGGGGCCGAGCACCTTACCGAGCTTCGCGAGATCCTTCATCATGGAAGGGACCGCGATGGCGACGTCGAAATCCATCCAACCGCCGTTGACCTTTTCGATAAGGTCTTCGGCGCCCACGTAATCCGCGCCGGCTTCCTTGGCGAGCTTAGCGCCTTCGTCTTTGCAGAAAACGATCACGCGGAGCGTTTTGCCGGTACCGTGCGGAAGGACCGTCGTACCGCGCACAAGCTGGTCGTTGGCGGTGAGATCGACGCCGAGCTTGAACTGGAGCTCGACCGACTGGTCGAACTTCGTCTTCGGCGACTTCTTAAGGACCTGGATTGCTTCCTTTAGCTGATACGACTTCCCCTTCTCGGGGATCTTGACCAATTCTTTCTGACGCTTCGTCACATATTTCGACATATCAGCCCTCGATCTCGATTCCCATGCTGCGAGCGGTTCCCCTGATGATCTTGATGGCGCCTTCTGCATTCTTCGAGTTTAGATCCTTGCCCTTTTGCTCAACGATCTCGCGGACCTGGGCCATCGTGACTTTGCCAACCTTCATCTTATTCGGCTCGCCCGAGGCCTTCGCGACGCCGGCGGCGCGCTTGAGAAGCACCGTGCTCGGAGGCGACTTAACGATGAAGTCGAATGTGCGATCTTCGTACACGGTGATAATCGCCGGCAGTGTAAGGCCCATGCGATCCTTCGTGCGCTCGTTGAACTGCTTACAAAATTCCATGATGTTGACGCCGTGCTGACCGAGAGCGGGGCCGACGGGAGGAGCGGGGTTGGCCTGACCGGCCGGGCAATAAAGCTTGATCTGTGTTTTGACTTTTTTGGCCATTTTAAATCTTCTCCACCTGCCAGTATTCGAGCTCGACCGGGGTCGTACGGCCGAAAATTGCGACCAGGACCTTCAGCTTGCCCTTATTGGGATTTACTTCTTCGATGTTACCGTTAAAATTGACGAACGGACCTTCTTTGACGCGGACCGACTCGCCTTTCTCGAAAATGACTTTCGGCGTCGGCTTCTCTTTCTTTTCCTCGGCCTGCTTGATGATGCTTGCGACTTCGGCTTCCTTGAGGGGAAGCGGCTTCTTGCCGGAACCGATGAAACCCGAGACGCCCGGGGTGTTCTTAACGAGATACCAAGTATCGTCCGTAAGCTCCATCTCGACCAGGACGTATCCCGGGAAAAACTTACGTGTGGAAATCTTCTTCTTGCCGGCTTTGATCTCAGAGACCTTTTCCGTGGGGATCAGCACCTGGCTGATCTTGTCGGTGAGGTTGAACTGCAGGGTGCGGCTCTCGAGCGTGGTCTTGACGTGATCTTCCCTGCCGGTCTGCGTATGGATCACGTACCAATGTTTGGCGGTCGCTTGAACCATTATCTGAGCACCAGTGACAGAACGTGGGAAAACACGAAATCAGCGATGCCGATGAACGTCGAGAGAATCAGCATCGTCATGAGAACGACCAGGGTCGAGCCCATGAGCTCCTCGCGCGTCGGCCAGGTCACCTTATGCATCTCGGCGCGCACTTCCGAGACGAAATTCTGCGTTTTCTTGATCATGGCCTTCCTTATTATTGCTCTCGAGTCGTTCGGCCTATCGCCGGCCGTCCAATCTCAGGCCAGGAGGGACTCGAACCCCCAACAAGCGGTTTTGGAGACCGCCGCTCTAACCAATTGGAGCTACTGGCCTAAACTTTTTAACAATCTCATTAAAACAGAAAAAAACTCTGAACCGATTTCTGGTCTTTCAACTAGAAATCGGCTTGAGATTAAAAGCTATTTCTGTTCTTTGTGCGGGGTGTGCTTACGGCAAAACGGGCAGAACTTGCTCGTCTCAAGACGCTCCGGATGAAGCTTCTTGTTTTTCGTCGAGGTGTAGTTCCGACGACGGCACGTGGTGCACTCGAGCTGAATGAATTCCCGCATTTTGTCCCTTTACCCTAGCACTTGAGAAACAGGCTTACCCGCTGGTCACACGAAAGGACCAAGAATACCTGTACGGGTAACACCCTGTCAACTATTATTTTTTAAATAAAACGAGCCGCTTCGCAGATACCCCCAATTAGGCGGGCAGAATCTCCGAGATAACGCCCGCTCCGACCGTGTGGCCGCCCTCTCGAATGGCGA
>CAYSKO010000032.1:0-15126 GCA_964431835.1 uncultured Planctomycetia bacterium | reverse complement strand
TCCTCGTCGTCGACGACGAGGATCGGCCGGTCCTTCTTGCGGAGTGTGTCTTGGGGCGTACGGCCGCTCGAAGAAAGGAAGCGCTTAATCTGCTCGAGGAGCGGAATGATCCCGATCGTTTTGTTCAAGACCTCGTCGGCTCCGGCCGAACGCGCCTCGGTCTCGATCGCCGCGGTGAGCGCACCAGTATAGACGATGGCCGGAACCCTCGAGCCGCTTTCGCGCATTTTGCGCACGACCGGAAGCCCGGACTCGCCCCCCAAACGGACATCGAGAATGACTAAATCGAATCTCTCCCGGGCCAAGACCCCGATAGCTTCCTCGCGGCTCGGAACCGTCACGGTTTCATATCCTTCGCCGGATAGGGCATCCGTCAGGAGTTTGCGGATCATGACTTCGTCGTCCACCACGAGAATTCGATACATTTTCCGGCTCCTTAATTCGTGAAATGAGCGGACACGGTGACGGGCACGTCCCCGAGGACAGTTCCCTTGGGTTCGGCTCTCCCGAAGTCCACGAGCCCGATTCCCAGACCCCTCAGGCGCGCCTCGAGTTTGCGAACGGAATCGCGCGAGATCAAAAAGATCAACGAATCACCCGACTCCGAAAGCACCGAAGCGCCATATTCGCGAAGAGCGTCGGAGAAAGAGGTTCTACGTGCGGCGGAGACCTTCAGATGCCAGTGGAGCCCGGCGTCGGGAGACGCCTCCGCGTACACGATCACCTTCCGTTCCTCGTCCGTCGCCGACGCGGTCGACGCCGCGAAGTCCGACGGCGCATAGACTCCGGTCGAAAGCGTCGCTTCCGTGACGCGAGCGACGCGTTCTTCCGTAGCGCGGAAGCTGAATATTCCGGGCGTGGGCGACTCGAACCGGATCCCCGCGTCGAAAAGCACGCCGGAGAACCACGCTCGAAGATCGGGGGCGCGGACAACTTCCTTTGAAGTCTCCTCCAGAGTCCGGATGCCTTCTTTCAGCTCTTTGGCGCGTTCGTTCAACGCACGCGTCTTTTCCTTACGGCCGGCACCTTCTTCTTGAGCCGACTCGAGCCTACGCACTTCCTCCTCGAGCGCCGTGAGCTCGAGTGCATCCGCGTGGAGACGCGCGAGCTTCTCTCGGCGTTCCGCGGCGGCCGTCTGCCACTCCTCGGAGTGTACCAGGTGCCAGTGAATCTCGCGGTCGTGAACGGAAGATGCGGGCGGGGCGGGAGACGGCACGGACGGCACCGGAGCCTGGACGGCCGGCACGGGTTCCGCGACCGCCGACGGCGGCACGGACGGCTCTTCCACCGCCGCCGGAAATGCGGCCTCGGAAAGAACCTCCGGCTCGTGCGCCGCCAGGGAAACACGCATCACCGGTGCGGACGCTTCATGAGAAGCCGGCCGGTTCGCAACGAAAAAAGAAACGGCGGCAAGCGATAAGCAAATGAGCACTGCGGTGGCGATCGCGACCGGCCGCCGCTTTCCCGGGATGCGCCGCGTTCGAAAAAGGACCGTACGCGCGAAATCCGGCGGGACGTCGATTTGGCCGAGACTCCAAACCTGATTAGTCACGTCGCCGAGCGACCGCAGATAATCGCGGCAAGACGCGCATCCCTCGGAGTGCAGCGCCACCACTTGGTATTCGGCGTCGGAAAGAAGGTCGGCGAGAAACGTCCGGGCCTGCTTCGACGTCCGTTCGCAGAGCGTCTCCTCAGGCACGTCGAACCTCGCGGGCGATCCCTTCCCGAAGATCCCTGCGGGCCGACACCGTCCTGCGCCGAACGGCTTCCTCCCCCGCCCCGACGATGGCCGCGATGCGCCGGTACGAAAGATTGAGCTGATCGCGCAGCAACACGAGCGCCCTCTCTTCGAAAGGAAGCACGTAAAGCGCGGAGCGCACGAAGCGGAGCATCGGCGATGCGTTTTGGGCAGGAGAAGCGGAAGAGGCGGGAAACGACGGCGAGGCAGCGGCCGACCGTGCCGCGGCGACGATGCGCCTCGCAGCGGCAGCGCAAACACGCTCGGATTCGCTCTCCCGGAGCCCTTCGGCGAGACCGTCCGCGGCCCATTCGTAAGCCTGGTCTTCATTCCCGGCCGCTAGGCACAGAGCGAAACCGTAAAGGCGGCGTTGATGCGATTCGACGAGCGGGAGAAGCGGATCGGCCTCGGGCTTCACCCGACGAGAACCCGCTTCAAAGCGCGAGCGAGATCCTCTATCGTGTAGGGCTTCCGGATGAACACGTCGGCGCCGTCTCGGATCAGATCTTCCACGGTGCCGTCCAGTGTGTAACCGCTCGTCGCCACAATCTTCGCGTTAGGATCGATTTCGCGGAGCTTTCGTAGACAGTCTCGGCCTGTGAGCTTGGGCATGGTGAGATCCAGCACAACCGCCGCCACCTTGGAATGATTCATGCGGAAGGATTCCACGGCCTCCACGCCGTCCCGTACCATGACGTAGCTGTACCTCAAGCGCTCGAGGAGGATACCGGCCATCTTGCGGACCGATTCTTCGTCGTCGGCAAATAGAATCACCTCGCCCGATGCCAGTAGTTCTTCTTGAATGATCGTCGGTTCGCTCAAAAAAGGAAACCCCCCATTTTTTACGGGTGGCAGTCCCCGCGGAACTAACTAAGTATAGTCAATAGTTATCAAAAACAACAGACAATAAAGGCGACTAGATCGTATTCATTTCCGGTATGAAACCTGTACTAAAACGTAGGCGGCTTAGAGGGTCTGCAGGTAAGAGGGGCTAAATGGACTTGTCGCCGGAACGGAGTTTCCGTACGTAAATGCGGGAAGGGGCCGCTTTTTCGCGGCCCCTTCCCCTTTTGCTTAGGGCTTAATCCGCGACGTCCTGAATCGCGTCCCCGCCCTTTTCGATGTCCTTGCCGGCGCCGCGCATCGTCTCGCATCCGGTAATCGCCATCGCGCTCGCGATGAACAGAATTCCAGCGATCATTCTCTTCATGGATTTCTCCTTTTTTTTCTGTTACCGGGCACGTAAACCTTGCCCGGGGTGAGGCCTCCGCTTTCGCGGAGTAATGGTGGGGTGGGTCGTGGGCTCTATTATAGCGTTTTGGAAGTGTGTGGTCGAGAAATTCCCCTTATGCGAGGCTCTGTTAGCCGAATAAAAACATATATAAATAATCTTTTTTTAGCATATTTATATTCTAACCAATTATTCAGATAATCTTAGGTATGCTTCGTTTAGATCGGAATCACTTCGCCCGCCGGAAGCCGATCACTCGCGCAGTAAAGTTCATATCCAACATACCTACATACATAATGCACTTCTACGGAAGGATTCCGCCATGCGTATATTGCTCTCTCGGAGATTCAGGCTCGCCCAAATCGTCGTCTTAATATCCGGTCAGTTGCCTCTTACCGCTTTCGCGTCGCTTCTAACGGAACCCACGCCCGACACGATGCCCGTCATCGGTTCAGTCTCCCAGCTCAGCGGTTACGATTCTACGTCCACGGCGCTCAACCAACCAGCCACCCCATCGACGACGTCCACGGCGTCTTCGGCCTTGAGCGCCATGGCGGAGAAAATCACAACGGCTTGGTCCTCCACGGTCGCATCCATCGCGGACGCGCCGGTGTTCCAAGCTGCAAGTCTAGCGCTCGCTCTGCAGGCCAACGCCGCGCAGTCGCAGAACATGAACCTGTTGTACGGCTCCTCGTTCAAACCGACGGGACCGTCGCTGGCGTACGATTACAAGACGCTCTACGGAATCACGAGCGCCGCCGGTTATGACGAGACGAAGTTCCTTGCTTCCCTTCAGACGACGGCATCACTTTACCGCTCGCTGCAGGCGAACCTGAACCAGGTCCAAAGCTTCAATCAACTCTACAAGTCGTACGTCCCCAAAACCGGCTCGCCGATGACGGCGGACCGCGTGAAGCTCTTCGCGGCCACGTCCGATCCGAATTATACGCAGGCCGCGTACGTCGCCGCGATCCAGGCGCTCCGCGCGACCAATACGAAGAATGTGGCGCTTTCGCTTGCGCTTCAGACGAATCCGGAACACGCGACGAATTACGTCTGCTTGTACGGCCAGACCGGGAATGCGCTGGATCCGGCGTACCTGTCGTCCGTCACCGGAACCGCCGGGTATACGCTCAATGGCTTCCTGAATTATCTGAAGTCGACCGCCGACCTCTGTCGGGCGCTTCAAGGCAACACCACGAAGCTCGAAAGCTTCAACGTGAAATTCGGCTGCGAACTTCTGCGTGCCGGATGCCCTCCGGACGCGACGCGCGCCGTCCTCATGGACATCACGCGCGCCGCAGGCTACGACCAGACGGCATTCCTGCAGACGCTCGTCCCCGTTCCGATCTTCGGGCTCGATTCTTTCTGGAATACCACGCTGGCGGATAACGAATCGCTGAATCCGAACTCGGCGAATCTAGTGACGCAACTCGTGGCTGAAACGAAAGTCTCGCAGCCCTGGTTCAACACGAGCAAGTACAGCACCGGCGTCTACACGGTCGACTCGACGGTAACGGCGAAAGTCCCCGTTTCGATCATCCGTAACGGCGTGACGCTGAGCTTCACGGCTCTTCACACGCTGACTTCGAAGGGCGTGCCGATCCCCGAGGGCGCGGTACCGGCGGCGGGTACCGACGGGCACATCACGATTCTCGACACGGCCACCGACACGCTGTACGAGTTCTGGCAGCTGAAAAAAGTAAATGGGCAGTGGCAGGCCAGCTGGGGTGGCGCGATCGTGAATTACAGCACCTCGAACGGCATCATGCCTATCGTGACGAACGCCGCCGGCGGGAGGGAGTATTGGGGAGCAACTGCGACCGGCCTTCCGATGGTGGGCGGCACGATCATGCTGGACGAGCTGGCCGCGGGAGTGATCCCGCACGTGCTGGCGATGTCCATCCCGCTGCCGAAGAATACCTACGTGTATCCCGCGACGAGGACGGACGGGCACACCACGGGGGCGAACAACATCCCGGAGGGCACGATCTTCCGATTCCCGCCGGACGTTGTCATCAACCCGAACTGGTCGCCGCTCATAAAGATGATGGTCGTCGCGATCCGTGATTACGGCGTGGTCGTCCGCGACAAGGCAGGATGCGTCACGTTCTACGGCGAGGATCCGACCCAGTACGGCTCGACGAATCCTTACACGCAGTACTACGGCGGAAAACCGCTGTGGGACGTCATGAACCAGATGCCTTGGACCCAGCTTCAAGCCACGAACTAAAAAGACCCCCTGTAAGAAGAAACCCCCGAGCCGCGAGACGGTTCGGGGGTTTTCTCTTCTTTCGTTTCGGACTCTTGCGTCTCGCCGGAGCCCAGGGACCGCCGTAAAAAATCGAGCGACCGAATCTGTCTCTCGCCCAGCAGCTCCATGGCCTTTTTATAATCGACGCCTTCCAAAATTTCCTCCCTGCTTTCCGGAACCTCGTCGCTCGAATTCAGTATCCGGTGTTCCAATTCCAAAGAAGACAGTAATTCGCTCATGCGATTACCGGGCCAACCCACGTGCTTGCGCGCCGTGATCACGTAGAAAGGCCTGTTGAATTTTACGGAGAGTGCGGTCCCGTGGAAAGAATTTGTGCACACGACGGCGGCCCCCCTGATCCTCTGCAACCACTTGCCGGGATCCAGAAACAATTCGTTCTTGTCGGCGCCTTCGAAACGGGAGGACGAAAGGTTGACGATCGGCAGGTGGAGTATCTTTTTCAGCCTCAAAGCGGCTTTTCCGATCTCTTCGTCGCCCGCGACGTAATACATCGCGATATAGGGCTCGGCAGGAGCCTCCTCCGCGACGAACGCCGGAAACTGGACCGGCAAAAGTGTTGGATCGAGTACGAGAGAAATGGTCTCCGAATAGCCGCACGAAACCAATTGATCACGCGTGAATCGCTCCCTTACGGACAGCCGGTCGATCTTGAGCGCCGCTTCCCTGAATTCTTTCTTCAGCTCGTCCGGCACATCCGTTTCGCCCATACTGACCGCGTAAGCGATCTTTTTCCCGGCCGTCGACGGAAAATCGAGCAGATAGACAGGGTCTAAACCCTTCGTTATCTGCAGATTCCATATTTGATCACTGCCGCAAACCACGTAATCGCCCTCGACGGGACGGTCGATGAAATCCTGCGCATTTCCGTATTTTCTTTTGGTCAATTTCAGATGCTTTTTCACGAACGAGCGGAAGATGAGGTATTACAACAGCTTCTTTCCGTACGTTTTCAAATCACCCTCGAACCTCAGATAGTCCCTGCTCATAAAAGAAGGCTCGTAGTCTACGATTTCGACGTCGAAACCCATCTCCTCCATCGTTTTCTGGAGCGCGTAAGCCTGAATGATGGTGCCCTGATTGACGGCCGAATGGAACGTTACCAATTTGATTGTTTTCATGAGTCCTATTCTCGTAATCCCCTTTCGATTGATCGTTCGACGCGGACGACCGGCCGCCTCGAAAAAGCTTAGAAACAGTATAGTCGGGAAACATTAGATTTTGGTTAGAGAGGGATTAATACGCCTTAATGCAAGGCGTGGAAAGGGTAGAAAAAGAGTCCGGGTTAATGTTTGTGGGGAGGCGCGACAGCCCGCATGACGGACTGATCTTCTTTACCATTGGATTTCAATCGAGGCTTTAGGGTCATCCCGCACTTCGGGCAGTTGCCGGGGGCGTCTTGCCTGACCTCGGAATGCATGGGGCAAACATATTCCATTTTAGCCGCGTCGACCTTTTCGTATCCGGGCGCAAGGCCAGCGACCGTACCGGGAGGATTTTTGTACCAGCCGAAATCGCCGGGCAGCTGAACCTGCTTGTTATAATCCGCCGCGTCTTTAAAATCCGGGATGTCATCATGAACTTTCAGCATGGTAAACATGCCGCCCATGCCGATGCCACCGAATGGCCCGTCACCAGCCATCATGGGAAGCGTATTTTCCGGGCCCTGCATGTGTTTCGCGTGCTCCATGTGTTCATGCATGCCGGTTTCGCCCATTGCCATGTAGCCAGGAAGATGCTTTTGGATTTTTTCTTCCAGGCCTTTCTGGCTGACCCCCAGGACATTGGGAATCTCGTGTCCCATCGCGTTCATGGGATGATGGCGCAAATGACAATGAAGCGCCCAATCCCCAGGAATGGCGATAAACTCGTAGTCCCGCGTCTGCCCCGGTCCGATGGTCACGGTCGTCTCTGGCCACTGGGCCGATTCAGGAATATCCCCGCCGTCAGTTGCTACGATTTTGAAAGTGTGTCCGTGCATGTGAATATTATGGAAACCTTGCGCGACGTGCCCGATGCGCACGCGCACTCTCTCGCCGGGCCTCGCAAGAAGCGGAGCTGTGCCCGGAAACGCCCTGCTATTAAAAGTAAAAAGGTTGAACTCCGTCATCACGTTGGGGTCCGGCCTCGAAGTGCCCGGCTCGACGAACCACTCGTTCAAGAAGATCGCGTAATCGCGGTCGATCTTTTTATCCCGATGTTTCGGATGAATGATGAAGAATCCCATCGCCCCCATTCCCATCTGGACCATTTCATCGCCGTGAGAATGGTACATTTGCGTGCCATGCTGCTTGAGAGTGAATTCATACGCGAATGTCTCTCCGGGCATGATGGGTTTCTGATTTAATCCCTGCACGCCGTCCATTCCGCTGGGCAGAAGAAGCCCGTGCCAATGCACGGCCGTCGGCTCGGGAAGTTTGTTCGTGACGAGTATGCGTACACGATCGCCTTCAACGGCCTCAATGGTCGGCCCCGGCGTTTGACCGTTATAACCCCAAGCCCTGATCTTCATCCCGGGAGCCACCTCCCACTCCACCTGTTCCGGTATAAGATGAAACTCTTTGACGCCGTCGACCATCTTCCACGGTAACGTCGATCCATTTAACGTAACGACAGGCGTGTAGGGTAAATCCTCCGCAAAAGCATTTTCTCTGCGAGTGGGGGAAATTGCGGTAAAAACGACGCTGAGCACGCCGATGGATAGGATAACTCTCTTTTTCATGCCCTCTCCTTAATGGTTCGCGTGCTCGTTCTTGTTCGGCTCAGCGGTATTTTTAGGCTTCATGCTTTCGCCTGCCGGAAGCATTCGCCCCGTCGCTCGCTCGAGCTCGGCGCGGGACGTCCAATATTCTTTGAGTGATTGGATATATTCTTCGCGGGCATTTATTTCCTCGCGCTTGGCCGCGAGCAGGTCATAGAGTCCGACCAGCATGAAGTTTTGATGCTTCTGCATTTCTTCAACGATTTTTGCACGCGCCGGGATGATTGAATCGTTATACTCCACCACACTGTTTCGAGCCGCAAAAAGCCGGTCATGGGCGGTAATTACCTCTGATCGGATTTTATTCTCAATGGCCGCGAGCTCATACTCGCTCTGTTTAAGTCTTCCCGCGGCGCCCAGGGCGGCATTACGGCCCAAATCGAAGAGTGGGACCCCGACTCTTACTTGAGGCCCTCCAGCTCTTTCTCCATCGAGCTCCTTTTCGCTTTTGTATCCGACATCCACCTCATCAAGGATTCCAAGACGGCCCATAAAACTATTTTTTCTCTGAATCTCAACCTCTTTTCTTGCCGCCAAAAGATCAAGGCGCTCCTTAAGAGCCGCTTTCTTAAGGTCGTCAAGCGCGGGTTCGCTGGTCCGTATATAAGGCAGTTCCCCGGAAATCTTTAAATCCTGGCGCCGGTCGGGAAACCCGAGCAGCTCGCTTAGATGCTGTCTTTCGAAATTGAGTTCGGCCTCCGCGCGCGCCCTCGCGAGCTTGGATTCGAGCGACGCGGCTATTTCATTTTGAAGAAATAACTCGTTCACGTTCCCCGCTTCACGCTGGCGCTTGGCGAATTCCGCCGCCGCTTCGGTGGTCTCGAACACTGCTTGGCGCAGCTTCATCCTTTGCTCCGCGGCAAGAACGACGAAATAGGCCCTCTTGACCTCCAACGCGAAATCCATCACTTCCTGGCTCAGGCGATATTCCAGCTGACGGTAACTTACGCCCGCGATTTGGCTTCGCATCGGAATAAGAAGAAGGCTGAGAAAATTCTGTTCGATAGTGACTTCCGTGATCTCGCCATCCCCGTGTTCAGGGTAAAGAATGTTGCCCTCGATGACGGGGTTTCGGGGTAAACGCGCCTGGGCGATCTCGGCGGATGAGACTCCGAGACCCTCAAGATTCGCTTTAAGCGCGGGATTATTGCGGAAGGCGATTTCGACGGCACGCTCGGCCGTGAGAGGCTCATTAAGTAGAGCGTTTTGAGCGTCGCCGCCTTCTTTGGAGAAGTCGATCTTATATCCGCTTCCGCCCTCGACCCGCGTGGAGACTTCTTTTAAGCTTCGCGATGATGACGCGCATCCGGAAACTGCGGCAAACATCGCACCGGCTAACACGATCAAGCAAGTTCTCATCCTGATAAAACCCTCCCCTGCCTATCTGAAATTGCGCAGACGAAGCGCGTTTCCAACCACAGAAACTGAACTCAGGCTCATGGCGGCGCTGGCGATCATCGGGCTGAGCAAAATTCCAAAAAATGGATACAACAGGCCCGCCGCCACTGGCACCCCCAGTATATTGTAAAAAAACGCGAAGAAAAGGTTTTGCTTAATATTGCGCATGGTCGCGCGGCTTAGTCTTCGCGCGTTCGCGATTCCCCGCAAATCGCCTTTCACGAGGGTGACTTCAGCGCTCTCCATGGCCACGTCCGTTCCCGTTCCCATCGCGATGCCGACATCCGCCTGAGCCAAAGCCGGGGCGTCGTTGACCCCGTCGCCCGCCATGGCGACCCGGCGGCCTTCCGCTTGAAGCGCCTGCACGATTTCACGCTTTTTATCCGGCAAAACACCTGCTTTTACCTCATCAATCCCCAGGCGATCGGCAACCGCCCGTGCAGTGACCGCGTTGTCCCCCGTCACCATGACGATGCGGATATTCTCGGCGTGCAACGCCTTGATGGCTTCGGGCGTGGAGGCTTTGATCGCGTCAGCGACTCCGACGATCCCCAGAAACTTCCCGCTCGAAGCCAGAAACATCACGGTTTGGCCCTCTTTCTGAAGCTCTTCGGCCTTATTTTTCAAAAACTCTACCGCTATTCCTTTTTCCTGGAGGAATACCTCGTTACCGATGAGCGCCTCGTGTCCATCCACAAGCCCGCTGACCCCCTTGCCGCTTATCGATTGAAAATCCTTTGCGTCTGAAAACTTAATGTTCTTTTCATTCGCTCCCTGGATGATCGCCTGTGCGAGGGGGTGTTCGCTCGGCTTTTCCAAAGAAGCGGCGATGCGGACGACGTCGTCTTCCCGGCCTTTCTCGGCTGAAAATACGGATAAAAGCCTCGGTTTCCCTTCGGTCAGAGTCCCCGTCTTGTCGACGATGAGCGTGTCGATTTTCTGGAAGATCTCAAGAGCTTCCGCGTTTTTGATCAGAATGCCCGCCTTTGCGCCTCTTCCGACGCCGACCATGATGGACATCGGCGTGGCAAGGCCCAGCGCACAAGGACAGGCGATGATAAGAACGGCCACCGCATTTACAAGCGCGTAAGAAAGCCTCGGCTCGGGGCCGAAGAAGTTCCACACAAAAAAAGTGACGATCGACACCAAAATGACGACCGGCACAAAATAAGCCGTCACTTGGTCGGCGAGACGCTGAATCGGGGCGCGGCTTCTCTGCGCCTCGCTCACCATCTGAACGATCCGGGCCAGAAGCGTTTCGTTTCCCACCTTGAGCGCTTGCATCACAAGGCCGCCCGTTCCGTTCACGGTCCCGCCGGTGACCTTTTCACCTTTTGTTTTTTCGACGGGAATCGATTCGCCGGTGATCATGGATTCATCGACGGAGCTTTGCCCTTCAAGAACAACACCGTCGACAGGCACTTTTTCACCCGGACGAATGCGCAGTTTATCGCCGGCCCGGACTTCCTCGAGAGGAACGTCCATTTCGGCTTCGCCCTCGATCCGGCGGGCGCTATTGGGGGCAAGCTTGAGAAGTGACCGAATGGCGCCTCCGGTTTGAGCGCGCGCTTTAAGCTCCAGGACCTGCCCCAAGAGAACAAGGGCGGTGATGACGGCGGCCGCCTCGAAATAAACCAAAACCTCTCCGGAATGGCCTTTTAACTCATCCGGAAAGATCTGGGGGATAAGAGTGGCTATTACGCTGTAAACATAGGCCACGCCCGTGCCGATGGATATCAGCGTGAACATGTTCAGGCTTTTATTGACGATCGATTGCCAGCCTCTCTGAAAAAAAGGCCACCCCGCCCATAAGATCACCGGCGTTGTCAGGACGAACTGAAACCAATTTATAAAACCATGCGGGATTAAACTCTGAAGCCGGGCCCCCGGAATCATCTCCGACATCGTGAGAATAAAGACCGGGGAAGTCAAAATAAGAGCGGCCCGGAATCGCCGCGACATACCCTTAAGCTCCTGATCGTCTTCTTCCGCGCTGACGGCCATCGGCTCAAGAGCCATGCCGCATTTAGGGCACGAGCCTGGGCCCTCCTGCACGATTTCGGGATGCATGGGGCAAGTGTAAAGCGCCTTACTTTGAACAACGGTCGTGACAGGCTTTTGGCTCTCCCCTTTTAAGAAACCTGATGGATCTGTATCGAACTTCGTTTTGCAATGAGTGGAGCAGAAACCATGAGATTGACCTTTCCACTCCGACGAAATAGCCGCCGGCAGAGAAACATCCATTCCACAAACCGGATCTTTGACGGTTTTGGGAGACGCATCCTGGACGGATGACGGGTGCGCGCAGCAGGATCCGTGTGAAGTTGTCATACCCTTATTCTCCTTGAAGGCTTATCTAACGAATCTATCAAGCGATTCCATGAGCTCATCGATCACTTTTCCGCTCTTACCCGCTTTGATGGCGGAGGAGACGCAGGAATCGATGTGCGTTCTCATAAGAAGAAGACCGAGCCCATCCAAAGCGCTTTTGGCTGAGGCGATCTGGTCTAATATATCGATACAATAACGCTTGTCCTCGACCATCCTTTCCAAGCCCCGAACCTGGCCTTGGATCTTCTTCAGTCGGATCAGCGCCTCGTGCTTCTGCGTGTCGTTTATCATGGATGTACCCCCTACCCCTATTTTACCGGATTATAAAAAAAAGTCAACCCGCAAAGATTGACGTGAATGCGTTGAAGGCGCTGAGCCAAACTACTGCAAAAAAATAGACGGCGCGACCACGAATGCCACCCCGTCTATTTTTTTCTCCAGACTAGGAGCGCTTGCGCATCATATCCTTGGTTTTATCCATAGCTTCCTGCGCCTCACCCGCCGTCATCTGCTTTTCTTCCATGTTCATTCCGCACATGGGGCACTTGCCCGCCGTTTTGGATGTGCATTGATCCATGGGGCACTGGTACATCGTTACCATTTCCGCTTTCCCTGCATCCTGCGAAGTGGCTTCGTAAGCGGCCCCAGCCTCGGCGGACAGACCGAAAGTGAACAACGCCAAAGCCATCAAAATAGATCCTGTTATTTTTTTCATTGAATTCTCCTGTTAGTTTTATTGATCCAGCCCCGATGCTTCTTCGAGATGCCTCGCAATGTGTTCTCGCGTTTTCATCAAATGCGCTTTTAATTCTTCGTTTTGCACGTCTTTCATGAGCTGATTGTCGAGCATGCCGAGTGCCTCGGTGTGCGCCTTGACCATCGCCGCGGCATAAGCGGTTCCGAACTCGTCACCGTCCAGCGGGACGAGGATGGCCAGTTCTTCTGCACCCTTGACGCGTAGTTTCTCGACCGCCTCGGTTTCAAGGGGCGTCGTGCCGATTTTCTGTCCGAGTTTCAATGTTTGGTCCAAGTTCATGCCGTGTTCTTTATGCATCATCTTAGAAAACTCGAGAACTTCGGGTTTTATCTTTTTCTTTCCGGCTTCGGCTGCGGCTAAAATCTCGTTCTCGTTGATGGCACCGAGCAAGCCCAATTTTTCCGCATCGTTGCCCGCTTCTCCGGACTTCGCGCGCCTAGAAGAACCCGGGATCACCGGCTCATCCGGAAAAGGTCCGGCATGGTCCGAGGGACTGAACTGGAGCGATTCGACGTAAGCGGGACGCTTGCCCATCATGTCCTCGACGACGATCTCGCCGAACGCTTTGCGGGCTTCCTGGCTATTTTTTTTGCCGGTCACGATGTCGTGGGCAAGATTGAGCGTCAAAATATTATGGCCTTCCAGATCGCATCGGGCGGACAACTCACCGGCGGTTCGATTGACGGTGACACTGCCGTCATAAGCGACGAGATCGTCGGTTTTATCGGCCGGCACATTGTATTCGACCGTATGCTCGAGGTAGTCCATGTGCGGCTTTGGAAAATCATGCGGAATTTCCATGCGCGTAACCATGATTCGCTTGTAGGGACCTGCGTTATGCCAAACGAGCGTATGAGGCGAGGCCTCCTGGGGGACTCCGTACTTGGAGATCATTTGTAATGCGGCGAGGCGGGGACGAGGCGAATATTCGCCAACAATCTTATCGACAGTGGCGCGATCGACCTGTGTAAGACGGGAGCTGCTCTGATCTTCGGCGTGAGCCGCGCTTAGCGGAAGCGAGACGAGAGTAAACGCACCCGTCAGCACGAGCAGGCTAAAAACTGACTTAATTTTTGCGAAGCAATTTCTATTCCTCGAAACCCTCATAATAACCTCCTTTTTTTATGCGGCGATATTTCGTAGTGTTCAGCCTAGCATTGTGAGATTAGAGGGGGCTTTGATTTAGATTAAATTAATCTAATGCGGTTTCGAGATAAATATCCTCGTAGCGGACGCCTTCGATTATATATCCGTCCCGAGAAAGAAAAATCAAAGCGACTTCAGAATCGCGGTGAGATTGTCTGGTCGGATGAAGGCGATTTATTTTCCAATATTACTTATCACCCTGCCCAGTATTTTTGAGAGCGACCCTTGAGCTTTTTTTGCAATATCCAATATTTTCGGAACGTTAATAGGTTTCAAATTGTCCGGGTCGCATTCATCGCTAACGACGCTGATCGCAAGAACCTTCATTCCCAATTGCCTTGCGACGAGAACTTCGGGAACCGTGGACATGCCGACAAGGTCGGCGCCTATTTTCTTGAGATACCGGTATTCGGCGCGGGTTTCCAGTTGTGGACCCGTAACGGCCGCATAACCCCCCCTCTTTAGGGCTATTTTTTCGCGCGCGGCGGCGGCTCGAGCCAGCTTGAGCAAAGAGCCGTCGTAGGGCTCGGAAAGGTCGACGAAGCGTTCTCCCATCCAAGGCTCATGCGGGCCGGCCAGAGGGCTCCCGGTCATCAAGTTTAAGTGATCCTCGATTAGGATGAGGTCGCCGCATCGATACGAAAGATTGATTCCACCTGCGATATTAGTCGCAATCAGCGTTTTCGCTCCCAGCGCATGCGCGACCCGGACAGGGAATCCGATTTCGTGAAACGAGTGCCCTTCGTAAACGTGAAACCGTCCTTCGAAAGAGACGGCGTATTTGCCCGAGATCGAACCGAAACGCGCGGCGTTTTCCTGGCCGAAAGCGCTGGGCCTGGGAAATCCCGGTATTTTGTCATAGCAGATCGCGGAGCCTTGCGTCATCCACGAAGCGGCCGTTCCTAAACCCGTTCCCATGAAGAGCGCAAGCTCGGGCGGACGTTTCAGTTTTTTTCTGAGAAAATGAACGCTTCTATCCAATTTTATTTTGAGCGCTCGCGCGTCGTTCATTTTCTCAGCTTCTCCCCTTCGCCTTTTTTCGGCGATATCGTGACATCGCGATTAAGGCCCCCTTTTTGCTGAATTTGGGAAGAAGAGTTTTGGCGTGGAAATCCAAGCCGCATCCGCATGTCACGCCAGAAAAGCCGTATGTCCGCCCAAAAATGCCGGGGCGGCTCATGCCCATAAGCGCGATGCTTACCGGGCAGGACCTTTCCTTTCGCGCGCACGAATTCCGCGAAGCGTCCCACCCACGCATCGAAGTCGGCATATAGGGCATCGTCCATGTGCTCCGCCTGGTTATCGCTGTATTTTTTGCCTTGGCCGAATTCGAAATAATGCCATAGCGCGTCCGGCACCTCAATGCCGCTGTAGCGGCATTGCCAGACCAAGGGCGCGTAAGAGTCCCTTGGCTTCTCATAAGGCTCGGCGTTGAGCTTCTCCCAATAAACCGGACCATTCCGAGCTTTAGAATTTTACTCGCCTTAAGCCC
>CAYSKO010000031.1:0-16000 GCA_964431835.1 uncultured Planctomycetia bacterium | reverse complement strand
GTTTACGGCTAGGACTACCAGGGTATCTAATCCTGTTTGCTCCCCTAGCTTTCGCAGCTCAGTGTCAGTAACCGCCCAGTGAGGCGCCTTCGCCACTGGTGTTCCTCCCGATATCTACAGATTTCACCCTTACACCGGGAATTCCCCTCACCTCTGCGGTACTCAAGCCATGCAGTTTCCAATGCAGTTCCAGGGTTGAGCCCTGGGATTTCACACCGGACTTGCTTGGCCACCTACCTGCCCTTTACACCCAATGAATCCGAACAACGCTTGCCACCTCTGTCTTACCGCGGCTGCTGGCACAGAGTTAGCCGTGGCTTCCTTTGGGGGTGATGTCAGTTTACCAGCTCTTAACCGGTAAAGTTTCTTCCCCCCTGACAGCAGTTTACAACCCGAAGGCCTTCATCCTGCACGCGGCGTCGCATAGTCACCCTTTCGGGCATTGCTAAAGATCCTCGACTGCAGCCTTCCGTAGAAGTCTGGGCAGTGTCTCAGTCCCAATGTTGCTGATCGTCCTCTAAGACCAGCTACCCGTCAAAAGCCTTGGTAGGCCGTTACCCTACCAACTAGCTGATGGGCCGCAGGCTCCTCTTCAAGTGGAGGCTCTTGCGAGCTACCTTTGATTACTGGATGATGCCACCCTGTAATATTATCGGGTATTAGCACCGCTTTCGCGGTGTTATCCCCGTCTCGAAGGCAGATTGCCCACGTGTTACTAACCCTTCTGCCACTGTACCTTGCGGTACCGTTCGACTTGCATGCCTGAACCACGCCGCCAGCGTTCGTTCTGAGCCAGAATCAAACTCTCCAATTGGTACTTATGGTACTGGAGTCAAACCCCGTAGGGTTTGCGATTGTTTGAGCTGCTCTAAGATTCTGAAATCGCTCGTTTTGCTCAAATCAATTGAAAACGAGAATTCCGCACGTCTGATTGGCTATTCAATTTTCAAAGAACAAAAAATTTGGGACAATAAGAACGGCCTCAATCGAGGCCGTTATCCGCCGATTGTGTTCCAAGTAGTTCGAATTTTTTTTATTTCAACTGCTTCAAGATTGTTCCTCGGTTAGCACCCTAGGAATGAATATCTCAAGCGTTGATACTATAGCATCGGAATTTCGGGATGTCAACCCCATCGAGACTTTCTTTCCGTCTCGGCCGTGGTGTTATAGATTTTTATCACCGTTCTGGAACTCCTGGAGCTCCGGGCCTTCTTGCCGCCCTGCCGGTGTCGTACAGATTCGTACTTTATACACCCGGCGGCGAAACGTGTCAACAACCCTTTTTGATTTTTTTTTCTTTTTTTTAAGTCCTTCTAAACGAGGACTTTAGGTGAGTCGGCGGCGATGACTACCCTGTTTTTACCCGTGTGTTTTGCGTCGTACAAAGCGCGGTCCGCACGCGCGATGATGGCATCCATGTCCTTATCCTCTGGGCTGACTTGAGTGACACCGATCGAAATGGACGTCTGAAAATCTCCTTTTTCGTGGAAAAACACTTTTCCCTCGATGGATTTTCGGACGTTCTCCGCGACCTTGAAAGCTTGGTCGACGTTTGCGCCGGGCAGCATCAGAATGAACTCTTCGCCGCCGTAACGAGCGGCGACGTCGAGCGCGCGGCAGTTCGCTTTCACGCAGGCCGCTACTTCGCGCAGCACCATATCGCCCGTAAGATGCCCGTAGGTGTCGTTGGTCTTTTTAAAATTATCGACGTCGCCCATGATGACCGAAAGCGCTTTCTCTCTGCGCAGGGAGATCGTCGTGATCTCCGCTTTCAAGAGCAGCTTGAAATGGCCTATGTTGAAAAGGCCGGTCAATGAATCGCGCGTGGCGAGCTTAAGGAGCTTGGCCCGCTCGATCGCGATCGAGAGCTGATTGTACAACGTGATGAAGACGTAGGTGGTGAGGATCAGGGTAAGTGGGTAGATCATATTGATCCACAGCCCGAAAAAACAA
This sequence comes from uncultured Planctomycetia bacterium, assembly GCA_964431835.1. GTDB lineage: Bacteria > Omnitrophota > Gorgyraeia > 2-02-FULL-51-18 > 2-02-FULL-51-18 > CAYSKO01. Next base: position 14,047 of record CAYSKO010000031.1, on the reverse strand, counting down.
AACGCTACGAAGGCCGCGACCACGTAGCCGATCGCGAGTACAGCCGTGAAGATGGCGGAGCGCATGTAGCTCGAGAGTTTCATGATCCTGAAAAGGACGGCCATGAGCACGACGAGAAGGAGGAGGTGCTGACCGTACGTGAGCGTGCGGATGAACCGGTTTTCGAGCAGATTGTTTAGGATCGTAAGATTGACGCCGACGGCGGGATACGACGGCTCTAGGGGCGTGGGCCGGATATCGAAGAGCCCTGACGCGCTCGTTCCGATGTAACAGATCTTCCCTTTCAGCGACTGCAAAGGGATGCTAGGCAGGCCTCCCTTCTGAAGAACCGCGTAGCCGCCGATCACGTCGATGTACGAGTAGTGAGCGAAAGCTTGCTCCCAGTTGCCCACCCAATTGATAAGAAGATTACCTTGCCCGTCCAGCGGAACGCGCATGGGAGCGCCCGTTTTGCGCGGAATTACAGCTTCGTAGGGACGCACTTCGGCACGCGCGATGTCGAGGCCAAGCTCGTCTGCGGCGAGTGCGAGCGAGAGCTGGGGAAGGCGAGCGCCGCCGAAGAATAAAGGCATCCGGCGCATGACGCCGTCCACGTCGGGACTCAGATTGATGTGGCCCATGCCCCGCGCGTCCCGGGTGAATCTGGGAAGAGACGTGAGAAGCTTGTGGCCCTGCGCGCGCTGCGATTCCTCGAATACTTCCGCGAGGTACACGCGGCCCGAACGCCGGATGGACTCCGCGAAAACCGCGTCCTTGGTCTCCTCGCTGGTTTCGCTGAAGATGACGTCGAAAGCGACGGCCTTGGCCCCGAGGTCCGTCAGGATCTTCACCATGGTGGCATGCCAAGTGCGGTCCCACGGCCACCGGCCGATCTTTTCGACGCTGTCGTCCGAGATTTCAATCACGACAACGCGCGGGTCCGAAGCGCGGGCGGCGCGAGCCTGGCAGCGGTAATCGTAGGTGACCAATTCGAAGCGTTTGAGGACGTCGAAGTGAAAAAAGACAAAGACGGCGAAGAAGACGCCGGCGGTGATGGTAACTCGCGCGCGTTCCTGCCACCACAGCTCTTTGAGCGTATCGACGGGCGCCTGGAGGGATTTAGGCACTGCGATTTTCGGCAGCTGGATTTTTGTCTTCGCGTTGATCATGGGTTCACGTCAAAAAAAATAAGGGCAACGCCGTTTCGGTGTCGCCCTTACTTTCGATAAGAGGAATACGTTTAAGACTCTTTTGAAACCTGGACTTCGAACGTCGTGCCGCGGATACCGACGATTGAGGTCGGCGTCTTCACTTCGAACTTCGAATCGCCGACCAGCTTTTCGGCCTTCACGAGCACGCTGCCGATTTCGACGTCGAGAAGCGTGGTTTCACGCTGGGACGTCTCGTCGTACCGGAACGTGCTGAACGTGAATTCGCTGTCTTCGCGCACGACGAGCTCGGCGGTCTTCGCGTTTCCGGTTAGCTCGAGGTTCACTTGGGACGCGGCGGCCGTCTTGACCTTGTCGCCCTCCGTCAGCGTTACAGAAGGTTCCAGGGGCACCCAATCGGCCGCGCCGTTCTTAAGGAACATGGCTTCGCCTTTGACCGACAAAACCTTCGCCTGGCTGACGCCGTTGGCAGATACGCTCGGCGCAAGAACCACACCGCTCAGAAACGCCAGGAAAACCATGACCTGCGCGAGATTTCTTTTCATATTTGAAAACCCCTCAGAAAGCCGTTAGAGTTACGCTTTCAATAAAAAGCGTACACGTTTCTTAACAGGAATACAATGCTTTTAACATAGATTAATTGATTTTTGTACGGCTAACTAACAGGGTTTAGGAAGGAAGGACGAGCTTGAGGTAGTTCTTCTTGCCAGCTTTAATGAGGGGGCTTTTGGCGGCGTCTAGAATCGCCTTGGGATCGTCGACTTTCACGCCGTCCACCGTGACCGCCCCCTGCTGGATGAGGCGGTACGCGGCACTCGTGGTGGCGGCCACACCGGAGAGTTTAAGGACGTCCACGAGGCCCATTTCGCGCGATACGGCCTTTACGAGGGTCGGGTTTTCGGGCTCTTTCCGATCGCTGAAAACGCGGTCGAATTCGGACGCTTCGCGGCGTGCGGCGTCTTCGCCGTGCACGAGGGCCGTGAGATAGGAGGCGATGCGGACCTTGGCGTCGCGCGGATGCACCGTTCCCGCCTTGTAGCCGGCCACGAGCGCCTTCCCCTCTTCGTCGTTCCAGAGGAGGTGGACGTACGTTTCCATGAGTGTGTCGGGAACGGACATCGATTTGCCGAACACGTCCTTCGGCGAATCGTTTACCGCGATGTAATTGCCCAAGGACTTCGACATCTTCTGCGTACCGTCCAAACCCACGAGAAGCGGGAGGGTCATGATGACCTGCGGGCGCTGGGCGAACGCCTTCTGAAGCTGGCGGCCCATGAGCAGGTTGAATTTTTGGTCGTTGCCGCCGAGCTCGACGTCAGCCTTCACTTCGACGGAATCGTAACCCTGGAACATCGGGTAAAGGAACTCGCGCACGGAAAGCGGCTGGTTGTCGGCCATGCGCTTCTCGAAATCATCGCGCTCGAGGATGCGGGCGACGGTGGTTTGCGAGGCGATACGGCCAACGAAATCGGAAAGCGACATTTTGCCGAGCCAAGCGTCGTTGTGGACGATCTCGATCTTCTTGGGATCGCGGTCGAGTATCTTGAACGCCTGCTCCTGGTACGTGAGCGCGTTCTTCACGACTTCTTCCCGGGAAAGCGCGGGACGCGTCGCCGTCTTCCCCGTCGGGTCGCCGATCATGGCGGTGAAATCCCCGATAAGAAGGACCACCTTGTGGCCGAGGTCCTGAAATTCGCGCAGTTTGCGCAAGAGGACACAGTGGCCGAGGTGGATATCCGGAGCGGAGGGGTCGAAGCCGGCTTTAACGCGGAGGGGTTTTCCGTCTTTCTCGGACTGCAAAAGACGAAGCTCTAGATCCGCTTTGTCGATGACGTCAATCGCGTTTCGACAGAGCCGATCTAGAGCTTCTTTGACTTTCACTTAGTTCTGCGCCACTCCCCGGGTGCTGAGCGCGATCTTGCGCGCAGGGATGTCGATCTTCATGATCCGGGCGCTCAGCTTCTTGCCGACCGGGAACGCGGTCTCGAGAGGCTGTCCGCCGGCGAGCTCGGTCTCCGAAATATGGAGGAGCCCTTCGACGTCCTTCTCGATCTCCACGAACACGCCGAAGCTCGCGACCTTGGTCACGCTGCCCGCGACCACCGAGCCCTGCGTGAGTTTGGAGGCGATCTCTTCCCACGGATCGGTGATAAGCTGCTTAAGGCCGAGCGAGAGCTTGCGGGCGTTCTCATCGACCATCAGGACCTGCGCTTCCACCTCTTGGCCCTTTTTCAGGATATCCTTCGGGTGGTTGACCTTGCGGGTCCACGACATGTCGGACACATGGATCAGGCCGTCGACGCCGTCTTCGATTTCGACGAACGCGCCGAACTCCGTGAGGTTGCGTACGGTGCCCTTCACCTTTTGTCCGGTCTTATAGCGGCCTTCGATGCCGACCCACGGATTCGCTTCGGTCTGCTTGATGCCGAGCGAGATCTTCTCGTGTTCTTTGTCGACGTTGAGGACCATGACGTCCACGGAGTCGCCGGACTTGAAGATCTCGGCGGGATTCGTGACGCGCTTGGACCACGAGATCTCGGACACGTGCACCAAGCCTTCGATGCCGCGCGAGAGCTCGACGAACACGCCGTAGGGAACCACATTGACCACGCGGCCCTTGACGCGCGTGCCGACGGGGAATTTCCCGTCGACTTCGGTCCAGGGATTGCCCTCTTTTTGCTTGAGGCCAAGCGAGACTTTCATGCTTTCCTTGTCGAAGGAGAGCACTTTGACCTCGATCTTGTCGCCCACTTTGAGCATTTCGGAGGGGTGGCTGATTCGGCCCCAGCTCATGTCGGTGATATGGAGGAGGCCGTCGATGCCGCCGAGGTTGATGAACGCGCCGAAGTCGGTGATGTTCTTCACGACTCCCTTGCGGACCTGACCGACCTCGAGCTCTTCCATGATCTTCGCCTTGGATTCCGCCTTCTCTTTTTCGAGAAGGTCCTTGCGCGAAACGATGATGTTCTTGCGAGCCGGGTTGATCTTCACGATCTTCACCTGAACGGACTGACCCAGCAGCGAATTCAAGCTGCCGAAGCCCTTGAGGAAAGCCAGCGAAGCCGGGAGAAACGCCTCGACGCCGATGTCCAGCATGAGACCGCCCTTGACCTTGCGGACAACGCGGCCCTCGACTGTATCGCCTTCGCCGTATTGCTCGACGATGCGATCCCAGCCTTGGCTCTTCTCGGCTTTACGTTTCGAGACGATGATGCGGCCGTTCACGTCTTCGGTCTCTTCGACGAGAACCTCGACCTCGTCGCCCGCCTTCAGCGTCGCGAGGTTGTCGAACTCGTGGGAAGCGACGATGCCTTCGGACTTGTAGCCGATGTCAACGACGACTTCCTTCGCACTGACCGAAACGACCATGCCTTTGACGACGTGGCCCGCGCCGATCTTGCCGAACGTGCGCTCGTAATCGATCTCGAGCGCGGTCCCGCCCATCTCTTCCAGATCTTCCTGACTGATCAACCTCTGAATACCATGTGCCATACTTCTACTTGCCTCCTATGAGCCGGCCGCTGGGGCCATGGGCTCTTCCCGGGATACGCCGGCCCGATCGACTGGTACCTGACGTAGAGTTCCCGGAAATCTTGTGATTCAAACTTTTTGTTTCGCTTCTTCTTCCGCTTTCAGCGCGGCGATCCGCACCATGATCTTTATTCCTACCGCGACGTACGGCTCCGGCGCAGCCAGAATCTCTGGATCTTCCGCGGGAACGAACGCTTCGCCGTAGCGGACCGACACGCGGCCGGGGCGCGGGTACTTCACCCCTTTCGGGAATGCTTCGAAGGTGCCCGCGATGTACGCCGGAACGACCCAGGCGCCGCTCTTGATAGCCAGGAAACCGAGACCGGGTTCGGGCTCTTTCAGGTTTCCGTCTTCCGAGCGCGTACCCTCAGGAAACACCGTGATGCAGGCGCCGCTTTTCAGGACCCGCATCACGTCGCGGATCGAACGGAAATCGTCGGCCTGCGTCTTGATCGGGAACGCGCCTATCGAGCGGAGCGTCCAACCGACGACGGGCGCGCGAAAAAGGTATTCCTTCGCAAGAAAAGTGACGCGGCGCTTGAGGGAAATGCCGAGAATCGGAGGGTCGAGATAGCTCGCGTGATTGGGCGCCAGAATCACTCCCCGCGGATCGGCCGCGGCCGGCACCTTCTCGGAGCCTGTATAGCGGAAGCGGAAAAGAAGCTTATAAGCCGTAAAAAGAACGAATCGAATCGTGTCGTAAACCCACGGAATACACTTAACCGACTTGCTCACAAGGGCTTAGGACCGATAATGGCGAGCATTTTAACAATTGTGGCTTCGATTGTCAATGAAGTTGTGTCCACGGTCATGGCATCGGGGGCCTGGCGGAGCGGACCTTCCTTGCGGTTCAAATCCGTCTCATCGCGGGCCAAGAGGTCTTTTTTGACCGCCTCGACGCTCATTTGGATGCCCGCCGCGGCGAGTTCGGCCTGGCGGCGGACGGCCCGGGTGTCGTCCGAAGCGGTAAAGAAGAACTTATAGTCGGCGTTCGGGAAAACCATGGTACCGATGTCGCGGCCGTCCATCACGGCTCCCCCGGCCCTCCCCATCTCCTGTTGCTTCTTCACGAGCTCACGGCGCACGAGAGGCTCTTGAGCGAGATGGAACACGTTTTTCGTGAGCTCGGGGTCGCGGATATCCTTCGAGACGTTCTCCCCGTCCAGATACACTTCCTGTGCTTTCGGATTCCCTCGCAATTCGATTTTCGCGCCGGCCGCGAGCGCGGCGAGCGCGAGCTTGTCGTCGAAGGGCACGCGGCCACGGATCGCCTTTAGCGTGACGGCGCGGTACATGGCGCCGGTGTCGATGTACGGAAGTCCGAGCGCCTCCGCGAGCGCTTTGGCGGTGGACGATTTACCGCTTCCCGCGGGTCCGTCGATGGCGACGACCGGTTTACGGTTCATCGGGGACGATCCTCCGCGAGCGTTCATTAGCCAGGCGGACAAACTTCCGTAAGGCAGCCGCGTCGCCGCGGGAGATCGCCGACTTGAAAGCGGACAGATTTCCAATCGCTTCTTCGATCGAACGAACGACCTGAGGGCCGTTCGAGAGAAGAATTTCCGCCCAGAGATCGGGGCTAGATTTCGCAAGCCGGCCCGCGGGCCTGAGGCTCGGGTTCGGCGATCCGGCGACACGCGAGAGAACGCGGCTCGAAACGTTCTCGAGCATCATGAACTGTGCGAATGCGGCCACGTGCGAAAAGTGGCTTGCCTTCGCGACCCACTCGTCGTGCTCGTGGGCGGTGACAGCGACGGGTTCGGCCCCCAGCGCTTCCCAGAGGTCGCAGACCTTCGGATGTTTGCTGGTCATGAAACAGATAGCGCCTTGGAAAAGAGAAGCGTCGGCGTGCCCGATCCCGCACTTCTCGGAACCGGCCATCGGGTGGCAGCCAACAAAGACGTTTTTCTTGAGGTGTTTTTTCGCGGTGCGGTCGATCAGCGTCTTCGAGCTTCCGACGTCGATGACGATGGTTTTTGAATCCAAAAGCGGCGCGATCGTCTTGAGCTGCTCGACGATGCGGAGGACCGGCGCGCAAAGAACGACGAGGTCGGCGCCTTTCACACCTTCTTTCAAGTTCTCGGTCGCGACGTCCAGGGCGTCTTTGCGGAACGCTTCCTCGATCGTCGATTTGCGCCGAACGACGCCGACGACCAGCTTCGCGAGGCACCTCTTCTTGATCGCCGCGCCGATAGAACCTCCGATAAGACCGACCCCGACGATGCAGACGCGGTTGAAGAGCGGTTTGGCGGTCATCGCGGGGCTGATCAGATGCTCCGGCCGATCGCCTTGGCGATGAGCTTAAGCTCGGTCATAAGGACGTCGAACTTCGCGGGCTTGAGGGCCTGAGGGCCGTCGCAGACCGCCTTTTCGGGGTCGTCGTGCACCTCGATGATGAGGCCGTCGGCCCCGACCGCGACCGCGGCCTTCGAAAGCGGCGCGACGTAGTCCCAGATTCCCGAGCAGTGCGACGGGTCGATGACAACGGGTAGGTGCGAGAGCTTCTTAATCACGGGCACGGCCGAGATGTCGAGCGTGAAGCGCGTCGAATCCTCGAACGTACGGATACCGCGCTCGCAGAGTATGACCGAGTGATTCCCTTCCGAGATGATGTACTCGGCGGAAAGGAGGAAGTCCTTGATCGTGTTCGCCATGCCGCGCTTGAGAAGGATCGGCTTCCGTGTCTTGCCGACTTCCTTCAAAAGCTCGAAGTTCTGCATGTTGCGCGCGCCGATCTGGATGACGTCCGCGTACTTCAGGAAGAGCGGAAGATCGCGCGGATCCATGAGCTCCGTGACGATCGGAAGACCCGCCTTCTTTTTGGCCTCGAAAAGCATCTTCATGCCCTTCTCCTTGAGACCCTGGAACGAGTAAGGCGAGGTGCGGGGTTTGAACGCGCCGCCGCGGAGCACGCGCGCGCCGCTTTTTTTTACGCTCTCGGCGATGCTGAGTAGGCGCTCGCGGTTCTCAACGGTGCAGGGGCCGGCCATAACGACGATCCGGTTGCCGCCGACTTCGATTCCCGGGGCGACCTTGACGACGCTCGGCTCTTTCTTGAATTCTTTCGAGACGAATTTGTACGGCTTCTGGATCGGAACCACGCTCTCTACGCCGGGAAACGCTTCGAACGGCTGGATGCGCGCCTTGTCCTCTTCGCCGATGACACCGATGATCGTGCGCTCTTTGCCGACCGAAAGCATCGGCTTGAGGCCCAGCTCTCGGATCTTGTCCTCGATGTGTTTAATGTCTTTCTTGGTCGCTTCCGGCTTGAGAATGATGATCATTTTAAAACGGCTCCTCTCATGGTTTCTTTCAACGCTTTCACGAAACGCGCGTTTTCTGCCCGCCGGCCCACGGTGACGCGGATGTAGTTTGGCATGCCCCAGGCGCCCATCCCGCGCACGATCACACCTTTCCGGAGCAGCGCCTCGTACACGCCCTTCGCGTCCCGCCCAAGATCCGCGAGCACGAAGTTCGTCGCGGTCTCGATCGTGCCTAAATTCATGCGGCGAAACTCCGCCGCGAGCTGCTTCCGGCCTTCCTCGACCATCCGGATCGTCTTCTTAAGATGCGCGCGGTCGTCGAGCGCCGCGATCGCCGCTTCCTGGGCGACCAGGTTCACGTTGAACGGCTCGCGTACTTTGTTGAGCGCGTTCACGACCGGCGCCGAAGCGACGCCGTAACCGACTCGCAGGCCCGACAGGCCGTACGCCTTCGAGAACGTGCGCGAAACGACGAGGTTCGGATACCGCTTGAGCAGCTTGAACGCGTCGGGGTAGCCCTTCTTCGCGGCCGCGAACTCGTAATAAGCTTCGTCCAGTACAACCACGGTCTTCGCGGAAACTTTGTCCATGAAAGTCACCACTTCTTTTTCCGTGACGAAGGTCCCTACCGGGTTGTCGGGGTTCGCGATGAAAACGAGTTTCGTCTTTGGCGTCAGCGCCTTGGCCATCGCCGGAAGATCGTAGCGAAAATCGCGCATAGGTACCTTGACGACGCGCGCATCCTCGGCTGAGCCGGCGATCTCGTAGATCAGGAAAGTGGGTTCCGCCGTGAGCACTTCGTCGCCGGGCCCTGCGAACGCGCGGGCGGCCAGAACTAGGATTTCGTCCGATCCGTTGCCGAACACGAGCGTCTCCGGCGCCACCTTGAGACGCGACGCGAGCTTCTTTCTCAGGTAGTAGCAGCCGCCGTCCGGATAGCGGTGCACGCGCGAGAGCGCTTTCTTCGCGGCCGTGATCGCCTTCGGCGACGGCCCGAGCGCGTTTTCGTTCGAAGCCATTTTCACGGCGTTCTTCACGCCGTATTCGCGCTCGACCTCCTCGATGGGTTTGCCAGGCTGGTAATTTTTGACGCGCGAGAGATGCTTCTTCGCGGACGGGTGCAGATTCATCGTCTAAAAATCCGCCTTCGGGTACGACCCGAGGATTTTGAGAAGCGTGCAGCTCTTGCCGAGACCCTCGAGCGCCTTAGCAATATGCGGCTCGTCGTGGTGCCCTTCGAAATCGACGAAGAAGAAGTAGCTCCAGGCCTTTTTTTTGGAAGGCCGGGATTCAATCTTTGTGAGGTTGATCCCGGCTTTCTGGAACGGAACGAGGATGTCGTGGAGAGCCCCGACGCGGTCGGCGATCGCGAACACGATCGACGTGCGGTCCCGGCCCGTGGGCTTAGCCTCGCCGCGCGAAATCACGATGAAGCGCGTCGAGTTCGAGGAGTTGTCCTCGATGGACGGCGCGACGATTTTGAGCCCGTATTGCTTGGCGGCGAGTTCGCTCGCGATGCACGCGAGCTCGTTCTTGAACTGCTTGTGCTCGGCGACGTAGCGCGCGGCCTCGGCGGTGCTCGCCGTCGGGACCTGCTTGGCTGCGCGAACGGGATTCGATTCAACCCACTGGCGGCACTGAGCGAACGCCTGCGGGTGCGAATAAATCTGGTTCACGGTTTTGAGGGAATCCGCGTTCGACAAAAGATGATGGCTGATCGAAAGGTAGAGCTCGGCGCAGATCTTAAGCGGCGACTCGACGAACATGTCGAGCGTGTAATTGACTGCGCCTTCGGTGGAGTTCTCGACGGGGACGACGCCGTAGTCCGAGCGGCCGCGCTCGACCTCGGCGAAGACGTCGGAGATGTTCACGCACGGGAGATAATCCACCGACGCGCCGAATTTCTTCTGCGCGGCCTGGTGGGTGTAGGTGAATTCGGGGCCAAGGAAAGCGATCGTGACCGGCTTCTCGACGCTGATGGAGCTCGACATGATCTCGCGGTAGATGGCGTCGATGGCCGACGGCGACAGACGGCCGCGGCTGCGGGCCTTCAAGCGATCGAGGACTTCTTTCTCGCGGTGAGGCGCGTAGATCCCCTGGCCGCTCTTTTTCTTGATCTTCCCGATTTCCTTCGACGCCAGGGCGCGCTCGATAAGGAGATCGAGGACGCGGTCGTCTATGGAATCGATCTGCTTGCGGTATTTGTCGACGCTCACCGGTTTTCGGCTCCTTCGGAAGTCTCGCCTTCGGCGGCGGCGGGTGCGGCTTCTCCCTCGGGCGCGGTTTCCCCTTCGGAGACCGGAACGCCGTCCGCCGCTTCGCGCATCTCGGGAGGAAGGAGGTTCGGGTCGATATCCTTCAGGCTGAATTCGGTGAGGGACGGCAGATCCTTCACCGCCTTCAAGCCGAAATGTTCGAGAAACACCTGCGTCGTGCCGTAGAGCATCGGGCGGCCGGGAACCTCTTTTTTACCGATGATTTTCACGAGGCCCTTCCCGAGCAGGGTCTGGAAAGCCGCGTCGGAGTTCACGCCGCGGATCGCCTCGACATCCGCGCGCGTCACCGGCTGGCGGTACGCGACGATGGAAAGCGTCTCGAGCGTCGCCTGGGAAAGACGGCGCTTGAGGCGGCCTTCGTAGAATTTCTTGAGGACGGGTTCGAGCGCGGGATCGGTGACGAGCTGCCAGCCGCCGGCGATCTCGAACAAACGGAAGCCGCGGGCCTGCTCTTCGTATTCGGCGCGGAGAGCTTCGAGCGCGGCCTTCACGTCCTCGAGGGAGGGAGTAGCCTCGAACGCCTTGCGGATCTCCTCGGCGCCGAGCGGGCGTTCGCTGGCAAACAAGAGCCCTTCGACCGAACGCTTCAGATCATCCATCGGACTTCTCCCCTTCATCAGTGTCGGCCGCGCGATGCTCGATCGCCCGGATGTTGCGCGTGATCTCGATGTCCTCGAACTGGCTGTCCTGCTTGATCATGACTTCTTTCATGCGGATCAGCTCGAGAAGCGCAAGGAATGTCGTGATGACCTCGATCTTGCTTTTGGCGGACTGGAAAAGCTTGGAAAACAGTACGACCGGTTCGCGCACGAGGTAATGGAAGATCTCGTGCACCTTTTCCGCGACCGTATACTCGTCCTTCGTGATCTGATGGAACGCGTCGGAACGGATCGACTTCATGACCTTCGCTAGGGCGTTGATAAGGTCGAAAAGCGACACGTCGATGAACGGGCTGTCTCCGCCGTCGATCTCGGGCTCCACGTTCACGCGCGTGAAAACGGCGGCGCGCTGGCCCTCGAAACCCCGCAGGCGCTCGGCAGCTTCTTTGAAAGCTTTGTATTCTAAGAGCCGTTTCACGAGCTCGGCACGCGGGTCGTCTTCCTGAATATCGACCGTCGTCGGGTCCGGCGGCAGAAGCATCCGCGACTTGATCTGCATGAGTGTCGCAGCCATCACGAGGAACTCGCCGGCCACTTCGAGATCCATGAGCTCCATGAGGCCCAGGTACTCGAGGTACTGCTCCGTGATGCGCGTGATCGGAATGTCGTAAATATCGAGCTCGTCCTTCTTAATAAGATAAAGAAGGAGGTCGAGCGGACCTTCAAATACTTCGAGTTTGACCTTGTAGCTCATAAGCGCCTAATAGTCTACCTTAAAGCTTGGTTTCGAGGCTCAAAAGTTCTTTCACTTCCCGGAGCGTGGCGACGGCGATTTTCTTCGCCCGCTCGTAGCCCACTTCGACCACTTTCTTTACGTACGCTGGGTCAGCCGCGATCGCGGCGCGCTTCTCACGGATCGGGCGCGTCCGTTCGATCACGAGGTCTGCCAGCATCTTCTTCGTGTCGTGACAGCCTTTCTCGCCCTTCAGGCACCAGTCGTCGGTGCTCTTCACGAACTCGGCGTCGCCGAACACGCGGATGTAGTCGTGGACGAAGCACTCTTCGGGATGGCCGGGGTCCGTTCTCTTCGCGCGTTTCGAGTCCGAAATCATCGCGAGGATCTTCTGCCGGACCGCGTCCTCGGTGTCCGAGAGATTGATCGCGTTCCCGTAGCTCTTGGACATTTTGCGCTTGTCGGTACCGAGGATGCGCGCCGACTTCGTGAGCAGCGCCTCCGGTTCCGGAAAAACGTCTTTTTTATAGAGGTGCTTGAAGCGCCGGACGATCTCGCGCGTGAGCTCCAGATGCGAGAGCTGGTCTTCGCCGACGGGGACTTTGTTTCCTTTGTAGAGAAGGATGTCGGCGGCCTGAAGAACCGGATAGCCGAGGAAACCGTACGTCGTCAAATCCCGGCCCTCGATCTCGCGGAGTTGCTCCTTGTACGTGGGGTTGCGTTCGAGCCAGCCGAGCGGCGTGAGCATACCGAGGATGAGGCCGAGTTCGGCGTGCTCGGGGATCTGAGACTGAATGAAAATCGTGCTTTTGGCGGGATCGACTCCCGAGGCGAGCCAGTCGACGACCATCTCCATGGAGTTTTTCCGGATCGCACCCGGATTTTCGTATTCGCCCATGAGCGCGTGGAGATCGGCGACCATGAAGAAACATTCGTGGTCTTCTTGAAGCTTCACCCAATTCTCGAGCGCGCCGAGAAGATGCCCCAGGTGAAGCGCGCCCGTGGGCCGCATGCCTGAGAGAACGCGATTTTTTGTCGTAAGACTATTCGTCATATAGAAATACAGATTATCATAAAGGCTAAGCCGCAATGAGAATAAAAAAGGCGGGGCTTTTTCGGCCCCGCCGTCGCTCTCGAGCCGTTCCAGGGGGCCTACTCGAGCTTGCGGGCTTTCTCCTGGATTTCATAAACTTCGATCCGGTCGCCGGCGAGGATCTCGTCGAAATTGGAGACACTGATGCCGCACTCGAACCCTTCGAGGACTTCGCGCGCGTCGTCTTTGAAGCGCTTCAGGGATTCGATTTTGCCCTCGTGCACCTTCTGGCCGCCGCGCGTAACCCTGCACTGGTGGTTGCGAATGATCTTGCCTTTCAAAACGGAACAGCCGGCGATCGTGCCCTTTTTGGAAACGCTGAAGACCTGGCGCACTTCGGCGGTGCCGACGAACACTTCCTTCTTCTCGGGCTCGAGCAGGCCTTCCATCGCCTTCTCGATCGCGCTCTTGACCTCGTAAATGATCTCGTAGAATCGGACGTCGACCAGTTCCTTCTCGCCGTACTCCTTCGCAGCGGCCGCGATGCCGACGTGAAAACCGATGACGACCGCGTTCGAGGCGGCGGCGAGCATGACGTCGGATTCGGAGATGTCTCCGGTGCCGGAATGGATGATGCTGAGCCGGACGTTCTTAGACTGGATCTTGCCGAGCGTCGACCGGAGAGCTTCGACGGAGCCTTGAACGTCGGATTTAATGATGAGTTTGAGCTCGGAAACCTTGCCGGCTTTCACGTCTTCGAGAAGATGCTCGAGGGTGACGTGCGCCATGCTCGCAGGACCCTTCGTGCGCAGTTCTTCCTGACGCTTGTCGGTGATCTCTTTGGCGAGACGCTCGTCCTTCACGACCCTGAAGATGTCGCCGGCCTTGGGAACACCCGGCAAACCGAGGATCTCGACGGGCATCGACGGGAGCGCTTCCTTGATGCGCTGGCCGCGGTCGTTGATCATCGCACGGACTTTGCAATAGTAGGGACCGATGACGACCACGTCGCCCACGCGAAGCGTGCCGTCCTGGACCAGGAGATGGGCGAGAACGCCGCTTTCCTTCGAAAGCTCGGCTTCGATGACGACGCCGGACGCCGCGGCGGTCGCGTCGGCCTTGAGCTCGAGAAGCTCGGATTCGAGGGCAAGCATCTCGAGGAGCTCGTCGATGCCCTTCCCCGTCTTCGCCGAAACGCCGACCATGATGGTCTTGCCGCCCCATTCTTCGGACATGAGGCCGTGCTCCATCAGGCTCTTCCTCGCCTTGTCAGGATTGGCGGCCGGGAGATCGATTTTGTTGATCGCGACGATGATCGGAACGTCGGCTGCTTTCGCGTGATCGATGGCTTCGATGGTCTGGGGCATCACGCCGTCATCGGCGGCGACGACGAGCACGACGATGTCGGTCACCCGCGCACCGCGGGCACGCATCGCGGTGAACGCCTCGTGGCCCGGAGTGTCG
>CAYSKO010000030.1:0-16085 GCA_964431835.1 uncultured Planctomycetia bacterium | reverse complement strand
CCGGAACGGCCGTTCCGGACGCCCTCGTGGCCGCCGTCGCCGCGGGCGAGGCGTTCCCGAGTTTAGAAATCAGCGCCTCGTGGATGGAGGCACTCTCCACGATCGCGCCGTCGGATCCGCGTCTGCCGGCGATCGCGCGCCGCGGTATGAGATCTGGAAACTCGCCGCTTCTGAAGGCGTCGCGGACGGCTTTGATTCGGGCGGGTGAACCGCTCAGCCCTGTGGACGTATCCCTTCTTCTGCCGTCATCGGACACGGTCTTCTATGGAGAGCCAGACTGGGCGACTCAGCTCCTGGCGCGTTGGGTCGCGGAAGACGAGGCCGCCTACGACTTCGTTGAGAGGGTATTGAAGGACACGATTGACGCGCGCACCGCCGAGATCGACCGTCCCTCGAATACCCACAACGCCGCGGCGGTCCTTGCCCTGGCCGGCCGCGTCTCCGCCAATGACAAAGGCGCGGCGCTTGCGGCGCATATGCGCCGAGGTTCCGGGTGGCTTCACAGTGTGAATTACGCCGAGACCCTCACCCGCAGCACGTTCGACGAAAGCGGTCTGCGCGCGGCCCTGCGTTCGAACGAGCCGAGAGAGCGCGAGCTTGCCGCCCAGATCCTCGCGGCCACCGACGGCCTGATTTCCGAGTTCAGACAGGAGACGGGGGAACCCCCGGTCTTCTTCTACGACGCCCCGATTATCCTTCGCCGCACGGGGACGGAAAACAAGCCGGCGAAGATCATTCTGTATGTCCACTATCTCATGAAGGTCTCCCACCTTCTCGGCGGACCGGAAGTCATTCCTTACGAAATGGACGACGGCACGGCAATCCGCGAAGGTTGGCTTCTCGGATTGCGCGCCCGCGTGGAGCAAGCCGTCGAAGGCATGACCGTCGACGACCTGGGCTACGCCCGCCGCGCGCTCGATATTCTCCGCGAATTCGTGCCGGAGGTCCCCGATTACCGCCCACGTTCTTTCCTGAGGGACGACTCGGGTGCGGACAAGGACGCCGCGCTACCGAAAACTCCCGAGGAGGAGGTCCTCGCCGCCCTCGAGGCCGAGCGCGATTCGATCGGGGACCGCAAACCCGCCGACGCGCTCGTGTACGTCCGCCGAATCAGCTTTGGCACGAACTCCCGTATCTTCCGCTCGAAGGTGCCCGGCGGCGAAGGGTACGGGGAGAAGATTTTACTCGCCGCTTGGAAGAATCCTCAGGTTTCGCAAGGCGAAACGCTCGCGGTCGTTTCCGCAGGACGCAACGAAGCCTACTTCCTCACGGACGCCCAGCGTGTCCGGGTCGATGCGTTCCTCGCTGAAATCCAGCGGAACGCGGCAGGGGGCCGCATGTCCGGCGCGGATGCGACGGCATCGGTTGTCGAAGCTGCGCTTTTCGACCTCGAAACGTTGTCACAGCGACTCGCACTCCCGGAGAACCCCGACGACCCGTTCGACACATCCCGGCGCAAGCTGGACCGCCTGGGTCTCGACGAAACCACGCGCAAGCTCGTCGCGCTGGAAGCCAACCTCCTTCGCATGGCGTCCGACGTCAACACGTTCAGCGACGAGAGCCGTGCGTACGAAGCCCTCGCGCGCCGCATCAAGCAAAAGCTTTCGGAGAGCGGTCACGCGCCTTCCGGTGCGCGGCTGACGTCCAGGACCTCGGAGCAGGCCGCGGCGGACCGCGCGACTCTGCGCGGCATCCTGGACCGCGCGCTCGCCGGATCGCGGACGCTCTCCGTGCGCGAGCTCGCTCAGGAATTCGCGTCCGCCGCGACCCGCGCGTTCGACGCGCGCTTATTGAAAATCGTTCAAAATGACATTTACGCGGATGCCGCTCTCTGGGAGCACAGCGGCCTCCGCATGCGGGCAATCGCGGTCCGCGCCCACGCAAAGATCGCATCGGATCGCGCCGCGATCGCCGCTTTCCTCGATAAGGCCGCGTCGGAAAATCGGTTCGTTTATCCGTCCGAGATTGCCGAGGCGCTCAAAACCCCCCAGCCCACCGTCGTTTTCGACATCCGCGAAACGCCCGCGCTCCGCACTCACCGCGCGCTCTTCAATCGCGCGCACCAGTCGGAGGTACCCGCTGCCGAGGGGATCCTTTCTTCGCGCGCGTATTTCGATCTGCTGGGCGAGCAATTCAATCAGGGGATGGTCTGGTACACCGCGCCGCGTGTGCTCGTCGACAAGACGAACGCCCGCGCAGGGATCGTCCGTTTTTACGCTAAGACCGACGCCGAGCGAGGCTTCCGTCTCGAATTGTCGTATGCGGAGAAGGGGCGCGCGCTGAAAGCCGCCTACATCGAGAACGACGTCACGCTCGAAACGTCGGACCTTCAAGTGACCGCGCTGGACGAAGCGGGCGAGTCCGAGCCGTCGCCGTCGAGGTCGATCCCGTTCTTCGAATCCTATCCGGCGGGCCGCCGTTTCCTCGACCGTCTGCACGGCCTGCCGGCGTCCGGGGCCGCCCGCGAAGCGGCGGTGTTCGCTCTGCTCGAGAACCACGCGGACCTGAACCCCCAACTCACCGAGCCCCTCGCCCAGGAACAGGTGAACCTTGGCGGCATGAATTTCATGATCTCCAGGATTTACGCCGACCGCAAATATCCGGTTCGGCTCTACTATGACCGTGTGGCCGAGAGGCGCTTCGTGGCGTTCGTCGACGAATTCGACCGCACGAACCGTGTCGTGCTCGAATCTTTGGGGCAGGGCCGGGTTCGCGTGCTCGGGGAGCCGGAGTCCGTCGTCACGGGAAAGACCAATCAGGTGGTGACGCTGCACAATTTCGATGCCGGCGCCCGTTTCTACGACCGTATGACCGTGAAACCCGCCGGTCTCCTCAGCGAAAGCGAACGGACGCGCACCGCTTTGGTTCAAGGGATCTCGATCGCTGTCTCGCCCACCGTGACGGCTTCCGAAGAGCCGCGCTGGCTCACGGCAGCAGGCGCGACGCAGCTCGACCGCGTACGCGGCACGGGCGGTTATTGGCCGGTTCAACTCGTAGACAAAGCGCGTCTCGACGCGCGAGCCGCCGCGGCCGTTTCTCTGCCCGAAGCGCTGGCGGACGCGGCGCTTTGGCGCGTATTGCCCGCCGTCGACGAATGGGAGGCTCCGGATTACATCGGCGACACGATCGGAGACGTCCGCGAATATTTCCACCGCGTGGGCCGGCAGGCCGACGACGACGGAATCGAATGGGAAGTCTACCGTCGGATCGAGCGCGACGACCGTTACACCTCCATTCAAATCGCGGGGGACCGCGTCACTTACACCGTGGAAGGCGTGGCGATCGACGGGCGTCCGCTGATCTTTTCCGCCGGATACCAGCAGCTTAGTCTTTTCCTGTACGCGCTCGCCGAATCCGATGCGCTTACGCTCGGGACCGTGCCGGCCGACGTCGCGCCGCGCGTATCGCTCGAACCGCAAGTCCGCAGGCTCTTTCCGGCGGATTTCGACGCGTCCCTCAAAGGCGGCATCGCGAAGCTGCCCGGTCATCTCCGCCGGACGGATTCGGGGGAGTGGACCGTCGACGGCTACGTGAACGTGCGTTGGGCGAAAACCGCTTCGCAGTACCGCCAGGCCGGCGCCGAGGCGCTCCGCGCGGTGCGGCGCGGCTATCACGAGACGATCCGCCGCGCCTCCGACGCTGCGGGCGCGCAGCTGACTCCCTTAAAAGAGCTTGAGAAGCTGGCAGAGACGCCGAACGGCCGCCGCGCGCTCGAGCGTCTCCAGGGCATCATGAACGAGACGTTCAGCCTCCTGGAGCAGATCGAGAAGGAGAGCGAAGCCATGCGCACGGGGGGCGTGAAAAACCAGCCTGCGTATGCGAGCACGATCAAACTGCTCGGAGACAAGGTTATCCGGAAGGCGGAAGAAGAACTTCCGCGCGCGCAAAAGGACTTCGGTTTGGCTCCGTCTCTGGTTCAGGCGCTTCTGGAGGACGACGGGCCGCTGCGCGACAAGATCGACGCTCTCCTCAGAACGACCGGCGCGCGCATGGCCGGTGATTCGTCCGAGCTCCGGCGGGCACGGGAACGCGCGCGTCAGGAAATCGAGGCGGCACGCCGGATCCTGCGTCATTTCCCGAAGCTGAAGGACCGGTATCATAAAGGCGCCGATAAATACGCACACATCGACTCGATGCTCAGCGCCCTGTACGGAGGCGACGCGGTTTTTCATTCGTTCAAACACACCTCGCTCGGACGCTCCTGGCAGGCGCACAGCCACTTTTTCGAGTCGGGTCTCCTGGGTCTCCTGACGCGCCAGCAGCTCCGCCGTCACGGCTTGGACGAGCTCCTTCCTCCGGGAGCCCGGCCGAAAACGCCGGCCGCCGGCACCTTGTCCGCCGTGCAGGTGCGCGAGGTGGCCGCACTCGCGCAGTCGATCCGCGACCGCGTGAATGAACTGGGCATACGACCCCGGAATTTTGTCACGCTGAAGCTCGATCCCGCTTACCAGAATCCGTTCTGGCATACCGTGTTCGGGCGGACCCACGAAACCAAGTCGGTCACGCCGGCGCAAAGCCGCCTCGAAAGGGCGATCGAAGTCGGAAATTTCACGGCCCAGGACGAGACGTATCTCCGAAGCTTCGAGAGCCACTTCCAGCCCGAAATGATCGTCAACGTCTTGGGGGCGCAGGTGAGCCTGCTGGCGATCCGCGAAGTGCACAACACGGCGCGAGGACCCGGCAAGGGCGGTCAGCGGTTCGTCTTCAAATCGACCCTGCAGGCGGACCGCGAAGCGTTCCTGCCGAAGTTCGACGAGCTGAAAAAGAGGATGAACCTTCACGAGCTGAGATATTTCTTGAGGCGCTGGGTGGGGGACGGAGAAGTCAAGCCGCTCGCGTTTCTGATGACGGTGAAAGGCGCGGTTGCGGACCTTCCGTACGGCGGCGCGAAGGGCGTCGTCCTCTTTGCCGACGTCGAGGAGCCCGAGCCGGGGCAATTCGTGCTTCGCGATTTCAACGAAGGGCTCGACGAAGAAACTTCACGGCGTCTTCGGGCTTCCGTGCTTCGCGATCTGACGCTAAAGCTTTCCGAAGCGGGTCTCATCGGGCCGTACACGGACATCCCGGCGCCGGACTTGGGCAGCGGTTCCTGGGACATGGATATCTGCGAGGACGAATACCTGAAGCACTTTCTCCGCCGCGCCCGGTTGGGCGGCGATTTCGCGAAATATCCGGCCGACCTTCAGAGGCTCCTCGACGACGTCGACGAAGCGGCGCGCGGCAAGGACATGCAGACACTCGTGCAGACGCGCCACCTCCAAGCCGTCACTTCCTACCTCGCCGGCCTGCGGGACGCCGGCACGCCGATCGAGGAAGACTCGCCGCTGGCGGGGCTTTCGGCCGCCGTCGGCACGTTCACGGCGAAGACGATTGAAAACGGCGGCTCGAACTTCCGTCCGGAGTCCACGGGTTTCGGCGTTCACCATGTCCTAAAAGCGCTCGCGAGTCTCGAGTTCGGCAGCTCGAAAAAACTGCAGGGCGAGACGGCTAAGATTGAGGGGCTCGGCGGCGTCGGTCTCCAGGCGGCGCTCGAGGCGATCAAGGACGGTGTTAGGGTGCAGGCGATCGCCGAGCGAAGCGGCGTTGTTTACCTGGAAAGAGGCTTCTCGCTCGAGGACATCGAGGCCCTGCGCCAGCTGCTAAAAACGCCAGGCCAATTCGCGCAGCTGAACGACGGAGCCCCGGGTCACGCGATTCCCGATGCGCGCCTCGTCTCGAAAGATGAGTTCCTCGAGCTTCCGACGTTCGTGTTTTACGCGTGCGCGAAGGAAAACAGCATTACCGCTCAAAATGCCGCCAAGCTTCAGGCCGAGATCGTGATCGAGGGAGCCAACGGCGCCGTCACGAACGAGGCGTACGATATGCTTTTGCAAGGAGGAACGCTCGTGATTCCCGACTCGCTGGCGAACGCTGGCGGGGTGGCGACGTCCTATTTCGAATGGCAGCAGAACAGGCTGAACCAGAAATGGCCCGCCGAGATGGTCGTCGAGATGTTGAAAGGAAAGCTCACTCAGGCGGTGGTCGACGTCAACGCCATGCGAATCGCCAAGAAGACCGATTGGCGCACGGCCATCGACGTGCTGGCGATCCAAAGAATTTTGGCCGCACGCGACAGCGGCCGGGCGGTCCGGGCGGCCGCCGCCGGACACTCCGGCGCGCGGCTGGCGGCTGTCCAGGACGCCGGCGCGCGTTTGTCGGAAGATCAACCCGCATCCATGTCCTCCAAGACGATCGCCGCAGCGCGCCCGCCCCGTTTCACGCCCGCGGAAGCCGAAGCGCTCGAGGCGTTCGCGCTCGAGCTTTACCGCGGCAACGAAGGCCGCTCGTTCGCGGTCACGTTCGGAGCCGAAGCACCGGTGTTCCGTTTGGAGGTTGAGGCGGACGGGGGGCGGGCGAAGGCCGTGTCCGTCGTATTCGCCGCCACCGGCGAGGTCGCGGTCCGCGCAGAGAATCCCGATGCGCGCCTGGCCGAGCTCCGGAGTGCCGACAAACCCCGGCGCGAAGCCGCCCGCGCGCTTGCCGGAGAAGGCGCGGTCGCGCTCCTTCGCGCTTCCGCTGCGTCTGCCGAGACGGCCGTTCCGCCGGTTCTCGCCGCCGCTCCCGTCGCGCACGAGCTGCCCGTCGGGTTCCTCGCGCGCCTGGCCGATCCGCTCGAATTCGACGCGCAGAAGGAAATTCTCGTCCGCCAGATCCTCGATACGCGCCGCCGCACCGCTTTCAAGAATGATTCGTTCTTCCTCGGCGGACTCGAAGCGCTCGACGCCCCGCGCCGTCAGTCGCTCGAAACGGCGCTGGCCGCGGCGGAAGCGTCGCTCGGGGCCCCGGTCGCCTCGATCGGCGCCGTACCCGTCGTGTTCGATGGCGTCGTGATGCGCTACGTCGACGCGTCGGCCGCCCGCGCGTTGCCACAGCGAGACGCGCGCACGTTCCTTTTCTCCGCGGCCGGTCTCGACGAGCGCTCGCTGCTCGGCTGGACCGATGCGTTCCTCGCCGCGCATTCCGCCGCGGTCTCGTTCGGCGCCCAATACGATTCCGCCGCGCGCCGCGTGGATACGGCCCGCGTCGCTTCCGAAGGGTTCGCGCCCGGCCTGCTGGAATACTACAACTCGCGCGCCGAGCGGAAGATCGCCGACGCGTCCGCCTTCCTCGAGCTTCTCGAGGGCCGCACGGACCTCGAGACGTTCGTGCTCCACGGCTTCCGCCTGCCTGTCGTTGCCCGCATCCCGCTCCAGACGCTTCTGCGCGCCGCCGAAGCCATGTGGCGTTCGGTCCGCTCGTCCGCTTAAAAAAGCCGTCCCGACGGCCCCCGGCGCGCTTGTGCCGTGCCTTCCGTTTATATTATAATCTTCGCGACGGACCGGCCGATCTCCCAACCTAGGAGCCGACAATGACGAATTTTCTCGAAAGCGAAAACCACGCTTCGCCGTCCCAAGTGAAGAATGAGTTCGCGGGACGCCTGAAGGACACGAAGGGGATCAAAAGCCTCGAGCTTGTTCTGAAGGGCGATTCCATGGACGCGAAGGATTTCGGCCGCACGCTCGTCGCGCTCAAAAAGCGCGGCGTCAAGATTTCGCACGACGTCTCCATCCGCCTGGACTTTCCGCGTGCCATCTCGCGCGACAGCGCGCTCGCGCTCGTCGAAAGCCTCCCGAAGCCCCGGAACGGCTCCCTGAAGGTCCGCCTCGAAGTGGAATCGCGCCGGATCGCGGGCAAGTCGTGAAGATCGTCCTCGCGCCCAAGGGCGCTTCGAAAGCGGGTCTCATGTGTGTCGGCGTGTTCCAAGGAGACAAGGAACTCTCCGCCGGCATCAAGCTCGAAACGGCCTTCCGCGAACGTGTTCGAAGGGAAATGAAAGAGAAGCGTTTCGAAGGCAAGCCCGGAGACAGCCTCCTCGTTTCGACGGAAAAGACCTCCTATTATTTCGCGGGGCTCGGTAAAGACGACAAGCACACGCTCGAGAAGGTGCGCCGCGTCGCAGCCCGTTTCCTCGGCCAGGCGAAAGGCCTCCGCGTTCCGGTCGTTCGCGTCGAACTCGAGGCGCTCTCGCGCGGCCTAACGATGTCCGACGCCGCGCGCGCGGTCGTCGAGGGCGTGCGTCTCTCCGATTACAAATTCGAAAAGTACAAATCGAAGCCCGCGCCGGCCTTCAAGCCCGACGCCGTGGAGATCGCGTCGCCCGCGGCCGAATCGCGCCTCCGCGAAGCGATCGCTGAGGCCGAAGCCGTCTCCGACGCCGTCAATTTCACGCGCACGCTCGCGAACGAACCCGCGAATTTCATGACACCCGTGCGTTTGGCGCAGGCCGCCCGCGAAATGGCCTCCAAGAACGGCCTTTCGTGCAAGATCCTCGGCAAGGAAGAGATTAAGCGCCTCAAGATGGGCGGCGTGATGGGCGTTTCGCAGGGGAGCTCGTTCCCGCCGCAGTTCATCGTGCTCGAGAACCGCGTGAAGTCGTCGGCGCGCCCGATCGTTCTTGTCGGCAAAGGTGTCACGTTCGACACCGGTGGCATCTCGATCAAACCGGCCGGCGACATGGACAAGATGCGGTACGACATGAGCGGCGCGGCCGCCGTGATCGGCGCGATGAAGGCGATCGCGAACCTGAAGCTGAACGTCCCGGTCGTCGGCCTTTGCCCGGTCGTCGAGAACATGCCCGGGCCGACCGCCCAGCGTCCCGGCGACATCCTCACGATCATGAACGGGAAGACCGTGGAGGTGCTGAACACCGACGCCGAAGGACGCCTGATTCTGGCCGACGCGCTCGCGTACGCGAAGCGCTACGAGCCCCGCGCAATCGTCGACATCGCCACGCTGACGGGCGCCGCGGCCGTCACGTTCAACGACGTCTGCAGCGCGGTCATGGGCACGGACCCCGAGCTCGTCCGCCGTCTGATCGACGCGGGCAACCGCACGGGGGAGCGCCTCTGGGAGCTCCCGCTTTGGGACGAGTATTTCGAATCGATCCGCGCCACGTACGCCGACATCCAAAACATCTCGAAAAAGTACGCGGGTACGATCACGGCCGGCATGTTCCTGAAGGAATTTGCCGACCACACGAAGAGCTGGGCGCACCTGGACGTCGCCGGCACGGCCTGGGCGGACAGCCCGAAGCCTCTCTTCGCGGTCGGCTCGACTGGCGTCGGCGTGCGGCTCTTCGTCGAGTTCGTCAAAAGCTATCTCTAAACTTCCGTGAAAGCCGTCTTCTTCGAGGAGCACGGCGGCCCGGAAGTCCTGAAGCACGGCGGGTTCAAAGACCCCGTTCCGTCGCCGGACGAAGTGCTTATCGGCGTGAAAGCGTGCGCTCTGAACCACCTGGACATCTGGGTGCGCCAGGGTCTTCCCGGAGTCCGGATTCCTCTCCCGCACATTCCGGGTTCCGACGTCTGCGGCGTCGTGCTCGATTTCGGTCCGGGTGTGAAGCGCTTCAAAAAAGGCGAGCGCGTGGTCGTCTCGCCGGGCCAGGCGCCGCTCGGACCCGAAGCGCTCGAAGGCCGTGACAGCTTCTCTCCCGATTTTCAAATCCTTGGCCTTCAGACCGACGGCGGTTACGCCGAAAAAGTCGCCGTCCACGAACGTTTCGTGATCCCCGTGTCGTCCAAGCTGTCCGACGAGGAGTGGGCCTCGCTTCCGCTCGCGGGCCTCACCGCCTACCACATGCTCGTTTCACGCGCGAACGTCCGCGCCGGAGAAACCGTCCTCGTGCACGCAGCCGGGTCGGGAATCGGCAGCCTCGCGATTCAGATCGCGAAGTTTCTGGGCGCGACGGTGCTTACGACGGTGGGAGATCCGGGAAAGGCCGCACGCGCAAAAAAGCTGGGCGCGGACGAGGTGATTCTCTACAAGACCCTGGATTTCGCGGAGGAGGCCAAGCGTCTCACGGGAGGACGGGGGGTGGACGTCGTGTTCGAGCACATCGGGCCCGAAACGTGGCCCGGCAACTTGAAGTGTCTGGCGCGCGGCGGCCGCATGGTGACGTGCGGCGCAACGTCCGGCCCAAAGGCGGAAGTCGAGATCCGGTTCCTTTATTCGAAGCAGCTTTCGCTGATCGGTTCGTACATGGGAAGCATGGCGGAGTTGTACCGCGTGATCGAACTCGTGGAACGCGGGGTCGTCTCTCCGGTCGTCGACCGCGTGTTTCCGCTCGAAGAAGCCGCTGACGCGCATCGGCGCATGGAAGCGCGTCAGAACTTCGGAAAGATCGTCCTCAAGCCCTGAAGTTTTTCGCTCGCGGCGGCCGCGGCGAGCGTGAGCGTCAAAAGCGCGACCGGAACGAGCGGCTCAGAATAGCGCGGAACGCTCATTTCGATCACGGCCGCGAACGCGTGCATTCCGAGCGACGCCCAAACGACCGGCCTCCAAGCGCCCGCGAAAAAAGCCCCCCACGCGAAAGAAACCGCAAAAAGAATTCCCCACCCGTTCCCGCGAAAGCGAAAGAGGGGACGGTCCCAAAATGCGAGCCATTCGCGTCCGAAGCGGCCCAGCCGGTCCGGAGCTTCGTAAAAACCCAGTGTCCGCGCCATCCGCGGGTACTCTTCGCCGGCTTCGCACGCCGCGTACGCGGGAACGGGTTCCCGTCCCGCGAGGAAATCCCCGAGTGCGCGGTCTTCGTACACTCCTTCCTCCCAGCGGTAACGCCGTTCGTCCGTGACCGCGTTCTCCTTAAAGTGTTTCCACGAACGCACGATCCACGCCGCCGGGTCGGCGGTGGCGGTCGCTATGGAAGCTCGGAGAAGAAGCCGGTCCGCTTCCAGAGGTGAGCGGCCGTCTTTCAATGCATGCCAGTAATCCCACCATGGACCCGGAAAGCGGTGCGGACGGTCCGTTTCAGCGAGCGCGGCGCGGACGATTCGCACGCCCGGATCGTCGACGCCGGCGGGAGCTGCCGCGTACGCGTGATCCGCGAGATGACGCCCGAGGCTCGACCGTGTCCTGTGCGGGCCGTCCGACACGGCGCCGTGCGCGGCAAGCGCGGCGACGCAGAAGGCCGCCGGGACGAGGAACGCCGCGGTTTTCTTCCGCGAATCCATGCCGAGCGCTACGAGGAGGACGAGAGGCGCCCCTAAAAATTTGACCAGCATCGCCGCGCCCACCGCGAAGCCCGCGCACGCCGCGTTTTTAACGCTCGGCCGGGATGCGCACCACGCCGCCAGAAGAAGGAGGAACGTGAAAAGAGTTTCCGCCATGAAAGCCTGGCCGTACAAAAGCCGTGGAACGTAAAGCCCGTAAGCGACCGCGGCCGCGAGTCCCGCGCCGCGGCGACCGAGGCGAAGCCCCGTTCTGTAGAGAAGGACGACGCTCAAAGCGCTCAATATCTGCTGTGC
Organism: uncultured Planctomycetia bacterium; assembly: GCA_964431835.1. Lineage (GTDB taxonomy): Bacteria > Omnitrophota > Gorgyraeia > 2-02-FULL-51-18 > 2-02-FULL-51-18 > CAYSKO01. The sequence goes on along the minus strand of CAYSKO010000030.1, from coordinate 4,764 downwards.
GACCGCGGCCGCGGCGGGCAGGTGCCGCAGTCCCGCTACGGCCGCGAGGGCGTCGAGAAAGAGCGGATAGCCCGGCGGCTGCACGAGGGTGACCGTCTCCTCCGCCCCGGGCGGAACCGGGGGATACGTGCGCATGAGCGCGAGGTAGTTGGGTGCGTCATTCGTGGGGATCGCCGGAAGCACGCAGAAGGCGACGACCGAAGGCACGACGGCCGCCATCCCGCAGAGAACCCAGGCGGCGCGGCGCCGCGCGGTTTCGTCCCAAGTTCTCACGCGACGCATCCAGTCGCCGGCCACGCAGGCCGTCGCGCGTCCGTGGCGAGAACCACGGCGCCCCTCAGAGCGGGCGGGTATTTTCCTGAAATCTGCATGCCGCCATTGTACCCGGCTGCCGCTTTCCGGTAAACCCCGGACCCGGCGGTTCCCCATCCTTGCCAAACAGGGACCCCTCGTGTAAAATCTCCCGGTTATCCATCTTCTATAAAAGGAAGGAAGCGCTTGCAGTTGAAGAAGAACTCCCAATATCCGCTGTACGACCCCGCCTTCGAGAGGGACTCCTGCGGCACCGGCTTCATTGTCGACGTCGCCGGCAAGCGCTCGCACGAGATCCTGAAGGACGCGATCCGCTCCGTCATCAATCTCACGCACCGCGGCGCCGTTAGCGCCGACGCGAAGACCGGCGACGGCGCGGGCATCCTCACGCAGCTTCCGCATAAGATATTCCGCCGCGAAATCGAGCGCCTGGGCAAGAAACTCGCCAAGGACGAGGACCTCGCTGTCGGCATGATCTTCTTCCCGAAGCAGGGTTTCTATGGCGCCCGCGAAAAGGGCCGCACGATCGTCGAGGAAGTCACGCTCCGCAACGGCCTCGACATCCTCGGCTGGCGCAACGTTCCCGTGAACGACTCGGTGCTCGGCGATCAGGCGCTCCACACCCAGCCCGACATCGAGCAGATCATGGTCAAGCGCGGCTCGAAGGTGAAGCCGGAGGATTTCGAACGCATCCTTTATCTCGTGCGCCGCGAGATCGAGCAGCGCGCCGAGCGCGACAACATCGATGGCTTCTACATCCCGTCCTTTTCCTCGAAGACCATCGTCTACAAGGGCCTCTTCGTCGCGACCCAACTCGACAAATTCTACGAGGATCTTTCGAACCCGTTCTTCGAGACGGCGCTCGCGGTGTTCCACCAGCGCTACTCGACGAACACATTCCCCAACTGGTACCTCGCTCAGCCGTTCCGCCTGCTCGGCCACAACGGCGAGATCAACACACTTCAAGGCAACAAGAACTGGACGAAGGCCCGCGAAGCCGCGCTCCAGTCACCGGTGTGGGGGAAGAAGATTGCGAGCCTCGTTCCGGTGATCCAGCCCGGCGGATCCGATTCCGCCGCGCTCGACAACGTGATGGAACTTTATTACCAGTCCGGCCGCGACCTGCTCCACTCCGTCATGATGATGGTTCCCGAAGCGTGGGAGAAAGCTTCTTCGATCGACGCGGACGTGAAGGCGTTCTACGAGTACCATTCCTGCTTCTCCGAGCCGTGGGACGGTCCCGCCGCCCTCACGTTCTCCGACGGACGCATGGTCGGCGCCGCACTCGACCGCAACGGCCTGCGCCCGGCGCGCTACGTCGTGACGAAGGACGGCCGCGTGATCATGGGCTCCGAAGTGGGTCTCATCGAGATCGACGACATGAACGTCGTCGAAAAAGGCCGCCTCGGCCCCGGCACGATGATCGCCATCGACACGGTCGAAGGAAAAATCTACAAGAACGACGAGATCAAGGCGCGTTACGCCCAGCGCAAGCCCTACGGCGAATGGGTGAAGGCGCACGCGGTCTCTTTCGAATCGCTCGCGGCCGGAAGGATCGCGGGCGGCGCCGAAGTGAAAGAAGCCGATCTCACGCAGCTGCGCGTGGCCTTCAATTACACCCAGGAAGACCTTGCGATGGTCCTCCAGCCGATGGGCCGCGACGGCAAGGAACCGGTCGGTTCCATGGGCGACGACACTCCGCTTTCGATCCTTTCGATCAAGCCGCGCCTCCTTTATACGTATTTCCGCCAGCTCTTCGCCCAAGTTACGAATCCGCCGATCGACCACTTGCGCGAATCGCTCGTTTTTTCGCTCACGACGTCGCTCGGTCCCCAGAAGAACATTTTGGAAGAAACGCCCGAACACGCGAAGATGATGCGCCTGTCGTCGCACGTCCTCTCCGAGCACGAGCTCGAGACCCTGCGACGCCTCGATCAGGACCCTTTCCGCGCGATCACGCTCTCGGCGCTTTTCGACGTCTCCGAAGACACGTCTCCCAAGCCTAGCGGCACGCACGCGGAGGCTCCGGCCGACGCGTCGACTTCCGCTTCTTCCGTTCTCGGGACGCGGCTCGAGGAGGGTGTGCTTCACCTTTGCGAGGAAGCCGAGCGCGCCGTGCTCGCGGGGAAATCCGTCCTCATCCTCTCGGACAAGGGCGTCGACGCGAAGAACGCGCAGATCCCGATGCTTCTGGCCGTCGGCGCGGTGCAGAACCATTTGATCGTGAAGGGCCTTCGCATGCGCTGCAACATCGTCGTCGAGACGGCCGAGGCGCGCGAGGTGCACCACATGGCGACCCTGATCGGCTACGGCGCGACCGCGATCTGCCCGTACCTTGCGCTCGAGACCGTCCGCGAGCTCGCGGTGACGGGGAAAATCCCGAACCAGACGCCCGAGGGCGCGGTGGCGAACTACAAAAAAGCGCTCCTGGACGGCCAGCTCAAGATCATGTCCAAAATGGGTATCTCCTGCATCGCGAGCTACCGCGGCGCGCAGATTTTCGAGGCGGTCGGCGTGAGCCGCACGCTGATCGACCACGCGTTCGGCGGAACGTCCTCGCGCATCGGCGGCATCGGCTACACCGAGATCGCGGCCGACGTCGCCGCATTCCACCATCAGGCGTTCAAACCCTCCGAAGCCAAGCCGCTCGAGCTCGTCGAAGCCGGCGTGTACCGCTACCGCTCGGTCGGCGAGTTCCACGCGTTCAACCCCGAGGTCGTGAAAACCCTGCACGCGTACGTGAAGTCGGGCAAGCTCGACGAGTACGTGCGCTTCGCCGATGCGGTGAACCACCGGCAGCCCACCGCCATCCGCGACCTTTTCCGTTTCCGCAAAATCGATAACACGATCCCGATCGACGGCGTCGAATCCGCGGTCGAGATCCGCAAGCGCTTCCGCATGTCGGGCATTTCCCACGGCGCGCTCTCGCGCGAGGCCCACGAGGCGCTTTCGATAGCGATGAACCGCATCGGCGGCAAGGGTTCGAGCGGCGAAGGCGGGGAAGACCCTTCGCGCTACAAGCTCCTTCCGAACGGCGACGACCCGCATTCAAAGATCAAGCAGATCGCCTCCGGACGCTTCGGCGTGACCGTCGAATATCTCGTCCAGTGCGACGAATTCGAGATCAAGATGGCTCAAGGGGCCAAGCCCGGTGAGGGCGGCCAGCTTCCCGGCCACAAGGTTTCGGAAGAAATCGCGCGCATCCGCCACTCGGTTCCGGGAGTCACGCTGATCTCTCCGCCGCCGCACCACGACATCTATTCGATCGAAGATCTTTCCCAGCTCATCTATGACTTGAAGCGCGTGAACCCGGGCGCGAAGGTCTGCGTGAAGCTCGTCTCCGAGTCCGGCGTGGGCACCGTCGCCGCGGGTTGCGTGAAGGCCCATGCGGACATCGTTCTTATCTCGGGACACGACGGCGGCACCGGCGCGTCGCCGCTTTCGTCGATCAAATACGCGGGTAGCCCCTGGGAGATCGGTCTGGCCGAAGCCCAGCAGGTGCTCGTCCTCAACAACCTCCGCGGCAAGGTGAAGCTCCGCGCGGATGGGGGGCTCAAAACTGGCCGCGACATCGTGATCGCCGCGATTCTCGGCGCCGAGGAATACGGATTCGGCACCGCCGCGGTCGTGGCCGTGGGCTGCGTGATGGTCCGCCAGTGCCACCTGAACACGTGCCCGGTCGGCGTCGCGACACAGGATCCGAAGCTCCGCGCGAAGTTCACCGGTACTCCCGACCAGTTCGTGAACTACCTCACCGGCGTCGCCGAGGAAGTGCGCTGGATCCTCGCGGATCTCGGCCTCAAGAATCTCGACGAAGCGATCGGCCGCGTGGACCTTCTCGAGATTCTGTATCCTGAGTCTCATCCGAAGGCGAACCTCATCGATTTCACGGATATTCTCGCGCAGGTCGATCCGAATGGCTCGAAGCCCAAGCGCTGCGTCGTCGATCGCAACGACTGGCCCAACGACAAACCTCTCGACGACGACGTCTGGGCGAAGGCCGTCCCGTTCCTCGACAAAAAGGAAAACGCGACCCTCGAATTCAAAATACGAAACGTCGACCGCACCGTCGGGGCGCGCCTGTCGGGCGAAGTCGCCAAACGTTACGCGCTGAGAGGTCTTCCGGGCCACGCGGTCGAGTGCCGCTTCTCGGGAAGCGCCGGCCAGAGCTTCGGAGCTTTCCTGGCCAAGGGCCTGCGTTTCACGATCGTGGGCGAGTGCAACGACTACGTCGGCAAGGGTCTCTCCGGCGGCGAGATTGTCGTTCGTCCGAACGAAGGCGTGTCGTTCGAGCCTTCCGAGAATTCGATCATCGGCAACACCGTGATGTACGGCGCCACCGACGGGCGTCTCTACGCGGCCGGCCGCGCGGGCGAGCGTTTCTGCGTCCGCAACTCCGGCGGAACCGCCGTCGTCGAGGGCGTGGGCGACCACGGCTGCGAATACATGACG
>CAYSKO010000029.1:0-17458 GCA_964431835.1 uncultured Planctomycetia bacterium | reverse complement strand
CGGCGGCCGCGCTCGAACTTTGAAAAGAGGTCGTAAGCGCACGGCACGACGTAGAGGGTCAGGAACGTGGATACCACCACGCCGCCGATGACGGCGACGGCCATGGGGATGCGGGTCTCGGATCCAGGGCCGAGTGCGAGCGCGGCGGGAACGGCCGCGGCGACAGTCGCGACCGACGTCATGAGAATCGGACGCAAGCGGATCGGGCAGGCCTCGAGGAGCGCCTCGCGCACGGGCTTTCCTTTTTCGTCGCGGACGTGGTTCGTGAATTCGACGAGTAGAATCGAGTTTTTCTTCACGATGCCCATGAGAAGGATGAAAGCGATCATGCTGTAGAGATTGATCGATTGGTTCGCGAGAAAAAGCGCGATGAGCGCACCCGAGACGGCGAACGGCATGGCCAGGAGCACCGTGACCGGATGGATGTAGCTATTGAACTGCGACGCGAGAATCATGTACGCGATGATGATGCCCATGAGGAAGGCAAAGCCTAGGCTCGACATCGATTCGCGCATGCTCTGGGCGCCGCCGACAAACTCCACGCGGTAGCCCTCCGGGAGGGTTTCCCGTGCGATTTTCTCGACCGCCGAGATCGCGTCGGCCTGGGATTTTCCGGCCACGATGTTTGCGAACACGCCGATCGCGCGCTGGCGGTTGCGCCGCGTGATGCTGAGAAGGGACGGCTTCATTTCGACGTCCACAACGTCGGCCAGGAGCACGCGTTCGCCGCGGTTGTTCCAGATATGAATTTTCTCGATGTCCTCGGGCTTCATGCGGTCCTCCGCGACCAGGCGCACGCGAACATCGTAGCGGCGCCCGCCCTCGGTGTATTTGCCCACCCGCTGGCCGCCGATGAGGGCGTTCACCGCGCTTCCGATCGCCCCCATTTCGACGCCGCGCTCCTGCGCCTTTTTGCGGTTCGGGCGGATCTGGACCTCGGTGACACCCAGGAGATAATCGGTGTCGACGTCGGTCATGAGACCCGTTTGCCGCATCTTCTCCATCATTTGGGTCGAGTACGTGGAAAGTTTGCCCCAATCGTTGCCTTGCACCGAGAACTCGACGGGAAAGCCGCGCTGCGCCGTGAAGCCGCGCATCGAGAGGTCTTGGATGAAAATCTTAAGGTCGGGGAATTTCCCGATCTCCTCGCGGAAACGGTCCATGAGCTCGAACTGGCCCAATTCCTTCTTCGCGCCTTTGCGTACGCCGCGTTCCCCTTTGGGTTTCATGGAGATGAACATCATACCGGTGTTCACTTCACCGCCGCCGAAGCCTCCGATCGCTGCGAACGAGCGATGGACCTCGGGTTGCTCCGAAATGAATTTCTCCACCGCTTTAAACTTTTCGTTCGTGTATTCGAGCGACGACCCGACAGGAGTCTGCAGGCGGCAAAGGAAATAACCCTGGTCCTGCGGGGGAACGAATTCTTTGCGAAGCGGGCCCGCAACCAGGAGCGAAAGGGCAAAGAACGCGAGAGAAGCCGCGACGATCACGAGCGGCCGTTTGAGTGACCATTCGAGCGAACGCCCGTAGTTTTTGGCGAGATTCGCAAATCCGCGGTCGACTGCCTGCCCGAACTTGTTGTGCCTCTCCCCAACCGAAAGGAACTGCGAGGCGCGCATCGGGGTGAGCGTCAGTGCTTCTAGGAGTGAGAGGATGACGGCGGCCGAGATGGTCACGCCGAATTCGAAGAAGAAACGGCCGATGACGCCGGTCATGAAAGCAACCGGGAGGAAGATCGCGACGAGTGAAAGCGTGGCCGCCAGGGCGGCGAAGGTGATCTGGCGCGCGCCCACCGCGGCGGCCTCCACGCGGCCGAGGCCCTTTTCGCGGTAACGGACGATGTTTTCGAGAACCATGATCGCGTCGTCGACGACGATGCCGATGGCGAGCGAAAGTCCGAGCAGCGTGAACGTGTTCAGCGTGAACCCCATGAAACGGAAAATAAGGAAGCATCCGATGATCGACGTCGGGATGGAGAGAAGGATGTTGAACGTCGAGCTCCAAGAGCCGAGAAACACCCAGCACACGACCGCCGTCAGAAACGCTGCCAGAAGGAGTGCGAAAACGAGCTCGTGGACGGCTTCCTCGACGAACGTCGTCGCGTCGAAATTGATTCCCAGCTGCATGTCCTTCGGGAGGTCCTTCTGGATATCCTTCATCTTCGCCTTCACCTGGTGAGCCACCTCGACCGAATTCGCGCCGATCTGCTTGCGGAAGCCTAGGCCGATCGCCTGCCTTCCGAGAACGCGCGAGATGCGGCGCTGGTCGGCGAGCGCTTCTTCGATGCGGGCGACGTCCTTCATCATGATCGGCTTGTAAATCGGCTGCCCGCCGCGGCGCGAGATGAGAATCTCGCCGAACTCTTCGACGGACAGCGCTTCGCCCATCGCCCGGACGTTCATTTCCTTCTCCGCAGTCTCGATGCGGCCGGCGGGCATCTCGACATGGTTCTGCTCGATCGCGCCAATGACGTCTCCGATGGTGAGCTGGTACTCGTCGAGCTTCGCCTGCGAGACCCAGACGCGGAGATTTCTGTCCACGAAGCCCGAAAGAATGATCTCGCCGACGCCGGGGATCGTCTGGAAGCGGTCTTTCAGGCTGTCCTGGGTATAGGCGATGAGATCACGGAGCGAACGCGTCTCCGAAGAAAGGCCGAGCCAGAGGATAGGCTGCTCCGACGGGTTCTGCTTGGAGACAATGGGAGGGTCGATGTCTTCCGGAAGGCGGCGCTGGGCTTGCGCGACTTTCGACTGCACTTCTTGGAGCGCGATGTCGATGTCGCGTTCGAGCGCGAACTCGAGCTTGATGCTCATGTCACCCTGACGCGTGGTCGAGCTGATCTCGCGCAGCGCCTCGGTGCTCATGAGGGCGTCCTCGAGGACGTCGGTGACGTCGCTTTCCATGACCTCCGGAGCGGCACCTTCCCACGTCACGCCGACCGTCAGCACCGGGAAATCGATCTCCGGCATTTGGCTCACGCCCAAGTCCTTGTACGCGAAGCCGCCGAAAAGAACGAGCGCGGCCATGAGCATCCACGCAAAAACCGGATTTTTAATCGAGACGTCAGATAAGCTCATTAATGTCTCCGAGAGCCACGCGGTACTGCCAGTAAGAGCGCTTCGAGTCGTATTCGGCCTGATTCCCGCGGCGGCGCACCTCTTCGCTGCGGCGGAGCGCGTCGAGCACGTCGAGATTCGAAACGAGGTTGTTCAGGTATTCCTTCGTGTGGATCGTGTAGCTTTCTTCCGTTGCGCGCGCGGCGTCCGCGAACGCTTCGCCGGCGCGGTGCGCGGAGCGGTAATCTTCCCACGCGTTCCGGATCTCGAGCTCCGCCCAGCGGCGGGCGCGGCTGTACGCATGGCGCGCCGCGTCTCGGAACGCCCAGGCTTCCTTCACGTCGCCGAGCGTCGCTCCGGCGTCGAAAATCGGGACGTCCACGCGGATCGTGAAATCCCAGTCGTTGCCCTCCTGGAATCCCAAGCGTTCCGTGTAATAGTTGCCGTCGAGCGAAACTTTGGGAAAGAAACCCGCCTGGGCCGAGGTGATGCGGTTTTCGGCGAGACGAAGCCCCGAGCGCGCGGCCTGCACGTCCGAACGCGCGAGCGCTTGGGCCGCGATGTCCGCGGGTTCTTCGGCGGGCGCGGGAACCGGCGCGTCCTCGAGCCGGCGGCTTCCGAGCGCTTCGCCCACATAGAACTCGAGAAGATTCCGGGCGGCGATGGCGGCCGTTTCGGCGCCGACGAGATCGGCCTCGGTCAACTTCAGATCCGAGAGCGAGACTTTCATCTCGATGTCGCGGGAGCGGCCCAGTTCCACCCTGCCCTTCAGTTCGCGAAGCCGCTCGGACAAAGCCTTCCGGGTGGCTCGCAGGATCGAGACGTCCTTCTCCGACTGAAGCACCGCGTAATAGGCCTCCATCACGTCGACGAAGAGAAGCTCGCGAGCGCGCTCCCACTCGAGCGTCTGCTGGCCGCGATCGGCGCCACTTCCTTTGAGAGCGGCAATTTCCTTGAAACCGCTGAAAATCGGCTGGCTGAACGTGAATTTTTTCTCCGGCGTGGTGCGGCGGCGCGAATCGCTTGAGAAACCCTCGCCACTCGAAGAACCGTCGTCGTCCACGTCGCGTTCGGTGCGCGTCATCTGGTACGAGACTCTGGGGAAGAAAAACTGAAAGGAACGGTAGAAGCGGGCCCGGGCGAGCTCGATATCTTCGGCGTGGATCGCGAGGGATTCGCTGCGCTTCACCGCCATGCGGAACGCGTCACGGAAAGTCAGCGTCGTCTCTACGGGCGCCTTCGCGGCCTTCACCGCCGTTTTTTGGGGGCTTTCCCGCTTACGGCCCCAGACGAAGGCTTCCGCGGGCGTGGAGACGGCTAATAGGAGTGCCAGAGCGACGGCTTTACGCACGGGCGTTTCCATCGAAGTGGTTTTTAAGTTTCTTGAGAACGGAGAGGTACTGTTGGCGCTCGCCGTCGGTCAGCGGCGCGAAAATCTCGCGGATCGAACGGCGCTTCTGGTCCATGATCTGGCCCACGACCTTGCGGCCCTTGGGAGTGACGCTCACCCACACAACCCGGCGGTCCGCTTTGTCGCGGCTTTTCGAGAGCATCCGCTGACGGATCAGGCGGTCGACCAGGACGGAAGCGGAACTCGTCTTCGTGCCGAGGAGGTTCGCAACCTCGGTCATCGTCGCGCACGGACGGCGGCAGACGTACTCGAGCGTCACCATTTGGGGGCAACTGATCTTGCCTCTCATGAGGTCGTTGTCCTCGCGGCGCGCGAACTCGCGCACCATGAGCGGCATGATCTCCGAAAGTTCCCGGCTGAATTCGTTGAGGTTGCTTGCGACCATGGGATGGGATTCCGGATAGTTAGATTGACTAAATAGATTGTTTGATTGTCTAACTAGTCCGGAAGAAAGTCAAGCGGAATTGGACTTTTAGCGGGAGTGCTTGCGGGCTTTCAACCATTCGAAGAGGATCGGAAGGAACGACACGAGAATCACCACGCCGATCACGATGTGGAGCTGTTTGTCCAAATTGGGGATCGAGCGGCCCAGGAAATAACCGATAGACGTCATGCCGGTCACCCAGAGCACGCCGCCCACGACGTTGAACATAAGGAATTTCTTGTAGGACATCCTCGCCACCCCGGCCACGGTCGGGGCGAACGTGCGGACGATCGGGACGAAACGCGCGAGAATGATGGTCTTCCCGCCGTACTTTTCGAAAAAGAGATGCGTGCGCTCGAGGTAGGCCTTCTTGAAGACGAACGAGTCCTGTTTCTTGAAGAGCTTGGGGCCGGCGTAGTAGCCGATCGCGTATCCGGTCGTATCGCCCAGAATCGCCGCGAGCGTGAGATAGACGTTGAGTTGCACGATGTCGAGGCCTCCCTGCGAAGCCACGAAACCGGCCGTCACCAAAAGCGAGTCGCCCGGCAGGAAGAACCCCGCCAGGAGGCCGGTCTCGCAGAAGACGATCACCGTGAGGCCGACGAGCCCGGCCCACGCGATCAGCTGGTCGAGATGATGCAGTTTGGAGAAGAATTCTTCGATCACTTTTTCACCATGCGAAAGTAAAGCCGGCTTCGGCGAGCGTTTCCTTCGCGTTCTTTTCGAGCCGCACGAACGCGCTCGCGTCTTTGCTTACTTCCCTCTTGAAAACCACCTCGACGCCCAATGGGCGGCCGTTCGAACCAGCCAAGCCGACGGCGACCGAATCCCGCGCGCCGACGCGGTAAACCGCGTCGAACGCGATCGATCGGCGCCGGCCGCCGAACGAGGTCTCGAACGCCAGAGAAAGATCGCGCCGGAGCCTCCACTTGCCGAAGAGCGCGAGCGTGCGGGTCGTGAGGCGGCGGCGCGCGTCGATCCCGATCTGCCAGCGGATCTCTCCGCGCTTCGCGCGCACCGATCGCGTCTGGAGGGCCGCCCGGAAACGCAGCGCGTCGCCGTTCTCGAGCGTATAGACGAGCTCGCCCGGCCCAGGAAAATCCCAAACGCCCTCGAGCGAAATCTCCCGCGCTGGATTCTTGCCCGAACGGGCGAATTGGTAGCGGATCGAAAGATCGCGCCCGATCTCCCACGCGCCGTCCAAGGTCAGCGCGTCGGAAACACCGTTCGCGCGCTCAACCTCGAACACGAGCCGGTTTCTCGAATCGATCGTCCAGCGGCCCGCCAGCCGCATGCGGCGTTTACGGGCTTTTTGCCCGGCCTGCTCGCCGTGGACACGGACCAAAAGGAAGGCGGGACCGGCTTCCAAGATTTCCGCTTTGACCGACGCGGATTCATTTACTCCGTCCCGCCGGAGGGCGAGCTCCCCGCCCCGGCCGAGGTTCCAGCGCCCTTCTTCAAAACCGGGTTTTTTGGTAACGGGCAAAACGCTTCTCCTTTTAACTGCTAGGCTTATAGTGCCGTAGTTTAACAAATTTCCGGTCCGTTTACACCGCTTTTTTGATATGATTGCCTCTGGAGGCGAGATGAATTTCTGGAGATTGGTCTTGACGCTCGCGAGTAAGGACCTCAAGCAGCGTTATCAAATGAGCTGGTTCAATTTCGGGCTGTCAATCATGCAGCCGGTCTTCCACGCGGCCGTTTTCACGCTCGTTTTTTCGAAAATCACGCAGTTCGGCTCCGAGGGACGTCCCTACGCGGCCTTCAGCCTGGCGGCGCTCGTTCCTTGGGCGTACCTGACCGGCTGCGTCCGTGGCGGCGCGAGCTCCCTTTCGTCGAACGTTCCGATCATCACGCGCCTCCGCTTCCCCCGCGAGGCAATTCCCTTGTCCACCGTGCTGGCCCTCTCCGTCCCGTTCGTACTGAACCTCGTGGTACTCGCGGCGGTTTTCCACGCCCTCGGTGTGCCGGTGGGGCTTTCGGCTTTCCCGCGGCTTCTTCCGGTGTTCGCGCTTCAGGCGGCCCTCGGCGCGGGCCTCGCGCTTCACCTGGCGGTGATCGCGGTCTACGTGGGCGCGGTGCGCTCGGTCCTCTCGGCGGCCATGCAGGCGTGGCTCCTGATATCGCCGGTAGTCTATTCGCTCGAGCGCGTTCCCGAAGAGTGGCTCGGGGCGTACCGGTTGAATCCCATGGTCGGAATCATCGAGGCTTACCGGGCGACGCTCCTGCACGACCGCACGCCCGATTACGGCGCTCTCCTTCCTGCGGTAATAGCTGCGTCCATCCTCTTGTCGAGCGGCGTGCTCGTCTTCCGGGCCCTCGAGCGCAATGTGGCGGATCACCTGTGACGCCTGTCATCCGGTTCGAACACGTCTCCAAGCATTATCACAAGCGCGGTTCGGTATTCAGCCGGCGCGATCTGTTCGCCGCGCTCGAAGACGTCTCTTTCGAAGTGAGGGCCGGAGAAGCGATCGGTATGGCTGGACCCAACGGGGCCGGCAAGACAACCCTGATGCGCTTGGCCGCCGGCATCACCGGCCCCACACACGGCCGCGTTTCGATCCGTGGGCGGGTGATGCCGCTCCTGGGGATGGAAGGCTGTCTCCAGCATTCGATGAATGCCGTGGAAAACGCGCGTTTTCTCCTGTCCCTCCATCTTCTGGGCCAAGCGGAAAAGAATCGCCTTTTGCCGCGGATCCTCGAATTCTCGGGCCTTGACGGTTTCTACGACATGCCGGTCCACAAATACTCGAACGGCATGCGCTCGCGCCTTTCGTTTTCGATCGCGGCCCACCTGCCTTCCGAAATCCTCCTCGTGGACGAGGCGCTCTCGGTCGGCGATAAGGAGTTTCAAGAAAAGAGCCGCGCGAAGATCGCCGAGTTCCTCGGCGCCGGACGGACGATCTTCTTCGCGTCGCATTCCTTGCCGGAGATGCGGCAAATCACGTCGCGCGTCCTTTGGATGGACAAGGGCGCGCTCGTCGCGGACGGCCCGGCGGGTGACGTGCTCGACCGCTACCAGGCGTTCCGACGGCCGTGAATCTCGGCCGCGTTTCCGAGCGGCTTCGCGAAACGTTCGCGCTCGATCTGCGTTCGATCGCGGCGATGCGCATCGGCATCGGGCTCGTCCTCCTCGCGGATCTCTTCCACCGGGCGTGCGATCTGCGCGCGCACTACACGGATTCGGGCATACTCACAATCTCCCTTTTGCGGGAGCTGTCCTCTCCTTCCTATACGTCGATCCACACCCTGAGCGGGGGCGCGGGGCCCCAGGTCTTCCTTTTCGCGGTCGCGGCGATATTCGCCATCGGGCTCACGCTCGGCTGGCGCACGCGCCTCGTCACAGTCGTCTCCTGGTTTCTTCTGGTTTCCCTCCACAAACGGAACCCCTATCTCCTTTACGGCGCGGATACGCTTCTCCGAATGACGCTCTTCTGGGCGATGTTCCTGCCTTGGGGCGCGCGCTGGTCGTTGGATGCCAAGCGCAACGGCCCGCCCGGAGCAGACCGCGCAGCTTCCGTGGCCACGTTCGCTCTCGTCGCGCAGTTCGCGATGGTTTACGTTTTCACGATCCTTCACAAAATCATCGGCGTCGAATGGCGGAACGGAACGGCCGTTTATTACGCGCTCAACATCAACATGTACACCACGCCGCTGGGGCGCTATCTCCTCTCGCGCCCAGAACTTCATCCGGCGATGACGTACTTCACACTCGCGGTCGAGGCGGCGATCCCCGCACTTCTTTTCTCGCCTTTCCGTAGGGCGACATGCCGGCTCGCGGCAGTCACGATCAATTACTTGTTTCATTTTGGGCTCGGACTCTGCTTGATGCTGGGGCTCTTCCCCGTGATCTGCGTCGTGGCCGCGCTTCCTTTCCTCCCTGGAGTCTTCTGGGACCGCAAAAGACCGCCGGCCGGCGACCCCTTGGGCGCGACGTTCATCTCGCACGCCCTTTGCGCGGCGGCCGTCCTCTATGTGTGTGCGTGGAATCTCTCCAACTTCAACCACGGCAAGCGGGCCATGCCAGAAAAAATGAAGCTCCTCGGCGCTCACCTAAAAATCAACCAACACTGGGGAATGTTCGCGCCGGGGCCTACGAAGATCGACGGCTGGATCGTCGTGGAAGCGGAACTCGAGGACGGGCGGAAGATCGATCTCTTGAGGAGCGGAGAGCCCGTGTCGTATGAGAAACCGGTGCGGCCCGTGATTCTGAGACTCAGCCACCGTTGGCAGGAGTACACGATAAAAGCGCTGGGTAAAAAAAGAGCCCGGCTCAGCCGGGCTTTCTGTGAATATTGGATCCGAGAATGGCGAAGGAGAGGCGGCGCCGAAAAAATCCGTACCGTCCGCCTAGATTATGTCACCGAAAAAACCTTATCTCGAGGGACGGATCCTATCGGCCACGTGATCGTGGTCGAATTCTCGCCCGAAGAACCTTAAGCCGTCGCTCTCCCCAGGGAATCAAGCGAGAAGCGGGGGTGGAGGGGCGCTTATGGTACCGACGATTTTCGATATCTTGCCGTTATTCTTCATTCGCGGTTTCTCGTATGTTTCCTTCCGCGCCTGATTCTTCTTTTCGCTCTTCATCGATGCTCCTTTGACGAGGTGCTCTTCCGTTTCGACCCAGCGACTATACCACTCAGCCGCCGCTTCTTCAATGGCCACGCCGGTCCCAAAAACTCCCTCTCGAGAGCCCCAGTCAGAGCGGCAAACCCCTTGTCGGAATAGGCGCACGTCCAGACTCTTCCTTGACGCGCGAGCTTCCGAAGCGATAAAACGAAGTCGAGCAGGCCCGCGTCCGAAGCGGTGACGTATCCCGCCGTGTGTGTGGCGAGAGTTTTCCCGAGAGCCGCCGGCGCAACGCGCGTGAAGCGACAGACGGCCTTTGGGTCGTATCGAAGAAAGAAAATGCGGGCGACTGGCGCTTCGGCTCCCGCCGCGTACGGAACGAGCCATTTGTTCCGCGGTGTGCGTTCGAGACCCGGTTTCAACCGCGCGAGCGTGGGCACGTTCGTGAACGCGGTCTCGCGAGCTTGGGGCACGAGCGGAAAACCCGCCGCGTGCCAGCCGTCTTTTTTTGCACGGAGCACGTTCAGTTCGTCCGAAAGAAGCGGGTAGCCTCGCGAGGCCAAAAGAAGCGAGAGCGTCGACTTACCCGAAAACGAGCGCCCGATGAAGAGTGCCGCCCCTTCGCGCGCGGCCACCGCACCGGAGTGGATGAAGTGCCAGCCTTTCGCGCGGCCTGCCTCGAGCGCCCGCGCGACGACCCAGTCCGCCGTTGCCTCTCCCGAGAGGAGTACGTGTGCGGGAACGCGGAAGACCATCGATGCGCGGCGGCGGCGGCCGTCGAGACGAAGAAATTTCGAAAGCGAGCCGAGGAAAGCCGCGTCGGCCTCGACCTCGATCCGGTCCTTCCCTACGAAAAAAGCGGCACGTTTCAAGGGCCAAAAACCCTGCGGCGCCGGATCTGGGAGAAAAAATCGTCGAGATCGCGCCGCACGCGGCCCGGCTCGGTCTCGGGGTGCTCGGCCTCGAGTGAAGCCGCCACTTCCTCTTCCGTGCGGCCTTCCATGTAAAGCTGGAACGCCCGGTTTCCCGTTCCCTCGAAAGTGAACCAATCGCCGCTCTCGAGATCCAAGAGCACGAACTCGCCTTCCAGCTCGCGCACGAGATACCGTTTGGCCGGCGTTCGCGAAATCCTCGTCACGGAAACGCCCGCGGCACGGGGTTGTTCACCCGGATGAAATAATCGCGGAAAAGACCGGTCCACTTAAACACCCGCCACCGCGCGAAAACCCCGGCGAGCCTGAGCTGGTCGGCGGGGCTTGCGGAAAGGAAAGTACTTAAGCGGCGGGAAGTTTTGGAAGCTCTGCGGGCACCGGGAGAAAGCTCCACCGAAGTGTGCGGCACGAAACCGGCGGGAAAAGGGGTTCCGAATCTGCTTTCGAGAAAACGTGCCACGCCGCGAACGCGTGACGAGACCGGACCGCGCGAAAGCGCGGTACCGAGGCGGGTCCAGTCGATCGACGCGCCGAGGCGATAGACGTACGCGTCGACGTCGACGAAATACCGGAACGCGCCGTCGCTGGCCGCCAGAAGAAAAAGATAATGAAGCTCGTCGGTCGCCGAGAGAAAGCGCACGGGAAAACCGTCCCAGATGCCGGGCTCTCCGCGCCGCAGGAAATCGCGCGAATCGATCTTGTGAATATACGCCTCATCGTACCAGGAAAAAAGACGGTAATGCAGGTCGATCTCGCTTCCCTCGGCGTTCGTCCAGACGCATTCTTGCCCGTGATTTGGCAGGACGCCGCGTAGGGCGACGTCCCGGAGGCGGAACCCCGTCCGCTCGAGCGCGGCGCGGCACCGCTCGAAATCGGCCGGATCGATGAGGACGTCCAGGTCGGAGGTCATGCGAAGCGCCTCTTCGCCGTACACACGCGCGGCGAGCGAAAGCCCTTTCAGCGGCGCGCACGAAATGCCGGACGGTGCGATCTCCGCGAGAAACGCGCGAAAACACGCGCGCCAGTAAAGACCGTTCGAGAACGCCGTTCGCTCCGCGGCCGCAAGCTTCCCGGCCGTCTCGGCGGGAAGCTTGTTGGCCCAGCCCAGTTCGCGCACGTTCCTCCAAAAAATTTGCGGCGCGCCCGCCGCGAACGCGCGGACGGCGGCGGCGGCGAGGGTTTCCCCCTCCACCTCTTCCCGAAAACCGCGGCGCGGAGCATCAAACGCGGAAAGCCGGTAAAAGACCTCGAGTGGCGTCATCGTCATACCTTCGAGAAATAAAGCCGCAGGAACCGCGCGAGGACGGCGTTCAGCAAGCGGTCCGCCGTGCGGCGTTCGGCCACGTAGCGGTCGTTCACACGCGCCTGCGCGAGCCTGAGCTTCCAGAAGAAGACTCCGGTCCGTCCGTGGTGACGCCGCACGTCCGGCATGTACTTGGCCAGCAGGCGCTCGCGCGCCGCCGTCCGCCGGACCCGATCCGACGAAATCCTGCGCCCCCGCACGTCGGCCATGGCGAGAGGGGCGCCTCCGCAGTGCAGACCCGGAAAATGCCGGGCGACGGTCAACGCCATGTCCTCGTCCTGCATCGCGGGGAGATCTGGGTCGGGATACCCGCAAACCTCGAACACGCTGCGACGAACGATAAGCGTCACGTAGGAGATCGCGTGAATCCGGCGGCACAGCTCGGGAAAAACGTGTCCGGACAACCGGGGGGCTGCTTCGCACGCTCGCCGCTCGCCGTTCGTCCACCACCAGTCCCCGTACACGAACGCCGCTTCGAAAGGCGCCGCCTCAGCGGCGGCCAGCCGCCGCTCCAGCGAATCGAGCGTCCAGACGTCGTCCGAATCTAAGAAAGCCACCCATTCGAATTTCGCCTGGCGGATCCCTTCGATCCGCGCGGCCTGAGCGCCCCTGTTTTCGGAAAGCCGGATCACACGCACGCGCGTCTCGGCTGCGAACCGAGCGGCCAGCATTTCCGCGGTGCCATCGGTCGAGCCGTCGTCCACCACGAGTATCTCGGACGGCGCGTGCGTCTGAAAAAGCGCGCTTTCGACGGCGCGCGAGACCACCGCCGCCCGCTGGTAGCTCGGAATCACCACGGACACGGCCGTCTTCACGCCCGCCTCGCCACTTCTTTGAGAATCGCGCCCAGGGAAGCCACGCTGTTCTCGAGCTTGAACTCAGGTTTCAGACGGCGGCGCGCGGCCGAGCCCATTTCTGCGGCGAGCGAGGCGTTCAGCGCGAGCCGGGCGAGCGCTGAACCCATCGCCTCCACGTCGCCTTCGGCTACGAGAAAACCCGTAATTCCGTCTTCCACCACATCCTTGATCCCGGCATGGGCGGTGGCCACCACCGGCAGGCCGGCCGCGGCCGCCTCCATGACCGAAACCGGCGTTCCCTCCGAATTCCCGTTTGCGGCGCGGACGGAATGCTGGACGAACGCTCGCGCTTTGCTCACACGCGCGGCGATCTCCGCATGCGGCTTCACTCCGGCGAACTCGACCGCGTCGGCGATTCCGAGCCCGGCGGCCAGCCCCTTACACTCCTCCAAAAGCGGCCCTTCCCCGATCATCACGAGACGCGCCTCGGGGCACGCCCGGTGTGCGGCGGCGAAAGCGCGCACGGTGAACCCCGGGGCTTTCTTTTCCGTAAAACGGCCGACCGCCAGAAACACCGGCGAGGAATCGCCGGGGCGCGCTTCGGCGAACGCGGCGGTGTCCGCGCCGCAGGGGTTGTAACGGATCTTCGCGCGCTCTGCACCCAGAGATTCGAGCTGCGCGCACATGTCGCGTGAAACCGCGATGATCGCCGCCGCTTCCGCGAAAAGCCTCTCATAGCCTTCGCGGTAGCGCTCGAGCGCTCCGCTCTCGTAAGCGTCGTAACCGTGGAAGTGGACCACGAGAGGCACGCCGGCTTCCGCACAAGGGCGGAGCAGGGAGACGCCGGTGGGCCCATATTCGGCGAGAACGACGTCTGTTCCGGTCTCCCTCAGATACTTCGCAAGCGCCTGGGCGTGGAAATGGCCGCGCGGCTTGCCCGCCGCCACGCCCAAGAGCCGCCGCAGGGCTTTCGAAAGCGGGTCGGTTTTCACGAGCGGCTTCCCGTCCGCCCATGCCGGCGGCAAACCACCGCTCAATTCCGCGACCTCTCCGGGCAGAAGCCGGATGTGGGCGCGGATGAACGTCTCCGAGTAAAGATTCCGGGACGGATGCGCCACGACCGTCTTCATCGCGCGCCTCGCCCGGCGGCCGCCGCCTCTTCCAGCACGGAATGAAGCTCACGGATGCACGCGTCCGCCTCGAAGCGCGCAGGGAAGCCGGCGGCTGCCCGTGAACCCAGGCGAGCGGCCAACTCCGGATCCCGAGCCAGCTGGATCATCGTCGAAGCCATACCTTCAACGTCTTCTTCATCCACCAAAAATCCGTTTTCCCCGTCTTGCACCGCCTCTTCCAGGCCGCCATGGCGAGTGACCACCGCCGGAACGCCGCTCGAAAGAGCCTCGAGCACGGAAACCGGAACAGCCTCGCTGTCGCCGTCCGCGGCCGTCAACGAATGCTGCACGAACGCGCGCGCCGAGCCCAAGAGACGCGGCACCGCGTGGTGCATTACGTTTTCCGGAAAACGGACCGATTCGGAAATTCCCCAACTTCGCGCCAGGCGGATGCACTGCGCCAAGAGGGCGCCGTTTCCTGCCATCGTGAGCGTCGCGTCCGGCACCGCTTCCTTCACGCGACGGAACGCCGAGAGCGTCAATATCGGCCCCTTCTTCTCCACGAAGCGCCCTATGGCCAGAAAGTGCGGGCCCGCTTCGCCCGGTTTCATGCCGCCGAACACGCGGCGGTCCACCCCGCAATGGATCTTCCGGATGCGGTCCGTCGGAGCTCCGAGAGAAATCAGGCGCCCCCGCATGTGGTCGGACGGCACGACGAGTGTCGACGCGTGTTCGAAAAGTTTCTTGTACATGGAAAGGTGAGCCTCAACCGTGGAGCGCTGATAGACGTCGTAACCGTGAAAATGAGACACGAGCGGAATCCCGGCGCGGGAGCAAGCCTCGACAAGATACGCCGCCGTCGTTCCGAAATCCGCGAAAACGACGTCCACCCTCTCGCGTTTCAAGAATCGCGCGAAAACTTCGGAATAGGGCCACAGCGTGGGCGCGCCCTTGATCCGGTGGGCCGTCCAGCGCGCAGCCCTGAGCCACAGCGTCGTCCCGAGCAGAGAAACCCTACCGCTTCCCACGTTCAAAGGAAAGCCGCGGCCCCAGACGCCGACGACGTCCGCGGGAAGACCCTGAAGATGAGCAAGTACGAAGGACTCAATAGTTCCGGAGCCATTCGGATAAGCCATGCACACGCGAAGGCGCGTACGCATGCGCGGCAGGTAGCGGGAGCCGGAACGCCGAACGTCCTTGTAAATCCTGAAATCTCGCGGCGGCAACTCCGGCGCGCGGCAGATCTGCGGCTTCCGCGCGGAGGCGCTTTTTTCGCCGGCCAGAGAACGCAGCAGGTTTTCCCAGGCTTCTTCGTTGCGCTTCCGGCCGAATTCCGCCGCTCTCGCGCGAGCGCCTTCCGAAAGGCGCGCTCGCAGCGCGGGGTCGAGCTTCAACCGGCGCACGGCGCCGACGAACGAATCGAAAGAGTCCTCCACGAGGAGCCCAGTGACCCCGTGCTCCACGAGCTCGTCAATCCCGCTCCGCATCGGGCGGCAGACGGGCACGACGCCGCAAGCCATCGCCTCGAGCAGCGCCACGGGCAAACCCTCGTAATCGGAAAGAAGCGCGATCACGTGCGCCTGGGACAGCACCTCTTGCATGCGCTCGCTATCCACGCGCCCACCCAATCTCACGGGAAAACCGCTTCCGTATGCCGCGAGCCGGTCGCTCATCCGGGCCGCCTCCGGACCCGTACCGTAAACGACGGCTTCGGTCCCCGGAACTTCCGTCACGGCCTCGCACAGCGCGTTAAGGGTCCTCCAAATGCGCTTCTGCATTTCGACGAAGCGGCCGGAATAGACGATCCTCATCGGACCGTCCGGGGGCGGACCGACGGTGGACGGCACGTCCACGCCGTAAGGGATGCGCTCGATCCGCACAGAGGGCCTCGCGCGGCGCGTCGCCTCGCGCTCGATGTGTCTGGAAACGCACACGGCCGCGTGGACCGCGTATTCGGGGCGCGCGCCGAGACACAGGTCCATGAGCGCCTCGTAAACGTCTTCGTCGGTGTGGAACGCCGCTACGGTGGGAATACCCGCCTCACGCGCCCATCGCGCGGCGAACAGGGCGGACACGACGTGATTGGCGACGAAGACGTCGGGCCGGTCCTTGCCCAGAAAACCGACGATACGCCGCACGCGAGACTCGGTGTCCGGGTCCCGAATCACGCGGCAGCGCACGCCGCGCGCTTCCAGCTCGGCGGCGGTGGCCGCGGGGCCCGGCTCCGCCACGAAATAAGCGCAGCACTCGATCCCGCGCTCGGCGAGGCCTTCGAAAAGGCGCTTTAACCATGCGTTTACGCCGCCCACGTAACCCGGCCGGTCGTCGCTGGCGAAGACTACGCGCAGGCCCTTACCCATCAGTCGGTGAACCAGTACGGTTTGGAAAATGCGTGGCGGAGGAAACGGTTCGCCATCCGGAGCGCCGCGTGAAGCGCGCGCACGTAAGCGGCGTGAGCCACGCGCAGAGGATGAAGGCGCATGCCTAAAATTCCGGCCAAACGCCGGTGCCGGCTTGACGCGGAGACGTGTCGCCTCTTCAACCTGCCGCGAAACCCCTGGAACTTCATCAGCGCCAGACGGAACGGCCCGCAGTGGCGAAGGACCTCCGCTCCGTATTTCCGTAGCATCATATCGTTCCCGGTGACCAGCGCGTCGAGATTCGACGTGATTTGGCCCGGCCCCGGACGACACACGCATACAACGGCTCCGCAGTGCAGAACCGGAAAATGCCTCGCCACCACGAGCGCCATGTCGCGATCCTGGTACGACGGCATGGATTCGGTCGGATAGCCGCAGGTCCGGAAACATTCCTTCCGGATCAAAAAGGTATCGTAACAACCCAGATACAAGTCCCGGAGGATCTCCTTGTAGGCGGGCCCCTTGAAACGCGCCACGGGTACGACGACGCGCTTTGCTTCGTGCTCATAGAGCGTGTCCCCGTAAACGAGGCCCGGCGCGATCCCTGATTCTTGGGCCGCGCGCAGGCGCAGCTCGATCGAATCCGGGGTTAGCTCGTCGTCGGAATCCAGGAAGGCCACCCAGTCTCCGCGGCTCCGCTTGATCCCTTCGATTCTCGCGTGCTGAGCGCCTTTATTCCTTTCAAACCGGAACACGCGAACGCGCCCATCCTCCTGCGCAAGCGCCCCGAGAGCGTCCGCGGTGCCGTCCGTTGATCCGTCGTCCACGACGACGACCTCCAGAGGCGGAAAAGTTTGCCAAAAACAGCTCCGGACCGCCCGGATCAGCGTGAGCGGACGATTATAAACAGGGATGACGACGGAAACGGATTCCCGTCGATTTTTTGAGGATTCGTTGGCAGCCATTCCGCTAAGGATTATACCTCGGAATGCGGCTTCCACGAAGACGGTTGGCAAACGAAAAAAAGGCCTAGATTTCTCCCGGTCCCCGCTGTTGGTTAGGCTTCCTCGAGGGAGCCGCATTCGAATCGAGATCCGCTTTTGACGTTCTCCCAATAAACCGGACCATTCCGAGCTTTAGAATTTTACTCGCCTTAAGCCCTCTGTTAGCATAACCAAACGGAGGACCATTCCATGAAAAAGCGTTTCACAGAGGAACAAATAACCTACGCCATGCGTCAACACGAATCGGGCACCGCAGTCTCCGAGATCTGCCGCACGATGGGAATCTCCGAACCCACCTTCTACAACTGGAAGAAAAAATACGCCGGAATGGGCGTATCCGAACTCCGGAAGATGAGGGGTCTTGAGCAGGAGAACTCGAAGCTCAAAAAACTTGTCGCTGACCTGTCGCTCGATAAGCACATTCTCCAGGAGGTCATCGCAAAAAAGTTCTAAAGCCCGCACGGAAACGTGAGCTTGTGCGGGCAGT
>CAYSKO010000028.1:0-19013 GCA_964431835.1 uncultured Planctomycetia bacterium | reverse complement strand
CCGGAGTTTATATACTCACTGCGAAGAGCGGGCAGCATGCGGCCCGGTTCAAATTAATTGTCCGGTAAGAAATCAGTTGCCCTTAGCTTTCTCATTCACGCTACTCCTGTTACATTTACGGGCAACCATGATCAAGAAATTTCTTTCAAGTCTGAAAAGTATTGCCATTAGTTTGACAGTATTCCTTGTTTTATTGGCTGTTACCAATTGGCTGTGCGGAATTTATGTTTCAAAACTAGGCGGAGAAAAGAGGAACCTGCTTCCCAGTTTTGCCGATGATCCTGAACATGCAAAAGCAATCTTTAGTGATTACCACAATGTTGCACATCGCTATCGCTCCTTTGTAGGTTGGCAAACATTGCCTTATCAGGGTAAAACCCTTCATATTAATGAAGCAGGATTACGTGTGCATAACAATTCATTGACTGCTGATGAAGCCCCTGTGATTCGTTTTTTTGGAGGCTCAACCATGTGGGGCGAAGGGGCTGACGATGATCATACTATTCCGGCACTGGTGCATCAGGAAATGGATTCGGGAAGTGTTTACAATCATGCGCAGCTGGCCTATAATTCCCGTCAAAGCCTGGATGCCCTTATTTCGTTATATGCGAAGGGTGAGCGAAGTGATGTGGTTATCTTCTATGATGGCGTAAATGATGTGGCTTTTCTATGTCCTCGCGATATTCAGGAACTACCGGGGCACCGATTGGCTCCGTTTTTTCAAGAGAAAATTTACGGAGGCAAAAAGCAACTTCTACTAAGTACCTTAAATAATCTTTTTACAGAAAATATTTTGCTACTGATTCAGCATTATAAAAATACGGGCGGTACTAAACCATCGCTCTATGACTGCACGGGTACTAAAAAGGGTGAAACAGTTGCCCGCATGTTAATTACCAATTGGGAAATGGCACATGATCTTGTTGCCAGCCGCGGTGGAAAATTTATTGCTGTCCTTCAGCCCGCTTCCTTCATTGGATCGCCTCGTATTGATCACCTGGAGTTAAATAAAGAGCTGGGAGAAAACTTCAAAAACGTGTATGGTGAAATACAAAAGTTAATTGCCGAAAAGAATTACGACTGGATTTACGATGCGAGCAATGCCTTTGATGGCAACGACTATATTTATATAGATTTTTGCCACGTAACCGAAAAAGGAAATAAAATTATGGCAAAAAAGGTAAGCAATATTTTATTGTCCGAATCCATTCCTTAATTTCAAACAGGTTGAGTATCTTCCATTAGGGCATCTCTAAAAACCCTTGCTTTCATTACCTCAACCCCTGCCCCTTCTCCAGAAGAGAAGGGTAAGCGGAGTTTTTAGAGATGCCCATTATACTTTATATTGCGAACCAAGGAAAAATAATCAAGTAAAATTTTAGTGAAGACAACACATGAGTTCTATAAAAATCACGCATCAAGACAGGATTAAAGATGGAATAAAATACGCTGAAAAAACCTTGTTGGATCAAGCTTCGCACCTGGATATTGACAAGAAACTATTGCAAAGTCATTTTGACTTTAAAGGAAAAACAGTAATGGATTTCGGCTGCGGTGTTGGTGGCATGAGCATTTGGATGGCTCAGCACCTGGGTGCCATTGTGGATGGCTACGATATTGACGAAAAGCATATTGAAATAGCATTTGCACTATTAGAAAAATATCCGTGCCCCACGGTTACGTTATCTCAGAAAAATATTATTGAAACTCCCATCGACAAAGAATATGATGTAATTATTCTTAATGATGTAATTGAACATATTAAGCCTGATTGGATTCCTGGCATTCTTGATATTCTTGTTAATAGAAATCTGAAAAAAGGAGGCATTCTTTTTATCAGCTATCCACCGTGGGAAGGGCCTTATGCCAGTCACATGAAAAGGGTTATTAATGTTCCCTGGCTGCAGTTTCTGCCTCAAAAGATGCTCATTAACATGATTGAGAAAAGAAACCAAACTACACTTGGGCAATACAATTTGGTAGAGGAGTATCTCGAGTTAAATCATATGACACACAAAAAACTTATGAGGTTTATTAAACCACTGCCCCTTAAGGAGGATTTTAGATATAGCCATACAAAACTCAATTCCACCAGCCTATTTGCCAATGCCTCGTTTTATTGGTGGCCTGCCTTGTACCTGATCTCAAAAGAGTTTATAGTTTTTAAGAAACAATAAGAAAATAACTTTTATAGTTTCATTCGTTTGAAAACAGGTTCCGGAATGTTTTTAATCACCAGCATGATCCATTTCCAAATTGGAAATACATAAACATTATTTTTCTTTCCCTTTATAGCCCTAACGATATACCGAGCAACCTGATTGGGTTGAGCCGTAAGACTTTTAGGAGTGGATAGTCCTGCAAGCATTTTAGTTTGCATGAACCCAGGTTTCACAGTAAGTACATGAACTTTACTCTTGAAGAGTCGATTTCGCAACCCAGACAAGTACGCGGTAAATCCAGCCTTGGCACTGCCATACAGGTAATTGCTCTGGCGACCGCGCTCCCCGGCAACCGAACTGATTCCAACTATCACACCTGCCTTCTGTTTTTCAAAATCGTTGGCCACAATATTTAAAATGGAAACTGCCCCAATGTAGTTGGTCATCAGAATGCGCGAACACTCTGCCCAGTCCTCTATGGCTTTACTATGTTCGCCCAGAAACCCAAATACGCAAATAACCGTATCGGGCTTGAACTGAAGGTTGTTGTAAAATGTAACATGTGATTCACAATCTACAGCATCGAACTCAACAAGAGAAATCTGAATTCCAAACCTTACCGTCAAATCACTTTTTACCGCGCTCAATCTTTCACTATTTCGTGAGGCCAAAATTAAATCGCAAGATAACGAAGCTAATAAGTCGGCAAGGGCAAGGGCTACCTCCGAGGAAGCGCCAAGTATAAGAACTCTTTTCATTTTTTTATTTTATGGATAGCCGTTCCGAAAGAGAAGATACTATCTTTTTTTGTGGATCAATTTTAGAGAGAAATGAAGTAAATTTTGCTGCATTGGGATAGGTGCTGTGAAATATTTCCGCTTTCATACGTGCGTCTTTCGTCAGGTAAATTCGTCCAACATAGTCGCGCACTACTTTATCGAGTTCATCAAGAAAGGCAAACAATTTTGAGTTGATTGGGATATCCAGGGCCAGTGTATAGCCCTCCATGTTAAATGATATCGGCCCTTCTTGTTTTCCAAAAAGTTTTAATACGGCTAGAAAAGATCCCCACCCTTTGTTATTTATCCGTTGCAAAATATCCCGAATTGCCACCTTCCCATTAAGCTTAGGCACTACAAACTGGTATTGAACAAATCCATTGCTACCATAAATTCTATTCCAATGCAAAATTGAATCAAGAGGATAAAAAAAACTTTCGTAGGATGTTGTTGAATGCATTTCTCTTTTATAATTCTTACCGTAGTATAATGCGTTGAATGCTTTTACTGAAAATCCATTTAATGCAAAGGAAGGAAAATAGAATGGTACATCCAGCGTTCGCGATTTAACAGGATATTTGCCCTTTTCATTTAAATTGATACTTTTGGCGTGTTCCCCCAGCATAAGAATGCTTCTTCCAAAATGCTTACCTTTTTTCAAACAGTCGATCCACGCTACCGAATAAGTATAGTGACCATACTGCTCAAACAACTCAAGTACCTCGTCTAAACTCCGAGCCTTAATTTGTACCTGATTAATATACCCTGTTTCAATTTTTTTTAACCGAAAGGAAACTTCCATAATAATTCCGGTTAGGCCCATGCCTCCGCAGGTGAACCAGAAGAATTCGCTATTTTCCGATTGACTACACGAAATAATTTCACCTTGGGGCGAAAGCACTTTTAAGCCAACAATATGATTCGAGAATGAGCCATCCACATGATGATTTTTTCCATGAACATCGGAGGCTACAGCTCCGCCTACTGTAATAAACCGGGTGCCGGGCGTTACAGGTAAAAACCAGCCCTTTGGTAAAATAAAATCTATGATGTCAGATAGCAGTAACCCACTCTGGCAACTAATTATCCCCGCCTCAGCATCGAAGGAAAGTATTCGATTAAATCTAAGGGTACTAATTATGTTTTCGCCTAAGGATGCATCTCCATAACAGCGACCATTGCCTCTGGCAATCAGTGACGTACCTTCATTTAACAAACCAGCAAAGTCATGATGAAATACCGGATTGCTTAGTGAAGCTGACACACGCGGGTAGTTATTCCAATTTGTTATAAAATCATCAATCATTGTTACAAAATCTTATATCTTTAAGCCTTATAGTTACGCTTTAATTAGGTGTATATGAAGAAATTTCTGAATGAAATTTTAAGACTCGAAAATCTTACTTGGCGACATTGGCTCTTAATTTTTATGGCGTATTTCATGCTAAATGTGCCAATCCTTTTAAAGAATGCGGCTGACACAAATTTAGCCGTTTTTCAGGCGGAAGCATTTCTTAACCAAAAACTTAATATAGAAAAATACTTCTGGGATGCTTCTGTTTATGAGGGCAAAAACTATGTCTCGTTTCCGCCTGTTCCATCACTCATTATGCTTCCATTGGTTGCTATTTTTGGTACTCACATCAATTCGGTGCTTGTCAGTTTATTTATAGCCTGTCTAGGCATGTTGCTTTTATACAGATTATTAGTAAGGCTGATGCCTGATGGGGCGGGTCGTGTATGGGTTTTTTCAGCCTTCTTTTTTGGCAGTGGCTTTTGGTTAGCCATGGCCACCAGCGACCACATCAATGGTTTTGCACATGTAGTCTGTACTGTAGTTCTCTTTTTCCTTTTATTAGAACTTACCGGAAAGCAAAGACCTATTTGGATTGGAGTATTTTGGGCACTTGCCTTTTTAACCCGGCAAATGACTCTTTTTTACGGATTCTTGGTTTTGTATTATCTTTTCTTTGATCAAGAAAACAAGAAAACTGCATTTAAAAAATTAGCAATTGCAAGCGTTACTTTTCTTGTTTTTGCAGTTGTTTATTTAACTTTTAATTACTACCGATTTAATAATTTATTTGAAACCGGGTATCAATATTTACTTTACACTTCCACCATTCGCGAACGCGTGGATCAATATGGAATTTTCAGCATCCATTACTTTTTATTCAACTTTTATCACATGTTCATCAAAGGGCATAATCTTCTCTTTACTGGCAATGATCAACTTAGTATCGGGGGAATGGATCAATATGGAACTTCCCTTTTAGCTGCCTCGCCTTTTGTAATTTTTGCTATGAAAGCAAATGTTAGGAAAGGATTAAAAATTGCACTGTGGACAACTATTTCGTTTATTCTTCTGGGGGTTCTTTTATATCACAACAACGGATGGGCTCAAGTAAATGCTCAAAGGTTTTCATTGGACTTTCTTCCTGCGCTACTGATCTTAGTGGCGTTAAGTTACAAGTACGTTCCCTCATGGCTATTCAAATCCTTTGTGGGGTATGCAATTGCTCTAAACTTTCTTAGTTTTCTGATTCATGGGTTGCGCTGATTTTTATGAGGAGAAATACAACACTGCTCATTGAACTCTTGCCCATCTTTGGATGCGCCCTATTGCCACTTTTTTTTGATCTGTCGTATCAAATAAATTTGTATATGATTTGGGAAGGAGCCTATCGCCTTTATTTGGGCGAGATTCCCTTTCGAGACTTTGGGATACCGATGGGTGTATGCTCGTGGATTATCCCGGCATTTTTCTTTAAACTATTTGGCCCTACGCTATTTACCTTAGCAAAAGCACAGGCCTTTCTTAATATTGTTTCAGGTCTTTCTTTTCGTTGGATATTATTGAGACTTGGTGCTTCTTTTCAAACCCGCTTTTTAAGCACAGTCATCTATTCGCTTACCTATATTTTAGGACTTTACTGGCCACAGTACAATCACACAGTTATTATTTTTCAAATTGTCGCTTTCGCATTTCTTTTTCAATATATAAATGGAAGTTCAACTAAATATAGCTGGTTGTATCTCATGTTTTCTTGCTTCTTTCTGTCAGTTTCATTTTTTACCAAACAAGATGCTGGTGGCCTGAGTATATTAATCGGTATAGGAATAATCTCCATTCATTGCTATACGCTTACCAACTATAAACCACTATTCATTACTTTTCTGTTTCTTACCGCATTCTTTTCTCTTGCAATCATTCCATTTCTTCAGTACGATTTTTCGTATTGGTTTAATTATGGTCAAGCTCCACATAATTCAAGGGTTTCAATTTATGATATCGTCTCCATTAATATGGAAGAATCCAGATGGGAAAAATTTTACTTGATCGTAATACTCGGTGTTACCTGGATTCGCTATAAACAAAAACAAATTAAAAAATTAGACATTCTATTTACGTTGTTTGTTGTGGGTATTCTTCTTGAGGCAATGATTTTTCAAGTTACAAGTTATGTGCCCCGCGACAATAACATCTTTTTTCATGCCTTTGCCTGTAGCTATCTTTTATATTATTTATACGAGATACCTGTTTTTAGAACCCGTTCAACATTTCTTATCACGTTTATTCTACTAACCGTTTGGCTTTCTGGCACCTACTGGAGATATGCGGATGGAATATTTTCAAAAGCTAAAAAAACTAATACATCCGAAATCTCTATTAACACATACATTCTTGAGCCCGAAGCCTGTAACTATTACACTGATCTTTCCACATGGAGAAATTCACCCTTAAAATCATTTGCTCATGTTAAAATGCCCGCATCTGCAATTGACGGTATGAATCGCTTCTTAAAAAACGTTCGTAGCAGCGAAACAAAACCACTTATATTAAACATGTCTGAGTTAACCCCATTGGCTCATGAAGTTCCGTTTGAATTGGAAAATGGACCCTTGTGGTTTCATTTGGGAGTAGGCATGTTCGATCGCGAAGTCAATTTCTTTGCAGATAGAATTGAGTCGGACTACTACGATTTTGTAATTTTTGAAAACCTTCCCTATCTAAATAACTTCTATCCATTTTGTATTCGAGAAAAACTTCAACAGCATTATCAATTAATTGATTCGTTTGAGGCGCCACGTATTGTTTATCCGGGCACTATTGAGGTTTATTCGCGAAGGGTAAAATCTTTTTAAGAAACAACGGAGGTTCGAAAAGAAACGTAAATTTTATTTTCAATAACGCATGGTAAGTAATAATTGGAAACAACACACCAGCACTGATTATAATAATGAGCATGGCAGCAGGAGGAAGGTCTGGGAAAAACCTCAATACAAAAGCGCGAGCAAACCCTGTAAATAACAGGTGCATAATATAAATATATAACGAATGGCTTCCGATATATTGAAGTGCTTTAAGTTTTTTCCACTCATTAAGTTTTTGAGAGAATAGAAACAAGAGTAATGCACTGCCGATGGTAATTGGCATAAATAAAAAGAATCCTACAAAATCAACATTGAACAATTGATTTTCATTCGGATACCACATACGCCAAAGTACCTGCAATAGTATAAAAACAGGCAAAAAGTATATCAACCATTTGCCTTTAAAAAAATTATTCTCTATTGGCAGCATCCGATCGGCCATTAAAAATCCAAAAACCAAAAAGGGATAGTAGAATAAAACATCGTTTAACGAAAACTTATTTGTGATTGCATAATAGGCGACTGAGTAAAATGTTAGTCCAATTATAATATTTGGTATTACTTTAAAGTGAACAAATTTAAAATTAATGATGGCGAACAGTGCCATTGCAGCAAAGAGTGTATATAAATACCAAAACTGATCAAATGCACGCGGATAAGTAATAAGGTAAATAAGGTAGCTTGCGTCTTTACCTGTATTTGAATATTGGTTGAAAGCAATTTGAATAATAAGTTGAATGGTTGCCCAAATAAAATAAGGGTACATCAACGTTTCAAATTTTAATTTAAGAAAATCACCTAGCCCTCGTTTAAGGGCACTTGCATAAATAAAAATGCCAGAAACAATAAAGAATGTTGGCATGCTGGATTCCTGAACCAAATAAATAGCATTGTTGATTGGGATTCCTGCATTCAACAGGCCCGCCATGGCATGCCTATAAACAACATAAATGATTACAAACCCTCGGGCGTAATCTATCCAACCTCTTCGATGAGAAGCCTTATTGAACTTTTCGTTATCAGCCATTTATTTAACATCCTCAAGCTTGATACCAATAAGCTCTTCTATGCTCAATTTTGCATTTAGATAATTTGCCTGTGCCTGCACCCGATCAATCTTAACCCGATTAAGGGAACTTAGACCTTGCGAATACCGTTCGTATTGCTCTTCCCCAGACTTAAAGCGCTGCTCTATCAGTACAAAGTTGGATGTTGCTTCATCAAGTTCTTGGGATCGTAGATTAAAAATTTCCTTGTGCATCAGAAATTCGTTATAAAGTTTTAGTACTTCGGCACGCATCGCAAGTTTTTGCGCATTGATATTATTCTCAGCTACCATTTCTAATTGCCGACCCCGCTTCACGTTGTTAGGCGTGCTTACAAAGACTCCAAGAGGCAAAATTAATCCAAAATTATAGCGCGGAAAAAATTGAGATCGATCATTCAAATCACCGGAGCTTTTGATATTAAACTCGTTAAGGTTTCCAGAGATACGCAACGTGTTTAACCATTCAGCGGATAGGGCCTTGGTTTCATACTGCGCAGCAGAAAGGTTATTATAAACAGTTTTGTTAGAGGGGTGATTTTTCCAGGCCAGTTGAACCAATTTTTCTTCAAATTCTATATTGGTTGCCTTATCTGGCAAAATAATTTTATTGTAATCAATAGATTGACTGATGGCTAAATGCGTAATTGCCAATAACCCAAAAATAAAAAGTAATTTGCTCATAAATTAACGGGGTGTTTTTAGTTTTTCGATACCAATAATAACGGCATACGTTGTAATTACAAAAATATATAAAGGCTTATAAAGTATGGCAATTTGAGTAAAGTTACCAATTGAAACTGCAAAAAAAGGTATTAGAAATGCAAGATTGTAAGCTTGAAGCATCGGATCGCTCAAATTAAAATAGTTATTAATGCCTTTTACCATCACCATCATAAAGAAAATCATCAACAGTGTTAATCCAATCCAACCCTGTTCTAAGGCTACTTTCAAATAGCCACTGTCTGTATCCCACCCTCCGGCTAACTGATGGCCTGCAGAATATTTAACTCCTGCAGATCCTGTGGTATTCATCCCTCCACCCATGGGATGAGCCCAAATATACGGTTGTAGATTGGCTCTTTTAACATCCCTTACATCCATTGAAGCATCGGCTGAAGGGCGAAATGCCGATCGCAAACGCATAACCGACTGATTATAAAATGGACCAAACATGAGAACAAGAAATGCTCCTATCAGCAAAAATGCAACGATGAATGTAACCTTCTTGCGTAGTGTAATCAATATAAAAAAAACTATTCCTAAAAGAACCATAGCGTAGGCTGTGCGGGTACCGGAATAAATCATTGAAAATGCCATTATAAAAGAGCACAAACCCAAAAAAAAACGCTTAACTGGCGACAGTGGCGCAAACATGAGGCAAAACGCAGCCAACGATGAGTAAGCCATAAATACTCCAAATGAAGCGGGATCTGAAAGAAAAGAGAACGTGCGCATATGGCCTAAAATAAAATACAATCCATAGCGAAGAGGGTCTGCCGTTACCCACCGCATCTCAAAACCGGTTAGTCCGAAAAATTCCTGAAAAATTCCATACAACCCAGCCACGGTTGCAATCAAAAGCCAAACTTTCATAAGCAGCTTTAAGCCAGAAAAACTAGCGATTAGTGCTAGAGATGTGAGCATAATTAGTGGAAATACCAATGCCCGAATAGAAACCAACCAACCTGAAAGAGAAACTGCATTTGGGTTAAAAATCTGAAAAAGTTGATAGGCAAATATTAAAAGATATACAAGGGTTATCGGATGCTTTACAAACTCAACCCATTGCTTTTCTCTTTTATTAAAAAGTAGCGACAAAAAAGCTAACACAAAGGAGAGGTCGCAAACAACTCCATACGGTATGCCAACGGGTATAATTCTTTCAAAATAAAACATGATTGAGGTCAGCACCACACCTCCGTAAAATCCCCATCGATAGTCATAGAAAACTGTCACGGTAAAAAGAATGCCGAAAATTGAGAGAACGATAACGGGACTGATGAAAATATTTATTCGAGCCACCAAAAATGCAATGCATAAAGAGGATACAGTTAGCAGCACGAAAGTTAACCAACTGTGTTTGAACGATATCGCCTTGAGCTTATTCAATTACGGTACAAAAAGAATCTTAACAAAGATATATAAATATGTAATTGCGGTGAATACAATAACTCCCCATCTAATTAAATCCTTAACTGTAAACCGCGGGTTTTCGTCTTGAAAGTCTTCTGGTTCATCCATGCCTGAAAATTATAGTTTTTGCTTTATTAAAGGTTACCGCATACATAGCTGGAATGTCTTTTATTATTCGAAAAGTTGAAATGCTAAAAAGTTGATTCAATAAAAATTGTTGAAAAATAAAGCGCACAAAATAAGTTGCTAAAGTGCCGTAGGCTGCCCCCACTACACCGTAGTTTTGAATGCATAAAAAGTTAAGAGCAAAACTCAATAAAACGGTGGAGATAGTAAAGTAAAAGTTAAGATGCGGCCTTCGCACAGCATCTAAAAAAATACCAAACTGACGAGCAAAAGGAATAAAAAATGTGTAGAGGGCTGTGATTTTGAGAAAAAAACCAGATTCAAGGTAATTTTCACCAGCAATTATCAAGACTATCCAATCTGAAAATATAAACATTAAAATAGCGAGGGGTATCATTATGGCCAACAGAATTCCGACTGATTGTTCGTACAATTTTGTTGAATAACTATGGTCATCGTTTTTAAAATTCTGAGCCATTTTAGGAAACACCAAGTTGGCTACAGTTAGGGTAGGTATTTCAACCAAATTAGATACCCGAATGGCGGGATTGTAGGATGCAACAGCTGCTGTTGAAATCATTTTTCCTAGCATCCAGCTATCCATGTTTCGCATTAAAAGCGATCCCAAATTTGTGCCAAATGAATATTTGCCGAAGCCATACATACTCTTAACATGAACCGCTATCTGTGTTGTGATCTTATGTCTGTACATCCAACCAAAAAACGTGCAAGCTACAGCCGCCATAATACTGCCAACGAGATTAACCCAAGCAAGGGAATCGAGGTCAATGACGCCATTTGTAAAGGCTGTAAAGCCAATAAAAAGAGTCGGTATTAAGAAGCGAATAAGTCTGCTTAAAAAAATTCCTTTGAATTCGAAATGAGATTGTTGTAAATATTCGAAATGAGAGAATGGAATATAAATAAGATTGGTGATAGCGTAAATTTTCAATAGCGTGCTTAATGGAGATGCTGTCCAAAATGCTTCAATTGGCATAGCGAGAAGAAATAATGCTATGGAGATTAAAAAAGAATAAGCAGTATTGAGCAATAACGCAGATGTGGCTACGTGATCACGATCTTGTTCATTAGCTGTTGCCAAATAAGCAATAAAGGGCTGGCGCACAAAGCCAACGCGCAATGTTTCAA
Source organism: uncultured Planctomycetia bacterium (assembly GCA_964431835.1). GTDB lineage: Bacteria > Omnitrophota > Gorgyraeia > 2-02-FULL-51-18 > 2-02-FULL-51-18 > CAYSKO01. Next base: position 7,461 of record CAYSKO010000028.1, on the reverse strand, counting down.
GAATAGAGACTATACTTGTAAACAAAACCCAAACTCCAAAATCAGCTTTTGTTAATATTCTGGCCAGAATATAAAACCCGATGAATCCTAAAATAACGGTGGAAAAATTATCTAATGTTGTGTACAAGCCGGGTTTAATCCACTTATTTTTTTTAGCTTGAATCATTTACAAAATGAATAAAAAGTTAGTTGTATTAGTCGCTGCAATTTACATTTTGGGTGTAATTGCAATAATTGCGTATAAATTGATATTACCAAGCTACCTTGCTGGTTTGGTTACTGAAAATGATCTCCCGTTTTACATTCCCGAAAAATACAAAATACAAATAGAAAGAATTCAAAAGCCAATTGCTAGGTATAGCGAAGAAGCTTTTAAAGTAACCGATTCTTTGAATTTAAGTTTGGATTTGGTTTTAAAAATTATAGATGAAGTCGATCCAGATGAAATTATGGAGGTATATCAAAATCTTGAGAATAAAATAGTGGTAGATAATAGCCATGTATTTGCCTTAATCAGACAAACGGTTAAGATTGATGCCGTTGATATTAACTTATATAAGGATGTGTTCATAAAAAATGCTACCGCCCCACGAATTAACCGTGCGTTAAGGTATGCTGAAAAATACAAGTTAGCTTCCTCTTTAGCTCCGGCCACCGCCAAGAAAATAGTCAGACAGTTAGCCATTAAGCATTATAATCTCGGTATTGTAAAAACTGAATAACCTATAGCTTTAAATTCTTCAAATCGACTTTGTTGAGGATGGCACCTGTCAATTTACTACCTAATGATTTCAAAAACCCGATCGACTCGCGATCCATTTGGCCAATGGAGGTATCAGCTGCAAAAACAGGAATTACTTTTTGGACATACTTAATAAGTTCTTTTGAATCTGAATAATCATTTAAGGAGGCTCCTTCCAGAAATATATAATCATATTCAACCGAAAATATTTCAATCAATTGGCTAAAATCCCGACCAGACAATATTTCGTCAGGCGATTCGAATCCACCACTGTTTCCTATAATATAAATATTATTAAAGCGAGTTGGTACTACCAACTCATACACACTATCCTCTGTCTGTTCCTTGAATTCTTTGCCGCTACCTTTCATTAGAAGCTTAATTTCACGGTTCTTTTTCCTCTCCAAAAGTTTTGTTTCATCCTTCTTTATGGTGAGCCACTTGGTTAAAGCATTGTTCTTAAAATTTGTATCAACAATGAGAACTCTCTTATTTACCAGACTCATCACATAAGCCAGCGTAAATGTTATAAACGTTTTTCCTTCGCCTTTTTTGCAACTCGTTATCAAAAATATGTTAGATTTGGTTGCTTCAATCTGAAAGCGAAGTTTTCGAACAAATTCTTTAAACACTTCCAAATCCACGGAATTGCTTTTTGAATCAAATAGTGTATTGAAATTTAGCGTTTGGGTATTAACCTTTATCAAATGCTCAGCTAAAGGTAGTTTGATGGTTCGTTTAAAATGATCAGGTGTTTTTAGAGTTGTATCAAGAAATTCAAAAAGAACTAAAACAAAAACACTAAAAAAGAAAGAGGCGATACTGGCCGCAACTACTATAAGCAGTCGCTTATTGTTTACAGGGCTGGCTGGGGCCGGGGCTTTGAATAATTGTCGAATTGCTCCTGTTGAAGCCATTAATTTATTATTCGCTTCGTTAAAACGATTTACTGCTTCCAAGTATTCCTTTTTTGCCACTTCTACTTCCGCGGTCAGCCCCACAACTACCCCCTCTTTTGATACATAACCCGAAATACTTCCTCTTAAATTCCGAATTTTAGTTGTTACAGAATTCAATTTTGATTGCTCAATGGCAACCTCAATGTCAAGATCATTCACCTTACTTATTAATTCACTCTTACTCAATCCTGATTTTTGCAGTGAGCCAGTGGTTAAGCCCGCTATTTCAGTTTTGAGCTGATTTCTTAATAGGTTTAGTGAATCTAACAAAATAGAATTGCTAGAGCCTGTTGTAATATATCGCTCGTTCAATTGATTGATCTTACTACGAAGCTGAATTACTCGGGCATTCGCCTGACCCGAATTATTTAGGGGCTCTGCACCTAAATTAGCTAATTCCTTTTTAAATCTTTCTAGCGACAGGTTCAATCCGTAAATGGCACTCCCAATATTATCACGTTGTAATTCAAGTTCTGATATCTGGAGCAATTTAGAACTACCCTCGTCATTCAAATTAACAAAACTATTGGTTTCCTTGAATGTCTTTAGGGTTTCGGTCTTCTCATCCATTTCAGTCTTTTTCTGTTCCACTAACTGCTTAAAAAACGTAACTGAAATACTTGAGCCCTCTTCACGCTGCCCTCTGTAATACCTTAAAAATTCATCGCAAAACGCGTTTACAGCATAGGCAGAAAGGCCAGAGTTTTCTGATAAAAATTCAACTTGAATAAAATCTGTATTCGGAACTCGATAGGTTCTCAATCCTCCCTTTACAAACTGGTAGCCATAACCATAGGCATCTAGTACTTTAAGCAAAACCAAAGCATGCTCATCATCAAGCGTTAATAACTCCAGCTTCTTTAATTTTTCTCTAAAAATATCTCGCGCCAGTTTTAACTCCTCGTCTGAAAGGCTTATTCTATCATTAGTAATTGGCTTGCGAAATGAATCAGAGGTGGAATCTAAATCATGAAGTATTAATCGATATGAAATAAGGTTACTGCAAATAGCCGCATTCATTGAGGTAAGCATATTATTAAAACTCAATTCGGTATCTCGCGGAGATGCCCTATCATCAGAAACCCGAATAGATTCATTGGTTGTAAAACCAGTTGCAATTTGAGTGGATGCTTTATATTGACTAACTATTGTAAGCGAAAAAAAATAGGCTGCTGCTGCTGAAACAACTGGGATAATTAACAGCCACCATTTTTTTCCCCACAAAACCTTGAGAATATATAGAACATCCATTTTTAAAATTTTTGGATTAAGTCAATCGGGCAACTAAAATTTGTAGAACTAAAGGCAAAAAAAAATTAAAAATACCAATTTTAAGCGGATTTAAAACTCTCAACCTCCTGCCAAAATTGAGACACTCTTATCTTCCAACTATTTTTAGTTGCTTCTTCATGTCTTTTCTTTCTTAGGCCTGGATTGGTTTCTGCCAATGCTAATTCTATATTCTTAACGAAATCTTCATCTGTTACAGCCATATAAACCAAGTCTCTGAATGACGCTATATCAGGGGAGAATGAGGTGGTGACTACAGGCTTACCCGCGGCCAAGTATTCATTAATCTTAAGCGGATATATACTTCGTGTTAATGCGTTTTTCTTAAAAGGCAGGATAGCACACGTCATAGCTACTAAATAAGAGGGCAATTCATGAATCTTTTTAGCCCCAACAAAAACTACGTTTTTAAGCATCTCGAAATTAAAATTGTGCTGACCAGTATCGTTCCTTGGCCCCACCAATAGAATAGTGCACGTATTAAAGTGGGTAGCAACTTTGTAAAGTAAGTCATAGTCAATTCGAAGACAAATATTACCCATATAACCGATTACAGGTGTTTTTATATTTAATAAACTTGTATGAGCAGTAACACCCTCTTCAAATGCTTTTCCAAATAAATCAACATCGGCTGCATTTGGAAAAAATTTAAATGGGGCAATACTGGCTGATAGTTGATTAACCAAGTCAGTTGATGTTGCTAGTCGAATATCGGCCGCTTTGGATGCTAACATTTCCAGCCCGGGACCATGTTTATTTACATATTCAGATTCCTTTATATTATCTCTGGATTGATAAATGTTAACAACTGGCTTGATCTCCGCAGGCAATTTATACCCATAAAATGGATTGTATGAATTGAAATAAATATACTTCTTTAAATCGTTTTCCTTTACTATCCGTTTCAATGTCCGGTTAAAAATACTGTTATTAAGCTTCGAGAAGAAATTAAAGACGCTTCCCCGTGGCAGCCAATTAATAGGCAATACTACTAATGGTGTTACTGCAATCCAATTTTCATTGCCCGGTTCAATTGTTCTGTAAATTGCCTTGCCAAATAACAAGGCTTTGACTCTTCGCCTAATTTGTGGGGTTCGCCAACCTGCTAAAACATCCTTTACCGTGAAGGGATTATCCACAAAGAAGACCTTGGTTTCTTTTGACAACTCTTTGGCAAGTGAAATTGAGGCTGAAGAATAGTCTTGATCCCAGCGAGATACAGTCACTAAAATAATAGAATCAATATGATGCGGCATCTGAATCCTTTAAGTTATCGAATTAAAAATTCTGTTAGTCAAAAACACCTACTATTACTATATTTGAAGCAAAGTTTGTCTATACTCAATGACCAGTAAAAAGAGTACTAAAAGTACTATCATTTTCGTTTTGTATAATCTTTTGGTAGTAGTAATTCTTTTAGCTCTGCTTGAGGTAACCTTAGGTTTTTTATATAGAAATCCGTCCAAAATTCCATTTTTTGCCAAAAAATCCTTTTCTCAATATTACAGTCAATATGCCCGCAACACTATTCAAGTAGAACCCTCCTGTGCTCATTACGATCCTAATTTATTTTATCTCCTGAATCCTGGCACATGTGTGTTTAGCAATATTGAATTTTCAACTCCCCTTCAGGTTAATTCAAGAGGCCTTCGGGATGCGGAAAATGCATTGGATAAACCGACCATTATATTTCTAGGCGATTCGTTTACGATGGGTTGGGGTGCTAAGCAAAATGAATCTTTTCCAAAATTAATTGAATCTTCCGGCATTAAAACACTAAATGCCGGGATTTCATCATTCGGCACAGTTCGTGAAATGGCGCTGCTTAAATCGTTTGTTGTTGATTCTTCTCAAACCATTGTTTTGCAATACCATGCCAATGACGAATCTGAAAATACCGAGTACCTGACCAACAACCACAAGCTGGTTATTTCAAATAGAGGAAAATATGATAGCCTTTGCAAAGTTTATGAGAGCGGTAAATATTACTTCCCTGGTAAACTAACAAGTCGGATTGGAAGATTATTATTGAAGGACCTTATACTTAGAAATACAAAAACAGAACGCGACTTTGCGAATGAAGCTAAAAAGTTTCTAACTGTGTTAAAAGATTTTGACTTATCTAACTTCAAAAAAATAATAATCTTTGAGATTGGAAGCCGGAACGAAAATAGTGATGATTTTATTAATGCGATTAGAAATGAGATTACCTCAGGCGCTTTTCCTGAATACATGACCAATTTCATTTTGATCAGTCTTAAAAGTAAGTTTACCCCCAATGACTATTTCCTTTTAGATGATCATTTAAATTCAAATGGACATCAAAAGCTTTCCACTATACTATTAGAAAATTTATAATTAACTACAACCCTCTCAATGAAAATTTTAGGTATCTCCGCATTTTATCATGATTCAGCAGCCGTTATCATTGAAGATGGAGTTATTATAGCCGCAGCGCAAGAAGAGCGTTTCACTAGAAAAAAACACGACCCGGGTTTTCCTACCCAAGCAGTAAAGTTTTGCTTACGCTATGCCGGCACCAGCATCGATCAACTTGATGCCATCGCTTTCTACGACAAACCATTACTTAAATTTGAACGGCTACTAGAAACTTATTATGCCTTTGCCCCTAAAGGCCTTGCTTCTTTTATTACGGCAATTCCGGTTTGGTTAAAGGAGAAGATGTTTCTGAAAAGATTGATTCATGAAGAATTAGAGAAAATAGAACCATACAATAAAAAGAATACAAAGCTTTTGTTTCCAGAACATCACTTATCACATGCCGCTAGTGCCTTTTATTCATCACCTTATCAAGACGCTGCCATTCTGACTATTGATGGCGTAGGAGAATGGGCTACGGCCTCTATTTGTCATGGTTCGGGAAAGGATATAAATATCCTTAAAGAATTAAGATTTCCACATTCACTTGGTCTCTTATACTCAGCGTTCACATATTTTCTTGGTTTTAAGGTTAATTCAGGTGAATACAAACTTATGGGGCTTGCTCCATACGGTGTTTCAGGAAGCGAGGACATTAAGACATATGTGAAAACTATCAAAGAACACCTTATAGATATTAAAGAGGATGGGTCTATTTGGTTAAACCAAGAATACTTTAATTATGCCGCAGGGCTAAGAATGGTGCATGAACATAAATGGGAAAAGCTTTTTGGATTTCCTTATAGAAAGCCTGAGGCTGAATTAGAGCAGCATCATTGTAACCTTGGATCAGCCATTCAGGAAATAACAGAAGAAATTGTTATTAAAATGGCGCAGGAAGCCAAAAGATTGACCAAGTCTGACTACTTATGTATGGCCGGTGGGGTAGCCCTTAACTGTGTGGCCAACGGAAAAGTTTTCAATACAAAAATTTTTAAAGATGTATTTATTCAGCCCGCTGCAGGCGATGCGGGCGGAGCTTTAGGGGCAGCACAGGCTGCCTATTACATTCATTTTGGAAAAGAAAGACTGCTATCGAAAGATTTAGATGGTATGAAAGGATCCTACCTAGGACCAGAATTTTCAGACCTTGACGTTGAACTGGATCTAAAAAAGTATAAAGCTGTGCCAACTCGCTTCGATACGTTTAATGAGTTGTGTAAATATGTTTCGGTAAAACTATCGGAAGGAAACGTTATTGGCTGGATGCAGGGGCGAATGGAATTTGGGCCAAGGGCTTTGGGGGGAAGATCAATACTTGGAGACCCCAGAAATGAAGAGATGCAAAAGAAATTGAACGTTAAAATAAAATACAGAGAATCATTCAGACCTTTTGCCCCATCTGTTTTAGCAGAAGATTGCGCTGAATACTTCGAACACGATTCTATTTCGCCTTATATGTTGCTTGTGCAGCCCGTAAAAAATGAACGAAGGAAAGAATTGCCTGCGGATTACAATTCCCTTCCACTTCGCGAAAAACTTTATCACTTAAGGTCAGATATGCCTGCAATCACGCACATCGATTTCTCAGCACGAATTCAAACAGTTCACGAAGAAACCAATCCCAAGTATTATGAACTTATCAGTGAGTTTAAAAAATTGACCGGGTACGGGGTTGTGGTAAATACCAGTTTTAATGTGAGGGGCGAACCAATAATTTGTACCCCCGAAGACGCTTATCGTTGTTTTATGCGGACAGAAATGGATTTTCTAGTTGTTGGAAACCATGTGTTTGATAAAAAACTCCAGCCTGAATGGCAGGAAAAAGATAACTGGCAGGAAGAATTTACACTTGATTAAATTTCAATTTTTAGCTTTACAAAAAACACTAAATCAATATGGATTTTCTTAAAGATTTGTTCAAATTCATGAAGGAGAGAAAAAAATGGTGGTTAACTCCAATCATTCTTCTCCTAATTCTTATTGGGGTGCTAATAGTTATTGGAGGCGGCTCAGCAATGGCGCCTTTTATCTATACATTATTTTAATTTTATAAATTATGAAAAATCAAGATCGTTATAAGACAATTCT
>CAYSKO010000027.1:0-19389 GCA_964431835.1 uncultured Planctomycetia bacterium | reverse complement strand
AAAATGAGCGGTAGGCAGGCTTTTAGGAAGATCCTCGAGATCAATCCGGCCGCGCGCGTCATCCTCGCCAGCGGCTACACGCAGGAAGGCACCCCCGAAGAGCTCGTCCGGGAAGGCGCGGCCGGCTTCCTACCAAAACCCTTCACGATCTATCCGCTCGCCACGAGCCTCCGCAAGGCCCTGGACGTCCGCCCCTGACGCTTTTGCCCCTTGACTCTTATATAGAATATGTTAGAATTGTTAAAACTTTAGTACTTAAGGTAATTACTTGAAATACCGGCGATAAAGCCGGCGACGCGAACAAGGAGACGCATGCCCGTCAAGAGCCTTCTAACGGCCAAAGACATCTCGAAGAAATTTAAGGTCGCGTACCCTACGATCAACCATTACACGGACCTCGGGTTCCTCGCGATCGTGAAGCGCGAAGGCAATAAGCGGCTCTACGACGAGCGCCAGGTGAAGACGAGGCTTTCGATGATCACGAAGCTCGTGAACGAGGGGTATCCGCTCCGGCTGATCCGGAAGAAGCTCACGCCCGAAAAGGGAGGCACCCGATGAGTTACTACCGCGTCCTGGGTTTCGAAAAGGAACCATTCTCCACGAGTCCCGACCCCGAGTTCTTTTATTCCTCGCGGGAGCACGAGCGCGCTCTCACGAATGTGCTCATCGAACTGCGCCTCCGCCGGGGGCTTTCCGTGGTGCTCGGCGACGTCGGCACGGGCAAGACCACCCTTTCCCGCAAACTCGTGCAGGATCTGAAAAGCCGCGAGGACTGCCTCTTCCACATTCTGCTCGATCCGTCCTTCGAGGACCGCGCGGTGTTCATGCGCTCGCTGGTCAAGAATTTCGGAGTGCTCGACACGAACCCCAACTCCTCCGTCACCGAGATGCGCGAGGCGCTCGAGAGCTTCCTCTTCCAGAAGGGGGTCGTCGAGAAGAAGACCGTGATCCTCGTGATAGACGAGGCGCAGAAGCTGAACGAGACCTCGCTCGAGTCCCTCCGCGTCCTCCTGAATTACGAGACGAACCAGTATAAGCTCCTCCAGCTCGTCCTTCTCGGCCAAACCGAGCTCATGACGACCCTGCGGGGGATGCCCAACTTCATCGACCGGATCAGCTTCAAGGCGGTCTTGAACCCTCTTGGGTTCGACGAGATGCGCGAGATGATCCTCTTCCGCGTGCGCCAAGCGGGTTACAAATCCAAGATGGACCTTTTCCTGGACGAGGCGCTCCAGGAGATCCACCGCTTTTCCGGCGGGTATCCGCGGCAGGTGACGATGCTCTGCCACCGGTCGCTCAAGTCGATGCTCCTTCAGAACAAGTTCGTTGTGGACACCGCCGTCGTGCGGGAGATAATAGAAGATGAGGTGAATTCCGGATGGCAGAGGACGGACCGGTTACTCCAGAAAAACAGCTTCTCCGACTAATCGAGGAGAAGGGAAGCCAAAGCAAACCCCGTTCCCGCGCCGCGCGGGGACCGGCGGGAGCACGCCCGTCCGTCTCCGCAATCGTCGGAATGATCGCGGGCTACCTTTCCTTCTTCCGCCGCTCGGCGGGCTCCGGCCTGCACCCCAAAGGCAAGTTCAAGGTCAGCTTTCCGTTCGTGAACCGCGTGCTCGCCGCCGGTGCGGCGGCCCTTTTCCTTTATCTCATGGCCGACGCGGCAGCCTCGGCGGTCTCGCTCGGACGTCCGCTTAATCTTTCGCCGAAAAAAGAACGCGCCGCGGCCTCCGCTCCCGCCGCCGCGGCCTCGCCCCTCAACGAATCCGCCTACTACCTCCAGAAGGTCGCCTCGCGCGACATCTTCAAGGAAGCCAGCGAGGCCCGTCCGAAGAAGGGGGTCTCCGAGGAGCCCATTTCGCCCCAGGACGATCCGGCCACCAGTAGCCTGTCTCTCGTGGGCATCTCGTGGTCGTCGAATCCGGACGTGATCATCGAGGACAAAGAACGTAAGCGCACCTATTTCGTGAAACGCGGCCAGGTGGTCGGCGACAACGTGAAGGTCGAGGCGATCTTCAAGGACCACGTGGTGCTGAGCCATGAGGGCCGGGAGTTCGAGCTCCGATGACTCGCCGCACGCCCTTCCTATTTTTTGCCGTTTTCACGCTCGTTTTCGCGGCCGCGACGCTGCCCGTTCGCGCCGAAGACGCCGGAACGGAAGAGCCCGCCGCCGAAGAAGCTTCCGCGCCCGACGAAGCGTCTCCGCGGGGCCAGGCAGGAGATATCGGCTCACCCGAACCCGAGGGGTCGTTCACTCCCGTCGGCGAACCCGCTCCCGCTTTGGAGGCCGAGGTGGAAGCCGAAAGCCCTTATAGCGACCAGTCTGTACGGCCGACCGCTCTCGGTATGAACGAGAAGGTCTCGCTCGATCTCCGGTCGATCGAAGTCTCCGAAGCCTTGCGTTTCCTCGCGCTCAAAGGCGGACTCAATATGGCGATCTCGAAGACGGTCGCCGGCCGCGTCCAGCTTCTCCTTAACAACGTTCCCATCAAGGACATCCTCGACCTCATCCTCATCACAAACGGCCTCGCGTACGAGAAGATCGGCGACGTTTATTACGTGATGACCGAGCAGGAATACCGCGAACGCTACGGCCGGAAATTCTCGGACGCGCGCCAGGTGCGCGTGTTCAAGCTGCGGTACGCGATCCCGGAGCAGACGTTTGCTCTCTTCGAAGTGCTGAAGAGCGAACTCGGACGTCTTCTCGTCGATCCGGAATCGGGCACCGTCCTCGTTATGGACTCGGAGGAGAACATCAAGCGCATGGAGACCGCGCTCCAGGCGCTTGAAGAGAAGCGCCACGTGAAGGTTTACAATCTGAAGTACGCGAAGGCGATCGACGTGGAAGCGCGCCTCAAGACCCGCCTCGACAACAAGAAGGTCGGCACCGTGAACGCCGACGAGCGCACGAACGCCGTCATCGTCGAGACGCTCCCGGACCGCATGAAGGAGATCGACGAGGTGGTCGCCGCCCTCGACCAAAAAACGAAGGAAGTCCTCATCGAAGCGAAAATCGTGAAAGTCACTCTGAACGACTCGGACGCCCAAGAGATCAGCTGGGAAGGGCTTTTCAATTCCTTGAACGGCACGGGCTTCATCGGCAATCATGGCATCAATCCGGTCTTCCGGGTCGGCCAGAGCTTCGTGGACGATTTCGTGCGCATCCCCGTCACCGCGCGGCCCACCACCGGCACAAAGAACTTCATCTCCGAGAACCTGGTTTTCGGAAACCTCGGGGACAACGGCGAGGATTTCGAGGTCCTCTTGAAATACCTGAGAACGATCGGCAACACGAAGATCCTCTCGAGCCCCAAGATCGCCGCGATCAACAACCAGGAAGCGAAAATCCACGTCGGCGAAAAACAGGCGTACGTCACGACCACGACGACCACCGGTCAGACGACGACGACCACCGCCGAGTCCGTCACGTTCATCGACGTCGGTATCCAGCTCGCCGTGACTCCCACGATCAACGACGACGGCTTCGTCACGATGAAGATCAAGCCGGAGATCTCGAGCGTGGTCGACTTTCTCGTCACTCCCTCGGGGAACCGCATTCCCATCGTCGACAGCTCGCTCGCCGAAACGACCGTCATGGTGAAGGACGGCGTCTCGATCATCATCGGCGGTCTGCGGCGCGACGAGCGCGTCGAGAGCCGAAAGAAGGTTCCGTTTCTCGGCGACGTGCCGCTTCTGGGCAAACCGTTCAATTCTTTCACGAAGGAAGTCATCCACACGGAGCTTTTGATCGTCATGACCCCACACATCGTCTACGGCGACAAGCTCGTGACCGGCTCGGGTTCGACGGCGGGGGAGAGCGAGCCCGGCGAACAGCCGTTCATGACCTACAGCGACTACGGCCAGCCGGACGCGTCGGCTCCCGACGCGAAGGTGCCGGCTCCGTCGCTCGCGGCCGCCAAATGAGGATTCCGCCGCGTGGCTGATCCGACCATCTGGATTCGGAAGCACGGCATCGCGGCTGCGCTGTCAGTGGCGCTTGCCGGAGCGGTGGCCGCCATCCCCGTCGCCGCCCACAAAGGCTCCTCCCGCACGGATTCCAAGATGCTCGGACTGGCCAAAGAGAACATCGCCTTGAAGGCCGAACGCGACAAATTCAAAAAAGATTTCGAGAACATCCAGACGGACCGCGAGAACATCCTCAAGCAGACTAAGCAGCTTCTCCTCGACAAGGACAAGACCGAAGAACTCAAGGAAGCGCACGCGGAGCTGACCGCCGCGAACGAGCGCATCACCAAGCAGAAAGACACGCTCCACCGCGAGAGCCAGAAGTTGAAAGCCCAACTCGAGGAGATCGGCGGCCATTTCGAGCGCGTGAAGAACGCCTACCGGGACCTCCAGGCGAAGAGCTCTGTGCTCGAGAACGAGAACGAGTCCCTGCGAAAAGCGCTGACGCGCCAGGTCGAGGCGACGCCCATCTACCAGAATCTGAAGAAGGAAGCGACCGCCCTCGCCTCGAGCAAGAAGAGCCTCGAAGCGACGGTGAAGATGCTCGACGAAAAGCTTAAGAAAGCGCTCGACCGCCTGAAGAAGATCCAGGATCGTGACAAGAAGTTTGCGAAACAGGCGGAGGGCTACCAGAAGACGATCTCAGTCCTCGATGCCGAGCGGAAGAAAATGCTCTCCACGAACAAGCAGATGAACGACGCCGTCAATCTCGCGCCCCAGCGTTTCCGCGCGATGGCCGAGGACAACCGCAAGCTCGTGAAGGAGACGGCCGAGATGCATTACAACATGGGCGTGTTCTTCCTCGAGAGCAAGCGCTACGACATCGCCGCGCGCGAATTCGGCCGAGCGGTTGAGCTCAATCCCACTAACGCCCGCGCCCATTACAATCTCGGCTACCTTTATTCCGAACGTTTGAACAAGGGCCCCGAGTCCGTGGAGCATTTCAAGAAGTTCCTCGAACTCAGCCCGAATTCGAAAGAAGCCAACGCCGTGCGGAATCTTCTGATCATCCGCGAGTCGTACGACGCCAAGGTCTAAGGAATGATCGAAGCAAAGAATCTCGGAATGGATTACGGTCCGGTGCGGGCGCTCGACGGCGTGTCGTTCACGGTGGGTTCGAACGAGATCGTGGGTCTTCTGGGGCCCAACGGCGCCGGAAAAACGACCATCATGCGCATCCTCACCACTTTCGTCTGGCCGACGCGCGGAACCGCGCTCCTGGGCGGCGTGGACGTGACGGCCGACCCGCTCGGAGCGCGCCGCCAGCTCGGCTACCTTCCTGAAACGCCCCCTCTCTACGCGGACATGCGCGTCGACGAATTCCTCAACTTCGTGGGCCGCGCGCGGGGTCTATCCGGCGCCCGCCTGCGCGAACGGAAAAATTGGGTCGCCGACGCCTGCGGGCTTTCCCCGGTGTGGAAGCACCAGGTGAACGAGCTCTCGCTCGGCTTCCGCCAGCGCGTGGGGCTCGCGCAGGCGCTCGTTCACGACCCAAAGGTGCTGATTCTCGACGAACCCACCTCCGGCCTCGATCCGCTTCAAATCATCGGAATCCGCGCGCTCATCCAAGAGCTCGCAAAGACCAAAAGCGTGATCTTCTCGACGCACGTCCTCCAAGAAGCCTCCGCGCTCTCGAACCGTCTCCTTATCATTAACCAAGGCCGCATCGTGGCTCAGGGAACGCCGGCCGAGCTCCGTGCCGCCGCGCCGCGCAAAGAGGAGCTTTTCCGGGTCACGCTCGCCGCCGCCCGCGCGGAAGCGGAGCAGGCGCTTCTTTCGCTGCCGGCGCTGAAACGCGCGGTCTTTACGGGAGCTTCTCACGGAGGTCAGCGCTTCGAATGCGCGGCGGCCTCCTACGCCGAAGCCGCGCGCGCGGTGAACGAACTCGCCGTCTCGCGGAAATGGGACATCCGGGAGCTCGTCCCCGAGGAAGCTTCGCTTGAGGAGATCTTCGTCGGCTTCTACCGGAAGAACAAGAATGGGGAGGGGGCGTGAAAGGCTTCCTCACGATCTTTCGCCGGGAGCTCGGCGCGTACTTCAACTCGCCGATCGCCGTCATCTTTCTCGCCGTGTTCGTGGTCTTCACGAACGGCCTTTTCATGATGCAGTTCTTCCCGATTGGGAAGTCGGACATGCGGCCGCTCTTCGGGTCGCTCCCGTTCATCTTGAACATCTTCCTGCCCGCGCTCTCGATGCGTCTCTGGGCCGAGGACCGGCGCGGGCACACGTTCGAGCTTCTTCTCACGTTCCCCATGAGGCCGGCGGCGCTCGTCCTCGGGAAATATTTCGCGAGCCTCGCGTTCTACGCGCTCGCGCTCGCCACCACGCTGACGGTGCCGGTCATGCTGGCGCTCATCGGCCGCTCCGATCCCGGCCCGATCGCGACGGGCTATCTCGGGGCGTTCCTCATGGGCGCGTTCTTCCTGGCGATTGGCATCTTCCTGTCCGGGATATGCCGGGACCAGATCACGGCTTTCGTCCTCTCGGTGATCGCCTGCTTCACGGCTTTCTTCATGGGCACCGAGGCGTTCGCCGCGTTCGTCGACGGCTGGCTCGGCGGAGCCGGAACGTTCCTCCAGACCCGCATTGGCCTCGCGTCGCGTCTGGTCGCGTTCCAGCGCGGTGTGCTCGATTCGGCGGACCTTCTTTACTTCGTCTCCGGCATCGCGGCGCTCCTTTTCCTGAACGGCGCCTCGCTCGAGGGACGTTTCCGGCCGCGCGCCCGCTCGTTTCTCGCGGCCGCTTCGGCACTCTGCCTCGCGGCTTTCGTTCTTTTCAACTGGATCGCGCGCGACCTCGCGCTTCCGCGGCTCGACTTGACCGAAGGCAAGGTCTACACCGTCTCGCCGGTGTCGGAAAAAATCCTGAAATCGCTCAAAGCACCAGTCACCGCCAAGCTCTACCTCTCGCCCCCCGACAAGATGCCGACCGCGCTTAAAACCCTCGAGCGCGAGATCGTCGACAAGCTCGAGGAGCTGCGCCTGGTCTCGGGCGGAAAACTCCGCTATAAAACGATCCATCTCGAGTCCGCACCCGACGGCAATGAAGCCGAGTCCTCCAAACTTAAGGATTCCGGCGTCGTGCCGTTCCAGGTTGAGTCGGTCCAGCGGGACGAGGTGGGTGTGAAGCTCATCTATTCGACGCTGGTGCTCGAATACAAAGAAAAGCCCGGCGAGATCATTCCACGGCTCGTCCCGCAAACCCTGTACGACCTCGAATACCAGCTCCTTTCGCGCATCCAGAAAATGACGCTCAACGAGAAACCCGAGATCGCGATCTTCGCGCCGGTGAAAGAAGAGGGGCTGCCCGCGGAGCTCGAGCAGGCCGCAGGGCAGAAAAGGGCCGTCATCGACGAATTTCAGACCGCGACGCTTCTCATCCGAAACAACGGCTACCGTGCGACGCGCATCGCATTGACGAAGGAAAATCCGATTCCCGAGAGGGCTTCCATGCTCCTGGCTCTCAATCCGGGCGCGCTGAGTGACCGTCAGCGCTGGGAGATCAACCGCTACCTCCGCCGCGGCGGCACGGTCGTCGTCGGCGCCGAAGGCTACGAATTCACCTACAAGCGCGAGGAGCGCGGGGTGGAAGGCGTTCCTTCGAAGAAGCCGCTCGACGTGAACCGCCTCCTCGAAGCGTTCGGCGTGAAGATCGCCGACGACCTTCTGATGGACGAGAGCGCTCAGGTGGTCTCTCTCACGACGGGCCAGCAGATCGGACCGTTCGCCGTCGAGATGCCGGTGATGCTTCCGAACCAGATCGTGGTGCGCGAGGACCAGATGAATCGGACCGTGGCGTTGACGGAACGGCTACCTGCGATTTTTTTCTTGTGGGGATCCGCGCTCGAGCTCGCCAAAGAGACCGGAGCCGCGGCGGGTCTTCGATCGACGGTGCTTTTCACCTCGTCGGCCAAAAGCTGGCGTATGCCCTTCACCGGGGAAAACCTGACTGCCGACAACACGAAGGCGCCCGCTTCCCTGGAAGGGAAGTACCCGCTGGCCTTGATGCTCGAGGGCACGTTCCCTGACGCGTCCGGCGGGCAGCCTGCGCCGAAATGGAGCGCGGCGGACACGGAAACCGGGCCGAAAATGGAGGAGGGCAAGCCGGGCCGTCTCCTCGTTATCGGAAGCTCGAAGGCGTTCTCGGACGAACTGGTCCAGAATGCGGGGAATCTGAATCTCTTCGCGAATGTCGTCGACGGCCTGACGCTCGGTCCGGAGCTCGTTCAGATCCGCTCCAAGATCTCCCCGGTGCGGGACATTCGGAAACTTTCGGCGGCCGAACGCCTCTGGTATAAGTTCTTCACGACCGCTCTCGTCCCGGTTTTGATCCTTCTCGCCGCCGCCATCCGCTCGTTCGTACGCCGAAAGGAAAAGGAAATGTATCTCGCTTCGAGGGCCGCCCGATGAAGCCAAAAAAACTTCTCGCGCTCGTTTTTCTTGTTCTCGCTCTGGCTGGGGCCGCCGCGCTTAAAGCCGCCACCGATCGCCGCGCTGCAGAACGCGCCGGGGACGTCGTAGAGACCCGGCGTCTGAACGAGGGGCTTTCGCCGTCGTTCGTTTCGCGGGTCGAGCTCGAGCGTTCCGGCGAGCCCGCGGTCGTCCTCACCAAGAATCCGGCGGGGGAATGGAGCGTCGAGAGCCGTTTCGGCGTGCCCGCGAGAAAAGCGGCCGTCGAGGAGCTCGTGAACGCGTTTGCGAACCTCTCGGGCGAAGTACGCGCGTCTTCGCCCGACCTCGCCGCGGACTTCAAGCTCGACGAGAAAAGCGCGATCCGTGCGTCGTTCCGCGACGCCGCAGGAAAGGAAGTCGTACGTCTTTACTTGAGCCCCCTCCGTCCGAACCGGATCGACAATTTCGTCCGCGCCGAGGGGTCGAACGAGGCGCTCGCCGTGAAAAAAGACATTCTTTCGACGCTCGGCATCTGGAGCAAGGAGTCGAAGCTCGATTACAAGACGTTCGCCGATCTACGCGCGGTGCGGTTCGACCTCGCGAAGGTGACACGGGCCGAGGTCGCGGGCACGAAGGGCGCGTTCGCGCTCGTGCGCGCGGCCGACCCGAAGGACGTCGCTGCGGCGCACGCGAAGTGGACGATCGAGCCCGGCGGCTCGCCGGCCGACGCGGCGGCGGTGAGCCGGTTCCTCGTTTTTCTCTCAAACGTTTACGGTTCGGACGCCGTAGATCCCGCGGCGTATCTCGGGTATTCGAAAGACCCCGCCATCCGCGTCCTCGAAGGGGAGAAAGAGACGCTTATTTATCTCGGTACTCCGGCCGGCTCCGCTCCCACGATCAAACTTTTGCCCGATCGACGCGCTTACGAGGTGTCACCCGAAACGGCCGCCGGCTTCAAGAAAACCAAAGCGGAGTTCGCTCACGCAGCCGGGAAGGCCTCTTGATCGGCTGGCGCTGGAAATTATTCCTCTTCTTTGTGGCGGTCGCCCTTCTGACGAATTGGCTTGCCGCGCGTCAGTCTCCAGCTCCGCGTCCGTCCGTCCAAGCTCTCTCCGCGAAACCCGATGAAAGCGGGCATCCCGCGTTTCTCGGCGCGCGTTGGGGTTCGACGCCCGCCCAAGTGCGTGCGAAGATCGGGCGGGATTTCGTCACGCCCCGCACCGACTTGGTTTTCAGCCGGATCATCGACCCGTTGAAAAACGCTGACACAACGGTGTTCGAACTGCCGTCGGCTCCCTACGCCGGGCGAGAGGCGGTCGTGTGGTTCGTATTCATCGGAGATCGGCTCGGGGCCTACTACATTTTTCTGGAAGACGCCGATCCGGCGGCGCTCGATACGGACGCACGGGTGGCGGTCGAGGCGGAGTTCGGCGATGCGACGACGGCGGTGGAAGACAAAACGCCCCTTAAGGCCGTGTGGTCGCAGGGGCCGATCGACGTGAACTACTGGATCCTGCGGGACGAGTTCCGCTTGACCCCCCGCTTCCGCGCGGCGGTCGGGGTCCGTTCGAAGAAAATTACCGGCTGAGCTTGCGTCGGCTGGCGTATTCATGTATATTATTACTTAATTGTACTAATAAATACTTAATCTAGGGAGCCCCGATGAGAAAACTGACCGCTATCGCGCTGATCCTCACCCTCACTCTCGTTCCGTCGATGGCCCAAGCCAAAGACAAGAAGGCCTCCGCTCCCAAGGAAGACATCGCCGCCAAGCAGGAAGCGCGCCGCTCTGAACTCGTCAATACCGAGTGGCCGGTCAAGCTCGTTCCCGAGGGAAAAACCGCCAAGGAAGCTCTTTCCGACAAGCTCGTCTTCTCGGGCAATACGGTCCAATTCCAGACCCTCACCTCGAAGGGCTTTGGAGCCCTCACGTACGACGTGCGCGCCTATGAAGGTCGCGACGCAGGCACCTGGGAAACCTATTCGTCACTCAAAAACGGCGAAGAGACGCTTTCGATCCGCGGCGATTGGCAGGGGACGCAGATGGACGGGGTCGTCAGTATCGTACGAATGAAAAACAAAAAGAGCGACGTCGAAACCTATACGTTCTCGACCCGCGAAAAAACCGAGATCAAGCCTGCCGATGAAGCTGCTGCAGCCCAAACGGCTCCCGCAGCGGCCTCCGCCCCTGGAAAAGCCCTTGTTTCCAAGGAATCCGCTCCGGATACAAGATAAATATACAATACTATTAACATTTTCTTTCTTTGCAAGTTGACTTGCTCCGTTGTAACATGTAAGGTTTAAATAACAGAGTAAAAGGGATTTAGTCTTTGACAACGATTTATGATGTGCGATCAGAGCAAACTCAAGGCGACTTGAGGGCGCAAAGCCGTGCGTCCGCCCCCTCCAACGGGTGCGGATTGGCAGGTTGCCGCGAATCAGTTAACCAGGCACGGTTGGTGGCCTGGTTTTTTTTCGAAACGGCCGAAAGTGCCAGGCACGTAAGGCGAAAAGCGCCTGGCACCGCCCCGATGGAGCCCCTGAAAATGCCGAGGTTGCCGAGGATTCACGTAGATGGCAGCGTTTATTACGTGACCTCCAAGGGTGTTGAGAACCAGCGGATCTTCAAGGAGAAGGCGGACGCAAAAATGTATCAAGACCTGCTCGCCAAATACAAGGGACAGCACGGATTCAAGCTGTACTCGTATTGTCTCCTTTCCGAGCGTCTCTTCCTCCTCGTCGAGCCGAAGCTCGATTCCTCGATCTCCGAAGTCATGCACCATTTAAACTCTTCCTATACGAAGTACTTCAACGCGAAGTATAAACGCCGGGGCCCTCTTTTCGAATCGCGTTTCAAATCCACGTTCGTGGAAAAGAGCGAACACCTGGGAGAATTGACGCGGCATATTCACCGGGCCGGCCTCGGAGCCGCGGAAGCCGCTTCCAGCCTCGACGCCTATACGGGCACGCCTAATCCGGATGCGCCCGAAATTTCCGATGAGACGAAGGAAGTGATGGACTCGCTCGGCACCGACCGCGCCGGCTACGCGAAATACGTGGATTCGGTTTCCTCCGACGAGACCGCCGCTCTCGAGAAGCGTTTGGGCCGCGGCGGCATGCTCGGCTCGGAAGCGTTCGTCGAAAACGTGAAACGCCGCGTCAAAGAAGCCTCGGAAGCGCGCGTCGCCGAAAGGCCGGTTCCGTCACGGAACCGCCGGCTCATCGTGGCGATCGCGACGGTCGCCCTCGTCGGGATCGCGTCTTCCGCTTACTTTTACGTGAGCCGCGAGAACCTGAAGGCGCGCTATGAGACGGCAGTCAAACAAATGCAGGAATCGATCCCCACGCAGAGCCCGCTCGCCACGGCTCCGGAAGGGAGCGCGCGATGAAAGCGCTTCGTCCCGTTCTCGCCGCCGTCTTCGCCGTCTCGCTCGCCGCTCCGTTGGCCGCCGCATCGGAAGCGTCCCCGACCGCCGAGGAGCTTTTGGCCGCGCTCAGCTACGATCCCAAGAAAGCCTCCACGCCGGCCCCGGTCGCGATCGTGAAGCCGACGGCAAAAAAAAGAACGTCTAAGCCGCTCGTTTCCAAAGAAACCGTTGAACGGAAGGACGGTGTTCCCGAGACTCCTTTCGAGCCCGTCTCGACGAGGCTGCGAAGCATGGAGGCCAAGCCCGCCGCGAAGGCCAACGAGAAAGAGAAAGAACCCGAGCCCAAGCGCGAGGCCCGTGCCTTAAAAGGCAAAGTCGTCACTCTGTATAAAGGGACGCTGTCGGTCGAGTTCGCCGTTTCCGAAGAGGCAGGTATGGAAGAAATGCTCCTCACGCTCGACAAGGACACGAAATTCGCAAAGGTCGCGTCGGCAAAGGCTCTCAAGTACGGCGACGAGGTGGCGGTCGATTACGAGGTCGCCTACCACGAGATCGTAAAAGGCGACGGAACGAAGGAGCCTCATTATATCGGCACTGTGGCGAAGAAGGTGACTCTCGTCCGCACCGCCGAGGACGCGAAGAAGGTCCTGCGAGGCGCCAATGAAGAATAAAACGCGCGCGAAATGGACGCTCGCGATTTCCGCCGCCGCGGTGCTTTTCGCGTTCCACGCGCCCGATGCCGACGCCTACCAGATCAAGCGCGTCATCCGCGGTACGGCCGCGCTCGGCACCGTCGAAATCACGTCGTTAAACCTTGCCGATCCCAACAACGACGGCGTCTTCACCGACGGCTATCTCGGCAATCCGCCGGTTGTCATCAATACCACCAAGGCCTTCGTCCTCTTCACCAATTCGACGACCTCCGACCGCCGCGTCCAGCGCGACTCGTTCGTCGTTCTCGACGACGAACAGACGCTCACGTTCGTCCGTTACGGCACGGTCGCGAGCACGGTCGACTGGATGGTCGTCGAATTCGTCTCGGGCGTGACCGTAACCTCGGGTCTCACGGTCTTCCCGGACGGCGCGAACTCGACGGCCCGCATAAAGACGATCACCTTGAACGCGAACGTCGACCTAGCCAAGACGTTCGCGCTCGTGAGCTGGAAGAGCTACACCGGTTCGAGTATCAGCACCGACGAACAGTACCAGTACAACATCCGTTTCACCGCCTCCAACAAGCTTCGCATCGAGCGCACCGATTCCGCCAATTCGTATTTCAGCGACGTGTTCTACCAGGTCATCCAATTCGACGAGGACGTGAGCGTGCAGTCGGGGACGGCGCAGATCGCCGCCGCGGGCACGACCATCACCTCGACGCTGAGCCCCGCCGTGAACACCGCGAAGTCGATCCTTTTCATGTCGAGCCGCGCCGGAACCGGGATCGGCGGCGACGAAACGCTGCTTCACGTCGACGGCGTGCTCACGAACACCACCACGCTCACGTTCCGCCGCCAGGACACAGGCAGCACGAACGACCAAATCGATATCGCGTGGTTCCTCGTCGAATTCCTGGACGAGACGTATTCACAATCCGGACGCTCCGAAGTGAACACCGCCAGCAACGTGAACTTCAACGTGACGGTCGCCGAAACGAGGATGGCCCGCGCGATCACACCGATGACGGCTTCGCTCAACACCACGGTCGCGCAGACCGCCGGCTTGGACGACGTGTCCGTCCGCGGCCAGCTGACGACCACGACCAACCTGCGCCTTCTTCGCGAAATCACGGCACAGGTCGCGAATGCGTTCACCTCGTGGTTCGCGCTCGAATTCCCGCCCCTCAAAGTCGTTTCGCCCAACGGCGCCGAGGTTTGGTACGTCGGCACGCAGTATCCGATCACGTGGGAAGTGGCGGACGATCTCTTGGTCGGCGGCGGGTGCAGCGGCACGAACCACACGCTCACGTTGGAAGCCTATTTGAACAGTGGCTGGCGCCAGATCGCCAACAACGTCTGCGCGAACGCGGGCACTTACAACTGGACGATCCCCGCCACGCTCGCCTCGCAGAACACGATGGCGTCGACCGTGAAGATCCGCATTCTCACTCAAAACGAAGCGATCGGCACTCCGGACCGAAATTTCGACGCGTCGAACGCCAGCTTCCAGATTAAAGGGTCGCTTGCGATCGTGAATCCCGTCGCGTCGCCCTGGATCGTCGGCGAGTCGAAGACGATTTCCTGGGTGAATCAGGGTAATTTCAACGGCGCGAGCCAAACCGGCACGCTCTACTATTCAACCGCCGGCTCGGGCGGCCCGTGGACGATCGCCCAGAAACCGGGCGGCGCTTCCGCCGACGACTTGGCACTCGGCGGCGACCCCAGCGCCACACAGAACTTCACGTGGACCGTCCAAGACCTCGTGAGCCCGGGCAACAACGTCTATTTCAAGATTCAGAACAACACCGACGCGACGATCAATTCCGTGACGTCGGCGGCCCTGACCATCAAGCGCGGCTTGGCGATCACCGCGCCGAACGCGGAAAACGCGCCGGTCTGGGAAACCCTGCAAACCAAGGACATCGCGTGGAACTACAAGGGCCAGTCGAGCTACGGCACCGTCAAGCTCCAGTACACGCTGAACGGCGGCACCGACTGGATCGACGTGACCGGCGCGACCGCGCTCGCGGTGAACAATGGCTCCGCGGTGGGGGACGCGCCTCCTTATGACGGCAAAGGCCGTTTCGCCTGGGCGATTCCATCGAACGCCTATACGTCTGGCGCAAGCGGCCGCATCCGCATCCTTTCGAACTCGGACGGGACCGTCACCGACGATTCGAACGCGAGCTTCACGATCAACCCTTCGCTACGCGTCGATATTCCGAATACGTCGGTCATCGTAAAGTCGGGCGATGCTTTCAACGCCCCGAACGGCATCACCTGGACCGCTTCGCCGGGCATTTCCGCGATCGACGTCTATTTCACGACGAACAACGGTTCGAACTGGACGGAAATCGCGTCGAACGTGACGGCGTCGCTCGGCCAGGTCACTTGGACCGTCGAAAACGCCAACACCACGCAGGCGAGGATCCGCATCCGCAGCTTCCCGACGCCCACCTACTCCGACGAATCGGACGTGAATTTCACGATCAAGCCGAAGGTCACGGCCGTCCAACCCTCGGGTGGCACGTTCCCGTACAACCAGCAGATCCCGATCCGCTGGACCCCCGCCGGCAACCTCGGCAACGTCCGCATCCGCCTTTCGGGGAACAATGACTTCAACGATTATTCGACGATCATCGTCAACTCCATCGCCGGCGGCTCGAACGGGGCGCAGCAAACCTACAACTGGGATCCGCAGACCGAGCCGGGTCCGAGCGGAATCTCCGGTGTTCCCGGCATATATAAGGTGAAGATCGAGGCGGTGGGCGACGAAACGGACGTGAACGCGATCGGCACGAACTCGTTCAACGTCGCGGGCGTGCTCACCATCACCGCCCCGCCGGATAACCCGACCGTGCCGACGTGGACCATCGGACACGCGGGCGGCTACCGGATCCAGTGGACCAAGGTCCCCGCCACGCTCGGTAACGTCGTGCTCGAATACACGAAGGACAGCGGCGCGACCTGGATTCCGATCGCACTGAACGGCACGAACCAGACGAACAGCTACATCGACTGGGTGCCGCCGGCCGCCGCGCTTCCGGCCAGCGACGCATTCACGAATTCATTCAGGGTGTCACTGATCGGCTACGAAAGCACGACGTTCGACCAGTCCGACTTCGTCAAGATTCGCCCGGTTTTCGAACTCGTCTACCCGAACGGAAACGTCGACCCGAACCTGACGGACGTCCTGACGGCGACCGACAACGTGGTGCTCGACTGGAAGAGCGAATCCGAAGACGGTGGCACGCAGATCAACGTCGGCGCGCTCCGCATTAAATACAGTACGGACGGCTCGGCAGTCACGTTCCCGTTCACGGCGGCGACGACCACCGACATCGCGAATTCCGTCAGCCCGACCTCCAACTACCTGTGGGCGGTAGACCGCCTCGGCGAAAGCGACACCGTGAAATTCCGCCTGGAGTCGGCGAGCTTCGGTGATCTGGCGGACGTCTCCAGCTTCAACGTGAAGATCCGGCCGAAGGTCACGCTCGTCGGCCACAACGGCGGCGCGCCGGTGTGGAATGTGGATGAGCTCAGGAACATCCAGTGGCGCTATTACGGAAACAACACGAATCCCACGAGCGTGAAGCTCTTCTATTCGAAGAGCGGCGACGCGGGTCCCTGGACGGAAATCTCCGGCGGCCCGTACTCGAGCCTTGATGCGGCGGGCACGGTGAGCTCGCTCGTCGGCTGGCCCGTCGCCGACGCGATCGGCCCTAATTCCAAGCTTAAAGTTCAGCACAATACGATCGCCAGTATCTTCGACGTCTCCGATGCGGTGTTCGAAATTCGCGGCGCGTTCGACTTCGTCGCGCCGGTGCCGCTGTCGAACCCGCTCCTCCGGGTCGGCGGCGACTACACGATCCAGTGGACGAACCACGGCACGATGCCGGACTCGGGCGTGCCGAATGGCCAGAACGTTTCGCTCCTTTATTCGATCAACGGAACCGATTACTTCAACATCGCGACGCTTGCCAACGACTACCAGAACGGTAGCCACAGCTACCCGTGGACCAACATCCCCGACGCGGCCCGCGGCGCGACGAAACTGAAGGTGCAGTACGACGGAAACGCCGCGAATGTTTTCAAGACGGCCGACATCACGGTCAAGCCGAACGTGACCCTCATGGCGACCAACAGCGCGGCAGAAGTCCACATCGACGACACGTTCCCGCTGCAGTTTAACCACACGGGCCGCAATACTGACAGCTTCAACTTCTACTATAAGGCGAACAACGCCGCGTCTTGGACGTTAATCAACGGCGCGCCGGTCACCGGGGTCAATCCGAGCCCGGCGAACTACACGCTCTCGCCGGTCTTCACGATTCCGGATGCCGCGAGCATCGTCAACAACCAGTTCAAGGTGAAGGTCGACATGGTCGGCGAAACCACCGACGTGACGGACGAGTCGAACGGCACCGTGAACGTTTACGGCAAAATCACGGTCACCCAACCGAACGGAACGACGTGGACGGCGGGCGACACGTCCCGGCAGATCGTCTGGACTAAGAAGGGGATCAGCGAAGTCGACATCTATTACTCGAAAGACAACGGCACTGACGGCTACCCTTATCCGATCACGACGAACGACACGGGCACGAGCTACCTCTGGACCCCCGGTGCCGCGGGCATTCCGGCCGCTGCGGTCACCGATCAGTTCAAAGTGAAGGTCGTCGCCTCGGATGCGTTCGACAACGCGGTCACGAGCGGCCTTTCCGCGTCGACCATCGTGAAGCCCAAGCTCGTCCTGACGGCCCCCGACGGACCGACCACTCGCTACGTCGGCGATCCGCTCACGATTTCCTGGTCCTCGGTTGGCGCGGGCAGCATCCGCATCCAGTACACGACGGACGCGAACGCCGGCACGCCCGTCTGGACAGATCTTCCCGGTTTCACGAACGTGGACTCGAATGCGGTTCAATTCGTGAACACGACGATGCCCAACATCATCAGCGACAACGTGAAGTTCCGCGTGAAGAACAACAACGCCAACGTGAATCTCCAGGTCACGAGCGAGCATGCGACCGAATTCGTCGTCAACGGCAAGATCGCGGTGACGAGCCCCACGGGCCCCTACGTCCTCGGCGACAATCTAACAGTGAATTACAGCTCGAGCGGTACGATCGGGGACGTGACGGTCGAATATTACGACGCGACGGGCTGGGTCACGATCCGCACGGACGCGCCGGCCGCGGGTCCCTCCGTGACGTTCGCGCTGGATACCGCCAGCGGGATCACGAAGGCGGGCAGCCTCGCCAAAGTACGTCTCTCCGCGACTAACGCGAGCGCCCCGGCCGTGGAATCGAACGCGTTCCTCGTGAAAGCCTTCGTGAACGTCACGGCGCCTACGACCGGAGACACATGGGTGGTAAACGAGAACCGGAACGTGACTTGGACCCTCAAGGGCAGCAACGTCACCGACGTCCGCATCCAGTACGCGGAAGACGGCACGTTCGACGGCGACGAGATCACGATTCACAACTCCACTCCGAACGACGGCTCGGCTCCCTGGACCGTTCCGGACGACGTCATGAGCGCGGCCAACGCGAAGATCCGCGTGCTGACGCTCCCGACGAACGACGCTTGGGCCGCGATTTCCGTTTCTCCCGTCTTCAAGATCACCGGCCAAGTGACGATGGTGAGCCCGGGCGACGGCACCGCGGTCGGCGTGGGCGGGGGGCCGGGCGTCCAGTGGCGCATCGACCAGAGCAACACCGTCACGTGGGAACAGACCCGCGGCACGCTGTCCGCCGTCAAGATCTGGTATTCGACCGACTCGGGGAGCAACTGGACGATCATCCGCGACGTGAACGGGAACATCAACAGCGTCCCGGCCGGCGTCGCGGGCCAGCAGCAGACGTACGGCTGGAATATCCCCAACGATTTTCCTATCGTGAAAAACACATTCCGCGTCCGGGTCACCGACGTTAGCGATACCGCCCTCGCCGACGTGGGCGATGCGCAGAGCTCGACGCTCGCGAAGTTCACCTTCAGCGCGCCGAACCCTCTCGGAACCACGGTCTGGATCGCCACCGACGTGCACCAGGTCCTCTGGAGCACGGCCACTTCGGGAGTTCCCGCGACGGTGAAACTCGAGTACAACGTGGGTTCCGGATGGAACACCGTCGTGGAATCCGAAGGGACGGCCAACGACGGCATCATCGCTAACGACGGCACGTTCAACTGGACGCTTCCGGCGACCATCCTGAACACCGCCCAGATACGTCTCTCGGATCCGAACGACGTGAACTCGCTCCAGACCTCCGCGAATTTCAAGATCCGCGGCGAATTGTCGCTCTCGACACCAGCGGACGGATTGGCTTGGTCCATCTCGACCTCCAACGCCGACACCCGCGCGGTCACCTTCACGAAGAAGGGGAATATCCTCACCGGTCGCCTCCAGATCACTAAGGACATCACGGCCGTTCCGATCGTCTGGGAGAACCTGGTCGACGGAACGACGCCGCTTGCGCAGAACACCCAGGCGATCGACCTGACCGGTTCCGCCACGGGACCGTTCACGTTCAACTGGATGATCCCGAACATCGGCGGCATGACGACGACGAACGCGCGTCTTCGCGTGCTCGACTTGGACGATCCCACGGTTATCTCCGACATGCCCGCTCCGCCGAACGGCAAATTCACGATCAAGGGCAGTGTCTCCATAGGTGCGCTCCCGGCCGGGCTTTACGCACCCGCGGGCACGTACGCGAAAGGGGAGGTCATCACGCTCACCGGCGGCGTGTTTGGACCGATTTCCAACGTCCGTCTTTACTACACCTCCGGCGGCACCGACTACGGTCTGAACGAAGTCGTCGGCGGCGACGTGGTCGCCGTGTCTTCGGGAACGTGGACCCGGAACTGGACGATCCCGGACCGGTTGGGCGCAGGCGTCACGGTCCGCGTCGAGGATTCGACGAACGCCACGGTCAACGCGACCTCCGCCGCGCTCACCATCAAAGGCCGCGTCGCAATCACCGCTCCCACGACCGCCGTCACGAC
>CAYSKO010000026.1:0-19430 GCA_964431835.1 uncultured Planctomycetia bacterium | reverse complement strand
AGCTACGGCAACCTCGCGCCGCGCGATATCTCTTCTCGAAGCGCAAAGGAAGCCTGCGATGACGGCCGCGGGGTGGGCGAGATGGGCCGCGGCGTCTATCTCGACTTCTCCGACGCGATCACGCGCCTGGGCGCGAACGCGATCCGCGAGCGCTACGGAAATCTTTTCCAGATGTACGACCGCATCACCGGCGAAGATCCGTACAAGGCGCCGATGCGCATTTACCCCGCCGTCCACTACACGATGGGCGGTCTCTGGGTGGATTACAATTTGATGTCCACGATCCCCGGGCTCTTCGTCATCGGCGAGGCAAATTTCTCGGACCACGGAGCGAACCGTCTCGGCGCCTCCGCGCTGATGCAAGGCTTGGCGGACGGCTACTTCATCCTTCCGTACACAATCGGGGACTATTTCGCGACCGCTAAAAAAGGTAAGATAACGACCGACCGCCCGGAATTCCGCCAGGCGGAAACCGAGGTCTCAGAGCGCATGAACCGCATCCTTTCGGTGAAAGGCAAAAGCACGCCGGAGGCGATCCACCGCGAACTGGGTTCGGTCCTTTGGGAGTATTGCGGAATGGGACGCACCGAAGCCGGCCTCAAGAAAGCGCTCGCGCGCATCCCCGCGATCCGCGAGAAATTCTGGAGCGACGTCGTCGTCCAGGGAAGCGGCGCCGAAATGAATAAGTCGCTTGAGCGCGCCGGGCGCGTGGCGGACTACCTAGAGTTCGCAGAACTCCTTTGCACCGACGCGCTTCACCGCAACGAGTCGTGCGGAGGCCATTTCCGTGAGGAGTACCAGACGGAAGAGGGGGAAGCGAAGCGCGACGACGACAAGTTCTGCTACGTCGCAGCCTGGGAATGGAAGGGAACGGGACAGAAGCCGGTCCTTCACAAGGAACCTTTGAAGTTCGATTACGTGCACCTGGCACAGAGAAGCTATAAATGAAACTGACCTTGAAGGTGTGGCGTCAGAAGAACGGCGCCGATAAAGGCCGTCTCGAGACCTACGAAGCGCCGAACGTGAGCCCGGACATGTCTTTCCTCGAGATGCTGGACGTCGTGAACGAGGATCTCGCCGTTCGCGGCATCGAACCGATCGCGTTCGACCACGACTGCCGCGAGGGTATCTGCGGCATGTGCTCGCTCATGATCAACGGCGTCGCGCACGGTCCCGAGAAAGGCACGGCCACCTGCCAGCTCCACATGCGTACTTTCAAGGACGGGCAGACGATCACGATCGAGCCTTGGCGCGCGAAGGGTTTCCCCGCGCTTCGCGATCTCGTCGTCGACCGCGCGGCGTTCGACCGGATCGTCCAGGCCGGGGGGTTCGTCTCCGTGAACGCCGGCAACGCGGTGGACGCGAATTCGATCCCGGTCGGCAAGGACAGCGCCGAGGCCGCGATGGACGCGGCGGCGTGCATCGGCTGCGGCGCCTGCGTCGCGCAGTGCAAGAACGCATCGGCGATGCTCTTCGTGGCCGCGAAAGTTTCCCATCTGTCGCTTCTGCCGCAGGGTCAGCCCGAGCGAAAGCGTCGCGCGGAGCGCATGGTCGCCCAGATGGACCGGGAGGGATTCGGAAATTGCACGAACCAGTACGAATGCGAAGCGGTCTGCCCCAAAGAAATCAGCGTTTCTTTCATCGCGCGGATGAACCGCGAATACTTCGCCGCTAAGGCTTTCGGGGAACCCGAAAGCTCCGGCGACTCGGAATAGGAGGCTTCAAGTGGAATTACCGGAAACCCAGCGTACGCCGGGCATCGTCGTGTTCGTCGCCATTCTCAACTTCATCTCGGCGTCTTTTTCCGCGCTGGGAATGGTTCTCGCGCTCCTCGGGCTCGCGTTCGGCAACGCGCTCGGCCTAGCCGACGCGCTGTCCCGCCAGCTCACCGAGATCCAGACGCGTACGAACGTGGTCTACGGAATCAACTTCGTCTTCATCATAATCTTTCTGATTTCGCTCTCGTTCTTCGTGTTCTTCCTCTCGATAGGCCTTGGGCTCTTGAAAGGAAAGAAGTTCGCGTGGTTCACCCAGGTCGCAGCGAGCGTCCTCGGGCTGATCGGATTCCCGATCTGGACGGTCCTGAATGGCATCATCCTTTACTGCTTCTTCCAGCCGCGCGTCCGCGACTGGTTCAAGGTCTGACCATGCCCCTCGTCAAAGCGAAGATCCGTTTCGGACACAGCCCCGACCCCGACGACGCGTTCATGTTCTGGGCGATCGCCCACGACAAGATCGACACGGCGGGAATTACCTTCACGCACATCGTCGAGGACATCGAGAGCCTGAATCGCCGCGCGTTCAAGGCGGAGCTCGAAGCCACCGCGGTTTCGGTGTACACGCTCTTCCAGGTAGCCGACAAATACGCGGTGATGCCGTGCGGAGCTTCAGTCGGAGACAACTACGGCCCGGTGCTCGTCGCCAATAACCCGATCTACGCGAAGGAACTTTCGAATAAGCGGATCGCAATCCCGGGCCTCAACACGACCGCCTACCTCACGCTCCGGATGTTCCTCCCAGATTTTAAGGAAGTCGTCGTCCCGTTCGACAAGATTCTCGACGCGGTGAAAGCGGGCGACGTCGACGCGGGCCTTATTATCCACGAGGGCCAGCTCACTTACAAGACTTTGGGGTTCCATAAGGTCGCGGATCTCGGAGAATGGTTCTACGAAATGACGAAGCTTCCGCTGCCCCTGGGCGTGGACGTACTGCGCAAATCGCTCGGCCGCGACGTCATGCGGAAGGTGACGAAGCTTTTCCGTGTTTCCATCGAAGCCGCGCTCGAGAACCGCCAGGAAGCGCTCGAATACGCCATGAAATTTGGCCGTGGCATCCCGCCGGAAACCGCCGATGCGTTCGTCGGCATGTACGTGAACGACTACACGGTCGATATGGGCAAGAAGGTGCGCGACGGCCTCAAGCTCCTCCAGCAGGCGGCCGTCGAACACGGCATCCTGAAAGAGGCGAAGAAGGTCGAATTCGTGGAGATGTGATGCGCGCCGCGCCGAAGGCTGGGGCCACGTACGTCCAGGACACCTCCGAGTGGATCCGGAAGCCCAAAGGCATCGACGCGAATCTGAAGGACTACCACAAAGCGGTCCGCACCTTCCGCTGGAAGGATGTCGAGAAGGAATTCGACTGGTCGCGCACGAAGCGCGTGAACGTCGTCCATGAAGCCGTCGACCGTCACGCGGCCGGCCCCCGCAAAAACAAAGTCGCCCTCTACTTCTGGGATCCGTTGCCCGCGCCGGGTTTCCCCTCCGGCCGGGACGAAAAGTACACTTTCCAGGACCTGAAGGAGGAATCAAGCCGCTTCGCGGGCGTCCTCAAGGCCGCCGGGCTGAAGAAGGGGGACCGAGTCGCCGCATTCCTGCCGCGCACGCCCGAGCTCTATATTTCGATTCTCGGCACGAACCGCCTCGGCGCGATCCCCGTTCCGCTCTTCGAGGCGTTTATGGAGACGGCGCTCGAGGACCGTCTCGCAGATAGTGGAGCCACCACGATCGTGACCGCGCCCGCGCTTCTTTCCCGGATCCCTTTCTCGAGGCTTCCCGGACTCAAACGCGTCATCCTCGTCTTCGCGGACACCGCCGCCGCCGAGGACGCGCGCCGTCTCTCGGGCCGCGACGTCATCCTCTACGAGGATGCGATGAAGAAAGCCCCGCCGTTTTTCGAGCCCGCGAAGCTCACGAAGGACGACGGGCTCGTCATCCACTACACGTCGGGTTCCACCGGAAAGTCGAAGGGCGTTCTTCATCGCCAGTACGCGATGGTCGGGCATTACCAGACGTCCAAGTGGTCGCTCGATCTGCGCGAGGACGACGTCTACTGGTGCACGGCCGATCCCGGCTGGGTCACCGGCACGTCGTACGGTATTTACGGGCCGTGGACGCTTGGGATCTCGAGCGTGGTCGTGGGCGGCCGGTTTTCCGCCGAACGCTGGTACCGCGCGATCGAGAAATACCGCGTGACCGTGTGGTACAGCGCACCGACGGCGTTCCGCATGCTCATGTCCGAGGGGAAGGCGAAGACGAAGACGTTCGATTTTTCGTCGATTCGCCACGTCTGCTCCGTCGGTGAGCCGCTCAATCCCGAAGCGCTCCGCTGGATTCGCGACCTGACCGGTCAGGCGCCGCACGAGACCTGGTGGATGACCGAGACCGGCATGCATATCGTTTGCAATTTCCGATCGCTCGACTTCAAAGTTGGTTCGACCGGCCGGTCGTTTCCCGGCACGTACGCGACCGTCGTCGACGACAAGGGCAGGGAAGTGCCGGTGGGAGCGATGGGGCATCTCGTGGTCCGTAAAAGCTGGCCGTCGATGATGACGGAGATTTGGAAGAATCGTCCGAAGTTCGACGAATATTTCCGTTTGAAAGGCTGGTACCTCTCCGGAGACACCGCGTATAAGGACAAGGACGGCGTCATTTGGTTCGCCGGCCGCGAGGACGACGTGATCAAGACCGCCGGAGAGCGCGTAGGCCCGTTCGAGGTCGAAAGCGCGCTCGTTCAGCATCCGGCCGTCGCAGAGGCGGGCGTGATCGGCAAGCCGGACGAGGTCCGCGGGCAGATCATCAAGGCGTTCGTTTCGCTGCGTTCGGGCTTCATGCCCTGCGAAGAGCTGAAGAAAGAGATCGCCGATTTCGTGAAGAGGAACATGGCCGCGCACGCGGCCCCGCGCGAAATCGAGTTTTGCGAACGCGTGCCGAAGACGCGGTCCGGCAAGATCATGCGCCGGGTCCTGCGCGCTTGGGATCAAGGGGTCCCGGCCGGTGACGTCAGTACAATGGAAGACTAAGAGGAGATCGGGGATATGTTCGATAAGATGAAGGGCATGATGGACCAGATGGGGATGATGCAGAAGCTCATGAAGGACGAGAATTTCCGCGCGTTCATCGGGCACCCCAAGGTGCAGGAACTGTTCAAAGATCCGGAGTTCAAGGAAGTCGCGAAGTCTCAGGACTTCATGAAGATCATGAGCCACCCGAAATTCGCCGAGATGATGCGCGACCCCGAGGTCGCCGCGCTGATGGCTAAGCTCAACCCGCAGTCCTTCCTGAAATAAGCGTGCGTAAAACCGCGATTTTTCTAATCGTCGGCATCCTTGCCGCGGCATCGCCCGCCCGCGCCGAACGGATCGAGTGGCTCGACGAGGATAAGGACGGGAAAAATGAGATGAAGGTCACCTATTCCCAGGGCAGCACGATATCCTCGCTCGAGATCGACAAGAACGGCGACGCAAAACCCGATCGTTTCGTGCGCTTCAAAAGCGGCACGCGTCACACAGCCGAGGACGACACGAACTTCAACGGCAAGCCCGATTCTTGGTCGTATTATAATTCGAAGGGGGCTCTCGTCCTCTCCGCCAAAGACCGTAATCACGACGGCAAACCCGACGACTTCAAGAAGATGGTGATGGGCCGCCAGGTTGTGCTTTCCGAGAACGACAAAAATTTCGACGGAAGGATCGACCGCCGCAAGCTCGCGGAGTGGGGGATGATCCGCCGCTCGCCGGGGATGTCTCCGGAGCCGGGTTACAAGACGATCTGGCGCGAAGAGGACAAGGACTTCGACGGCGTCGTGGACGTCTATTACGAAAAAGGCAATCCCGAGGCCGCGAAACAAAAAATAGGGAAACCCATCGATGCCGCGCACGCGCAAAAAGACGACGAAAAGCCCGAGCCTGCCCCGGCGGCTGGCGATGGTTTATCGCAATCAGAGCGTCTCGTGAAGTCTCTCAATCAGCGTTACGGTTTCGACGAGGAGCCCAAGCTTGACTGACCGTGCACGGATCGTCGGAGCCGGAATGGGCGGTCTTATCGGCCGCTCCCTCGCAGAGCGCCTGGCCGCGTCGTACGACGTTATCCGTCTGGTGCGGCCCGCTTCGCGCGGAACCGTGCCCGGGACGCGGTCGGTTGAGTGGATCCCTCCGCTTCAGGGCACATGGGAGACCGCGATAGACGGTGCGGCCGCGGTGGTCAATCTCGCGGGAGAATCCGTGGCGGGAGGCCGCTGGACGCCGGCGCGAAAAAAAACGCTCATCGAAAGCCGTCTCGTGACGACACGTACGCTCGTGGAAGCGATCGGCCGCGCGAAAACCAAACCGCGCGTTCTCGTGAGCGCTTCGGCGGTCGGTTTTTACGGGAACCGAGGCGACGAGATCCTCACCGAAGAGTCGAAGCCTTCATCGGGTTTTCTTTCCGACCTCTGCCGCGAATGGGAGAGGCAGGCGATGAAGGCCGAAGCGTTCGGTGTCCGCGTCGTTCTCCTCCGCACGGGGGTCGTGCTCGATCCGCACGGGGGCGCGCTCGCAAAGATGCTTCCGCCTTTTCGTTTGGGACTCGGTGGTCCGCTGGGTTCCGGCCGCCAATATTTAAGCTGGATACACCGTGACGACGAAATCGACGCGATCCGATGGGCGATTGAGACGGGTTCCGCGTCGGGGCCTTATAATCTTTCCGCGCCCGAACCCGCGACGATGAAGGATTTTTCGTCGGCTCTCGGCCGCGCTCTCGGTCGTCCGGCGGTATTGCCGGCGCCCGCGTTCGCGCTCAAGCTCGTTTTCGGAGAGATGTCCGAAATCCTGCTCGGCGGCCAGAGAGCGGTCCCCGCGCGTCTTTCGAAAGAGGGCTTCCGGCACCGGTATCCGGGTCTCGAGGGCGCCCTCGCGGATTTGACGGCACGCCAAAAGGCGCTTGACAAGCCCTAGACCCTCTGTTAATTTAAGACCTTTCTTGAAAGGGAGCATTATGTCGACTTATTTTGCAAAAGCGAATCAAAAGGAACGCGTCGAGAAGAAGTGGGTCGTCGTAGACGCCCGCGACCAGATCGTCGGACGACTGGCTACCCGTCTCGCCCGCCTCCTGCAGGGAAAGACCGACCCGGGCTATACGCCTCACGTGGACACCGGTATCGGCGTCATCGTGATCAACGCCGCGCACGTGCGCGTCACGGGCAACAAGGCCAAGGACAAGATTTACAAGAACTTCTCCGGTTTTCCGAGCGGCCAGCGCGAGCGCACGTACGAGCGCGTGATGCGCGAAGATCCGACTTTCGTGCTGAAGAGCGCGGTGAAAGGCATGCTGCCGAAATCCCGCATGGGACGTAAGGCGCTGACGCATTTCCTCGTGTACGCCGGCAACGAGCATCCTCACTCGGCGCAGATGCCGAAAGTTTACGAGACCAAGGAAGGGAAGAAATGACCCAAGCAGCTCCTAAGCAGCTCAACGGCAACGCCGCCATTCTCGCGAAGGATAAGCGGCTCAAGGCCCCCAAGGAAGTCGGTCAGCGCACCGGCCGCCGCAAGGAAGCCACCGCGCGTGTACGGCTTTTTAAAGGCACCGGCATCATCCAGGTGAACAACCGGACCATCCAGCAGTACTTCGGCCGTCCGACGCTCGAGATGGTCGCGCGCCAGCCGCTCGAAGCCGTGCAGATGAACGACAAAGTCGACGTGATCGCCAATGTCCGCGGCGGCGGTCTCTCCGGTCAGGCGGGCGCGGTCCGTCACGCGATTTCGCGTGCGCTCGTCGATTACGACTCCGCCGTTAAGCCGATTCTTCGTAAGGGCGATTACCTTATGCGCGATGACCGGATGAAAGAACGTAAGAAGTACGGTCGCAAGGGCGCACGGCGCAGGTTCCAGTTCTCGAAGCGTTAAACGAAAAGCTGTAACCGTAATGATGGCCGAGCGTTACGCTCGGCCATCTTTTTTTATTTTTGACATAGAGGTAAAACCCCTCTATAATCGGCCTTTAAAAACTTGGAGGCACACGACTTACGTCGATGAAGGACCGTTCGCGCGATAAAAAGTTAAAAGTCGGAATTATCGGGGCCACCGGATACACGGGCGAAGAGCTCGTGCGAATTCTCGTGCGCCATCCCCGCATCCAAGTGACCTACGTTTCAGGTAAGGAAGATCGCGACATTCGAATCCAGGAAATCTTCCCGTATCTTCGGAATTCCATCGATCTCGAATGCAAGGCATTCTCCTTCGACGAAGCCGTCGAGAAATGCGACGCCGTTTTCCTTTCCTTGCCTCACACCGTCTCGCAGCAGTTCGCTCCCATGTTCCTGAAGGCGAAGAAGAAGGTGATCGACGTGAGCGCCGATTACCGCCTGCACGATGTCGCGGTCTACGAAAAATTCTACAAGACGCCCCACAAGGATCCCGTCAACTTGAAGCAAGCCGTGTACGGCCTTCCTGAGGTGAACAGGGAAAAGATCCGGACCGCGAAGCTCATCGCCAATCCCGGCTGTTATCCGACCGGCGCCATCCTCGGACTTCTGCCGGGCGTGCGGCTCGGTTTCTTCGACGAGCGCTCGATCATCGTCGACGCGAAGTCCGGCGTCACCGGAGCGGGACGCAAGGCCGAGAAATCTCTCAACTTCTCCGAAGTGAACGAATCCTTCAAGGCCTACAAGCTTTTCGAGCACCAGCACGTGCCGGAAATCGATCAGGAGCTCTCACGCGCGGCTCGCAAGGAAGTGGCGGTCACGTTCGTTCCGCATCTTTTACCGATCAACCGCGGAATTCTTTCGACGATGTACATCCGGCTCGCAAAAAAAGCGGACACGGCGTCGCTCGTGGCCGCGTACCGTAAATTTTATGAGGGCGAGCCGTTCGTGAAGGTTTACGTGGACGGCAAACTCCCTGAGCTCAAACACGTCGCTCATACGAACTTCTGCGACATCGGCCTCCGGGTCGACGAATCGAAGAGACTTGCGGTCGTGGTCGCGGCGATCGACAATCTTGTGAAGGGCGCCGCCGGTCAGGCCGTGCAGAACTTGAACGTCATGTCCGGATTCGACGAAACGGAAGGCCTCCTATGAAGACGATCCACGGGGGCGTCACAGCGCCGCTCGGCTTCCGCGCCAACGGACTCTACTGCGGCATCAAGAAGTCCAAGCGCAAGGATCTCGCGCTCATTTATTCGGAAAGGCCGTGCGTCGCAACCGGCGCTTTCACGACGAACCGCGTTCAGGCGTCGTGCGTCGTGATCAATAAGGAACACCTCCGCGACTACAACGCTCAAGCCATCATCGCCAATTCCGGAAACGCCAACTGCATGACCGGCGAACAGGGCTTCGAGAACACGCGGACGATGGCATCGACCGCCGCACGCCTCCTTCGCCTCCGGAAAAGGGACGTGCTCGTCGCCTCGACCGGCGTCATCGGCAAACCGCTCCCGATCCGTAAGATCGTTCGCTCCATGCCGGAGCTCGTGGGCGGCCTTTCGCGGAAGGGCAGCGAGCATGCCGCCGCCGGTATCCTGACAACCGACCGCATGAACAAAGAGATCGCCGTCGAATTCCTCGTCGGCAAGCGCCGCGTGCGCGTCGGCGCCATCGCCAAGGGCGCCGGCATGATCGCGCCCCGCATGGAGACGGCCCACGCTCCGAAGCACGCGACGATGCTCTGCTTCGTGACGACGGACGCGGCCGTGACTCCCGCCGCCCTCCGGGACGCGATGGACCGGGCGATCGAAAAATCTTTCAACGCCATCTCGATTGATGGGGACATGTCCACGAACGACATGGTCGTCGTCCTCGCCAACGGCATGGCCCAGAACCGGAAGATCGTCGAAAAAACGCCTGAGTTCAGACTGCTGTGCCGCGCGCTCGAAACGGTTTTTCTCTGGCTCGCCAAGCAGATGATCCGCGACGCAGAAGGCGCGACCAAGCTCGCTGAAATCACCGTCCGCGGCGCGCAGTCCCGCGACGACGCCCGGAAGGCCGCGCAGGCCGTCGCCGGCTCGAACCTCGTGAAATGCGCGCTTTTCGGCGGCGACCCCAACTGGGGCCGCATCGCCGCGGCCGTGGGGTATTCCGGGGCGCACGTGGATCCCTGGAAAATGCAGATCCGTCTCGGCCGTGAGATCGTCGTCAGGAACGGCGGCCCGCTACCCGGCAACGCGCAGGCTCTCGCCCGCGCCTTTTCGCAGAAGAACGTCAAAATCACCGTGGACCTGGGTCTGGGTTCGTACGCGTCGACCGCATATACCTGCGACCTGTCCACCAACTACGTGCGCATCAACTCCGCGTACCGGACCTGACCATTAGCAAAGAAGGCATGAGGTCAATGATGGAAGAAATGATCCGCAAGGCGGACGTGCTCATCGAAGCGCTTCCGTACATCCAGGCTTTTTACGACAAGACCGTCGTCATCAAATACGGCGGCGCGGTCCTGACCGACATCGAGATTCGCCGCAACGTGCTCGAGGACATCGTCTTCATGAGCTACGTCGGCATGCGCCCGATCCTTGTCCACGGCGGCGGCCCCTACATTTCCCAGAGGATCGAATCGATGGGCAAGGAAGTGCGTTTCGTGCGCGGCTATCGCGTCACGGACGAGGAGACTATGGAAGTCGTCGAGGAAGAGCTTCAGAAGGTGAACCGCGACATCGTGCGAGAGATCATCTCGCTCGGCGGCAGCGCGATCTCGCTCTCTGGTAAGGAAGACCATCTCGTCGAGGTCAAAAAGCACGCGGAGATCGACGGCGAGGACATCGGCTACGTCGGCGAAGTCACGAAAGTGAACGGCGACATCATCCAGCGCATGATCACGAGCGACATCATTCCCGTCATCTCTCCCGTAGGCGTCGGCAAGGACGGCTTCGCGTACAACGTGAACGCGGACAACGTCTCGGCCGAAATCGCGCGTTCCTTGGGCGCCCTCAAACTCGTTCTCCTCACCAACGTCCGCGGGATCCTCAAGGACATCACGAAGCCCGATTCGATCATTCCGCACATCAGCCTCGCGGAAGTGGAGGAACTCATCAGCAATAAGACCATCGCCGGCGGCATGATCCCGAAGGTCAGAGCCTGCACGCGCGCGCTCGAAAAGGGCGTGAAAAAGACCCACATCATCGACGGACGCATCCCGCACGGGATTCTTCTGGAAATCTTCACGGACAAGGGCGTCGGCACCGAAATCGTGAAGCGCTGACATGGACCCCCGCAAAACCATCCGCCTATATTACGATTACGTCGTCCCTTCGTACACGAAGACGCCCCTCGTCCTCGAGCGCGGGCAGGGCACGCGCGTGTGGGACTCGGCGGGCGAAGAATACCTCGACTTCTTTCCGGGGTGGGCCGTTTCGGGTCTCGGGCATTGCCACCGCCGCGTCGTCGAGGCCGTGAAACGACAGTGTGAACGGCTCATGCACGTCTCGAACAACTATTATCACGACCTCCAAGGCCTTTTGGCCGAAGAGGTGATCCGCCACGCGTTCCCTGGCAAGGTGTTCTTCTGTAATTCCGGCGCGGAGGCCAACGAAGCCGCGTTCAAGCTCGCGCGCAAAGTCGGGAACCCCGCGAAGAACGAGATCATTACCATGGAAAAATCGTTCCACGGGCGTACGCTCGCAGCGATCTCGGCGACGGGTCAGCCGAAGTTTCGCGAAGGTTTCGAGCCGAGCATGCCCGGCTTCGTCTCGGTGCCATTCAACGATTTTGCGGCGCTCGAGAAAGCCGTGACCGCGAAGACCGCCGCGATCATGCTCGAACCCATCCAGGGTGAAGGCGGGGTGCGGCCCGCCGACGCGAATTACCTCACGCAGGTCAAGCGCCTTTGTCAGGACAAGAAGATCCTCCTTATTTTCGACGAAGTGCAGACCGGTATGGGTCGCACGGGCCGTATGTTCTGCTTCAAAAATTACGGGATCGAGCCCGATATCATGACGCTCGCCAAGTCGTTCGGCGGCGGTTTTCCGGTCGGCGCGATGGTCGCCAAGAAGGAGATTGCCGACGTCCTTCAGCCCGGAACGCACGCGACGACGTTCGGCGGAAGCCCGCTTGCCTGCGCGGCCGCGCTGGCCACGTTCGAAGCGATCGAGAAGGAGAAGCTCCTTCAGAACGCCGTTGTGACCGGATCTCATCTTTTCAAGAAATTGACGGAACTCAAGCGGCGGCATTCGGCCGTGCGAGAGGTCCGCGGCATGGCGCTCATGGCGGGCGTGGAACTCGCCTTCGAAGGAAAGAGCGTCTACGAGGAGTGTCTCAAGCGGAAGCTCCTCATCAACTGCACGCAGGGGAACGTCCTGCGTCTCATGCCTCCGCTCGTCGTCAAAGAAAAAGAAATAGATCGCGCGGTACAGATTCTCGACGAGGTTCTGTCCGCACACAGCCAGGGACAATCGACAAAGGAAGGGAGCAAGGCAGCATGAAGAAGACGGGCACGAAGACGATACCCGCCGCCAAGCGGTCCATCAAGAAGCCGGCCGCGCTGTTCGCGGCGAAAGATTTCCTTAGTTTGAGGGAGGTCGGCGCGGCGGAACTCGACGCCATCTTCAAACTGGCCGAGAAAATGAAAAAGGCCCCGGAAGCTTTCCACGGAAAGCTGAAAGGGAAGTCGTTGGCGCTCCTTTTCCAGAAGCCCTCGACGCGAACACGCGTGTCGTTCCAGGTCGGCATGGCCGAGCTGGGCGGCGCATCGGTTTACATGGACCCACAGGAGATGCCGCTCGGTGAACGCGAGTCGATCAAGGACATTTCACGCGTTCTTTCCCGGTACTGCGACGCCATCGTCGCCCGCACGTACCATCACTCGGACGTCGAGGAGCTGGCGCGCCACGCGGAAGTGCCCGTGATCAACGGACTCTCGGACATGTACCACCCGTGCCAGACGCTCGCCGATCTCTTCACGATCCGCGAACGCTTCAAATCGCTGTCCGGGATGAACGTCGCCTACATCGGCGACGGAAACAATGTCCTGAACTCGCTCCTCTACGGAGTCGCGAAGGTCGGCGCACACTTGTCGATCGCAACCCCTCGCGGCTATGAGCCGTCCGAGGAGGTCCTGCGCGACATCAAGCTGATCGCCAAGGAATCGGGCTCGAAGATCATCCTCTCGAACAATCCGTTTACCGCCATCAAGAACGCGCATGCGATCTACACCGACGTGTGGGTGAGCATGGGCCAGGAAAAGCAGCGCGAACAGCGCCTGCGCGATTTCCAGCCGTTCCAGGTGAGCGGGGCCATCGCGAGCAAGGCGCCGAAGGACGCGGTGTTCATGCATTGCCTGCCCGCGCATCGTGGCGAGGAGATCACCGACGAGGTGATGGAAAGCCCGCGCTCGGTCGTGTTCGACCAGGCCGAGAACCGTCTGCACACGCAGAAGGCGCTCGTGCATCTGCTCCTGACGCGCAAACAGCCCAAAAACTAACTCCAACCGAAGACAGGGAGCTTAAAGAGATGAAGAAGGTCGTTCTCGCCTATTCCGGAGGTCTCGACACGTCCGTTGCGATCAAATGGCTCAAGGACCGCGGTTACGCCGTCGTGGCGTACATGGCCGACGTCGGACAGGAAAAGACGACGACCGCCGCGATCGCGCGCGCGAAGAAGGCCGGCGCGGAGAAGGTGGTCGTGAAGGACTTGAAGAAGAAGTTCGTCACCGACTACGTCTGGCCGGCGTTGAAGGCGGGCGCGGTCTACGAAGGCCGCTACACGCTCGCGACGGCACTCTCGCGTCCGTGCATCGCCGCCGAGCAGGTCGCGGTCGCGCACGCCGAGAAGGCGACCGCGGTCGGCCACGGCTGCACCGGCAAAGGAAACGACCAGGTCCGGTTCGAAGTGACCATCCAGGCGCTCGATTCGAAACTCGAAATCCTCGCGCCCGTGCGCGAGTGGGAGTTCAAGTCGCGCGACGAAGAAATCGACTACGCGATCGCTAACAAGATCCCGATCGACATCACCAAGAAGAGCTCTTATTCCATCGACAAAAACGTCTGGGGCGTGTCGGTCGAGTCCGGCGTACTCGAGGATCCGAACGTCGAACCGCCGCAGGATTCGTTCCAGTGGACGAAGGGCGCCGAGAAGCGGAATCCCAAGGACCGCGTCGTCGAGATCGAATTTAAGAACGGCGTGCCGGTCGGAATAGACGGCAAGCGCATGGATCCGCTCGCGCTCATCGCCGAGCTTAACGACGCCGGTTCGCTCTACGGTATCGGCCGCATGGACATGATCGAGAACCGCCTCGTCGGCATCAAGTCGCGCGAGACCTACGAAG
This sequence comes from uncultured Planctomycetia bacterium, assembly GCA_964431835.1. GTDB lineage: Bacteria > Omnitrophota > Gorgyraeia > 2-02-FULL-51-18 > 2-02-FULL-51-18 > CAYSKO01. The sequence continues at coordinate 5,422 of CAYSKO010000026.1, read as the reverse complement.
CGCCGGCGGCGACCATCCTCATGGCCGCACACGCGGATCTGGAAAGCCTCGTCCTCGATCGTGAGCTTTTGCACTACAAGCAGGGGATCTCGCAGAAGTACGCGGACCTCGTGTACTACGGCCTGTGGTTCACGCCGCTTCGCGAAGCGCTCGACGCCTTCATCGACAAGACGCAGGAGAAGGTGAGCGGCAAGGTGCGCGTGCGTCTCCGCAAATTCAACGCGCACGTGGTCGGCCGCACGTCGCCGAACTCGCGCTACAACGAGAACCTCGCGACTTACACCGCGAAGGACACGTTCGACCATCGCCTGGCCAAGGGCTTTATCGACCTCTGGGCGCTTCCTTACAGGAGCGGCAAGTAACGGATGAAGAAGCTCTGGGGCGGCCGCTTCAAGAAGGGCAACGACCCGCGTTTCGAGCGGTTCAGCGCTTCCCTTAAGTGGGACGTGCGGCTCCTGTCGTACGATCTTGCCGTCGACCGCGCCCATGTGAGGGCGCTGAAGCGCGCGGGCGTGCTGACGGGTGTCGAGGAGAAAAAGCTTCTCGCCGCCGTTGCGGGCTTGGAGCGCGACGCGGCGTCAGGGAAATACCGTCCCGACCCGCGGCAGGAAGACGTCCACTCCGCGGTGCAGGTCGAACTTTCCCGCCGCGCCGGCGCGCTCGCGGACAAGATCCATACCGGGCGTTCGCGCAACGACCTTGTCGCGCAGAGTTCCCGGCTGTACGCGAAGGACCGACTCTCGAAAATAGCGTGGCTGGTTTCGCGCTGGCAGGCGGCCGTCGTTGACCGCGCCGAAGAGTACAAGGATATGCTCGTGCCGGGGATGACGCATCTCCAGAACGCGCAGATCCTCTCGCAGGGCCATGTGTTCCTCTCGTACGCCGAGATGCTCGAGCGTTCGAAGGTCCAGCTTCTCTCGGCCGCGGCAACCGCCGACGTCTGCGTGCTCGGAAGCGGCGCGCTCGCGGGGACCACCTTCGATTTGGACCAGGCACTCATGGCAAAGGATCTCGGCCTCGCACGTGTCACGTCCAACAGCTACGACGTCTCAGGCGACCGCGACTTCGTTCTCGAGGCGCTCGCGGCGCTGGCTCAGCTGGGCGTCCACGTTTCCCGGATCTCGGAGGATCTCATGATTGCGCAAACGCGCGGCTTCGGCCTCGCCGACGTCGACCAGGCGTTCTGCACGGGTAGCTCCATGATGCCCCAGAAGAAGAACGCGGATTTTGTCGAGCTTTCGCGCGGCGCCGCCGGCCGGTTCGCCGGAAATCTTGCAGGTTTCCTCGCGACGCTGAAGGGCCTGCCGACGTCCTACAACCGCGATCTTCAGTGGGACAAAAGCTTCCTTTTTGACTCCGTCGAGACCGCGGAGGAGATCGTCGTCATATACGCCGATGTTTTCAAGACGCTCCGGATGGACCGCGAGCGTGCGAAAGCCGCTTTGCGCGACGAAACCCTCTACGCCACCGATCTTGCGGACCATCTCGTCCGTGCAGGCGTCCCGTTCAAGGCCGCGCACGAACAGGTGGGGCGTATCGTTAGTTTCGCCGAGGAAAACGGCAAAGCCATCTCGAAGATCGGACTGGATATCCTGAAATCGTTCGCGCCGGCGCTCGACGCCGAGGTGTACGGCCTCTTCAACCCCGAGCGCTCCGTCCGCTCGAAGCGCACGCGCGGCAGCGCCCATCCCGACCGGGTGGCCGAGGAGATTCGCGCCTGGAAAAGGAGACTGCGTTAAATGCACCGTTTCGGTTATAAGGGTTCCGAACTGTACTGCGAGGACGTCCGCGTTTCTTCGATCGCGAAGGAAGTTGGGACGCCTTTCTACCTTTACAGCATCGGGACGTTCCTCGACCATTACTTGAAATTGAAGGAAGCGTTCGCCGCCGTCGAGCCGACGATCTGTTTTTCCATGAAGGCGAATTCGAACCTAACGGTCCTCGCGGCGCTCGTCGCGAAGGGCTGCGGTCTAGACGTCGTGTCGGGCGGGGAGCTTTTCCGCGCCAAAAAAGTGGGCGTCGATCCGAAGAAGATCGTCTTCGCGTCCGTCGGCAAGACGCGCGAGGAGATCTCCGAGGCGGTCCGCGCCGGCATCCTCATGTTCAACGTCGAGACGCCGCAGGAACTGGACGTTATCGACGCGGTCGCCCGCGCGCAGAATAAAAAGCAGAAGGTCGCGATCCGCTTGAACCCGGACGTCGCCCCGGATACGCATCATTACATCTCGACCGGCGTGAAGCAGTCGAAGTTCGGCATCGACATGGGTAGCGCCCGCGCGATTTTCGCGGCGAAAAAGAAATGGCCCTCGCTCGTTTTCGCCGGTGTCCACGTGCACATCGGTTCGCAGATCACGGAAGCTGCACCTTTCGTGAAGGCCGTCCAGAAGGCCCTCGGTTTTATCGACACGGTCCGCGCGGAGGGAGCGCCCGTCGAGTACCTCAATATCGGCGGAGGCCTGGGGATCGTCTACAAGGCCGAAAAACCCCAGACCGCGAAAGACTACGCGAAAGCCATTCTGCCCCTCCTTAAAAACCACGACGCCGGCCGCAGCCTCAAGATCGTCCTCGAGCCGGGCCGCTTCGTGTCGGGAAACAGCGGTATTTTCGTGACGCGCGTGATCTATGAGAAAAACACGCCGGCCAAATCTTTTTTGATCGTGGACGGCGGCATGAACGACCTGATCCGCCCGTCGCTTTACGGCGCGTACCACGAAGTCCTCCCTGTCGTGAAGAAGAGGGGGAAGACGATCCCCGTCGCCGACATCGTCGGGCCGGTCTGCGAAAGCGGAGATTTTCTCGCCAAGGAGCGCAAGCTGACGGGCGTGGGAGTCGATGACCTACTCGCCGTGATGTCGGCCGGCGCCTACGGGTACGTGATGTCGTCCAATTACAATTCCCGGCCGCGCGTCCCCGAGATCGTCGTGAAGGGAAAGAGGTTCTTCGTGGCCAAGGCGCGCGAGACCCGCGACGACCTCGTGCGCGGCGAGCGGATCGTGAAAGAAGCGGTTTCTTGAGCGTTCATTCTTTCGTCAAAATGACGGGCGCGGGCAACGATTTCGTGGTGATCGACAACCGCCGGAAGGCACTTTCGAACCCGAAGAAAACGGCCGTCGCCCTCTGCGACCGCAAGTTCGGGGTAGGCGCGGACGGATTGCTTCTGGCCGAGCCTTCCAAAAAAGCGCAGCTTAAAATGCGCATTCTGAACGCCGACGGCAGCGAGGCGGAGATGTGCGGCAACGGCGTGCGCTGTTTCGCGAAATTCGCGCAGGACGCGGGGATATTGAAAGGGCGGCGTCAGACCATCGAAACCCTCGCGGGGCTAATCGAGGCTGAGATCACGGGCGACGTCGTGAAAGTCCGCCTTTCGGATCCGTCCAGGCTTAAGCTCGACTTCCGCATTTCCTTCGACGGCAAGAGTCAGCGTATGCATTTCGTGGACACGGGCGTGCCGCACGCCGTTCAGATCGTCGAAGCGCTCGACAAGGTCGACGTCGAGCGCTTGGGGCGTGTCGTGCGGCGCCACGAACGTTTCGCTCCGAAGGGCGCGAACGCGAATTTCGTGAAGACGCTCGGGCCGGGCCGTATCCAGGTCCGTACTTATGAGCGGGGTGTCGAAGGAGAAACGCTCGCGTGCGGCACGGGGTCGGCCGCTTCCGCGCTCGTCACCGCGGCGCTGAAAGACTGGAAGTCGCCGGTGGAAGTGAACACCCGCGGCGGGGAGACTCTCAAGATACATTTCTCGCGCGACGGGCACAGGTTTTACGACGTTTATCTCGAGGGCAGGGTCATCCGTACTTTCGAAGGAAAGGCATTCCTATGACATTTCAAGGCTCCATCACGGCGCTCGTGACTCCGTTCAAAAAGGGCAAGCTCGACGAGAGGGCGCTCGCGCGCCTGGTTCGTCGTCAGATCGACGCCGGCACCGACGGGCTCGTTCCGTGCGGTACCACGGGCGAATCTCCGACGCTTTCTTACAAGGAACACGAACGCGTAATCGAAGTGGTTGTCGACGCCGCGAACGGGGAAGTACCGGTCATCGCCGGCACGGGATCGAACTCCACCGACGAGGCGATCGAGATGACGCGCTTCGCGAAGAAAGCGGGCGCGGACGGCGCGCTCATGGTCACGCCGTATTACAATAAGCCCACGCAGGAAGGCATCTTCCGCCATTACGAGGCGGTCGCGAAGCGGGTCGACATCCCGATCGTGCTCTACAACATTCCCGGCCGCTCCGTCGTCACCGTGTCGGCGGAAACCGTCGCCCGGCTCGCGAAGATCCCGACCATCGTCGCCGTCAAAGAGGCGACCGGCAGCATGGACATGACGTCGCACATCCTTTCGCTCTGCGACATCACCGTGCTCTCGGGCGACGACTCGCTCACGCTACCGCTCATGGCGATAGGCGCCAAGGGCGTGATCTCGGTCGCGTCGAACGTGGTTCCGGCGGAAGTGGCCGCGATGACCGACGCGTTCGCGACCGGCCATGTGAACGAGGCCCGCGCTCTCCACAATAAGCTCTTCTCTCTGTGCCGGGCCCTTTTCGTGGAAACCAATCCGATTCCCGTCAAGCGCGCGATGAAGCTTCTTGGGCTCTGCGACGACGAACTGCGTCTGCCGCTCTGGCCGATCTCCGCCGCGAACGAGAAGGCGCTTATCCAGGCCATGAAAGATTTCGGTCTCAAGGTGAAGGCTTGAGCGCTCCCGTCCGCATCGGAATGAACGGCGCGCTAGGCCGTATGGGCCAGCGGATCCTCACACTCGCACACCAGTCGAGCGGCGAGTTCGCGATCGGCGGCGCGTATGAGGTGCAGGGTCATCCCGCGCTCGGCCAGGACGCGGGCACGGCGCTCGGCCTGGGAAAGACCCTCGGCGTGAAGGTGACAAACCTGCTCCAGACGGATCTTTCGAACGTGGATGCGATCATTGATTTCTCCGGTTCCGACGGCACGCAGTATAGCGTGAACGCCGCGGTGCACCACAAAAAGCCGCTCGTGATCGGCAGCACCGGTCTCGATCTCGAGCTCGCCAAGAAGATCCATGCGGCCGCCGAGAAGACGCCGATCGTTCTTTCATCGAACATGTCGATCGGCGTGAACGTTCTTCTCGAAATCGTCGCCCTCGCCGCCGTGAAGCTCGGGAAGGATTTTGACATCGAGATCACGGAGGCGCACCACCGGCACAAGAAGGACGCGCCCAGCGGCACCGCGCTCATGCTCGCAGATTCCATCGCCCGCGCCAAGAAGTGGGATCTCAAGAAGGTCATGAAATTCCGCGAAGCGGGGAAAGTCGACGAAGAGCGCTCCCACGAAGAGATCGGCATGCAGGTGATCCGGGCCGGGGAGATCGTCGGCGATCACACGGCGCTCTTCGGCGGGCCCGCCGAGACCATCGAGATCACTCACCGCGCGCACTCGCGCGACGC
>CAYSKO010000025.1:0-20168 GCA_964431835.1 uncultured Planctomycetia bacterium | reverse complement strand
GTTGTACGCCGGGGGGAGGGGGGGCCGGAGTCGAGACCGGAAAGACGCACGGCCTCCTTATACTCGACCAACGCCTCTTCCAGGCGGCCTTCGGCGCGGAACGCGGCCGCACGGGCGGCGTGTTCGCGGGCGGCGTCTTCCGCTCCCGCTTGAGAAGCGAACGAAAAAACCAACAAAGTGATCAGGATGGTCGTTTTCATAGGACGGCTATTTTACCACGGAGCGGCGCCGCTTCAAACGATCGTTATGAAGGAGATTATACGACCGGCGTCGGCCTTTTCCTTCCGGAACGAGTAGAAGTGACGGTTCTCGGCGATCGTGCAAATTTTGGGATTCAGCAGGTTCCCCGGCCGGAGTCCCGCCTCGAGGAGTTGGCGTCGATTTTCCCGGGGGAGGTCGAAATAGAGTTTTTCGCGTTTCTTCTTCAGTGAAGAGGGGGGGAAATAATCGAGAAATTCCTGCCCGACCTCGTAGTGGCTGTTCCCTATCGCCGGCCCGAACGAAGCGAGAATCTCCGACGGCGGGATACCAGACCGCTCGGATAGGGTGGCGACGGCCTTCTTCACGATCCCGAGACGCGTTCCGCGCCAGCCGGCGTGAACGACGCCCACCCACGCCGCCGTCTTTCGTCCGGATTCCGAACGCTTGGGCGCGCACAAGAAAACCGATAGGCAGTCCGCGCTCATCACGACGAGCGTGAGGCGCTCGATGTTCGTCACGACGGCGTCGGCTTTCAAAAAATGGTAGAAGCCGGGTTTGTCGTACAGCTTGGCGTCTTCGAGCACGACGACCGCGTCCCCGTGCACCTGGTTCAGAAACGCAAACTTGCCGGCCGAGGACTTTTCGTGAGCTAGAATTACGTGGCTCTTCCAGATCAGCGTGCGGAATTTGTCCTGATTCGAAAGGTCGAGCAGATCGTCGGTCTTTTTCAACATGAGCGGAAAGTGCTTCGTCGTGAAACCCGCATGCACGTCGAGCGGGCGCCACTCCCTGAGATGGATCGTCTCCTGTTTGAAGAAGCGGCGATGCACCCAATTCCGTAGGCGGATCGCCTGGCGCGGCGCCACGAGCGTGAGGCCCAGGAATAGGAACGGCCAGCCCGGAACGATCGGAAGGACCACGCCCGCGGCCCCGATGACGATACAGACGATCCCGATGATGTAATAGACGATTTTCTTGAGGCTCAAGCGGGTCTTTCGACGGCGGAGAAAGGCAGGTCGAGCACGGGATAGGTCTTGGCTTTCGCGTCGTCGAAGTGCCACCACTCGGTCCGGAGGCCGACGAAGCCCTCGGCGTGCATCGCCTCTTCGAGCGTTTTGCTGTTGGCGGCGGCTTCGGGCGGCGCTCCCGTCCAGCCGCGATGGGCGCGCTCCGTGAATTCATCGTAGGCCGAGGGCATCGGCAGCTCGTTGCCGGAAGCGTCGACGAGCGTCACGTCGACAGCCGCGCCGCGGTTATGGTTCGAGCCTTTCGCCGGATTCGCAACGTAGCCCTCCACAGGGAATTTCGCCCACATTTTCTTTTGGACGGAAAGGGGTCGGTAAGCGTCGTAAACCTTGAGGCCGAGCCCTTTTTTCTCGAGCGCGTCCTGGACGCGGCCGAGGCGCGCGGCGATCTCGGGCTTGAGCAGGCAGCGGGATTCCGGGTAAAGGACCTCCCCCACGAAGTTGTCGGCCGTCGCGTATTTGATTTCCACGCGGATCCGCGGGTGGACGGAAAGGACGTCGATCAAAGAAACCTCCTCGGCGCGAACGGGGGTGAAAATGGTAAGAAAAAAAAGAGCCGCCGGAGCGGCGGATCGGGAGAAAAGTCTCACGATTCCGTCGTTCCGGCGGTTTTTCAAGCGGTTACTTCGCGGACTGGGTCTTGCGCTCTTCGTAACGGCGCTCCTGGTCCTTGAGGGCCGGGAACGGGTTCAAGCGCGAGAAGAAGTTACCGACGCGGTTGTGCGAGTTGCCGAGGCCGGAACGCTCGCCTTCGTTCTTCCAGAACTTCGCCATCTTGCCTTCGCCCTTCGGAGTTTCGGGACGGGTCATTTCGCCGGTCGCTCCCTGCGCGCGGCGCTGTTCGATCTGATGGGCGCGGTGGGCGTGGCGGGCCGCATCGGGGCCTTCCGTCTGACGGGCGTGCGCGGCGGATGCCGCGAGGATAAGAGTGAAAGACAACACGATCGCTTTCTTCATTTGATTCCTCCGTTTATTTGAAAAAATCACGGGCTTGCTGTTTCCCCGTGATGTCCTTGTAGTCGTCGTAATCGATGAAAGTCAGATCCGGCCGCTTGTCCTTGATGCGCCGTACGTTCGTGCCGCGCGCCCCGTCGGTGCGCCGGGTGGCGATGAAACGGAAAACGGTCCTGCAGCCCGGACATTCGCGGGAATTCTGCCAATCGACGCCGAGCTCGCGGCAGGCCGCGCAATCAGCCGAGACGTCGCCCACGATCAAAAGATGCTTCGTTATCCCTTCGAGATCGCACGCCTGCCAGACGCGGATCAGGTAGCTCATCCGAACAGGCTCGTGGGAAACGCGCCTGCGTCGTCCTTCTTCTTCTCGCGGATCTCGTCGTAGGTGCGGCCCCAGTCCATCGGGACTTCGTGGGTCTGGTAATCGCGGTTCGAGATGAACATAATCTTGCCGTTCTTCAGGCCGTAGTCGTAGACGTCCTTGGTGATGCGCACGTCGTCGATGCAGTAGCGTTTGAGCTCATCCATGCGGCCTTCTTTGAAAAGGCGGAGCGCGTCCCACCCGGAGCCCGACTTCGAACAGTTGAGGGTGGCCTGCGCGACAGACTGGAGGCTAATACGGTGGCCGCGGGCCTTTTCGAATTCCACGAGGATATCGAGCACCGGCAGCGTCTTTACGGGAGTAAGGAGGTAAGGCGCGAGCACCTCGAGATCGAAGTCGCGCACGTTGAAGCCGACGATGACGTCGGCGGCCTTGAGGTATTCTTCGAGCTTCATCATCTCTTTCTCTTCGAACGACAGGTACTGGTCGGTCTTCGAGTCGTAGATGCACGCGACCGAAATTTTGAGCTGATGAATTTTCTTGCGGTCGACCTCGTTGAACCCCTTCTGCGTTTCCACGTCGAGCACGATGAAGCGTTCGGGCGGAGCCTGGTTCATTCGCTCACTCCCGTGACGGCACCGTCGGCGGCAGACGAAACCAGGCGCGCGTACTTGGCGAGCACGCCGGTGAAATTTTTGGGAACGCGCGGTTTCACTTTCTTAAGACGCGCCTTGATCTCGGCCTTCGAAAGCTCCACGTTGAGCGTGAGTTTATTGGCGTCGATCACGATCGTGTCGCCGTTCTTGAGCGCGGCGATGGCGCCGCCCGATGCGGCTTCGGGGGCCACGTGGCCCACGACGAAGCCGTGGGAGCCGCCGGAAAAACGCCCGTCCGTGATCAGGGCGACGGTATCGCCCAAACCCGCGCCGATCAGCGCGCCGGTGACGGAGAGCATCTCGCGCATGCCGGGGCCGCCCTTCGGGCCTTCGTAGCGGATGACGATCACGTCGCCCGCCTTGATTTTTTTCGCCAGGATCGCGTCGAGCGCGGCTTCCTCATTCTCGAAAACGCGGGCCGGGCCGCGGTGCGTGAATACCTTTAAACCGCCGATCTTGGCGACCGCGCCGTCCTCGGCGAGATTGCCGCGCAGGATCACCATCGGACCCGTCGGGTACTTCGGATCGGAAAGGGGCCGGACGATGTCGTGGTCGGAAATGGGGCGGACGTGTTTCAGGTTCTCGGCAATCGTCTTCCCCGTCACGGTCATCGCGTCGCCGTAAAGGAGCTTCGCGTCGAGGAGAAGGCGCATCACGGCGGGAACGCCGCCCGCGCGGTTCAGATCCGACATCACATATTTGCCGCTGGGCTTCAAATTCGCCAGGTGCGGGACTTTCTTTGCGATGCGGTTGAAATCGTCGAGCTTGAGCGGAACGTGCGCTTCCTTGGCGATCGCCATGAGGTGGAGCACCGCGTTCGTCGAACCGCCGAGCGCCATCGTGAGCGCGATCGCGTTCTCGAACGACTTTTTCGAGAGAATTTTGCGGGGCGTGAGGTCCTCGCGGATGAGATCGATGACGACCTCGCCCGCGCGGCGGGTGTCGGCTTCCTTCTCGGGGCTCTCGGCGTCGGCCGAGGAGCTGTATGGAAGGCTCATGCCGAGCGCCTCGATGGCGGAGGCCATGGTGTTGGCCGTGTACATTCCGCCGCAGGAGCCGGCGCCGGGGCACGCGTTGCATTCGATCGCCTTGAACTCCTTCCGGTCGATCTTGCCCGTGCCGTAGGAACCGACGGCCTCGAAGATGGAAATAATGTCGACGTCCTTGCCCTGGACGCTGCCCGGCTTGATGGTGCCGCCGTAAACGAACACCGAGGGAACGTCGAGGCGTGCCATGGCCATGAGCGCGCCCGGCATGTTCTTGTCGCACCCGCCGATCGCGACCAAGCCGTCGAAACGCTGGGCGCTCGTGACGACCTCGATCGAATCGGCGATGACCTCGCGGGAAACGAGCGAATACTTCATGCCTTGGGTGCCCATCGAAATACCGTCGGACACTGTGATGGTTCCGAAGGTCAGCGGAACGCCGGAGGCGGCCCGTACGCCGTCGCGGGCTTTGGCGGCTAGGCGATCGATGTGCATGTTGCAAGGCGTCAGGTCGCTGAAAGCGCTCGCGATGCCGATGATGGGCTTTTTGAAGTCCTCGTCCTTGAAGCCGACGGCGCGGAGCATCGCGCGCGCGGGAGCGCGGCGGTCCCCTTCGGTGATCTCACGGCTTCTGGAATTGAGTGGTTTTCCGTTCGGCATAGACGGGGATTATAGCACGCGGCGCGGGACCTCTGGGAAGGCAAAAAAGAACCCCGACGCCCTTTTAGAGGCGCCGGGGTGTCCGCGAACCAGACGCGGAACTTTGGGGGGAACTTTTTAAGCGGCGGAGCCGACGGCCTTCAGCATGTGCTCGGCGGCGCGGACGAGAATCTCGATCGGAATGCGCTCGGCCAGAGGCAAGCGGAGGCGGAATTGCAAGAGCCCCGCACGTCCGGCCTTGCCGCTGAACGCGCGGACGAGCGCGGCGACCTCGAGGAAGGCGTCGGGGTTCTCGGCGCGCGTCCTGAAATAGCCGACGAGGCTGTCGGGGAACGTGGCCGGGTCGATTGACTCGAACCGGATGGCGTTCGAGCGGCGATCGTAGGCCGTCCCAAAGAAAGAACCCGTCGCGAACGCAGCGTCGAAATGCTCGCTCCACCCCAGGAGAGCCTTGCCGTCGATGCCGCCGACGGCGTAGGGCACGGTGCGACCGTCGGTCGAGGGCTCTTCGAGAGCGGGATCGAAGATCGAGATCACGACGCCCTTGAACTCGGAAGGCTCGGCCGCCTGCAGGTACGCCGCGTCGCCGGTGGACGAAGCGGCCCAGCGGACGAGCTTCTCGACCGCGCGGCGGCGCGAGATATCCTTGATCGCGGAGAGCCCCGACAGGTAGAACGAGGCGTGCCCGCGGTAACGCGCGTCGCGGCGCGTGTCTACGATCGACGCGACGAGAAGCTGGAGTTGCGTGCGGAACTCGGCGTCATCGGCGATGGCGGCGAGCGGCGCGAGCGAAACGCGGAAAGCTTGCGGCGCCGAAGGCGTCTTCATAGCGGGCGCGATCTGCATGTTCGCCTGCATCCGCGAGCTCTTCGCGAGAGTCAGGAGCCCGTTCACCGCACCCGTTTCCTCGCGCGCGGCCTCGGCGCGGATGCGCTCGAGCGCGTCGCGCGTGCCTGCGACGGTCGCGATCGCGGCGCCGGTGGCTCGCTCGGTGAGCGCGTATTCGTACGTGCCGTTCACGAGCTTCTTCTCTTCGACGCGGTAGACGCCGTCTTCTCCGGCGACAGAGAGCGCGAACTCGCCTTCCCTGCGAGAGAGCGCGATCTCGATCGTCAGGAGCTCGAGGGAACGTGTCTCGCGCTCGGAAAGCGTTGCCAAGCGGGCGTCCGCCGGACGATCTTCCCTCGGGTCGGGGCGCAACGCGGGAAAGTCTCCCGTACCACGACGCACGCGACGGCTGTCGTCGGCCAGGCGGGTGCCGGCGGCTAAACGCGCTCCCTGGCGAGGCTCGAAGTACACGAGAAGGATTTCGTCCTTGCGAAGAGGCGCGTTCATGGCGGCGTCATCGTTCAGGTCGAACTCGCGAACGGAGTCGCGCGTAACGAGGGCCGCGGCGGCAAACGAACGCGCGCCGTGGAACCGTCCGGGGACGCTCGCCATGTCGATGAGAAGAGCCTGTACGAGCGCGCCGGCCAAAGTGGCGCGGTCGGATGTGACGCGGTACGCCTCGTACTGGTTGAAGCCGATCGACTCGGAAAGGGCGGCTTCCAGTTTCTTCGGACGCTCCCCGTTTGCGGAGAATGGCCGCTCCAAATCCTTTTCGTACATGAAAGGCTCGACCTTGGACCAATCCCCTTTATCGGCGTCGAAAGCCGAGCGATTCGGCCAGCGGGTCAGGACGTTTAGTTCGTCGCGTTCGCCGAGGTGCGCGTAGATTTTGAGGGATTTTAAGAAAGAGACGATGTCGGCGGTCGCTGTGGGGAGGCGGTACTTCGTCCCATCGGCGAACGAGAGGTCGAAGCGCGCGCGCTTGTCATCGCCGGTGCCTTCCCAAACGCCCTCAATCTTGACGGGAACGCGAACCGGAGGCTGGGCGAGTGCGCGGATTCGCTTCGCCAGTTCGTCCATCTCGAAGGACGTGATGGGCTCGATCGCAAGGCGAGCGCCGGAAACGCGCTCCCAGCGGCGAATTTCTTCCGTCGAGCCGGTCAAGATCGCCTTCCCGTCGGGCGAAAACGCGAATTTGAGCACTTTTCCATTCTGCTCGCCGATCGGCGAAACCTCGAACGTGGCGGTGTCGACCGCGGAGATATTTCCTTCCTCCGCGAGGACCATCACAGAAGAATCCGGCGAAAACGCGAAATAACCGGAATTGGCCGGCGCGCGGAATCGCTCGGCGCCCGTGAAGGCGTCGAAAACGGCGATTTTGTCCGAACGGCTCGCCACGAGCAGTCGCCCGTCCGGCGAGAACTGGAGCCGGGCGACGGATAGCTCCCCGAAAGGCAACGGGATGGATACCTGCTCGTCCTCGTCCAAAGAATCAAAAATCAAGATCTGGGCGTAATCGGCGGCGGCGGCGCGGTCGCCGTAGGGCGAAAACGCGGCGGATTGCGCGCCGTCGAACCGCATCCGCAATTCGCCGGTGGTCGCGTCGATCACGTCGATGCCCTGTCCGGTCGGATAGTAAAAAAGATCACCCGGCGCGAACGACATTCCGCGTAGCGGCGCGTAATCGCCGAACAAGGAGACGGTTTTGCGGGAATCGACGTCACGGATCACCCCACGGCCACTGCGATACCCCGCGGCCAGAAAACGCCCGCCCTCAGAAAAGACCGCGTCCAGCGGCGTCTCGCCGACGGTCACGAATCGATGAGCGACTTCTGCGTCCGCCGACAGGTCGCGGTACTCGATCGCAGATCCCGCGCGCTCGATGTCGTACCACGCCAGCCGCCGTCCGTCCGGAGCGATAGCAGTCTGATCGTACGTGCCAATCCGCTCGGAAAAGATTTCGGTAAGAAGCACTGCGTCGAGCACCGAGACTATTTTGGAGGAACCCAGGCCATGAAGGATCGCCGTAACCGTCGAGCCATCGGCCGAAAAGGCGAAGTTTTCGGCGATATTTTCAATGCGTCCCGCGGGCTCGAATGGCGAGCGCGCTCCTTGGCGCAAGGTCGCAGGTCGCAGCGCGGCCACTGCGGCCGGTACGGCGGATTTACCGGCCGTATCCTCGCGTCGGGCAAATTCGTACGCGGCCGAAGGACCGAGGTACGCCTCCCGCACGAGCCCGGGAAGATCGACGACGGAGGCGACTTTCGAGTCCGCCTCCGCGGCCGAATCGAAAACGTAGATGCCGTCGCCGAGTGCGGCGAGGCTGCGCGCGAATGCCGCGCGAGCGGGATCGTCCTGCGGCGCGTTTTCGGCGGCCGCAACGGCGAGGTTGTCGATCAAATGAATACCCGGAGCGGCCAAAACCTCGGGAGCGATCGCCACCCCTTTCGAGGTGACGGAACCTGCGTGGAACGTGACCGGGTCGTTCGGAAAGACTTCCCGGAGGGCCTCGGCCACGGAAGCGAAGTCAACGGAGGAGCCGGTTCCGCGTTCCGCGCGGCCCAAAAGCACCACCGACGCGTTCCGGCGAAGCAGAAAACGAACCGCCGGTTCCGCATCGATCAGACGCGACGTCTCCGAGAGTGCGCCGTCGGTCTCGACGGGAACGTCGAGGTTCACGCGAACGAGCACCTTGCGCCCGGTCAGATCGCGGTCGCGCAGCTCGACGGTCGCCAGCGGAACGCCAGCCAGCATCCCCTTTTCGCGATCCACCGCCGCCTGCAGCTCGGCGGCGCGCGTCGTGCGCATGCGCTCGACGGTCGACGGGCTCGGCCCGATGAGCGCTTTACCCGAAAGCTTGAGCACGGTCTGCCGAAAAAGGAACTCTTCGCCCTTGGCGGCGTCGTAACGCCATGTCTTTCCGTCTGGATCCGGTGAAAAACCCGCTTCGGTCAGCAGCGTATCCCCGCCGAAAGATCCCGGGTAAGCGGTCAACGGGTAATCCCCTTCCCGCTCGATGAACGCCCTTACCAGTTCGCGGCCGACGCCTCGAAGCCCCGCTTGATTGATCACCCAGGACAGGTAGACGGTGCTGTTTTTTTCTTCCGCGTCCAAATAGCCCATGACGCGGCCGTCGGAATCCGTCATCGAGTACCGCACCGTCGATTCGTCGATGGGCGAAGTATCCGAATTGATCGCGTAATCTTCGGCCAGTCGGGCGCCATTGGCCTTGCGCAGCGCTTCGATGCCGACCAACTTCTCGTTCGCCAAGACTTTCAACGGAACTCCGCCGCCGGTGAAGAAAACGACGTTCTCTTTCCCTTCAAGCCCGTACTGGCGCGCGTTCGCGCTGGCGTCTCCGCCCACCACGATCACGCGGACCCCGCGATCGGCGAGCTCGCCGAGTTTCTCGAAAACAGCCTTCGTTCCGGCCGCGTAGGCGCCGCTCGCGTGTTCGACGAAGCCCATCGTGCCGTTGATCAGGGCGGTCTGTCCCTTTTTCAGGCTGTCGAGCTTCTCGAGGAAGGCGCGCGTGGTCTCTGGGCCGATATCGTAGGTGTTGGAGGTTTCCTTGTAATCGACGGTCGTGAGGACTTCGGAAGAATTGCGCGTTCGAATGTCCTCAAGCGCGTCCTTCCGGGGACCGTTCAGCTCCACGGACGGACCGCTGCCGATGAGGGCAAATCCTTTCGCCGAGAGACTGCTCGAGACGAGGCCGTCGAGAAGATCGAGTTTTTCCAGTTTCGCGCCGCCGAACACAAGCGCGTCGAATTCGTTAGAAACCTCCGCCAATACACCGAATTCTTCGGACATTCCCGGTCCCGCGTACGCTTCCCTGGCCAGCACCGGGAGGTCTTCTATCGAAGCACCCTTCGAACCGACGTCCGCGAACGCGTCGAGGATGACGATGCCGTCGCCGAGCGCCGCGAGCTTACGAGCGAATTCCCGGCGTGTGGGGTCGTCCTTCTTGGCTTCCTCGGAATCGGAGAAGCGGACGTTCTCGATCAGGTGGATGCCGCCGCCAGTGATCGCTTCGGGCCCGATAGTGAGGCCGTCGTCCTTAGCTACGGAGCCTTCGTGAAACGTGACCGGGACTCCGGGTAGCATGGCCCTCAGGAATTCGGCGACGGGCGCGAAACTGTGGCGGTTGTCCAGGAGGGGATCTTCGTTCTTGCGTCCGCCGTGGCCGATGAGGACGACCGTGGCGTTGCGCTTCAGGAGAAACTTGAGGATGCGCTCGTATTCCTTGAGGCGGGCGGTGTCGGAGATGCGGCCGCTCGAATCGAACGGGACGTTCAGGTTGGCGCGGACGATGACCTTCTGTCCGGTAAGATCGCGGTCGGCGAGTTCGACCACCGCGTAAGGGATCCCAGCAAGCATACCTTTTTCCTGGTCCACGGCGGCGCGAAGCTCTTCCCCGCGCGTTTTCATCATCCGGTCGACGGTGGACTTCCTCGGACCGATCAGCGCTTTTCCGGCGAGTTTGAGAACGGTCTGGCGGAAAAGGAACTCCTCCCCGCGCGCCGCGTTGTACTCCCATTTGACGGCATCTCCCGGCCGCGGCACGAAACCCGCTTCGGTCAGAAGTCTCTCTCCGGACGCGCTCTCCGGAACGGCCGTGATTCCGGCCCAGCCTTCGCGCTCGATCAGTTCGCGCACGAGCTCGCGGCCTGCGCCCTGCGTGCGGAACTGCGAACCGCCCGCATTTTCTATCCACGCGAGATAGACATTCTCGTCCTTCTCTTCCACGTC
Organism: uncultured Planctomycetia bacterium; assembly: GCA_964431835.1. Lineage (GTDB taxonomy): Bacteria > Omnitrophota > Gorgyraeia > 2-02-FULL-51-18 > 2-02-FULL-51-18 > CAYSKO01. Next base: position 9,784 of record CAYSKO010000025.1, on the reverse strand, counting down.
CATGTACGCCAGAACATTGCCGGCGGAATCTTCGAAAGTGTATTTGTAGCTCGCCGAGTCGTATTCCGAAACGCTCGACTCCACGGTGTATTCTTCGGCGATCCGGGCGCCCTGCACGTCGCTGGCCTTGCGCAGCGCGTCCGCGCCGACCAGTTTGTCTACGGCCGCCTGCAGCTCTTCGCCGCGCGTCGCCCGCATCCGTTCGACCGTTTTTTCCGACGGTCCGATCAGCGCCTTGCCCGCGAGTTTGTATACCGTCTGGCGGAAAAGGAATTCCTCGGCCCGCCGGACATCCAGAGCGAGATCCTTGTCGCCGTCGGGGTCGTCCACGAATCCGGCTTCAAGGAGAAGCGCGCGCCCTTCGGGGGAGCCCACGCTCGCCTTGACGCTTGATCCTTCTCTCTCGATGATTTCGCGCACGATTTCGCGGCCGGCGCCCGGGAGGCCGTGGTTGTGGATCCAGGACAAAAGCGTGTAGCCGTCTTTCTCTTCAAGCTTCGCGTGGCCAACCTCATCACCGGAAGGGTTCAGCAGGCTATAGCGATACATCGACGTGTCGTAATCGTTCACGACGACGTCGATCGAGTACGCTTCGGCCATGCGGGCCGCGGCCGGCGCATACGAGGGCCCCTCGGCGCGGTCCCTCGCGGGAAGAACCTGAGCGGAGGGCACGACGGCCGGACGTCCCCCGATCGTCCCGGCGGCCGCGCTCCCGATCGATTCCCCGCCTTCGGTCCGCCTTTCGCGGATGGCCGGGAGGATCGCTCGTGTAAAGATGGGCCGCTCGACGAGCGGCAGGATCGCCTTGTGTGTGGCGCTTCCGGAAAAGCGAGCGTCGGACGGTTTTTGGGAAAGAAGGATGCGTTCGTAACGCTCGAGATTCGTCTCTTGGAGAACCTGCGGCACGAGGCTTACGAAGGAGACATTGTTTTCCTTGAGAAGGGCCTTGAGACTCGGCGCGTGGTAGCCGCCCGCCACGAGGACGGCCTTTTTCTCGCCTTCGGCGTCCATCTTGGCGAGCACGTTCGCGACGATCTTGAGATCTCTCTCGCGGGTCAGCTCGTAAAAACGCTCGGCCTTCGCGACGTACGGGTCCCAGCCGTCCTCGAGAAACACGAGACGGTCGTAGTTCGCGCGGTGGGCGGCGATGAGACCGTTTAGGAAGGCGGTCATCGGAACGATGCCGAACTCGCGCGAGCGGGCGCGGTAATCCTCGAATTCGGTGGGCGTCAGCGACAGGTCGAAGAGACGGCGGAGGCGGCGGACGCCTTCGGACGAGCGCACGAGCGCGCTCTCGTCGGGCGTACGGGCCAGACGCGAAAGGAGGGCGTTTTCGAGCGCGCTCTGCTCCTCGAGGACTCGCTTGGGTTCCAGGCGCCCGGCTTCGTTCAGATAGCGCAGGTATTTGGAAAGTTCGGGGAAATGCGCGAGCTCGGTCTTCTCGGAGAGGAGCGCGTAGAAGGCTTTTTCTTCCGAGCGGTCGGCGCTCGAGACCTTGAACGGCGAACGGTCGGACGCCGCGGACGAAAGCGCGGCGAACGCCCGGAGATCGTCTTTGGGAAGCGCGCGGACGGCCTCGGCCTGCTCGTTCGAGGCCTTCGCGAAATCGATCGAACGCTCCAGCGAACGGAGCTTACGGATCTTCCGCAGGTGCTCGTAGCCCGAAAGCGTCAAACCCGAGGAGCGGCCGTTCTCCAAAAGGACCTCGAAATACTCGGAGGACGAAAGTTTTTCGTCGAGATACGCCTCGCGTGCGGCATCAAAATCGGAGAGAGAAGGATTGAACGTGCGGGACTTGAGTGCCTGGATCGCGGCGCGGACGCGGGAAAGGTGCTCCTGAAAAGCGGCGCGGCCTTCGGCAATCGCGCGGTACGTCTCGAGGGATTCCCAATAAAGAGACTTGTCCTCGACTCCCCAGAGACGGAGATCGCGGCTCGACGTCAGATCGAGGTATTCAGAGCCGCTGACCTCGCCCTGTTTGAGATACGAGAGCGCCACGCGGCGGCGATGGGCGAGCGGGGCCTCCTCACGGAGAAAGGAAAGCGAATCGTCTCCGGTGCCGCCCTCGAGGAACACGTAACGGATCCCCTCTTTATCGAGGATTGCGTCGAGCGCGGAGGCCGTGTTGAGCTGACAAGATTCGTTGGTATGCGCGTCTTGGACAAGAACGAGCGTCTTCCCCGAACCGGCGGCGCGGAAGGAGTCCTCCATGAGCGCCACGGATTCCGGAATACGCACGGAAAGCGCGAACGGGCGTGCGAGCGCGCTTTCCGCGGGAACGTGCGACGCGGCGAGAGCGAAATCGTTGAGGAGGAACGTTGCCGTGAGAACGGCGGAGATGCTGCGGAAGACGAGTTTGGATCTGCGGCTCATGCGCGCTCCTTGAATAAAAACACAAAAAAACCGGGTACCAAAAGCAAAGCGTTTCCCGCTTTTGGCAACCCGGCGACCTTGTGTCCCGCGGCTTTGCGCGCACTCGCTGGAAGGCGAGCGCTTGCCCTTTACAAAAGCATCAAACTTTCAATAGAGGTTTTTAAAAGAGCGTATGTGACGTAAATATACCTGACCCCGAGGCCCATAACAAGAGCACAGGTACAATTTATAATACTTCTATATATTGATTGTTTATATAGGGTTACGTTAAGCCGAGCGGTCGACTTGCCGGCGGTACTGAAGATACCGTGCGGCGACGTCCCAATCCACGGGGACAAGTGGAAGAAGCGCGTGCTTAAGAAGAATCTCGAGCGACGCCGTGTGACGGATGACCTTGAAAAGAGCGGCGGAGTCGACCGCCTGCCGCGAAAGCGTCTGCCACACGGAGGTGATGGCCGCGAGGTCTTCCGGCGACGCGAGATCGGCGTCGGCCACGGCGAGCATGAGTTCGTAATACGCCCGGATAGCGGGGATGTCGCCCGCGCTCAACCGACGAATCGGAATTTGAAGGATGTCGGCGGCCAAAGCCGGCGGAATACCTTGAGGGGAAACGGCGGCCAAGTTCACGCGGACGGCGCTCCCCTCCTTCACCGCGTGCTCCCAGTCCACCGGCAGCGTGTCGGAAAGGGCCCCGGCGGCGGCAAGCCGCCGGGAAGCGGGCGTTCGCATCGCCCGAGCCACGCGAGTCGCTCGGCCCGAATTGCTCACCAGCTGGACCCGGGCGCCGCGCGCGTAAGAACCGAGCGCCTTTTCGAACTCTTCGAGGAAAGCTTCCATTTGAGACGTGAAAGCCCCGTCGGCAAACGCGTCGACGTCGATGAGGAGAATCTTTGCCTTGCCTCCGGCGGTGGAGGCGCGCGCGCGAATCCCCGCAAGGCGCTCGTTTACCGACCGGTCCAAATCGTCCTCCAGGGTGCGCATATCCGCAAGCGGCGCCTCCGCGCGAGTTTCGGCACGGAGCGGCTCGGCGGAGAGCGGTTCCATTCCTTCCGCGCGCCCGACGAGGTTCTCCCCGTTCCACTCGAGATCGAAAATGGCGGGCTTTTCGGAGGAAGCATCCACCGAGAGATCGAAAGGCAGGCGCAGGGGCTTCGGGGCGCGTTCAAGCTCGGAACGCTTCGTCGCGGCCAGAGCGGAAAGGAAACGCGGAAACGCCGCCAGGACCGTCCCTCGCTCGTCGGACAACTGCCGCGCCAGATCGGCGAAAAGAACCTGGCGTTCCGGGGACATACGCGCCCCGGATTCGACGGTTTCCTTCTCCGGTCCGCCGGCGGTGAGGCGTCGCTGGATCGTCGAGGGACCCGCCTCGCGGTTGTGGACCTCTCGCATGATCGATCGGTTCGCGTGCCGCCGGAGCGCGGAGGCGATCCAGGTTTCGACGCGCGAGCGCGGCCGCTGTTCCTGCCGCGACCACTTGAACGCGTGGAGGAACGAGAAGCTTTCCTCGACGGGCTGTCCGGAGCTGTCGGTGAACGAGACCGGCTCGAAGCGTTCGAATCGCGCGCGGTGATTGCGCAGATAAACGCGCGCTTCGCGGATCATCCAAAGCACCGCGTCTCCTTCCTTGCGGGCTTGACGGGGTTCCGCGCCGTTTCGCTCAAAAGACGCGGCGACGCGCGTCTCCAGAGCGTCGACGCGGCGAAGGACCTCGTCGAACCCGAAACGTTCCCCGTCACGGCGGAAAAGACGCCAAAGGACCCGGAAATAGGAGACGACCACCTCGATGCGCGTTTCCATGTTGTCCGTCACCGGATAGACGTCCAGGAGAATTTCGAGGTCTTCCGGATGGACCGCGAAATCGGCGAAAAACGAAACGAGTTTGTAAGAAGCCAAGAGCGCGAGCTCCTGCCTGTAGAGATCGGAGGCCTCGCGATCGACGTCCTTGGCCGCGTGGCCCACTTCGAGGTCGTGTACGAGCTGGGCGATGCGGCCCGCATCCTCCGGCCGGATGTCGCGGCGGTCGCGGGCACCGACGATGCGCACAAGCCTTGTGCGGAGCTCCTCGAAGCGGTGCTGGTAGATCGCCGCGATGAAAACGTCCTGCACGAATTCGCCCAATAGAAGAAGCCTGAGATCCGACACGACCGCGTCACGGACTGGACCCGGGACCGTTCCCCCGAGGTCGACCGTCTTGAGGACGTGAGAGAGCCGCCCACTAATCGCCTTCTCGAGGAGCTTCGAGGCGCGGTCGAGCGTCCGTTCTTTTCCTTCCTGGAAGTTGCGGCGTAAGGCCGGGAACTGCAGCCGGAGGAATTCAAGGTGACGAGAATGTTCGCCGTCGATCTCGAGCGCCCGGTAGAGACGCAGAACGGCGATCGAGGAGCGGGCGTGCCGTACCTGTGCCTCCACCGCCCGGGCTTCCCGGTCGAGCGCCGCCCGCGCCTGCGCGACGCGACCGTAATCCGGATGCAGACTTAAATTCTGCCCTCGCACGTTCGTGCGGTGTAAAAGGCTACGAAGAAAAGCTTCGGCCTTCGGTTTCTGCGCCGCTTCCCGCGCCGAGTACAGGGCCGCGACTTCGGCGTGCCACGTTACGATTTCGTCGAGAGCGCGCGAGACCGCATCGATGCTTTCCGGACCGTAACCCACGGACAAGCGTTCGGCGGCGGCGACGAATCCGGCGGCGCGACGCGCCGGGTACGCGACCTGAGCGGTGGCGAGAGCCGGAACGATCTGCCCTTCGACTCGAACGAGAGCGGCGGCGCTCTCGTTGAGCGTGTCGGACGCTTGCCGCATCCAACCGGGAAAAGGAGCGGCTTCGGCCATGCGGGCGCCGGTTCCTTCGGCGCTGCGTAGCGGGCGGAAGCCGACGAGCGGCGCGAGCTCGTCCTTCTTACGGTAACGGACGGTCACTTGGTCGTCGTAGCTCGAACGCTGTGTGCTCACCACCTCTAGATTGATTTCGATGTCGTAAGCTCCCTTAACCGCGAAGAACACGTCCGCCGAAACCTCCGCTTCGAGCCCCGCGCCGTTCAGCTCGCGAACGATCCGCGAGTACCAGTCGTCGGCCGGCGGATCCATCCCCGGTTCGCGCAGAAGGCTCCGAAACGTGCTTCCCACAAGGACGCCGCCCTCGGGAAGCTGGTTGTAGAGGTTCTGAAACGCGGCGAGTGGTTCCTCGCTGTACGCCAGCACGTAGAATGCGGAAATGACGTCGGGAGCCTCCGGGAACACGACGCTTTCGGCGGACCCCGGAACGAAGCGGTAATCGTTTTCCGGCCGGACGGCCTCCACGCCGAGGGAGGTGGCGATTTTGTTCCGGTCGTTGTCGAATATCTTTTCCTGCCAGTTCACGACGTCCGCTCCGTACGTGACGGGCGGCGGATCGACGAGGATGCGGCCTTCGCGAAGCGCGAATCCAAAACCCGGACCCACATCCCCCCAAACGAGCGACCGGCCCCTCCTCACCGTCAGGTTCCTTAGGAGATCGAGAAAAGGCGACCGGGCGTCTTTGAAATCCCGGATGTTGGACTGGCTCAAGATGCCGTCGTAAGAACTCGGGTTCGGCTCGTGTCGCTGGTAATACTTTCGAAGCGACAACGTGCGGTTCTTGACGTAGTTGAACCGGGGCACCGCCATGCGTGCGCCGGAGGCCGAATAAACGACGGCGTAAAACGGGTCGAACGCCTTTTCTTCCGGCGTTCCCGCCGGCGGAGAGACCTCGAGAATTCGGAACGTGGTCCCGAGCGCGTCTACCCTTGCATCCCGCTCGGCCGCTTTTTTGAGGATAAAACGCGCTTCGCCGTCGGCGGCTTTATCCGACAAATGGTGGTTGAAGAACATCCGCTCGAGGTTCGGTCCGTCGTACGGCGCGTCACCGGCGAGGCGTTCGGTGGGAACGACCACGAAAAGCGTATAAAACCGGACGGTCCGGCTCTCGCGCATGAGCCGGGCCATTTCGTCCGCGGTCCTTTTCCGCGCGTCGTCGCCTTCCAGGCGGACGACTTCCCTTTCGACACGGGCGGCCATGCGCGCGCCGGCGGGAACGGAGGGAAGGCTCGAAGGTTCGGTAGGGTCCGTTTTGACGAAAACGAGGTTCGGCGAGCCGGCGAAAGCGTATCGCAGGAGGAGCACCGCCCCACCCGCCGCGAGACCGATGAAATAGCCGGCGGGTCCGAAAACGAACGCAGATAAAACAACGCCGGTAACCCACCGGGGCCACGTCACGCGGTCCGTCCAAGAGAGAACCGCCCAGCGGCTCACGACTTCGCGAAAACCCGCGCGCTCGAAAACGCTCCGGAAAAGGGCAGGACCTTCGGGGTGGACGATCGTGTCCACCGTCACGGGCGTGCCGGGAGACGTTACCGTCGAAAGCGCGCCGACGAGTGCGGCGAAAATGCCGCGCCCCCTGTAAAACGGGCGCGTCTCCGTGTAGCGCAGCACCGGGCCGTCCGTGCCCGGCAGGAACGCCGCGTAGGCGACCGTGCGGCCGTTGTCCGCTTTCTCTCCGTAAGGGATGCGCGCAATCGTATCGTAATCAGAGCTATCGACGATCGCCAGAAGCCCCCAGGCCGTTTCCGGGCGGGGTTCCTGCCAAAAATTCACGTTAAGATTGTCGACGGCGACAAACGTCTCTCCGTCTCTCTCCACGATTCTCAAACGGTACTCCTCGCCTGTCCGGTCGCGGAGCGTCCGTCCTTCGAGCGCCGCGAAATCGACTTCCGATGGCAGGCGCGCGGCCGCCGGCGCGGCCCCCGGAGACGCTTCGGCCAGCCTCCCGCGAAGACGTTCGTAAACGGAAAAAGGTTTGCCCGAGGTCGGAACGATCACGCATTCGCGCGCGGGCACGATGCCCAGCCGCTCCGCGGCGCCCGGAAGGACTTCCCCGCCGACGGCCTGAGAAAGAAGGATCGATTCGTACTTCGCGTGATTGGTTTCGGTGAGGACGCGCGGAGCGAGCGATACGTAGGAGACGCCTTTTTCGCGAAGAAGTTTTTTCAGGTTTTCGGCGTGGTAACCGCCGGCCACGAGAACCGCCGACGATTCGCGCTCGTCGTCCATCTTTCGGAACGCCCGCTCGAGAAATGCTTCGTCGCGAGCGGTCGTGAGCCGGTAGAAGCGCCTCGCCTTCTCCAAAGTGGGCGCGTAGACCGGTTCGAGGAAAACGGCGGCTTCGGGGGACACGCCCGTGTCCATAAGCTTCCGGTTGAGGAAGCCGGCGACGGCTCCGGCGTCGTACGAGAGGGGGTCGCGCTCGATGCGCGCGACTTCACGCGAAGCGGCCGTCAGCGAGAATACCGACCGGAGCGTCTCCTGCGCGGCCGCGGCACGGACGAGCCGCTTCTCGTCCGGCGTCGAGGCGAGAGCGGAGTAAAGCGCTTCCTCGAGGCGCTCGCGCTCGAGAAGAACGGCGGCCGCGTCCAAACGGGCCGCGGCTTTCAGGTAATCAGCGTAACGGAAAAGATTCGGATACGCGGCGCGGTCCTTTATTTTTTCCTCGAGAAGCGCGTAGAACGCGTTTTCCGGGGCGCGGGCGGTCGCGTCGAGACGAGACGGCGCACGCTCGCGCAAGGCCGACGCGAGAAGTTCCTTTTGGTCCTCTGCGCCGAGCGAGGCGGCCGCCCTCGCCTGCTCCTGGCCCGCCTTCGCGAAATCGATCTTCGACTCCGCAGTCTTGATCGAACGCAGAGACGCGAGTGCTGGGAAATCGGACGGGACGACGCCGAGGTCTTCGGCGTCCGCGAAGAGCGCGTCGAGGTAATCGGTGAGCGCCAGACCGCTCGAAACGAAGGCCCGACGACGCTCGTCGAAAGCCAGAAGCTCGGGGCTATACAGGCGGGGTTTAAGCGTTGCGAGCGCGCGGTCCACCGCCTCGGTCCAGCTCCGGACCGCCGGGGAAGCTTCCTTTATAGACCGGTAGAGCGCGAGGCTTTCGGCGTAGAGCGCTTTATCCTCGACGCCCCAGAGCCGCGCGTCGCGCGAGGAAGTCAGATCGAAATAGTCGGCTCCCTGGAGATGGCCTTTGGCCAGAAATTCCTTGGCGATGCGCTCACGCGCGGCCGGAGTCCCGAGGGTACGGAGTGCCGCAAGCGAGTCGTCTCCGGCGCCGCCTTCCAAGAATATCCAGCGGGCGGCCCCCGACGCCGCGATCGATTCGAGAAGCCGCGCGATGTTTTTCTGGGCAGATTCGTTGACGTGCGCGTCCTGAACGAGTATCAGGGTCTTGCGAGCGCCGGGCGCGCGGTAACTCTCCTCTACGACAGCGACCGCTGCTGGAAAATTGAGACTCGGCGGGGCCCCAGCGAAAACGGCGCGTAGCTCGGACGCCGCGGACGCCGCGGACGCCGCCTGTTCGACCGATAGCGCCAAAACGAGCGCGAGCGCGACCCTGCGAAGACGCGCGGAAAAAAGGGGCCTACGGCTTTTAAAAAGATTCTTTTTAGCGGGCAATAAAAATCCCCTCGGCTTGTGGAATACCGAAGTATGCCCGAGGGAAGCCGCAATATCAAATGCGTACCGGGGAAGAAATCTTTTTTTAAGCCGGATGCCTGGAGCGAATGGCGGCGGCCAGGCGAGCGTTGACCGGCGTGGGAACTCCCCTCTCGACTCCGATCTGCTCGATCGCGCCGTTTAAAGAGTCGATTTCGGTCCGGCGCCCCCGGCGAAGATCCTGGAGCATCGACGGAAGATGCGCGGCAGTGACTGGAATGAGCGTTCCGATCAGGCGCTCGAGGTAGGAATCGGCTGTCGGCGGATCGAGCGCAACGCCGGCTGCGGCTCCGACCACGTAGCACTCCCGCACGACGGCCTCCATGTCTGCGCGCGTCGTGGGGTCGTTCAGGATGTCCCCGTACGGTATTTCCTTGAGCGTGCAGATGGCGTTGAGCGCGCAGTTGTACACCACCTTCGCCCAGATCGCGGGAATCACGTCCGGGACCGAGACCGTCGGAATTTTCGCAACGGAGAGACTGTAGGCCATCTGTTCCGGTGAAAGTTTCGGTTTCACGGCGGCCACGGCGGGCCCCACGATGATGGGAGGATCGGCGGTCACGGTCACGGTTGCGAGCCCGGGCTTCGTTTCCACCCCGAAAATCGTTCGGCCTCCGAGCAAGCGGTCGGCCGGCACGTGCGAAAGGATCGTTTCGAGATTTCCGAGACCGTTCTGAAGCGAGAGCACTACGGTTTTTTCGGAAAGGAGCGGTCCCAGCTCCGCGGCCGCGCGCGCCGTGTCGTAGGATTTGACGGTGACGATGACGAGGTCGTAGGGCCCTCCCGCCGCCGCGTCCCCCGCGGTCGTGTAGAGATCGAACGCCTTCATGCGGTACTCGCCCCAAATTCCCGTGATCGAAAGACCTGATTTCGCGATCACGTCCAGATGCCACGCGCGACCGAGAAGCGAAACCTGGTGGCC
>CAYSKO010000024.1:0-25651 GCA_964431835.1 uncultured Planctomycetia bacterium | reverse complement strand
GCGCGCTCGAGCGCGCTGAAGCAGTCCGGGACGCCGCGGAAGATCCAGGGGTCCGCGCGGAGGCGTCGAAACTCGTCGCCGGTCTAAGGAAGAAGAACGTACGGTTCGTCGAAGTGAAGGAGCCTGCGGGCATCGCCGCAGACGTGAAAATTGCGATCGTGCCGATCGGCGGGACGAAGAAGGAGTTTCTGGAGGCGCTCGTCCCGAGGCTTGAAAGCATCATGAAATGCACCTTTGTCATCGGCGACCGCGTACTCGAACTCGGTAAGCCGGATCGGGACCGCGGCGCGATGTTTCTCGGGATCGCGACGCAGCACGTCGCTGGAAAGCTCTCGATGGAGAAGAATGTTAAGGTCTTGGCCGCCGGAGGGATCGAAGGAGCGGATCTGAAAACCCAGGAAGGTAAGGAACGCTTCGTTCGTGTGGGGCTCGAGGACCGTGAGGTTTTTCCGGAGCTGGCGCGCTCGGATTTCGACTCCCAACTCGTTCGCGCCCGTGCGGCGGACCAGTACGACGTCGACCGTCTCTTGGACGAGCTCATCCGTTTCGAAGGATTGCCCGAGGAGACCGGGGTCGTCGGCTACGTTGGCGTTGTCGACCGGGATATTTATTCGGGTGGCTACGACCACCTTTTCGCCTCTTCGTCGGGCCCGTTCGCCGTATTCTCGACCGCACGGTTCGGCCTCACGGGCGGTCCCGCGGAACGGGAGAGAACGTTCGGACGCGCGTTCAAACAGGCGGTCACGAGCGCGTTTTTCGCTTTGCAAATCCCGCGCTGCTCTTCGTTCTACTGCATCCGCGCTTATCCCAACTCCGTCGCGGACTTCGACGCGAAGAAGGACAGCGTCTGTCTGGACTGCCGCCGCCGTCTGTACCAATCGATCGCGGCCAGGACATCGGCGCGATGAAGCCGCTCCTGGATTTTTTGCGCAAGGCGCTTTCTTTCGGCCGACCCGAGACGCCCGCGTTCGTGCGCGGAATCGACGACTTGAAGCATCTCAAGATGATACGCCTGCAGGGACGGCTCGACAACGCGACGATCCCGAGCCTCACCGAATTTTTCGAGCGTGAGCGCAGCGCGCACGGGACGCTCGACAAAGACATCGTTCTCGATTTCCGCAAGGTCGAATTCGTGGAAACGGCCGCAGTAGCGCAGCTTCTCAAAATCTCCGCGACGCTAAAGGAAAAAAGGCATCACCTGGGACTTCTGCACGTGCCGGACATGATGCAGGACATGCTCAAAATACTGAAGGTCGATCACGCGTTCGTGATCTTCCATTCCCAAAGGGAGGCGTTCGACAGCGTTTTGCGTTGGAGCGACGAGTGGCAGTAAACGGTACGGTTACGGAGGGTGCGATGTACAAGCGGGCTTTAGGGATGGTTACGGTGATCGCGGCGTGTTTTTGGGTCTCGGCGGCTTCGGCGGCCGGGGCGGATTCAGACGCCGGGACGAGTTTGGGGCAGTACGGCATCGAAACGATCGCGGCCAAGCCTTTCGGCGGCGGCCTGATCGGACCGCTTCCGTCGGCGATGGACGAGCTTCCCGTCGCGGGACCGCGCGAGTTCTACGTTTACGGCGACGCGAAAGAGAAATCGAACCATTTCTTTCCGACGGGGTGGATGGGGGATTGGAACGACATCAAGATGAACCAGAACAGCCGTGTCCTGCCTCATTCCGGCTCGAGCTGTATCGAATTTGTTTACACCGCCAAAGGATCGCGCGGGGCTCGCTGGGCTGGCGTTTATTGGCAGAATCCCGGCAACAATTGGGGCGGAATCGAAGGGCGCATCGACCTTCGCGGCGCGACGCGTTTGACCTTCTGGGCCCGCGGAAAGAGCGGCGGGGAAACGATCGAGACGGTGAAAGTCGGCGGCATCAAGGACACGTTCGGCGACTCGGACGAGGTCTCTATGGGGCCGATCGTCCTCACGCGCGAATGGAAGCAATACCGCATCGACTTACGGAAAGCCGATCTTTCGGCTATCAGCGGGGGTTTTTGCTGGATGACGAGCGCCGACCACAATCCGGGCGGTGCCACATTTTATTTGGACGACATTCGTTACGAATACCCGCCGGCGTACTGACGGCGGTTAAAAAAGGGGGTTTACGATGATGAAAAAAGGCTGCTGCTGTCCGCTTTGCAAGGTTGTTTCGCTCCTTGTGATCGTGGGTGCGCTTAATTGGGGTCTGGTGGGCGCGTTCGGTTTCAACCTCGTCGCCTCGCTCCTCGGAGCGGGTTCGGGCGCGGAAAAAGCCGTGTATATCCTGGTCGGCGTTTGCGCGATCGTGAAGCTTCTGTCCTGCTTCATTCCGTGCCCGCTTGCCAAGAAGGGCGCCGCTCCGGTCGCGGGCGATCATAAGCACGACGACAAAGAGGGCGGTTGCTGCGGGGGCCACTAACCCCGTTCGCTCCGTCTCGCTCCGCGCGTCTCCGCAAAAGGAGATGCGCGGAGCTTTTTTTTGTGATATAATCATTTCAATTCCCTCCAGTTACGCACTAAACCCGTCTTTCAATAGGAGTTTCCCCGTGAACGCGACTGCCACGTCCTTCGTCGAAAAACCCGTTTCGAGAACTTCTGCAGCTCCCGCCGTTTGTACCGTCATCGTGACGCCGCGCGACCACTTTTCCACGACCGAAAAATGCATCCGGAACCTTCTGAAGCACACGCCGGAGCGCGTGGAAGTGATCGCGGCGCTCGGAGGCGCCCCCGACCACGTGCGTTTTGAGCTCCTAGCCGCCTTCGGCGACAAAGTACGTTTCATTTTCACCCCGCGCTTCATGAACACAGCTGAGCTCCGTAATTTGGCGCTCAAAGAAACCAAGACCGGATACGCAGCGTGCATCGACGCCGATGTGTTCGTCCGGCCGGGCTGGCTCGAGCCTCTCATGCGCTGTCAGCGGGAGACTGGCGCCGCGCTCGTGGTGCCCATGGTCCTCGACCGCCAGAATTTGATCCATACAGCCGGAAACGACTTCTACGTCACTACGCACAAGGGAAAGAAGCATGGCCGCGCGGAGCTGCGCTTCGCGCATATGTACGTGTCGGACACCACGAATTTGAAGCGCCGGGAGACGGATTTCGGGGAGATCCACTGCCATTTTGTTGAAGTCGAGAAAGCGCTCTCGCTCGGCGTGTACGACGAGCGGCTACGCGAGGGCGGCGATTTCGATTCGGGCCTCACGTGGGCGAAGGCGGGCTGCAAGATGATGTTCGAGCCGGAGTCCCGCGTGTATCTCCATTACACCGACCGCGTTTATCATCCGGACGACGTGAAGCTCTACATGTGGAAATGGGACGCGCACGCCGTGCTCGAAGGCTTCGGACATTTCCAGGAGAAGTGGGGTGTCGACATGGTCACGCACAGCGACATGGAGCAGCATATGCTTCGTCTCGGCGGGAAGGTCGGGTTCTTCACCCGTCTTTACCCCGAAAGTGGCGCGGCGATCGCGGTCGACCGTTTTTATTACGAGAAGCTCAAAACCCTCGGGGGTCTGAAAGTCTGGATCGCCGCTCGCAAGAACCGGCTCAAATTTGCGCGAGCGGTCCGGTGAGGACCACGGATCCCTTCGTCAGCGTCATCATCCCGACGAAGAACCGCGAATCGTTCCTGCAAAGGGCTCTCCGGAGCGCGCTCCTTCAGACCTATACTGATTTCGAAATCCTCGTCGTCGACGACGGCTCCTCTGACGGCACGCGCGAGGCCGTTGCCGGGTTTGATTCGCCGCGCATCCGCTACTTTTACCGTCCGAGCGGCCATGCCGGAGCGGCGCGCAATTTCGCGTTCACCTGCATGCGGGGCCGGGTGGCGGCTTTTCTGGATTCCGACGATCTGTGGGATCCTCGTCATTTGGAGACGGCCGTCGACGCGCTCTCCAAGGCGCCGGCCGCCGGAATGGCTGTGACGAATTTCAGGTTGATTGACTCCGCGGGCGAAACGCTGAATGGCCGTTACGTGCCGGCGTCCTACGAATACCAGGGGAGTTTCGTTTCAGATTTTCTGTCCGGAAAGCTGCCGGTCGCCACGAGCGGGGTTCTCGTTCGCCGCGAAACGCTGCGGGACGCGGGCCGTTTCGACGAGCGTTACCGCACGGGCGAGGATTTCGATCTGTGGCTGCGGGCAGGACTCGCGGCCCCCGTGCTGTATCTCCGCGATCCGCTGGTGAGCTACCGGACGCATTCCGACAGTGTAACCGGCGAAGGTTGGTCCCGGATGTGGGCGTCGACGGCCGAAGTCCTAAAGGAGCGGCGGGACTCGATCGACGCGCGCCGCCTGCCGTCTGGCCGCTTCATCGCGCGTTTTTATGCGCTCGCCGCGCGCGCCGCTTACGACGAGTCCAAAACGTCGAGATCCCGGAGCTATTCGCTCGCCGCTCTCCGCCACGATCCGCTCTGTGCGGCTGCCTACAAGGGTTTCGTGCGGAGTTTCATCGTCCGCTAGAGCCTTTCGCTTGTACCCGCCTTCCGTTCGCGCTATATTTCTTCTCGTGAACGATTCCCGAATCCCGATCGCCGAACTCATCCGTAGCCGCCGCCGGACCCTCTCGCTCCATGTCCGTCCGGACGGTCGCCTCGTCGTGCGCGCCCCGCATTCTCTCTCGGAATCCAAGATCCACCGCTTTGTGGAGGAAAAAAAGGAGTGGATCGATCGCACGGCTCTACGTCTACGCGAGCGCGCCGGAAAGTTCCGCCCGCGGCGGTTTGAATCCGGGGAGACCTTTCTTTTTCGCGGCGCCGAATACCCTCTGCACGTGGCGGACGATATGTTCGGCAGGCTTCTCTTCGAAGAGCGTTTCATTTTGAACGCCCGGCACCTGCCGCGCGCGCGGACGCTTTTCGAGCGCTGGTACAAGGAAGCCGCGTTTGCGGTGCTCGTGAACCGCTGCTTGTTTTTCTCGGAAGCCATGGGCGTCCGGTACCGCACGGTCGATTTATCGGGGGCGCGCCGCCGTTGGGGGTCCTGCGACGCGAAGGGGAGACTCCGTTTTTCGTGGAGACTCATCCTCGCGCCGCCCGAGATCCTCGATTACGTCGTGATCCACGAGCTGGCCCATTTGAAAGAGCTGAACCATTCCCCGAAGTTCTGGGCGGTCGTCGAGTCTGTCTGTCCTTCCTGGCGCCAGCACCGCCGCTGGCTCGAAGAAAATCAATACCGCTTGGATTTTTAGCCCGCCGCCCCCGTTTGTATAATTGATAAGAATAGTATATATTTGTTAATATTTAAATAGGAGAAGCATGCCCGAAACTTCCTTCCACCCGCTCGCCCTCTGCACCCTGGCCACGGGAATGCTCCTCGTCGCCCTGAGCGTTGACGCATTGATCCGGGAACGCGCCTCCTCGACGGCCACCGCCTTTTGCGCTCTCACTGTGCCGGCGGTCATCTGGCTCTTCGCATTCGCCGGGATGTACGCCTCGGTCTCGGCCGAGAGGGCTCTTTTTTGGGCGAAAGCGGCTTACTTCGGAGTTCCTTTCATTCCTTTGGGGATGTACGTCTTCACGGTGAAAGTGCTGAGGCTTTGGGAGAAGAGAAAAGGACGTGTGATTTTTTTTGCGGCGCTCAGCGCGGCGTGTTCGCTCTGGGCTGTCTCGGGAAACGCCGTCTTCGGCCGACTCTACGCGTATCCGTGGGGCCATTATCCGCGGTACGAACCGGCGAGCGTTCTTTACGTGGCCGTGTTTGTCTCGATCTCAGTCGTGGGACTTGCCGAATACTGGACTGAGCTTCGCAAGCCCCACCCGCCGGTGCACCGCGCGCGCATCCGGCATCTGTTCGTGGCTTTCTGCGTCGGTTACGCGGCTTTCGTGGACTTTCTTCCGAAGTGGGGGATCGGGGTATATCCGCTTGGTTTTCTCGGCGTGCTCGGTTTCGCGGGTGTGTCGGCTTATGTTCTCCGACGCCACCGCCTCGTGGATGTGAGTCCTGCGGCGGCCGTCCATACGATCATGGCTGCGCTCGGCGACGCGGTTCTCGTCCTCGATTCCGAGGACATCGTCCGGGTCGCCAACGACGCGGCCTGCAACCTTCTCGAGGACAAGCGCTCCCGTGTCGTCGGGACGTGCGTGTACGCGCTCGACCTTCCTTTCGCGATGGAAGTTTCTGCCGGCGCCGACCGCTCGTTCGAAGCGTGCTCGCCGGGCGGGGAGCGCTCTTTCCGAGTATCCGAGTCATACGTGAGGGATCACGTCGGCCAGGCGTCCGCCCGCGTCGTCCTGGTCCGCGAGGTCACGCACGAGAAGCGCGTCTTCGAGGATCTCGTCGACGCTGAAAACCGCTATTTGACGCTCTACCTCGAGACTCCGACGCCCGTCATGACGCTTGACGAGTTCGGACGCATCGAATGCATCAACGCGGCTGCCGAAAGAATTTTCGGTGAGGGGCTTCCGGCTCTCACGGGAAAGATATTCGTGATGACGGCCGCGGTCGATACAGGAAGCGTTCCCACGGTCTTAAGAGCCATCCGGGACGTTTTTGCCGGCCAGAATCCGGGGCCGCTAGAAATCACGCTGCGTTCGCTTCGGGGCCCGAGACTTTTCTTGGGCAACGCGCTGCCCGTCAGGAGGAACGGAAGGGTCGTGGCGGTTCAGCTTTTATTGAGAGACTCCGCGGAGCGCGGAGCGATGGCGGGGTAGGGGGGCGGGGTTAGTCGACGAGTCGCAGCTGGATCTTGCGGACGACCGTCATGAAAAGATTTTTGAGTTGGGTGGAATCCGGCGTCTGAAGGTAAAGGCCCGTCGGATGTTTGTCTGTGTCGTCGGACACGTCGTCGAATTCGGGATCTGAGGGCAGGGTGGCGTTGGCCATGCGCCGCAAGAGATATGATTTCAGCCTGTAGTGATCGTACACGTCCTGATACGCGCTCGCGCCTTCCGGCGCCGGATCGCCGAGTCCCACCGAATAGATCGTGATCCCCTCGTCCTTCGCGTAATCTCCCTCGACGATCGGCAGATTGTAGTGCTCCTTGTACGCCTCGTAGTTGCCGTTATTGAGGCCGGCGTTCGCTCCGCGCACGTTCCCGCGCGAATCGAGGTAGCGGTAGCTGGAAAGGCAGTCGAAAGGATCGTTGTAGCTCCCGCTGCTGCAGGGAACCTGTTCGTTGGTGACCGGATGGCGCAGTTGCTGGAAGAAACGCATGCGGTAGTAATACTCGCCGCTACCGCCCGGGTTTTGCGGAAGCGGCTGGCCCGTCGGCGGCGCGTCGTTGCGGTCCAGATAGCGCGCTTGGATCGTGTTGGGGGCGCCGTCGGTGAAAAGGAGGATAGCCTTCACGGTGTCCTTCGTGGGCTTTACGCGCTCGATTTCCTCGCGTCCATATTGGACGCCGAGCGCGATGTTCGTGGCCGATTCCGTCGCTAGATCGTCGATGACGCTCGTGAGCTCCTCGTGTGCCGAGAAGGTGCCCATCGGGCGCTTGATGTAGGCGTTCTCGCTGTACGCCACGATCGCGATCTGGTCGACGTTTTCCTGAAAACTGTTCACGAATCCCTTCGCTGCCTCCTTCATGTCGTCAAACTTCCCCCCGGACATGGAGCCCGAAATGTCGAGGACGAGGCTGAGGACGGCGGGATTCCGCCGGGCGGTCGAAGCCGCCGACACGGGAACGTTCCGCAGGCCGGGAATCAGCCCCATGAAGAACGTCTCGAGGTCCATCCGCGCGACGACATTCATTGTCATGACGCGGCTGGCGTCGATGGTGGCGTTGGCGGAGAGCTCGGTGACGACGTTGTCGGGAATGCCCATTTGGCGCAGATTGTAGCGCGCCATCGCGACGGCGTCGGCCTTCGCCGTCTCCACGTCCGCGCCGCTGTTGAGCCGCGCGATTCCGGCGATCGCCGCCGCGTCCACCGCGCGCCGCAGCTTTGCGTGCTTGAGGAACGCGTGCGCGGAATCGATCGAAAGACCCGAGAGGAGCAGAAGCCCGAGAGTCATGAAAATCATGAGGAAGAGCGCTTGGCCCTTCTGGGAATCAGTAAACCGTGGCTTCATGGAGGACCGCAGGGAAGCCGGTGAGGTCGATAAGGAACGCCAGCGGGGTGAGAGGTTCATAAGGATAGAAGACTTCTCCGATCGCGATGACCTCGTGGTTCTTCACGAGGCTCGAATCCATGTGTTCGTCCGAAAATTTACTGCTGTACACCCCGTTGCCGGATCCGCGCTGGGAGGCGAGCACTGGAGTCGGCGGCTCGATTACCGACGCCGGATCGGGGCGCCACACGCTCGCGATCACGCGGCCCCGCTCGGAAAATTCGGGAAGCATGCCGCCCGCGCCGGCGTCGATCTGTGTGACGACGGCGTCGAGGCAGTCGTCCAGGTCGCCGCCCCAGAAGGAACCGCAGTCGCGGAACGCGGCGTTGGCCGCTTCGCGCGAAAGCGCAGAGACGCGGTGCTCGTGGATGAGAAGGGCGCTGAACTCGATGAGCGCCATGAAAAAGGTGAGGAGAAGGGGGATTCCGAAGATGAATTCGAGCGCTGCCTGGCCCTTCTTTCCGCGGTAGGTCACGACTCGTCCTCCGAAAAAGGCTCGTTACGGACCAGCGTTTCGACGGTGACGCGCCAGTTGCCACTGACGTCTCCGGCGAGCTGCGCGAGGATCTCGGAGAGCGGGGTGAGCTTTACTTTCGTCTCGGCCTGCAGTCGGTAAAAGGTCATTGGGAGGCCCGCGGTGGCGCCGCCGTCTTTGTCGATCATCGTTACCTTCACGTCGCGGAGTCCGAGTTCTTCCGCCTTGTCTTCGACCTTTTTTTCGATGGCCTGCTCACGGTTTTCGTGGCCGTCCTTTTTTCCGAGGCTCCCGTAACGCGCGGCTTCGTTGATCGCGTACTGCAGGCAGACCCAGTTGTAGCAGATACGCGAGACGTCGGCGAGGACAAGGAGGAAGGCGAGGAAGAAGAGAAGGGAGAACGCGCTTTCGACAGCTGCCTGGCCGCTTTCGGAGCGCCGGCGACGCTTCATTTTCCCACGAAGACGATTTGCTCCCCGAGGCCGCACTCGGGAGAGGAGTCGGAGGCGAATTCCAGTACGGAATGGGCACCGGGAGCGTCCGCGAGGCGGTTCGGTTCGAGCTTTCGCTCGATACGCACGACGCGGTTCTGGCTATCCAGGAAGACCGCGTCGATCGGATAGCTCATTCCGAAGGTATGGACGGAGCCGCAAGGTTCGATCCAAACGGCTTCTCCAGCTTTCGGTTTAGGCCGCCCCAAGAGCCCGCGAAGACGCGTCCAAAAAGTGTCGCAGCGGCGGACATCGAGGGCGATTCTACGGTGGCGAGTGGCGTTGATCGCAATCATCGGCGCTGCATCGCGTCGGCTTGCTTCATGTTCCCGCTCATCGATTTTCCGAGCTGGTAGAACGCGGGGCCCAGCGTCATGGTGAAGAGGGACACGAAGATGAGCATCATCGGGAAGAGGAGTTTTACCGGGATCTGGAGGGCGCGTCCGCGCATCCGCTGACGCGACTTGTCGCGGAGCTCGCGGGCCTGGATGCGGAGCGTGCTCCCGAGGCTCGCGCCGAGCGTCTCGGACTGCACGATCGAGGAAAGAAGGAGCGAAAGGTCCGGAACGTCGCAGCGCTTCGCGAGGCGTTCGCAAGCTTGACCGAGAGAAAGCCCTCCCAGGAATTCGTGATGCATCAGCCGGAATTCCTTGGTGAGAGGGTCTTTGGTGTCTACCTCACCGAGCATGCGCTCGATCGCCGCGGGAAAGCTCAGTCCCGCCTCCACGCAGACCACGAGGAGATCCAGGAACTGCGGCAGGCTTCGGAGGATGGCACGCTTGCGCTTTTCGCGGCGAGATTTCACGAGCGTGCGCGCGATAAACCAGAAGAATGCGCCCCAGAAGAAAGCCATCACCGCGGTTTTTACTGTGAGCGTTCCAGAAAGGGTGTAAAAAACGAGGAGCCCGACCGGCACAAACCACGCGAGTTTGAAAAGAGTGCGGAAGAAGCCGACTTCCTTCTTCGAGACGACCCCCGCGAGGAAGAGCGCGCGGGAAGCTTTGTCGTTCTCGACGGCGTCGAGAGTCAGTGACTCCCCGCGCAGCGAACCCGACGTGCGGGCGTTCGCGTACGGGAACGAGAGCGCGCCCTCGGGCGCTTCGGCGAGGCGGGAAGCAACGAGCCTTTTTTTATCCCAGCGGCGGGTCAGGAGCCAAGCGGCGGAAGCGGCGGCGACCGCGGCAAGGAAAGGAAGAAGGGCGGTCATTTTTTAGTCCCTCAGACGGATGATGCGCCGGATCCAGAAGAAACCGGCGAGTTGGAAGAAGACGGAGATCCCGATCGCGACCTTGCCGCCCGGTGACTGCGCGAAACCGATGAGCGTTTTCGGATCGCGGACGAACCAGAGCGCGGAAAGGAAAATCGGAATACAAAAGAGGATCCAGGAGGACATGACGCCCTGCGAGGAGAGGGCCTGCGCCTCGCGCTGAAGCGCGAAGCGTTCGCGGATCGTGGTTTCGAGATTGTCGACGATTTCACTCAAGTTCCCGCCGAGCTCCTGGTGGATCGCGATGCTCGTGAGAAGGATCTTGAGCTCTTCGCTGCGGATCCGGTCGTACAGGTTCGCGAGCGCCGCCTCAAGTGAGAGGCCGAGACGGATTTCTGCGCGCACCGTCGAAAATTCGGTATTCAGGGGCCAGGGGGCGACGTCCGCGACCGTCGAGAAGGCAATTTCGATCCCGTGCCCGACCTTGATCGAATTCGAAAGGACCGAAAGCGCGTTCGGCAGGTATTCGGCGAATTTTGCGAGATAACGGGCTCGCATCGCGCGGAGCCAGAAGAAAGGGATGGCCGTCACGAGAGTCGCTCCCGCCAGGGCGACGGGGAAAGGCGCGACGCGGCCGATCGCGAAGAGTGAGACGCCGCCGAGGATTGCCGAACCCCAGAGGAAAGTTGAGACCGAGACCTTGAGCTTCGCGCTCACCAGAAGCGCCGCGATGCGCTTGGCGAACTTATGCTTGTGAAGCGCCTGATCGAGCGCATCGATGTCGCTGAACGAGGTCCGCTTGCGTAAGGAAGCTGTGATCCCGGCGACTGGAATGAGCCCCGCGAGGCGCTCCTGCATCGCGTTTCGCCGGTCGAAGACGCCGCCCGGGGCCATCGCGCGCGCGGCGAACCACACGCCGAAGCCGACCGTGAAGCCGTAGAAGAGAGCGATCACGACCGGACTCCAGCCGCGTGGCCGTTGCCGGTGATGGCGGTATTGAAGTGGCTCGGAAGCTGGATGCCGAGCGACCGCGCCCGTTCCAGAAACTTCGGTTTGACCGCGCGCAGCTGGAAGTCGCCCACGCATTTGCCGTCTGGGCCGATGCCCCGCTGAACGTAAGAGGCGATCTCCTGCATGCTCACGACCGTTCCTTCCATGCCCGTGACCTCGGAGATCGATTCCACGCGGCGCTGGCCGTCGGAGAAGCGGCGGATGAAGACCACCATCTGGATGGCGCTTGCGATCTGCCGCGTGATGACAGCAGGAATCATGTTGGCGCTGGACATGAGCACCATCGTCTCGATTCGGTACAGCCCGTCTCGGGGGGAGTTTGAGTGGACCGTCGTCATCGAGCCGTCGTGGCCGGTATTCATGGCCTGAAGCATGTCCAGCGCCTCCGCTCCGCGCACCTCGCCAACGACGATTCGGTCGGGACGCATGCGAAGGGAATTTTTTACGAGATCTCTCTGGGTGACGAGGCCCTTGCCCTCGATGTTGGAGGGGCGCGTTTCGAGGCGGATCACGTGCGGCTGTTGAAGCTGAAGCTCGGCCGCGTCCTCGATGGTGACGATGCGTTCGTCCGTGGGGATGAAGGAGGAGAGCACGTTCAGGAGTGTCGTCTTGCCGGAACCGGTGCCGCCGGCGACGAGGATGTTCATCTTCGCTTTCACTGCGGTCTGGAGGATGGCGAGCATCTCGGCCGAGATCGAGCCGTAGTCGACCAGGTCTTTTGTTGTGAGGGGTTGAGCCTTGAAACGGCGGATACAAACCGCGGCACCGTCGAGAGCCAGCGGCGGGATGATCGCGTTCACGCGCGAACCGTCGGGGAGGCGCGCGTCGACCATCGGCGACGCCTCGTCGATGCGACGACCGACGCGGGAGACGATGCGGTTGATCACGTGGCGCAGGTGGTTGTCGTCCTTGAAGACGACGTCGGTGCGGATGATCTTGCCCTTGCGCTCGATGTAGACGCAGCGCGGGCCGTTGACCATGATTTCGTCGATCGTGCGGTCCTGGAGAAGGGGTTCGAGCGGGCCGAGGCCGAAGGTGGAATTGACGACCTCGTCGACGATGAGGCGCTTTTCGCTCACGTTCAGGGGGTGGTTGTTCTCGTTAATAATCTCCCAGACGAGCTTCGCGACTTCGCGCCGAGCGGCCTCGTTGTCGATTTTGACGAGAAGATCGACATCGACGCGGTTTACCACCTCGCGGTGGAGTTTGGTCTTCAGGTCCTGAAGTTCTTCACGGCGTTTGTCGCCGGAAGGCGCGGACTGGGCTTTGGCGGAGGATTCGGAAGCGTTAGTTGAAAACACGGAAGAGGCCTTTCGGTTTGGCGGCCGCTTGCGGGGCGTTCGCGTCTTCGTTCACGAGGCTGGCGAGCTCGCCGATGCGACGCGCCAGTTCGGAGCGGTCTTCGATGCTGCGGATCGTGCGACCTGTGTTCACGGCCTCGATGCAGAGCGAATAATCGTTCGGCAGGCGGTAGCTGACGGGGTGCTGCATGCGTTTCTCGAATTCCTTCGTGTCGATCCGGCTCTTCGAGTCGCAGCGGTTCATGAGGATCTTCACTTTCTTCGGGTCGATGCCGGATTCGCGCGTTTTCTTCATGAAGTGCGCCAATCCCACGAGCGAGAGGACGTCGGGCGTGCCGACCGGGAAGACGATGTCGGATTCGCCGACGAGGAGCTTGCGGCAAAGCGGCTCGACGTGGCTCGCGTCCGCCAGCACGAAGTCGTGCGAGGCGCGCAGGAGCCCGAGCACCGCGTGGATCGCGTTCAGGAAATCCACGGTCGGCGCCTCGCGTTCGTCGCGAGGTACGGAGAGGATTTTGACGCCCGAGGGATGCTTCACCATGACGCCGTCCAGGAACGAAGCATCGAGGAGGGTGTAGTTTTCCACGAGATCCGCGAGCGCGTAGCCCGAGGCGACGTTGAGGTACGAGGAGGCGTCACCGCCGGTTGGAGAAAAATCGAGAAGAGCGACGCGCTTGGCCGGATCGGCGGCGAGCTCCACCGAAAGGTTCGCGAGAAGGAGCGTCACACCGCTTCCACCTTTGGGGCCGTAGAAAGTGACGAGCTTGCCTTTTTGCGCGCGAGGCGATTCGGCCCCGGCGGATTCGAGCTGCCGGAGGAGGCCTTTGAGTTCTTCCGCCTGAACGGGCATCCCGAGGAAGTCCTTCACGCCGCTTTTGACGAGTTTGAGCACGACCGAGCCGTCGGACGGGGAACCGGCACCGACGAGACGGGAAACGGGGAAGCGCGTCGAGAGGTCGGCCGCGTACGCGACGAGCGCGTCGGTGCCGTGGCGCAGGTCCAGGACCACCGCGGAGGGTTCGGCCCCGAATACGGGCGAATCGGAATAAGTGACACTCCGCACCGTGCGGGCGGAGCCGGTCTGGGAAAGGGCGAGCGTGAAATCCGACGCGAAGTCCGCGTCGTCCGAAATTGTCAGGATGAAATCGGTGTCATGAGAAAGCATGATTCCCCCTTTAAGAGGCCCCTCGGGCGGGGCGTTGGCCTCCGCGGACCGGTCGGGTGCGGATCTCGCGACCCTACGGTAACCGCGGAGGAGTGAGCGCTTCGGAACGTCGCCGGCGGACGCCGGCGGTTGGTGCGGGTATTAAGTGAGCGTGGACGGGGCGTTGTTGACGGCCGTCGACACCTTCGTGAACGCGCTCGTGATCGAAGTGCGGAGCGGGTTGTTCGTGGTCATGAGCGTGGCGCCGATGATGACGACGACGGCGACGACGATCAGCGCGTACTCGACCGTACCCTGACCCTTTTGAGACTGCAGGCGAGACATGACATTCTTCATGGAATTCCTCCTTGGTTGGTTTATGATTTCGAGCTGATTAACGAAACCGGCATCGTTCGTGCCGGGTGAAGCGCGCTAAGCGGGACTTAGCGGAGAGTCGACGGTGCGTTGGTGACTGCGGTGGAAACCTTCGTGAACGCACTCGTGATCGAAGTGCGGAGCGGGTTGTTCGTGGTCATGAGCGTGGCGCCGATGATGACGACGACGGCGACCACGATGAGAGCGTATTCGACCGTGCCCTGGCCTTTTTGGGAACGTAAACGGGATGCAAGCGACATGCTTTGGAGTCTCCTGAAATGATTCTTTCGGAACGTTTGATTTGATAGGAGTGCCCTGAAACGATATTTTGGGAATGTCTCAGAGCAGGATGGTGACGTAATTGTATCTAAATAGGGGGTCGAAGTCAATCGAAAAATTAGAAACTTTTAATGTTCATCTAATCAGTTTCTAATGCGCGCGCATGTGGATTTTAACTTTTCTGACGGTGCCTTCGTCTTTTTATTCGCGGAGCGCGCGTTCCGGCGACCCGTTTGTTTGACACGTATTAGGGGCGGTGTTACAATTGCCCGTCTTTCGGCGACACCCAACTCGCGGGCATCTTTTCAATGGCTTCCTTCAATTATTCGCGTCTGAAAAATTTGGTCACCGGCTTCAACCGGGCGAAGGTGCTCGTCGTCGGCGATCTCATCCTCGACGAGTTCATCTGGGGGAAAGTGTCCCGCATCTCGCCCGAAGCGCCGGTTCCCGTCGTCTGGGTCGATTCCGAGAATTTCATGCCCGGAGGAGCGTCGAACGTGGCCGCGAACATCCGCTCCCTCGGGGGCGAAGTGTGGCTCGTCGGAGCGGTGGGCAACGACCACCGGGGCGAAGTGCTTCGCTCGCTATTGAAGGAAAAGGGCGTTCACTGCGACGGCGTGCTCACTGACGATTCCCGTCCCACCACGCAGAAGACCCGCATCATCGCGCAGCACCAGCAGGTGGTGCGCGTCGACCGCGAAAAGACGGGACCGCTTCCGGACTCCGTCCTTCGCGAGACTCTTTCCTATATAGAGGAGCGCTTGCCGCAGGCCGACGCACTCATCATCGAGGATTACGGCAAAGGCGTGGTCGTTCCCAAGCTCGTCCGCGAGATCGTGCGTCTGGCCAAGAAAACCGGCAAGGTGATCACGGTCGATCCCAAGGAAGAGCACTTTTCCTACTACAAAGGCGTCACGACCATCACGCCGAACCATCACGAGGCCGCGAGCGCGGTCGGTTTCCCGTTGAAGGACGAGGCGAGCTTGCAGAAGGCCGGCGACAAGCTCCTTGCGAAGCTCGGCTGCGAGAGCGTGCTTATCACCCGCGGCGAGAACGGCATGGCGCTTTTCCAGAAGGGCAAGCCCGCTTTCAAGATTCCGACCGTCGCGCAGGAGGTTTACGACGTCTCCGGCGCGGGCGACACCGTCATCGCCGCCTACACGCTCACGCGCGCGGCCGGCGGCAACGGTGCCGAAGCGGCGTACGTCTCCAATTGCGCGGCAGGCATCGTGGTCGGCAAGCTCGGCGTCGCGGTCACCAACCAACAAGAGCTGCTCGGGCGGCTGAAAAGGGAGCTTTCGCGATGATCGAAGCCATCGGCGTCATCCCCGCGCGTTACGGTTCGACGCGCTTCGAGGGGAAGGTCATCAAGGATCTCTGCGGCAAGCCCGTCGTGCAGCACGTTTACGAGCGCGCGAAGAAGGCTCGGCAGTTGGACGACGTCATCATCGCGGCCGACGACGACCGCATCGTCGACGTGGTGAGAGGGTTTGGAGGGAAAGTCGTCTTCACTTCGAAATCGCACACGACCGGCACGGACCGTCTGGCGGAAGTCGTAAACGCCATCGACGTGAAGATCGTCGTGAACATCCAGGGCGACGAGCCGCTCATCAATCCTCTCGTGATTGACGATCTCGTCAAGACCATGAAGGACGACCTCTCCCTCATGATGGCGACGGTCGTCAAGAAAAGCACGAACGAGGACGAATTCCGCAGCCGCGACGTGGTGAAGGCGATCGTCTCGCAGGATAAATACGCGCTCTACTTCTCGCGTTCTCCGATCCCGACGCTCCTGCAGCCCGGCGGTGAAAATTATTTCTACAAGCACATCGGCATTTACGCCTATAATAAGGAATTCTTGTTCACCTTTAAGAAACAGCCGCCGACTTACCTCGAAACGAACGAGCGGCTGGAGCAGTTGAGGGCTCTTGAGAACGGAACGCGCATCAAGGTGATCGAAACCAAATACGAGACCGTGGGCGTCGACACGCCGGCCGACCTCGAGCTTGCCCGGATGATCCTGGAGAAGGAAATGGAAAAGGAAAAGAATGGCTAAGCACATATTCATCACGGGCGGCGTGGTCTCGAGTCTCGGTAAGGGTATCGTCTCCTCGTCTCTTGGCAAACTCCTGGAAGCGAAGGGCCTCCGGGTGATCATGATGAAGTGCGATCCTTATCTGAACGTCGACCCGGGCACCATGAGCCCATACCAGCACGGCGAAGTCTACGTCACGGAAGACGGCGCCGAAACCGACCTCGACCTCGGCCACTACGAACGCTTCACGAACGTCGAAATCTCCCGCCTCAACAACATTACGACCGGCAAGATCTACTATTCGGTCATCTCCAAGGAACGCCGGGGCGATTACCTCGGCGCCACCGTCCAGGTCGTCCCGCACATCACGGACGAGATCAAGAACAACATTAAGGAAGTCTCGAAAGGGAAGTCGGTTGACGTCGTGATCTGCGAGATCGGCGGCACGGTCGGCGATATCGAAAGCCTTCCGTTTCTCGAAGCCATCCGCCAGTTCCGCCACGACGTGGGGCGCGACAACGCGCTGAACGTCCACTTGACGCTCGTCCCTTACCTCCGCGTCGCCGACGAGATCAAGACGAAGCCGACCCAGCACTCGGTCGCCGCGCTCCGCGAGATCGGTATCCAGCCCGATATCCTGATGTGCCGCACCGAGAAGCGCCTCTCCAAGGAAACGCGGGCCAAGATCGGTCTTTTTTGTAACGTCGAGACCGAGAACGTCATTCAGGCTCTCGACGTCCACGATATCTACGAGGTCCCGCTCGCGCTGAAGGAGGAGGGCCTCGACGAAATCATCGTAAGGCTTTTGAAGTTGAACGGCGAAGACGGCGCCGAGAAGCTCAAGAAATGGAAAACGGACGTCGTCGACAAGGTCCTGAACCCCACGCGCGAGGTCACGATCGGCGTCGTCGGCAAGTACATGGAGCTTCAAGACGCGTACAAATCGATCTACGAGGCGCTCAAGCACGGCGGCATCGCCAACGACTCCAAGGTGATTATCAAGAAAATCGACGCAGAGGACGTGATGGTCCACGGACCCGAGAAGTACCTGAAGGACGTGAGTGGCGTGCTCGTGCCCGGCGGTTTCGGCGACCGAGGCATCGAGGGGAAGATCAAAGCGATCAAATTCGCGCGCGAGCAGAAGGTGCCGTTCTTCGGCGTTTGTCTCGGAATGCAAACGGCGGTCATCGAGTTCGCGCGGAACGTCTGCGGCATGAACCGCGCCAATTCCACCGAGTTCAACAAGACCACGCCGTACCCCGTGATCAGTCTCCTCGAAGAGCAAAAGCGCGTGAAGAACATGGGCGGCACGATGCGCCTGGGCTCCTATCCCTGCCACTTGAAGCGCTCTACGAAAACCTTCAAGTCTTACGGCAAGGAATCGATCCACGAGCGCCACCGCCACCGGTACGAGTTCAACAATAAGTACAAGGTGAAGATGGAGACGCAGGGCATGATCATTTCGGGAACGAGCCCGAACGGTCGTCTCGTCGAAATCGTCGAACTCGTGGGCCACCCGTGGTTCGTCGGTTGCCAGTTCCATCCGGAATTCAAATCCAAGCCCGACCACGCGCACCCACTCTTCCGGGAGTTCGTGAAGGCGTCCCTTGCCCACAAAGTCGATTAAACCCAAGATCGCGCGCGTCGGAAAAATCGAGATCGGCGAAGGCCGCCCGCTGGCTCTTCTGGTCGGTCCGTGCGTGATCGAAAGCGAAAAGCACGCGATCAAGCACGCGAAGGCCATCGCGAAAATCGCCGCCCGCTTCAAGATGCCCCTGATCTACAAATCGAGCTACGACAAGGCCAACCGCACGTCGATGGGCTCGTTCCGCGGCCTCGGTATCGACGCCGGTCTTTTGATCCTCCAGCGCGTGAAGGACGAGACCGGGCTTCCGATCGTGACCGACGTCCATTCGCCGGAAGAATGCGACAAGGTTTCGCGCGTCGCCGACGTCCTCCAGATTCCGGCGTTTCTCTGCCGTCAGACGGATCTTCTTCTCGCCGCCGGCCGCACGGGCAAAGCGGTCAACGTGAAGAAGGGGCAGTTCATGGCTCCCTGGGAGATGGGCAACGTCGCTGAAAAGATCGCCTCCACCGGAAACAAAAACGTGATGCTTTGCGAGCGCGGCACTTCTTTCGGCTACAACACGCTCGTTTCCGATTTTCGCGCGATCCCGATCATGAAAGAAACAGGATTTCCGGTCGTGTTCGACGCGACCCATTCCGTCCAGCAGCCCGGCGGTCGCGGAAAGACCTCCGGCGGCGATCGCCGCTTTGTGCCGACGCTCGCGCAGGCCGGCGTCGTATCGGGCGCAGACGCCGTTTTCATGGAAGTGCACGAGGATCCGGACAACGCGCCGTCCGACGGCCCGAACATGGTGCGCCTGGCCGATCTCGAGCGGCTTCTCGAGCGCCTGTTCGTGCTTTCCCGGGTGGTGCGCGGTGGCCGTTAAGGCGGTCGGGCGCGCGGTCTTAAAGATCGAACGCGACGCGCTCGCGTCGCTGGTTGCGCGCGTCGATTCGAACTTCGAAAAAGCCTGCGAACTGATTCTAAAATCCAAAGGCCGCGTCGTCCTCACCGGGATGGGAAAGCCCGGTTTCATCGCCCAGAAGATCTCGGCCACTCTTTCCTCGACGGGCACCTCCTCGTTCTTCGTCCATCCGGCCGAAGCGCTCCACGGCGACTTGGGCCGCGTAATGAAAGAGGACGTCGTGGTCGCGCTTTCGAACAGCGGCCGTACGGAAGAAATCCTGAAGCTCCTGCCGGTGGTGCGCAAAATCGGCGCGAAGCTCGTCGCGCTGACCGGCGATAAAAAGTCGCCGCTGGCGCGTCAGGCGGACGTCACGATCGACGTGAGCGTGAAGAAGGAAGCCTGTTCGCTCAATCTCGCGCCCACGGCCTCCACGACCGCCATGCTCGCGATGGGGGACGCGCTCGCCGTCGCGCTTCTCGACGCGAAGGGCTTCAAGGCCGAGGATTTCGCGTTCTTCCATCCCGGCGGCAGCCTCGGCAAAAAACTGCTCCTGACCGCCGCCGAGATCATGCGCAAAGGCGCCTCGAACCCCATCGTGCGCGAAAGCGAGAAGGTGAAGGACGTCCTTTATAAGATCACCGAAGCGCGCGCGGGTTCCGCGACCGTCGTGGGGCCAAATGGAAAGCTTTCCGGTATTTTCACCGACGGCGATCTCCGCCGCCGGGTACGCGAAGAAGGCGGCCGCGTGCTCGAGCGCCGCGTCGCGGACGTCATGACCAAGAATCCCGTCACGATCGAGGCCGGCCGCCTGGCCGCCGAAGCGCTCGAGATCCTGCGTTCCAAACGGATCGACGAAGTGCCGGTGGTCGATCCGAAGGGGAAGCCGGTCGGGCTTTTGGACGTGCAGGATCTTCTAAAAGCGGGGCTCTTATGAGCGAATCGACCACGGAATTCCTGGAACGCGTCCGGCGCGTGAAGCTCTTCGTCGTGGACAACGACGGGGTGCTCACCGACGGCCGCATCGTCCTCGGCGATTACGGCGACGAACTCAAATTCTTCGACGTCCAGGACGGGCACGGCCTCGTGATGCTCCGCCGCGCGGGTTTTTCCACCGCGATGATCTCCGGCCGCAAGAGCAAGGTGAACATCCGGCGCGGAAAAGACGTGCAGTTCAACAAGGTTTACCAGAACGCGCACGATAAACTGAAGGTGTACGAGAAAATGCTCAAAAAATTCAAAGTGGGTGCGCAGGAGGTGTGCTACGTCGGGGACGACCTCATCGACCTCCCCGTCATGACGCGCGTCGGTCTGGCGGTCGCGCCCGCGAACGCCGTCGCCGAAGTGAAGGCGGCCGCCCATTACGTGACCGTGCGCTCCGGCGGCCGGGGTGCCGTCCGGGAGCTCTGCGATCTGATCCTCAAGATGCAGGGGAAATGGTCGGAAGTCACCGCGCGGTACTACCGTTGAGCTACCATCGCCTGAACATCCCGTTCGTCCTGGCGGTCAGCCTTGCGGTTCTTGTCGTGCTCCTTTTGACCGGCCGCGAAGCTAAAAAATCAAAAGCCGCGCCGAAGAAAGACGCCCTCCGCGCCGCGCTTCTGGGCTCCGCGTCTCCCAATCAGGAACTCCAAAAGTTCAATCTGACCGGTTTCGACGAAAAAGGGAAACGCTTCTGGAACCTCGAAGGGCAGAACGCGCAGATCGACCCGACGCAGACGGTGTTCCTCGAACAGAACGTCACGCTCCGCTTGCGCGACGACACGATCATCAAAACCGACAAAGTGGAATGGTCGCAGGGCCGCGCTCTTCTTAAAACGGACGCCCGCGTGTACGTCACCCATCAGAGCGCCGATATCCGGGGCCTCGGCGCCGTCGGCCGTCCGAACGAAGGTTTCATCCAGCTCAATCGCCACATCGAAATGGACATGGAGAACGGGGCGCGCATCACCTGCTCCGGTCCGATGAAGATCTTTTACAACGAAAACAAGGCGATCTTCTATCGGAACGTGCGCGTGCGCGACGCGCGTGGCATCCTGACCGCCCGCCGCATGGACGTCTTCTTCGACGGGGAGAACAAGAAGATCAGCCGCATCGAGGCGCTCGGCAATGTCGTGATCGAGCGGGGCACGGACACCACGCACTCGCGCCGCGCGATCTACACGCCCTCGAACGGCGCGATACGCCTCGAGGGAAATCCGGAGATCACGCTCCACAAAGGAAGTTCGAGGCTCCTCGATGGCGCTGTTAGAAACTAACTCTATCCGAAAGAGCTACAACGGCCGCACCGTCGTGAACGGCGTCGACCTGCGCGTGAACGCGGGCGAGATCGTCGGCCTTCTTGGCCCGAACGGCGCCGGAAAAACGACGTCGTTCTACATGGTCACGGGCGTCGTGAAACCGGATTCCGGCACGATCCTCTTCGATCACCGCGACGTCACGCAGTACCCGATGCACCGCCGGGCCCAGCTCGGCATCGGCTACCTTTCCCAGGAACCCTCGATTTTCCGGAAACTCACGGTCGAAGAGAACATCCTCGCGATCCTGGAGACGCTCGATCTGCCGCGCCGCGAACGCAAAGCCCGTCTCGAAGAGCTTTTGAACGAGCTCGGCATCGCGCACCTTCGTAAATCGAAAGCGTTCACGCTCTCCGGCGGTGAGCGCCGCCGCCTCGAGATCACGCGCGCGCTCGTCACGCACCCGCTTTGCATCCTTCTCGACGAGCCGTTCTCGGGCATCGACCCGATCGCCGTCACGGACTGCCAAAACCTGATCCGCGAGCTGCGGGAAAAGGGCCTCGCCATTCTTCTCACCGATCACAACGTCCGCGAAACCCTCGCGATCACCGACCGCGCGTACATCATGTCGGAAGGGAAGATCCTCATCTCCGGCACCAAGGAAGACCTCCTCACCTCGAAAGAAGCCCGCAAGATCTACCTCGGCGAACAGTTCACGATGTGAAATGAGCACCGAAGTTACGGCGACCCCTCGGTCGTCGTCAACTTCGCCGCGCGAATTTCGTTCCGAGAAAGCGCCCCAGCGCTGACGAGGAACCCCCTAATATCCCTTTTCAATTTAATCCTCGCTGCCCCCCAAAAAAAACGTTATCGCGCCATATCCCGCCATATCCAACCTATCAAATATTAAGCATCTTTAATCAAAATTACCTAGCCCTTGTATAAGTGCTAGTGAAACATGATACTACTTATTAAATGTTTGAAAGATGTCAGGCTGGTAGCATGCTTTCTTTGTAAAGGGCCGACGGATGAAGAAAAGCCTCAAAACGATTTCTCTCCTTCTTGCGCTCGCCTTCACGGCGGAAAATGTCTTCGCCTACATCGAGCCGACCGCGACCCAATCCGAGCCTCAGCTTTCCGAGTACAATCCAAACGCGGATGAGCTTTGGCGGGAAGAAAAGGCGCGGCGGTTGGAGAGCGGACCCGTAGTCTCCACGTCGACGTCTGCCTCGAATCCACTGGTGGACCTGCCCGATCCCGCGCCGGCGGGGGGATCCAGCGAGATGCCGACGGCGCCGTCCGCGCCGACTGCACCTACGAGCTCGCTTGCGCCGCCGTCCGCGACATCCACGCCGACTTACGCGCTGCCCGATCTCTCTTCGCCCGAGATTCTGGCGACCACGTCGCTTACTGCGATGCGGAATCTCCAGGACATCCTGATCCGGGAAATGCAGGGCGAGACGTTGACCGCTCTTCATGTGGATCAGATCCGGAATTTCGACGACCTTTTAACAAACGGTTCGGAAAGCATGTTCGAGGGCGAAGCGGCGATCACCGAGCCGCATCGCGCGCCCATGATGACTGTTCGGGAGTGGGTGAGCCATTTTCAGCAGGCGCGCCTTGCGGAGAGCGGTGCTTCGTCGACGGTTCGGGCTCTGTTCGAGCGTCCTTGGGCTGACATTTCTTCCGCGTCGATCCGGGATTTCCTCATGCCATTTCGTGATGCGCGCTTCGTTTCTTCGGATTTCAACGTGCCGCTGGCCGACATGCTGGACATCGTCCGCAGTCACCGGAGTGCTGCTTACAACGATTTCGTGGCGGCCTGGGTAGACGAAATTTCCTGGCGTTACCCCTATAGGCGCTACGAGCCGGCGGCCGCCTTCGCGCAACGGGTTGCGCACCTCGACGGTGTCGTCGTTGAGGTGAATCACCGCATCGGCCAGCTTATCTCGGAGAGGGTTCCCGCGTTCCACCTCGCGATCGAAGGCTCGTACGGAACGCCTGCGTATGACCTCACTCCGAACACGACGTTCGAGTCGGGGCGCAGCATCAGCGGGTTTTTCCGAAACGCCTTGATCGCGGCGGCAGTGCAGGCGTGGAACGCGGACACCTCGCAGTCTAAAGCGCAGTTTCGTTTCGTCAGTGAAGGCCTTTTTCAGCAAGCAGTCCGCGTCGAAGCGCGGGCGCGCGCCATCGGCACGCCGATCGCGAGCACGGATTTCCACGGAGTCATCCAATTCCTGGGAGCGCTTAGAAGCCTTACGGCTGAACCGGTGGCGCAGGAGGAAGAGCCGACGATCCCGTTCCAAGGTTCCGACAACGTTGTGCGGATCGGCGCCGTCTACCGCCATTCGTCCACGGAAGGCATGCTCCGGATCGCGAATATCGTTCCCGGGCAGGCCGGCTACTTCCGCTCTTCCGACGGAAACTACACGCGATCTTGGAATGCGGCAGGCCGCGGCATCGAGATGATCATGACCGATGGCGTCACGCGGATCAATTCATTCGACCCCGCGAACTCCTGGACGCATCAAATCGGCACAATGGTGGATACGGGCGGAATCCCGCCGAAACGTTTTCAAGTTCGAGAGGTGCATTTCAACGCCATGCCGGCTAGCGGGACCCGCCCAGCGAGTCCGGCTCACATTGCGCATTTTGCGGAAGTCATGGTTAATGGCAGGCCTCAGTCCGCCGTTGTTAGAAAAGTGTTCCGAGACGGAAAAGAAGAAATCTACGACCACTACGTCACCGGTGGCAGTTTGCCGGGTATTACCGGAGTCCAACCGCCACAGACGCTGGTGAACGTGATCCGCGAGGTGCGGGAGGCGAACGGCAATAGGGACTACTTCGTGACGAGCCGTACGGGGGCACAGCCTACTCCGCAGCTTGCCGTGCGTTACATGCCGAATGCCGTCAGTCCCCAGCCCGCAGTGATGATTCAGGCTCAGCCGATGCTGACCGCCACGACTTCGGCCGAACGCTGGAGAATCGCCGGAGAAATCGCTGCATTCGTCGTCAGAATTGAGGAGGCCCGAAATCTTTTCATCATAGGCGATACTCCGAACGGCAAACCCGGCATAGGGATGCCCGGTTGGAATTCGCTCAGCCCTGTGGAGCAAGACAGCTTCTTCCGGGTGCCGCTGACGAATTGGTTGTATGATTGGACCGAGACGTCAGCGGAGAATTCGGATCATTTCTTCACGCTGGGTATCCGCGGGCGGCTTTCGGCCGTCGCGCGTGACCGAACGACCGGGGCGTCACACGTGAACCCGGCGTATTTTTCCGCGAATAATCTTCGTACGCAGGTCGGGATGACCGTAAACCAGGACGGAACCGTCGCGGGTGTTACGGCTGAACGGATCCGTCGTTCTTATTTTCCTAGCGGCGCAGCGGTCTCGTATACATACAGAGGAGAATTCATTCCTTCCGGCCAGTTCGTCATGGACCCGCGCTGGCTGACGGACCGGTTCGGAACGAGCACAACGGCGGTCGCTCAAGAGCAGTGGCGTCCGGCCGACCCGCCTTACGGCGGGTGGGTGAATTCCGGAGACCGGTACGATTCCGAGGTGACGTACGAATGGGCGCCTCGCTCGTCGTTCATCGCCACGTACGCGGACACGGTACAGGGTTTCGTTCGCGGAGAGCAGGACCTTTTCGGTTTCTACGTGCCCCCCGTCGTCAGTAATACCTTTAACGCGCTCGAGAATATCGGGCAGGACGCCTGGCATAACGTGGTATATGCGATCAATGTACTGTCTCCGCTGGGCGAAGCGGAGAACAGGGCGCTTTTGGCGGAGAGAAGCCGCATTCTGTCCGCCTCCGGCCTGACGTGGGAAGCTCGCCGGCAAATGCTCCAGAATTTGGCCCGCGCCACGACGGACGCGGACGTGCCCCTTGCCATCAGCGCGTCGATCGCAGGCTTGGGAGCCGCGGAACTCCGGGTGCTCGATCATTTCATCACGCGCGACCGCGAGCGGCAGAACAACACGCCCGGGTTTGTCGGACGGCGTATCACGTTGCTCGAGCGCGCGCGAAAGCTCATGGATTATTCGCACGGCAACGTCGCCGCGTGGCTCGCCATGGACTCGACCGGTTTCATGGCAGGCGCGCACGGGGTGATGAGTATCGCGTCGCACACGTCGGAAATGCTTTTCCAATCCCTCCCGATGATGATCGCCCTCTCGGTGATGAATACCGTGGGCCCCATGTCACAGGGCGGCTTCCTTGCGCCCGTCGGCCAGAGCGTCAATTTATATATGCGCATCGACGACGCGCTTTCCATCATTGACTCGGTCCACGAGCTCGCGCAGATGGCTCGCAGCGGCGAAGGGGACTTCGCGCGTGTGAGCAGCACCATCTCAACTGTCCTCGCCGAGTACGTGACCGAGGTGGAATTCTGGAGAGCGCTCGATAGGACGCGTAGCAGGCTCTTCCTGCGCCCGAACACGTCGCCGGAGGTTCCGCCGGTGCCAACGCCGGGCACTCCGCCGACGGTCGTCAATCCGCCCCCCGCGGTCGACATGCCGCCGGTTATCGACCTTCCGACTGTCGTGGATCCACCGACGATCGTCAACCCGCCGACCACACCGCCGACCACACCGC
>CAYSKO010000023.1:0-25835 GCA_964431835.1 uncultured Planctomycetia bacterium | reverse complement strand
CCTCCTCGGGAATCTCGTGCGGCGGGCGTTTGTCGCCCTTCTTCTTAGGCACCCAAACGCGGCCGTCGTTGCGGAGCGATTCGGACATGAGCGTGAGCTTCGACTGGTGCTCACCCGAAACCGGGATGCAGGTCGGGTGGATCTGCGTGTAGCAGGGGTTTGCGAGAAGCGCGCCCTTTCGGTGGGCGCGCCAGATCGCGCTCGTGTTCGACTGAATCGCGTTCGTGGAGAGATAGAAGACGTTGCCGTAACCTCCGGTGCCGAGCACCACCGCGTCCGCGGCGAAGGATTCGATCTTGCCGGTGATAAGATCGCGGGTCACGATACCGCGCGCGTGACCGTCGACGACGACGAGCTCGAGCATTTCGCTCCGCGTGTGCATCTGCACCTTTCCGAGCGCAATCTGACGCTCGAGCGACTGGTAGGCGCCGAGAAGGAGCTGCTGGCCGGTCTGGCCGCGCGCATAGAACGTGCGCGAGACTTGCGTGCCGCCGAAGGAGCGGTTGGCGAGGGTTCCACCGTACTCGCGCGCGAACGGCACGCCCTGCGCCACGCATTGGTCGATGATGGCGGCAGAAACCTGCGCGAGGCGCCAGACGTTCGCCTCGCGTGCGCGGAAATCACCGCCCTTGATCGTGTCGTAAAAAAGGCGCTCGACGGAATCACCGTCGTTTTGGTAATTCTTGGCCGCATTGATGCCTCCCTGCGCGGCGATCGAATGGGCGCGGCGCGGGGTGTCTTGGAAACAGAAGCAGCGCACGTTGTAGCCGAGTTCGGCGAGCGTGGAGGCCGCGGACGCCCCCGCTAAACCCGAACCCACGACGATGACGTCGAATTTGCGCTTGTTGGCGGGATTCACGAGCTTCAGGTTGAAGCGGTGCCGGTCCCATTTCTCAGGCAGCGGTCCGTCGGGGATGCGGGCGTTCAGCTCCATGTTAAGCTCCGTTTCCCGGAAGCGGCAGCCAGCCCATGAAGCAGGCCACCGGGATCACGCTGTTTCCGAAGAGGACCAACAGGCCCACGGCCGCGCTGGCCTTTCGGAGGAGCGGCGTGTACTTGGGATGGTTCAACCCGAGCGACTGGAAGAGGCTCTGCACGCCGTGACTCAGATGAAATGCGAGCGCGAGCATCGCGAGCATGTACGCGGCGGCGATCGGAAAATTGCGGTAGCTCAAGACCACCATGGAATAGACGTCGTGACGCCCGTGGTCGTCGATCAAATAGTAGTACTGCGGATGCGCCGCGGCGAATGTGAAGTGCATGAGATGGTAGATCACGAACGCGAGGGTCACGAGGCCCGTGATCATCATCGTACGGGAAGCGAGTGATGCCTGGACCGTGTCCTCGTGGCGGTAGCGCGCGGGACGGGCGGCGCGGTTCTCGAGGGTCAGGACGACCGCCAGACCGATATGGACGACGAAGCAGGTCAAAAGGACGATGCGCGCCAGCCAAAGAAGCTCGGTCGCTTCTTGGAGGAAATGGGCGTAGTGATTGAGCGCGTCCCGGCCCAGGAATATCTGCAGGTTCCCGAGCATGTGTATCAGAACGAAACCTGTGAGCGCGAGGCCGGTGGCCGCCATCACCTGTTTTTTACCGATGGAAGAACGAAAGAAACCGTGATTCATCGAAACATCATACTAGAACCGCCGCCCCGTGGCAACGCCGCTTGCGTTTACTCCCCGAGCGTCTCCTTGATCTTGGCGAGAAGCGTCTCGAAATGGACGGGTTTTGCGAATACGTTCTCCTCTTTCGTCTCGGCGAGCTCTTCGTCCGTCCGCAGGCCGGTGCAGAAGATCACGGGGATGCCGCGGGTCTCGGGCGTTTCCAAAAGGACCATCGCGGCCTCGTCGCCTTCCATCTTCGGCATCTGCACGTCCATGATGATGAGATCTGGCTTCGCCCGGCGCGCTTTTTCCACCGCCTGCTCCCCGTCGTGTGCGAGCACGACCGTGTAGCCCCTGCCCGTAAGGAGCGACTCCATCATGAGAAGCTGGCCGTTATCGTCGTCGGCCACGAGGATCAGCTTGGACATCCGTTCTCCTTATCGTTGTGGGTATCCGTAGAACGCCACGCGCGTGCCGCCGTACTTCTTTTCTTTGAGGAGGCGGAACCCCGCGGCCTCCTCCGGGACGTCTTCGCGCTTGCCGCACTCCAGGACCGCGATCGCCCCCGGCTCGGCGAGCTGCGCCGACGCCGCGAGCGCCGCGAGCGCGTCTTCTCCGCCGTAAGGCGGATCGATGAAGAAAAGCCCGAACGTTTCACCGGAGACGCCGAGGCCTTCGAGCGCCGCGAGCGCGTCCTGGCGCTTCACGTCGGCGCGGCCGTCGAGATCAAGCGCGTCCAGGTTTTGCTGGATCCGCTTCGCGCGCGCCGCGTCGCGCTCCACGAATACCGCGCGCGTCGCGCCGCCGGAAAGCGCCTCGAAGCCCATGGCTCCCGTGCCCGCGAAGATGTCCAGCACGGCCCGGCCTTCCACGACTCCCGCCAGTGCGTTGAAGATCGCCTGACGAACCTTGTCGGCGGTGGGACGCAGGTCCGGATGCGGCTGGAACGCGAGCGTGCGTCCGCGTAGCTCACCAGTTAGTATTTTCATTCCAGAGCTCGTCCTTGTAAAGATAATAGACGCGGCGCGGTTTACGATAGAACGGGCTCAGCGACCCGTCGCCTTGGGAGAAAAGGCCGCACCATTCCTCCGGCCACCCGGCCGCGCCGACGCCCTGCTTGCCCACTGTGCCGACCGCCGCGTGATCGGAGGGCTCGCCCGCCTTCCACCACTCGTCCATCCATTCGAACGCGAACCCGCCGAGCGAATTCCCCGCGCCAGAGAGCCGGTTCGAACGGTTCGCCGCGATGTCGAGCCAGCAGGCACGGTGGAGCATGGCCTGTTTCGTTTCGTCCCGGCCGTTAGCCATGGTCCCGCCGTACTCCGTCACGAGGACCGGCTTGCCGTAAAGTTTCTTCACTTCCTTCCACAGTGAACCGAAGCCTTCGCCACGATAGCAGTTCACGCCGAAGATGTCGACGGCTGGAGCGAATTTACGGTAGGAATGAATCCCTTTCACGTCGCCGTTTACGAGGGCGACCGGATGATGCGGATCGAGAGAATGAATGAGCTCGGCAGCTTCGTTCACGAATTTCGCGTAGTCGTCCGGGAACTGCCCGGCGTTGGTGTTCGTAAAACGCAGGTTGTTCTCGTTGCCGAGAAGCCAAAGCAGCGTGTACGGCTCGTTCTTGTGCTCCTCCACCATCCGCCGCACGCTCTCGAGCATACGTTTCTTCTGTTCGGGATTGCGGTAGTCCGTCCCCGCTTCCCAGGTGGCGCCGGAGCCGATTGTGTACGCGCCAAACTTGTCCCCTACCGCCACGCGGATACCGTGGGTCTCGAAGAGGTCGCGCAGGAGCGCCTTGTTCGCTTTTTGATTCGGGAAATCATTCACGTACCAGCGGATCGTGTTCACACCCATCTCCTTCATGAGCAGGAAGTCGCCCTTGGGCCATTCGCCGGCGGTCCGACGGCCGTCGCCGTCCTCGTCCACCCACGCATCGTAGGGGCCGTCGCTCCGCCCGTTTCCGTTGTCGTCGTAGAACGCCCAGTCTTTTAAGCTTCCGTGGTCCGGGCTTTCACCGATTCGCGTGACTCGGTAATCCATGCCGCGGATGAAATAGGGCTCTTTGTCCACGAGGAGCTTCCAGCCCCCGTTCGGTTCCTTCCGGAGCGTCACCTCGGCGGCATCGACGGGGAATGAAATGAAGAGAAGGATAAGGAGGGTCGTGGCACTCTTCATGCGAGAGTCTCGAGCTTTTCCTTCGGGGCGGAGAAGCGTTCTTTCAACGCCGCCAGGATCGGCGCGTGGACGGGCAGCGTGAGCTTCGGGTCTTTCGAAACCAGGACCCCCGCTTCCCGGCGCGCGAGCGCGAGGATTTCGATGTCGTGGGCGAGGTGGCCGATCCGGAGCTCCGGAAGGCCGTGCTGGCGTTCTCCGACGAGATCGCCCGACCCCCTCAACTCGAGATCCTTTTCGGCGATATCGAAGCCGCTCTCGGTCTCCTCGAACGCGCGGAGCCGGTCGATCGATATTTCAACCGCGGAATCGGAGAATAGCACGCAGAAGGACTCTTCGCTTCCGCGCCCGACGCGTCCGCGTAGCTGATGGAGCTGTGCGAGCCCAAACCGTTCGGCGTTCTCGACGATCATGACGCTCGCGTTGGGCACGTCGACGCCCACCTCGACGACCACGGTCGAGACGAGGAGCTCGATCTTGCGGCTCTTGAAGTCCGCCATCACGGCGTTCTTTTCCTCCGCTTTCATGCGCCCGTGGAGGAGCCCCACCTTGCGGGGGGCGAAAATCCTCGAAAGCTCGGCGTGCGAATCCACCGCGCTCCTGGCCGTTCCGCTCGAGTTCTCGACGAGCGGACAGATCACGTACGCCTGCCGCCCGCGGTCCAGTAGGCTCTCGACGAGCGCATAGACGTCGACGCGCTTCTCTTCCGGAGCCCAGAGCGTCTTCACGGGACGGCGCCCCTTCGGAAGCTCGGCTATCGTCGAAAGATCGAGGTCGCCGTAGAGCGTCATCGCCAGCGACCGCGGAATCGGCGTGGCCGTCATGAGAAGGAGGTGCGGCGCCTTCCCGGCGGCCTTCGCCTGGAGCGCCGAACGCTGGACGACACCGAATTTATGCTGCTCGTCGATCACCGCGAGCCCCAGATTCGCGAATTGAACCTCGGCTTGGATCACCGCGTGCGTTCCGACGACCACGTTCGCCGCGCCGCTGCGGACGGCAGCCAGCGCCTCCGCGCGCGCCTTTGGATCGGTGTCCTGCGCGAGGTACGCGCACCGGAAGCCGAGGGGCTCGAGAAGCCGCACGAGCGTGAGGAACTGCTGTTGAGCGAGCACTTCTGTCGGCGCCATGAACGCCCCTTGAAAACCGTTGGCGGCCGTAAACGCGAGCGCGGCCGCCGCGACCACGGTCTTTCCGCTCCCGACGTCGCCTTGGACAAGACGGTTCATCGCGCGCGGTTTTTTCATGTCGGCCAAAATGTCACGGATCGCGCTCTTTTGGCCGACCGTCAATTCGAAATCGAGCGCCGACGTGAGCGCCTTCACCTCTTCCGCCCCGCCGGCATGGGCGAGCGCCGCGCGCGCTCCGAGCTTGGCTTTCTTCATCTGGATCACGGTCTGCATCAGGAAGAATTCGTCGAACACAAGCCGGCGGCGCGCAGCCTCGAGCGCGTCGATCGTATCCGGGAAATGGATCTGCCGCACCGCCCCGCCTTCGTCGACGAGCCCGAGCCGGTCGCGGATTTCGGACGGAAGGTATTCCCGCACGAGATGCGACTGCGTCTCGTGGAGATTGAACTGCAGCTGGCGGAGACCTTTTTGGCGCAGGTCTTCGGTCAGGGGGTAAACGGGGACGATCCGGCCGATATGGACGTTCGGAGTCCCCGGTGTTTCTGACACGATCTCGTACTCGGGATGGGTCATCTTAAAATTTCTCCCCTCCCGCTCCACGCGTCCGTAGAGGGCCACCTGCGAACCTGTTTTAAAAACGTTCGAAAGGTAGGGCATATTGAACCAGGTGCCGAAGAGCGCGCCCCCGGCGGCGTCGCCTAAAACGAGCCGGAAGAGACCCGGGCCTCCCCGCGTCCGAATGAACCCTTTGGACGTCACGGAGCCCTGGACGCACTCCTTTTCGCCCGGTACGGCCTCGCGGACGGGCTTCACCGGCGCCCGGTTCTCATACCGGCGGGGGTAATAGTGGAAGAGATCGAGCACGGTCTTAAGCCCGATCCGCGCGAACGCCTTTTCGCGCTCGGGGCCGACCCCCTTCAGGAAGCGAAGGGGCGACTCGAGCTTAAGGGAAGTTGTCTCTTGCATTTGCTGTGTCGTCATGCTAAATTATCGACTCACGTTTAAGGAGAATCCGATGTCCAGAGTTTGTTATTATACCGGTAAAAAGCCCAAGATGGGCAAGTCCATCGCCCGCCGCGGTATCGCGAAGAAGTCCGGCGGTATCGGTCTCAAGACCACGGGCATCACGACCCGCCGCTTTTCGCCCAATCTTCAGACCGTGAAAATCATCGAGAACGGCACCGTCAAGCGCGTCAAGGTCAGCGCCAAGTGGCTCAAGACCGGCAAGGTCAAACGCGCCCCGAAGCGTACCTGGAAGAAGCCGGAAGCCGAACAGGCCCCGGCGGCCGCCGAACAGCAGTAACTCTTTTACCTTAAAAAGGCCTGAACCCGTAAGGGTTCGGGCCTTTTTTATTTCCAATCCTCGAGCTCGAGCTGGACCGAAACGATCCCCTGCGAGTCCACGAGGGACGGCCTGTAAACCACGTCGACGGGCCCCGCCGGCGGCGTCGCGGCCCACCGCTCGTACTGCCGGAACCCGACGACCTCGCAGACGGTCCGCCCGTCGCTGGACGCCATCCAGGCGTGGAGCGTGTCTTTCCCCCGCTTCTTCACTTCACCCTTCGCGCGCATGCCGCGCGTCATGAATAAAGGCCGCGGGTTGCCAGGACCGAACGGTTCGATCCTTTCCAAGTCGCGAAGAAATTTGAGGTCGAGGTCCCTGGGCGAAATCTCGGATTCGATATTGAGGTCGGGCGCACCTAGACCCCTCTCCGCGTGCTTTCCGGCGACTTCGTTCAGCTTCTCCCGGAAAAGCGGGACATTTTCCTTTCGAATCGAGAGACCGCAGGCCTGTGCATGGCCGCCGAAAGCCGTGAGCAGATCCTCGCACTCGAGCACCGAGTCAAAGAGCGAAAACGCCGGGACGGACCGTCCCGAACCTTTGCCGGCTCCGCCCTTCATGGAAATGACGATTGAAGGCTTTTTGTACCGCTCGACGAGCCGCGACGCGACGATACCGAGCACGCCCTCATGCCAGTCCTCGCTTTCAACCACGATCACGTGACGCCCGCCGTTGCCGGCGATCTCCGAAGCCTCCGCGAACGTACGGGCTTCCACCTTCTGCCGCTCTTTGTTGCCGTCGTCGAGTTTTTTGGCCAAAAGCGCGGCCTCTACTGGGTCCGCCGTCGTCAGAAGCCGGAACGCGTCGAGAGGCGAGCCCATACGGCCGGCGGCATTGATACGGGGCCCGAGAGCGAATCCGAGATCCCGGTACGTCACCGAACCTGGGCGGA
Source organism: uncultured Planctomycetia bacterium (assembly GCA_964431835.1). Lineage (GTDB taxonomy): Bacteria > Omnitrophota > Gorgyraeia > 2-02-FULL-51-18 > 2-02-FULL-51-18 > CAYSKO01. Next base: position 18,692 of record CAYSKO010000023.1, on the reverse strand, counting down.
TGCGTGCCACGTCGAAAAGAGCGCGGATACCCGGGCGCTTGGCTTGGGCGAGCACCTTCATGCCTTCCCTCAAAAGGATCCGGTTCTCGCCCGTCACGTCGGCCACGTCCGCGATCGTTCCGACCGCGACGAGGTCCAGGTACTCGCGCACGTCCGCGTAGCTCCCCAGAAGCGCCCAACCCAGCTTGAATGCGAGTCCGCATGCTGCCAAATGCGCGTCCCCCGGACCGACGGCCGCGCTCACGATCGCGTGGGCCGCCGGAAAGCCGTCCTTCGGCAGATGGTGATCCACGACGATGGAGTCGACTCCCCGCTCGTTCAAGAAACGGATCTGATCGACGCCGGTGATGCCGTTGTCGACCGTGACGACGAGACGGTAGCCCTTCTCGAGTAGGCACGCGAGCGAATCCCGGTTCAAACCGTAGCCTTCGTTCACACGGTGCGGGATGTGGGCGTCGGCTTCGAGGCCGAACTTGCGGAGGATGGGGCAAAGGATAGAGCTTCCGGTCACACCGTCCACGTCGTAATCGCCGTAAACGAGGACTTTTTCGCCGCGCTCGCGCGCCAACCGCAGGCGGTCGACCGCTTTTTGCATGTCTCGGAAAACAAAAGGGCTTTCAAGATGGTCGGGGGAGGGGTTGAGAAAGCGCGAGGCCTCGCGCGGATCGGCGAGGCCTCGGCGGATCAATATGGAAGCAGCTTCGGGGTGAAGGTCGAGCTCGGAGGCGAGGCGGGCCGAATCGATCTTCGGATGAACGACCCAGGCCCGCGCGGCCACCCGTTATCTTTTCGTCCGGGACCCCGGCCAGTCGACGAGCATGGGCGCGGCGATGTAGACGGTCGAATACGTACCACTGATCAAACCGACGAGCATCGTGAACGCGAAGTCGTTGATGACCTCGCCGCCCCAGAAATAGAGAGACACGACGACCATGAGAACCGTGAGCGTCGTCAGGATCGTACGCGAGAGCGTCTGGTTGATGCTCACGTTGATCCCCTGTTCGTACGTTTCCTTCGCTCCGGAACGCCTGCGTTCGCGGATACGGTCGAAGATGACGATCGTGTCGTTGATCGAAAAACCCAGGATCGTCAGGATCGCCGCGAGGATCGGAATCGTGAGCTCGCGGCCCGACAGAGCGACCGCGCCGAGCACGATCAAGCCGTCATGGAAAATAGCGAGAATGGCGCCCGCCGCGAACCGGAAGTCGAACCGGTACACGACGTACATCCAAATACCAGCGAGGGAAATGATGAAGGCCCAAAAAGCCTTTTCCTTCAGCTCCTTGCCTACGATCGGACCAACGCTTTCTACGCGCAAGGTCTCGGGCGAGGCTTCCTTGAAATCGGCCTTCAGGCGCTGTTCGACTGCGGCTTCCGTCTCTTGAGGCGAGCGTATGATGATCTGGTTCGCGCCGCCCACTTCCTGGATCGTCGCTTCGCCGTGACCGATCTCGTTCAGCGAACGGCGGACCGCATCGACCGAAACCGGGCTCTTGAAACGGTATTCCTGGAGCGTGCCGCCCGTGAAATCCACCCCGTACATCCCGTCGCCGCGCTGGAAGAAGCGGAACAGGCCGAACGCGATCACGACGATCGAGAGCGCGTAGCAGATTTTACGGGGTTTCAGGAAGTTGATCGACGGCGTCTTCGTGAGGAAGCGAAGCATCTTGAGGCTCGGCGTTGAGCCCTTCACGAGCATGAGCTCGAAGATCGTCCGCGTAACGAAGATACCTGTGAACATGCTCGCGAGCAGACCAATCGCAAGTGTCAGCGCGAAACCCTTGACCGGGCCGCTTCCCATGAAATAAAGGATCGCCGCCGTGATCAGCGTCGTTAAGTTCGCGTCCAAAATGGTGACGAAAGCCTTCCTGTAACCCGCCATAATCGCCGCGGCGACGGGCTTCTTGAGCTCCAGCTCCTCGCGGATACGCTCGAAGATGAGCACGTTCGCGTCGACGGCCATACCGATCGTGAGCACGATACCCGCGATGCCCGGCAGGGTCAGCGTGGCGCGGAAATAGCTGAGCGCGGCGAGCGTGATCAGGATGTTCAGGAAAAGCGCGAGGTTCGCGATCATGCCGCAGAGAAGATAGTAGATCGTCATGAAGGCGACGACTGCGAGGAAACCGTAGAAGGCGGCCTTCAGGCCCTTTTCGACGGAGTCTTTGCCGAGGCTTGCGCCGACGGTGCGCTCCTCTTCGATCACGATCGGGGCCGGAAGCGCGCCCGCGCGAAGCGTGATGGCGAGATCGAGCGCGGTGTCGTACGTGAAGCTCCCGGAGATCTGTGCGCGGCCCGAAGGAATCTGCTCGTTGATGACCGGCGCCGATTGGACCTTGTCGTCGAGCACGATCGCCAGGCGGCGATTCACGTTCGCGCCCGTGATGTCGGAGAACCCCTTCGCGCCTTCGCCGTCGAATTCGATGCTGACGACCGGCTGGTTGAACTGCGCTTCCATATCCACGGTGGCGTTCTTAATCGCCTTGCCGGTAAGTAGCGCCTTGTCTTCGACGAGCATTGCTTCGTTGTTTTCGGAGCGCATGAGCACGTAGCCCGCGGGCAACCGGCCTTCCTGCGCTTCCTTTAATAAAGACGCGTTGTCGGAAACGAGCTTGAACTCGAGGAGCGCCGTCTTACCGATCAGCGCCAGCGCGCGTTCGCGGTCGGTAACGCCGGGTAGCTGGACGGAAACGCGGTCCCAGCTTTGCTTCTGGATGACGGGCTCGGAAACGCCGAACTGGTCGATACGGTTGCGGACGATCTCGATGACGCGGTCGGTCGCATCTTTCTTCGCTTCTTCGTCGAGCTTCGACATGTCCACGCGGAGGACCAGGTCCATGCCGCCCTGGAGATCGAGGCCGAGCTTGATTTTGCCTTCCTTCGGACCCGCGCCGTCCGGATCGATCGGAGGGAGCGCGTAGTAAAGGGACACCGCCGTCACGAGCGCGATCAGCGGAACGCCCCACTTGAGTCTGTTTTTCAGCATTTTTCGCTCACTTCTTCTGGAGGACGGCGGACTTCTCTAGCTCCACCTTCACGTTGTCCGCGATACGGAGAGTGACGGTCTTGTCTCCCACGGCGACCACGGTGCCATGAATCCCGCTCGAGGTGATCACTTCGTCGTTTTTCTGGAGCGCCGATACCATGTTGGTGTGCTCTTTCTGCTTTTTTTGCTGCGGACGGATCACGAGGAAGTACATGATCATGAACATCATGAGCACCATCGGAAGCGGGCTCTGAAGGAAAGTCGCGAGGCCCGAGTCGGCGGGAATCGTTGCGAACATGGCGAAAGGCATCATTCGGACTGGGCTCCTGGTCGGTTGTAGCGTGCCTGGAACGCGGCGCGGAATTCGGAGAAACGATTCTCCTCGATTGCGCGCCTCATGAATTCCAGCAATTGTATAAAAAAAGTGATGTTGTGTAAAGAAGCAAGTCGCCCTGCTAAGTATTCTTCAGAATTGAATAAGTGCCGCAGGTACGCGCGTGTGTGATTTCGGCAGGCGTAACACGGACAATTCTCGTCGATGGGACGCCAATCCTTCGCAAAGGACGCGCCGCGGAGATTAAGCTTCCCGTCCGGCGTAAAAACGGTGGCGTTGCGGCCATTCCGGGTCGGAACGACGCAGTCGAACATGTCCACGCCGCGCGAAACTGCCTCGAAAAGGTCGTTAGGAAGCCCGACTCCCATGAGGTAGCGGGGTTTTTCCTCAGGAAGATGCTGGACGGTCGCCTCGAGCGTCGAATACATGAGCTCGCTTGGCTCCCCCACGCTCAAACCGCCAATGGCGTATCCCGGGAAATCGAGCGGAACGAGTTCCTCCGCCGAGCGCTTGCGGAGTTCCGGCACGCATCCGCCCTGAACGATCGCGAAAAGAAGGCTGCCCGGCGTCGTTCCCTCGTCGCGGAAGCGTGCCCACGTCAACTTGCAGCGCTTCGCCCATTCGGTGGTGAGCGCGACGGACTTTTCGATGTAGGCCGTCTCCGCCGGATGCTTCACGCATTCGTCGAGCGGCATGATCACGTCGCTTCCCAAAGACAGCTGGACGCGGATGACGTCCTCCGGCTTCAAAAGATGACGGGAACCGTCCAAGTGCGAGCGAAACTCCACGCCTTCGTCACGGATCTTCGTGAGAGTCGAGAGGCTGAATATCTGGAACCCTCCGGAATCGGTCAGCATCGGGCGCTTCCAACCCATGAACTTATGAAGGCCGCCCGCTTCACGGATCAGGTTTTCACCCGGACGAAGATACAGATGGTAGGTGTTGGAGAGGATGATCTGAGCGCCGGCTTCCTCGAGTTCCCGGTTCGAGACGGTTTTCACTGTGGCTTGCGTGCCGACGGGCATAAAAACCGGCGTCTTCACCTCGCCGTGCGGCAGGCGCAGGATGCCCGTTCGCGCGCGAGTCCGCGGGTCGCGCGTCTCGACCTCAAAAAGACGCGTGGCGGCTCCGGCGGCGGGCGTCACACGATCACCATCGCGTCGCCGTAGCTGTAAAAGCGGTATTTTTCAGCGATCGCGTGTTCGTAGGCGCGTTTCCTGAAATCTTCGCCCATCAGAGCGGACACAAGCAGAAGAAGCGTCGTTTTCGGTAGGTGAAAATTCGTAATCAGACGATCGACGGCTTCGAAAGGAAACGGCTCGCGGATGAAAAGGTCCGTGTCGCCTTTACCCGCGATCAGTTTCTTCTTTTGAACGCACGTCTCGAGGACGCGCAGCGTGGTCGTGCCTACGGCCCAGATCTTCCGGCCACTCTCCTTGGCCTCGTTCAAGCGATCCGCCGTCTCGGGTTTGAGCTCGAACGCTTCCGAGTGCATCCGGTGGTTCTCGATATCCTCCACCGGCCGGAACGTTCCGTAACCAACGTGCAGGGTCACCGCTTCGACTCCGACGCCTTTGGCACGCAGCCGGTCGAGAAGCTCCGGGGTGAAATGAAGTCCGGCGGTCGGCGCGGCGACGGCCCCCTCGTTCTTCGCGTACACCGTCTGATAGACGTTCTTGTCGGCGGCCTCGTCTTCACGTTTGATGTACGGCGGAAGCGGCATTCGTCCTATTTTTTCCGCCAACGCACGCGGGTCCAAGTCCCCCAGAAATTCGACGAGCGGAATACCCTCGCGGTCCCGGCCCGTGAAGACCGCCTCGGCGCCCGGTTCTGGAAACACGATCTCCTGCCCGTCTTTGAGCGCCGGCTGAGCGAGACAGCGCCAGACACGCGGTTTTTCGGTCGGACTGAGAAGGAGCAGGTCCACTTTTCCTTCGGTTTTCTTTTTTTTACCGAGGAGGCGCGCCGGAAAAACCCGTGTGTCGTTCAGAACGAGCATGTCTCCGGCCGGAATGAGCTCGGCCAGGTCCGAGAAACGGCGGTCTTCGAGAGATTTTTCCTTGCGGCGGGCCACCAGAAGCCGCGACGCGTCCCGCTTGTCGAGCGGGCGCTGCGCGATGAGCTCCTTGGGCAACGGATAATCGAAGCTGTCCAAATTCATAGATAGACGTTCTTGATTTCGGACTCGCGATAGTAGAACTGCAGGATCTCGTCGTGTTTGCGCCCCAAAAGCGACTGTCCGAGCGTGCCCCACTGGCAAAGACCGACGCCGTGCCCCCACCCGCGGCCACGAAATTCCACCGCGTCTTCGTGCGTCACGATCGAGAAGGTCGTGCTTCTCAGCCGGTCGCCGCCGATCCATACGCGGAAATCTTTCGCTGCCACCGTCGTCTCGCCCTGGGTCCCCACGATCCGGAGGCTTCCGGCGCGGTTCGAGGGCGTGCGCGTGACGATCCGCGTTTCGAGGATGCGCCCGAGCGGCCGTCCGTTGCGCGCGAGGATCTCCTCGATCTCGGAAACGGGGACGCGGACGTTCCACTGGGAATGCGGCGAGATACGGCAGAATCCGCACAGAACGCGCCCTGAGAGCGGTGGCATAGCGATCTTCCAAAGCTCGTTAGAAGCGGCCGTCTGGCCGGCGCAAACGGAATGGAAATAGGCGGGGAAAATTTTCCCTTCGTAGGCGAGGACCTGTCCCGCCGTCTTGTCGACGGCGGACTTCGAACGAAACCGTTCGTTGGAACTGCCGCCGTAAACCTGCGAGCTCGTCGTGCTCTTCACGTCGTATTCAGCCTTCGTGCTCACGCTGGCCTGGTAGAGCGCGTAGGAACGCGCCGCGATCGCCTGCGCCTTCAGCGCCTCCATCGGCCACCAGGGAGACACCTCGTGGTGCAGCACGCCGTACAGGTAGCTCTCCACGTCGATCCGGTTGATCGCGTACACCCCACCGGATGGGTCCTTCAGGATGTCGAGCATGCCGCGGTAACGCGCTTTCCTGAGGAAGAGGTCGCGCTCCTCGACGGGTTCGATTCGCACGCCGCGGCCCGGGTATTCGGTAGTGCCGAAACGGATCCCGGTACGACTCGCCGACACGTGCACGTTCACGAGTTTGGATCCGTTCTTGACGATCTGCATGGACGGGAGGAGCCTGACCCGATACGCGCCTTTCACTGACACCGGGATGCTTTTCTGGCCGTCGGAGACGAGCACGCGTACGAGCGGACGGTCCTGGATCGGAATGTCGATTTCAGCGGGAGCGGAGGCCGGCAGAGAGAGTAAAAGAAGGGAAAGCGCGGCGGCTCGCAAAGCGGTCGTCACGGCTTACCGGAAAAGATCGCGGCCCTTCGCCGCTCCCCGGCGCCGCACGCCGAGATGTTCGTAAGCCAGCGCCGTCGCTTCACGGCCGCGGGAGGTACGTTTGAGAAATCCGCTCTTCAATAGGTACGGCTCGACGACGTCGACGAGCGTGTCGATCTCCTCGTTCAGCGACGCAGCGAGGGATTCGATTCCCACCGGGCCGCCTTCGTAGGTTTCGATGACGGCGCGCAGCACTTTTCGGTCGAGGGTGTCGAGGCCGAGCGAATCGATGCCGTGGCCTTCGAGCGACTTTGACACGGTGTCCACCGTGATCCCGTCGTGTGATTTGACCTGCGCGTAATCGCGGATCCGCCGCAGAAGCTTGTTGGCGACGCGGGGAGTGCCGCGCGCGCGACGGGCGATCTCGGCCGCGGCAGACTTCTCGATCGGGATCGAAAGGAGCGCCGCCGAACGCTCGATGATGCGGGTCAGCTCCTCGGGTTCGTAGAAATCAAGGTGAAACGTCATGCCGAAGCGGTCGCGGAGCGGCGAGGAGAGAAGGCCCTGGCGCGTCGTCGCGCCGATCAGGGTGAACCGTTTGAGCGTCATCTTGATGGTCTTCGCGAACGCGCCGGTGCCCGTTACGATGTCGATCCGGTAGTCTTCCATCGCCGGATACACGAATTCTTCCACCACTTTCGACAGCCGGTGGATCTCGTCGATGAAAAGGATGTCGCCCTTCTCGAGGTTCGTCAGGATGCCCACGAGGTCCCCCGCCCGCTCGATCGCCGGGCCGCTCGTGATCACGATGTTCACGCCCATCTCGTGAGCGACGATGTGCGCAAGCGTGGTCTTTCCGAGACCCGGTGGGCCCGAAAGGAGCATGTGATCGAGCGGCTCCTTGCGCTTCTTCGCGGCTTCGAGCGCGATGCCAAGATTTTCTTTCAGGCTCTCCTGGCCCACGAACTCGCGGATACGCGAAGGGCGGAGGGATATCTCGACCACGCCGTCCATCTCGTCGGCGCGCGCGATGACGAGTTTCTCGCGCTCGGCGCGTTCGAAATCTATCTTTTCGCGGCCGGAATCCGGCTTATTCTTTTCAGTCATCAGTCGTCTCGCTTCTGGCGGTACACTTCGTTCAAGACTTCTTCGACGGTCGAAAGCTCGCGCTTCCGTTGGTATGCCTTCTCGAGCATCCCCTGCGCCTCTTCCCTCTTGTATTGGAGCTGGATCAGGACCTCGAGCGCCTCGTCGCGCACGCTGCCCGCGGGCTCCGCGGTCCGCGCGCCCTTGCCTTTGGGCATCGGAACACCCTGAATCAATCCGAACTTCGCCATTTTTCCCTGAAGCTTCGCGACGATCTCCCGCGCGCGCTGCTCGCCGATACCAGGGAGCGATTTCAAAAACGGCACGTCGCCGCTGTCGATGGCGCTCGCGATGTCGGCGATGGGCTGGCTAAGCGCCTTGACCGCCGCCTTCGGGCCGACGCCGGAAACCGTTATGAAGCGCTCGAAGAATTCCTTCTCGAGCCGGCTCTGGAAGCCGATTAAGATCGGAATGCTCTTCGAGGGATCGGTTTGGTAGTAGTGGTAAGTGACGAGGGAGACCGCCGTGCCGCGCTCGAGCCTCGGCGCGAGACTGCGCATCACGGCCGTCGGAATATGCACTTCGTAGGAGAGGCCCGACGTCGCGGTCACGGTGAGCGCGTTTTCGACCACCTCTTCGACGGTTCCTGAGATGCGGGAAATCATGCGGCATTCCTTCTGCCCGTTTCGGCCGCAGCGCGGCGGCCGGCATTCTTGTTCTGCATCGCGAAGGCGAGCGCGATCGCCATCGCGTCGGCCGCGTCGCACGGCTCTGGCAGGGATTTCAGCGAGAACGCGTGCTGGATCATACGCTGGATCTGTTCTTTCGAAGCGTGGCCCGCCCCGGTTACGGACTTTTTCACGTGCGTCGCCGCGAGACTGTGGAGCGGAACCCCGCGCGAGCCGCTCAAGAGACACACGACCCCGCGGACGTGACCCATCAGGATCGCGGTCGAAGGATGCTTGTAGTGCGAATAGAGTTTTTCGATCACAAGGGCTTGCGGGGAAAATTCGCGGATCACTTCGTCGAGCGCGTCGTGGACTTTCCGGAGACGTGCCGCGATGCCAGCTTCGGGCCCGGCAGTACGGATGACCCCCGCCTCGACGAGATCAATCACTTCTCCGCCGGCGCTTTCGGAGAGAGAGAGGACGGCGTAACCCGTGACCCTCAATCCCGGATCGACGCCGAGGATACGCACCGCCCTAGCCGCCCGCCGCTTCTTTCAATATCTCGTCGGGGATATCGAAGTTCGCGTAGACGTTCTGCACGTCGTCGTGTTCTTCGAGGGCCTCGATCAGAGTGAGAAGGCTCTTGGCACCCGTGACGTCGGAGATTTTGACGGTCGCTGAAGGAATCGCCGTGAACTCGGCGCTGACGGTCGCGATCTTCGCATCCACGAGCGCCTTCTTGACCGTTTCAAAATCCTTAAGATCAGCCGTAATCTCGTAATTCTCGCCGTCGGAATTGAAGTCGGAAGCACCCGCGTCGAGAACGAGCTCCATCAGCTTCTCTTCGGGGCAAGTGTCTTTCAGAACGACGATGAAACCCTTTTTCGCGAATTGCCAGGCCACCGAGCCGGCCCCCGACATGTTGCCGCCACGCTTTTCGAGCATGCTTCGGATTTCAGCCGTCGTGCGGTTCTTGTTATCCGTCAACGCTTCGATCAGGATCGCCACGCCGCCCGGGCCGTAGCCCTCGTAGGTGACTTCCTCGTACATCACGCCGGGCAGCTCCCCCGTACCCTTCTTAATGGCGCGGTCGATGTTGTCGTTGGGCATGTTCGCATCCTTCGCCTTCTGAAGGACCGTGCGAAGACGCGGATTCGCGTCGGGATTGCCGCCGCCGTTCTTAGCCGCGACCGTGAGTTCCTTGATGATCTTGGTGAACAGAGCTCCGCGCTTGGCGTCGAGCGCGCCCTTCTTGTGTTTGATCGTCGCCCATTTGGAATGACCAGACATTTAGAACCCCTTGTTCGGTCGAGAGTTAAAGTTGTTCGCGGGAAAATTATAACACAGTTCGAGGCAGGGGCAAATCGAAAGAGGCGCGAGCGCGCCGCGGCTTAACTCGCGGCGGCTTCGTAGGAGACGCGGTTCTTGCCGGCGTTCTTGGACCGGTAGAGCGCGTTGTGAGTCGAGCGCAGCAAGTCTTCGACGGAAACGTTGGGATTCGAAACAGCGACGAGGCCGAGGCTGGCCGAGACCGGCACCCGGTCGAAGGCCGACGCATAGATCTGCGTGGACGCGATACCGAGACGTATCTTTTCAGCAAACGACACCGCGAACGCGCTCGAGGTCTGCGGAAGAAGGACGAGGAATTCGTCGCCGCCGATGCGCGTGACGATGTCCCCCGAACGGAGCGAAGATTTGAGGATCCTCCCCACTTCCTTCAGCACGTGATCGCCGACCGCATGGCCGAAGTTGTCGTTGATCGTCTTAAAGTTGTCGAGATCGACGAGAAGGGCCACCCAGCAGAAACCGCCCTCCGTCGCGCTCTTGGCTTCGCGGGCGAGAACGGTCGCCAGGCCACGGCGGTTCAGAACCTCGGTCAGAGGATCGAGAAGCGCCAGGCGCTCCGATTCGCGAAGCTTGGTCGCGCGCTGCTCGGCGATCGCCGTACGCTCCGCCACGCGCTGCTCGAGCGTATCGTTGGCGCTGTTCAAAGCGTCGATCTCACGACCGACCCGGTCTACCAGCGGCTTGAAGATGAACACGGCCATCAGGATAAGGATGAGGATCTGCGAGAAAACGATGAGGCGTTCGTATTCCTGGAGACGCGCGAGCCGGGCCTCGCTTTCGTTCTGATACTGACGCACCAGAGCGTCGAGATCGGCGAGGAATTTGTCGCCCGAGGCCTCTTTCCTCAAGTATTTCATGTGCGCGTTACCGGGGCCGAGCTCCGTCTCAAGCGAGTACGCGAGCGCGGTGGCTTCCTGAAGGAATTTTTCAATCTTTCGGTTCAGAAACACCGGCGCTTCGTGAAAAAGCCGATTCACCTCGGGCGAGTGCCTAGCGGGAATTCCCATCTCGACGTCGCCATTCAGAAGCGCGTTCTTGGCAGCTTCCATGCGGCGGACTTCAAGGAGGATTTCCTTGCGGACGCTCACCCGCTCGGTCAGGTTCGAAGTGGTGACGAGGTTGCGGGCCAGAAGCGCCGCGCGCTGGGAACCCGTTCGCAGATAAGAACTCGTATTGACCATGCGGGCGCTCGACTCGTTGTCCTCGATCTGTTTCTTGAGGATGACGTGGGTCGAGAGGCTGAGGAGAAGGAGGATGCCGATCGCGGACATAAAAGCCACTTTGAGCGCCTGAACGGGCGGTTGATTCCGCAGGTTGAGCGAAGAAAGGGTTTCGTTAAGAACGCGTTTCATCGGTTCGGTAGTCATTTATTCCTTTAAGGTTATGATAAAGGAAAGGAAAAGATTTTATGAACTTCGTATAGTATACATGATGACACTTAAATGTAAATGATGCTTTTTGCTAAGTTGGTCCGTTTTTAGGACTGGATTTTGACTAACAGGCGAGCCAATCCGGCGCCGAGATCCAGCGCCCTGGCTCTCGTCTTATCGTCCGTCAGGGAACCGTCCGGCCCAAAAGCCGAGTCGGCCTTAGGAACGGCGACTTGATCCGGGAGGACGAGAACGCCGATATTGCCGAGGATAGCTCGCAAGTGAACGAGGCCCCGGAGACCCCCGAGCGCTCCGGGCGACGCGCTCAAGATCGCCGCGGCTTTGCCGGTAAAGCAAGCCAGTGGTTTCTCCCCCGCTTCCGGCCGGGAAGCCCAATCGATTGCGTTCTTTAAAACCCCGGTGACAGAGCTGTTGTATTCGGGAGAAGCGATCAAAAGTCCCGCATGCTCGAGAAGCATTTTTTTGAACACCCGGGCGTTCGCCGGAAAACCCTGCGCCTCCAGATCCCCGTCGTAGAGCGGCATCGGGAAATCACGCAAATCGGCCAACGTCACCTCGGCGCCCGCGTTCCGGGCTCCTTCGGCCGCGGCGCGGACAAGTTTTTTGTTGTAAGAGTCCGAACGAGTGCTTCCCGCGAACGCTAGAATACGCGGCTTCAATGGGAGTGCCCGTGTTCGCCGTGCGCGTGGCCGTGCTGCATCTCTTCGTCCGTGGCCTGCCGGACTTGCATGACCCGCACGTCGAACGTGAGGTCCTGCCCGGCCAGGGGATGGTTCGCGTCGAGCGTCACGTGGGAATCCGAAACCTCGCTCACAACCAGGACCGGACCACCTTCTTCTCCCCCGCGAAAACGCTCCCCCACTTGAATTTCCGCTTTCGGAAAACGTTCGCGCTCTACTTTCGAAACGAGCGAATCGATACGCTCGCCGTACGCGTCCGCCGCGGGAATGGTCAGCTTCCTTGCATCTCCCTCTTTGAGACTCGAAAGCTCCCGCTCGAGGCCGGTAATGATTTGTCCGGCGCCTTCGAGAATCGTGAGAGGCGCGCGCCCTTCGGAGGAATCGATTTTGCGACTCTCTCCGTCAACGACCGTGTAATGAAACGAAATCACGCGTGGGTTCATGACGCTTTCCTTTTTCTTGAGGGTTGTGTGACACGGCTTACGAAATCAATTTCAGGACCACCCACCGGTAAGCCGGCACGAGCAGCCGACCGAGAACCCCGGTGAACATCAGCGCGAACACGATGAAAAATCCGAATCGTTCGATCGAAAGATAAGCCGCGCGTGCCGCCGGAGGCAGGAGTGCCGCCAGCACCTTCGAGCCGTCCAGCGGCGGGATGGGCAATAAATTAAAGATCGCGAGCATCGCGTTCAGTGACACGCCGTAAAAAAGAATCGATTCCCAGGGAGCGGCCGGTCCTGTCTTGAGCAGGGCCGCGAAGGCGAAAGCCAGGAGAAGGTTCGTGACCGGACCCGCGGCCGCCACCGTCACTACACCCAGCTTGCGGTTCCGGAAATAGAGCGGGTTATAAGGAACGGGCTTGGCCCAGCCGAATAAAATCGGAGACTGCAAGAAAAAGAGGAACGCAGGCAGAATCACCGTCCCCAGCGGATCCACGTGCTTGAGCGGGTTCAGGGTCAGGCGTCCCTCGTTCCGCGCGGTCGGATCGCCGTAAAGCTGCGCCACGGCTCCGTGCGACACCTCGTGCAGGATGATCGAATACGCGAGAATGAGGATCGCCGCGGCCGCGACGATCACGTCCGCTCCGAGTGGCCGAGATCCTTTTCGGGCGCCACGTGGTCACGCACGAGCTGTTTAAGCTCCTTCGATTCGGGAAAACGTCCTTCGGCCTTCCGGGAAAACACTACTTCCCCTTCCACGCGCACTTCGAGAATTCCGCCGGTGCCGGGAACGAGCGTGACGCCGCCGAGCTCCGCTTCGAACGTCGTCAAAAGCTCCTGCGCGAGCCACGCGGCCCGCATGAGCCACCGGCACTGCGTGCAGTATTCGATCTCGACGCGAGGTTTCATTTCAGCTCGATCTCCACCGGACAATGGTCGGAACCCATGACGTCCTTCAAAATCCAGGATCTTTTGAGGCGAGGCCGGAGCGCCGGCGAGATCAGGAAATAATCGATCCGCCAGCCGATATTACGAGCGCGGCAATTCGCCAAGCGGCTCCACCAGGTGTAATGACCCCCTTCCTTCTCGAACTCCCGGAACGTATCCAGGAAACCGGCTTTCACGACCGCGTCGAACCCGGCTCGCTCCTCCGGCGTAAATCCATGGTTTTTCACGTTCGATTTAGGGTTCGTGAGGTCGAGCTCCGTATGCGCCACGTTCAAATCCCCGCAGAAAACGACCGGCTTCTTCTTCTCAAGGTTTTTCAAATACTTGAGAAAATCCGTATCCCACTCCTTTTGCCGATACGGTAGGCGCGAAAGATCGCGTTTCGAATTTGGCACGTAGACGTTAACGAGGTAGAAGTCCTCGAATTCCGCGGTCAGGACGCGCCCTTCCTCGTCATGCTTCTTGATCCCGATCCCCTTCGTCACGGAAAGCGGCTTCTTCTTAGAGAAGATCGCCGTGCCCGCGTAACCCGCTTTATCCGCGTTGTTCCAGTAGTGGTGCGCATACGCGGCCGGCAGCGCGCAGTCCACTTCGGCGTCGCGCGGCGCCTTCGTCTCCTGGACGCAGACGACGTCCGGGTCGCGCTTCTTCACGAAGTCGACGAAGCCGGCTTTCAAAGCCGCGCGGATGCCGTTGACGTTCCAGGAGACGATCTTCACAAAACTGGCTCGCGGAGCTCGACGGGTTTCGATTTCTTGGTCGAGCGCAGGTTAAGGAACTCGACGAACATCGAGAACGCCATCGCGAAGTACACGTAGCCCTTCGGGATGTGGTGGTGGAAACCTTCGGCGATCAGCGTCACGCCGATAAGAAGGAGGAAGCTGAGCGCCAGTATCTTCACCGTCGGGTGCTTGTGCACGAAGTCCGAGATCGCGCGCGCGAAGACCATCATGAACCCGACGGCGATCATGACCGCCGCCACCATCACCGCGATGTGGTCAGACATACCGACGACCGTGATGACGGAGTCGAGTGAGAAGACGATATCGAGAAGGACGATCTGCGTGATGACGGCTCCGAATGCGGCTCTCCGGCCGGCGGAGTTTCCTCCGCCATGAGCTTCGCCTTCGAGCCGCTCATGGATCTCGTGGGTGCTCTTGGCGAGCAAGAAGAGTCCTCCCACCAAAAGAATGATGTCGCGCCCGGATATCTCCTTGCCGAACAGCGAAAAAAGCGGCGTCGTAAGCCCCATCACCCAAGTAATCGAAAAAAGAAGCCCAATGCGCATGAGCATGGCTAGCGTTAGCCCGATCGTACGCGCGCGCGCCTGTTCGGCCACAGGAAGTTTTCCGCTGAGAATCGAAATGAAAATTACGCTGTCGACGCCGAGGACGATTTCGAGGGCGGTCAGCGTGGCGAGCGCTACCCAGACCTGAGGATCCGAGAGCCATTCCATAGTAAAGTCTCCTTACAACGATTATAGCAAATTCGGACAAAAAAAAGCCCCGTTCCGCTTATGGCGGGACGGGGCGGGTTCTTTCGGGGTTACGAGAGCTTACGGACGTTGGAGGCTTGCTCGCCCTTGGGTCCGTTCGTGATCTCGAACTCCACGACTTCACCCTCGCGAAGGGTTTTGAAGCCTTCGCCCTGGATAGCGGAGAAATGGACGAAAACGTCCTTCTTGCCGCCCTCGGGGGTGATGAAACCGTAACCCTTCTGATCGCTGAACCACTTGATGGTACCTTTAGACATTTCTTTTGTATCCTATCGTTTCACTGGGTTGAATCATGCCACCTTTGCCAAAAAGCAAAGAAACCGCGGGTAAGTATCCGCGGTTTCCGAAATTTGCCTTGTGGCCTCGGGAAGCATCTGCGTTCTACTTACGAAAAGGATTATACCTCACTTGTGCCGCAAAGTCAAGGACTTATGGCTTTTAGAGCCTGCCAAACTGCGCTTAATTCGCGCAAAACCTGCGCAGCCGGACCGCGAGTCTGGGGAGTGTCTTACGGCGGCCGGCCTTTTTTCCTGAGAAAAGCGGATTAAAGGAAACGAAGCTCGTTAGCTTATCGAGCGCGCGTGAACGAAGAGACTTCATCGATGAACCTCCGGTACTCATGAGGAGCCGGTCTCCCCGCCGGCTTATTAAGCCACTTTAGAAACCGAAGCAAAATCGCACCTCTCCAAGGACTTAGGTGACGTGTAAGGAAAGATGCCTTACCAATCAACCTTCGTCAAGAGAGGTGCGATTTTTTTATTTTACGCTTTTAACGCTTTTTGCTGGTCCAAAGAGCCTTCATCTTGGCGTGCTGATCGGGCGTAAGGATACTCTTGAGCTTCACGTACGCAGCCACGGCGTCCTTGGCGGCCTGCGTCATGGCCGGCGAACCCGTATCGATCGAGGCGTTGATCGTCTCGACGTTGGGTTGGTCGGCCTTCAACTGTTGCATGAGATCAAGCATGAAAAGCTCCATCTCGGCCTTCTGCCGGATCGAGCTGCGCTCGACGTCGAATTTGAGCGTTTCGATACCCTGTATCTGCTCGGGACTTAAACCCAGCTCCGTGCGGTTATCCAGCATGAAACCGGCCTTCATCATGACCTTCCCCACGATCGGGCAGCCACCAGAAGACTTTTCCGAGCAGGAAGAGGAGGATTTGGACGAACAATCCCCGCCCGACATCGGGCAGTCATGTTTGGCGAAAGCGGGCGAAACGGCAAAAAGAGACAGGACGAGCACTGCGAATAAACGCTTCATTGTTTCCTCCCTATTTTTTGATAATTTTAGCAGAAATCCGATCAAAAATCAATATAACAACGATTAGAATAGCTTAAAAATATTAATAAATTATAAAGTTGCTCCACAAGGCCGCGCTGGAACAACGCGTAACATCCAATTGCGGCTCGGAATCGTAACCATACGAAACCCAAACGAAACCTATTCCGGCGTTCCGGGCGGTTTCACAGTCGACGGCGCTGTCCCCGATAAGAAGCGTCCGCTCCGCGGAAGCGCCGAACGCGCGCATCGCATGAATCGCCCCAGACGGGTCTGGCTTGCGCGGCCAGCCACTTCCCTCTCCCATGACGAGCTCGAAAAAGCCGCGCAGCTCGAGCTTTTCCAATATTTGTTCGGTGAGCCCGACAAGCTTGTTGGTGACGACTCCTTTTTTCACGCACCCGAGCGGGCCTTCGAGCGCCTCGCGCACCTGAGGATACGGCCGCGTGTGAATCACGGGCTCCTCCGAATAACGCGTCTTCATGAGGCTGATGGCGCGGTCGAGCGTATCGCCGCGATCGGGAAGGCCGAGCTCCTTAAAAAGCTCGCGCACGCCGCGGCCGGTCGCGCGTTTGACTTCCTCGAGAGAGCGTTCGCGCAGCCCGAACGCGCGCAGTACCGCGTTCGCGTGATGCGCGATATCGGGAGCAGTATCGACGAGAGTTCCGTCGAAATCGAAGAGAACGAGGTCGTAACGCGTCAAAAAAAGATTCTTTCGACCGTCCAGAAAAGGCCGACCGCCGCGATCGCGAGGCTGGCCGGAATCACGACGATGCGCCGGTACCACGAACGCTTCATGAACCACGCCGTGCAGGCTGCGGCGGCAGCGATGACGGCGAGTTGCCCGAGCTCCACGCCGACGTTGAAGCCCAGGAGTGCCGGCACGAAACGCTGCTGAGGCATGTCGAGCTCAGACAAGACCCCGGCGAAGCCCATGCCATGGATGAGTCCGAACACGAAAACAAGAATCCAGCGCGAACGACCGGAGCTGGGCATGAGTACGTTCTCGACCGCGATGACCGCGATGGAAAGCGCGATAACCGGCTCGACCACGTGAGCCGGGAGCGAAACGACGCCAAGCATGGAGAACACGAGCGTGATCGAATGCGCGAGCGTGAACGCCGTCACCTGTTTGAGGAGCGGCAGGAAGGCGACCGCCGAAAGATAAAGGCCGAGGATAAAAAGCACGTGATCCAGCCCGTCCGGCACGATGTGCTGGACTCCCAGCACCACGAAGCGCGCAAGCGTGTCGACGAACCCCTCGGAGGCTGCCTTGCCCTCGCCGATCGCCACGGTGAACACGTCTTCGCGGAAAAACTGGCGCATCACCGCTTTTTGGCCCGGCAGGCGGTATGAAAGATTATAGAGCGGGCGCACCTCGTCTACTCCCTGAAAAAAACGGAAGCTGAACCCGACTTCACGGGGGTTTTCGGTCTCCCAGCGGTACCTGAAATTCACGCCGCGTCCTTCGTCGATGGCGGCGGCGAGGGTCGGTGCGGGGTCGACCGAAAGGGCGCGGCCTGTCAAGCGCTTGCCATCCGCCGTGATCTGGATCTCGTCGAGGATCCGTTTGGAAAAATCGGAAAGGGAAACTTCCGTTTTCCCTCCATAATGGCTCGTCGCGTAAAGTGCCGCCGCTTCTCTGGTGAGTTCGACGTTCATCTCGATCGCGCCCGGCTCGACCTCGGCTTTAGCGTTCGTCACCACCATCGTGTGCGCGTGGCACGGAACCGAGATCGCCGCCGCGGCGAAAAGAATCGCGAGTATTCTCTTCATTTCTCTCCTTTTTTTGCAGGACCTTCGTTGTAAACGCACTCAAGCCTCCGGAGCACGGCTTTGAATCAGGATGACTCCCGATAAGATGACCCCAGCCGCCGCGAGATCGGAGCGCGAGAAACGTTCTCCCAAAGTGAAGTGGCCCAGAAGCATCGCGACCACCGGGTTCACGTACGCGTACGTCGAGACCCGCGCCACGCTCGAGACGCGGAGGAGCCAAACGTACGCGGTAAAACCCAAAAAGGAGCCGAATAGGATCAAATACGCGAGCGCCCAAAGCGAACCCGCCGTGACGGAGGCCGGATCGAACCGGGCCGGCTCTCCCGCCAGAGCCGAGGCGGCGTAGAGAAACGCAGATCCGCCGACCATTTGCATTCCCACGGATAAGATCGGAGACGCCGGAAGCGCGAGACGTCGCGAGAGGATCGACCCCAGCGCCCACGAGACCGCCGCGCCGAGAAGAACGAGCGCGCCCACCGGATTCATGCGCCCGGCTGACGGGTTCACTAGGAAATACGTCCCGCAAAAACCGAGGAGAATACCGAAGGCGACCGCCCTGCCCGGTTTCGGGCCGCGCATCGCCCAGTCGAAAATCGTCATCCAAATCGGCACGGTCGCGATGAGGATCGAAGCAAGGCCGGTGGGGACCGTCTGCTCGGCCCAAGCGACCCCGCCGTTGCCGCCGAGGAGAAGAAGTGCACCGACAAGAGCCGAAAAACCCCACTGGGCACGGGTCGGACGTCCGGCTCCGGTTAAGCGCGCGGCCGCATACA
Organism: uncultured Planctomycetia bacterium; assembly: GCA_964431835.1. Lineage (GTDB taxonomy): Bacteria > Omnitrophota > Gorgyraeia > 2-02-FULL-51-18 > 2-02-FULL-51-18 > CAYSKO01. The sequence goes on along the minus strand of CAYSKO010000023.1, from coordinate 192 downwards.
GGACGACGCCGGAGATAAAGAACCGCGTCCCCGCCATTAGAAAAGGCGGTATGGTCTCGATTGCGTGACGGATCGCGAGGTACGTCGAGCCCCACAAAACGTACACCGACGCGAACGCCGCGACGATAAGGCCGCGATGGGGCTTCTCTCCCGTATTAATAGGCGTACTTCAACCCGCCGCCGACGGTCCAG
>CAYSKO010000022.1:0-26054 GCA_964431835.1 uncultured Planctomycetia bacterium | reverse complement strand
GGAAGCGGTGATCCTCATCGCCGCCACCAACCGTCCCGACGTTCTGGATCCTGCGCTTCTTCGTCCCGGCCGTTTCGACCGCCAGGTCGTCGTGCCGCTCCCGGACGTCGTCGGCCGCGAAGCGATCCTGAAAGTCCACGCTGCGAAGGTGAAGCTCGATCCGACGGTGGATATCAAGGTGATCGCCAAGCAAACCACCTATTTTTCAGGCGCCGATCTAGCGAACCTGATCAACGAAGCGGCGCTCCTGGCCGCGCGTCTCAACAAGGAGAGTATCGGTATCTCCGAGCTTCAGGAATCGATCGAACGCGTGATGGCTGGTCCGCAGAGGAAGAGCAAAAAGGTTTCGGAGACCGAAAAGAAGATCGTGGCTTACCACGAATCCGGCCACGCGCTCGTCGGTCTCATGACGCCCAACGCGGACCCGCTCCACAAGATCACGATCATCCCGCGCGGCATGGCGGGTGGCTATACGGTGGCGCTTCCGGAAGAGGAGAGGACGCTCCATAGCTTGTCCTATTTCGAGGCGCGCCTTCCCGTCATCATGGGCGGCCGCGTGGCCGAGGAGATCATCTTCAACGACATCACCACCGGCGCGCACGACGACCTTTCGAAGGCCACGAGCCTCGCGCGTCACATGGTCTGCCACTACGGCATGAGCGAGAAGATGGGTCCCGTGATTTTCGGCGGCAAAGAAAACAACATGGTCTTCCTCGGCCGCGACATCGGCGAGGAGCGCGACTACTCTGACGAGACCGCGCGCCTGATCGATTCCGAGATCAAGCGCATCCTCATGGACGCGTACGACCGCGCGAAAAAGCTTCTGACGGCCAACCGCGACAAGCTCGAGATCCTCGCGGTCAAGCTGCTCGAAAAAGAAACGCTCGACGGCGCGGAGGTGCGGACGCTCCTCTCACTGCCGGAACTTCCGACCGTCACGCCGGTCTGATCGACCGCTTGACCCGGGAGTTCGATCTCGTCCTCGGCGGCCGGACGCTAAAGCTCGGCCGCGAAACGAAGATCATGGGAGTCTTGAACGTGACTCCCGATTCGTTTTCGGACGGAGGGCGGTTCCGCGGGGTCGATGAAGCCGAGCGTCGGGCACTCGAGATGGAAGAAGAAGGCGCACACATCGTGGACGTCGGCGGCGAGTCGACCCGGCCCGGCGCGAAGCCGGTATCCTGGCGCGAGGAGTGGGCGCGCGTGCGGCCGGTACTCAAACGCCTCAAGGCTCGGCTCGGGATTCCGCTCTCGATCGACACTTCCAAGTACGAAGTGGCCTCGGCGGCACTCGACGAGGGCGCGACGCTCGTCAACGACGTGCGGGCGCTCCGCGGGAACAAGCGGCTCGCGAAGAAAATTGCCCAAGCCGGCGCGGCGGTCTGCCTGATGCACATGCGCGGTACGCCGCGCACGATGCAGAAGCGCACCGGTTACCGGAACTTACTCGCTGAGATCCGGACCGAGCTTAAAAGCGCGCGCGATTTCGCGATGGGCGCGGGGATTCCAAAGTCCGGGATTCTGCTCGACCCGGGGTTCGGTTTCGGCAAGACGCCGGAGCAGAACCTCGAGCTTCTGGCAAACCTGGATTTTTTTGTGTCCCTGGGCTGTCCGATTCTCGCGGGACTTTCCAGAAAGTCCTTCATCGGCCACCTGACCGGCGCGCCGGTGGGCGACCGGCTCTATGGCTCGCTCGGCGCCGCGGCGGCCGCGATTTACCGCGGGGCTCATGTGCTCCGGGTGCACGACGTCGCGGCGCACCGGCAGATGGCCGGCATCGTGGACGGCACGCTGTTACGAACGAACGAGGGACGCTGATGGACCCGCTCGAACTCATCCGACAGATCTGGAAGCCCGCCGTCGAGATCGGAATCTTCTGGTTCGCGTTCTACCTCCTCTTCGTCTACATCAAAGACAGCGGCATGATCCAGGCTTTGAAGGGGATCGTCCTCCTCGTTATCTTCTTCATGGCGTCGCAGGTCCTTCGGCTGGACGCAATCCGCTGGATCCTCTCCCACATCTTCCAGATTTCCATCATCGGGTTCCTCATCATCTTCCAGCCCGAGCTGCGGCGGGGCCTCACGCGCATTGGCCAGAGCCCTCTCTTTAAAATGTTCCTGAAGGAGGAAAAAGCGGTCGAAGACGTCGTGCGGGCGGTGGTCGCGATGGCCCGCGTGAAGACCGGCGCGCTCGTAGCGATCGAGCGCGAGATGAGTCTCAAGCCCTACGGCGAAAGCGGCATCCCTCTCGACGGCATCTTGACCTCCGAACTCCTTCTCACCGTATTCGTGCCCAACACGCCCTTCCACGACGGCGGCGCGATCATCCAGGGCGGCCGCGTGAGCGCGGTGGGGTGCCTTTTTCCGCTCTCGCAGAGCCAGAAGCTCGACAAGGCCCTCGGGACGCGCCACCGTGCGGCGCTCGGCCTTTCGGAAGAAACGGACGCTCTTGTTATCGTGGTTTCCGAAGAGACCGGCATCATCTCCATCATGAGCGGCGGCAAATGCAACCGCGGAATCGACGAGAGCGAGCTCCGCCGGGTTCTCACCGATCTCTACCAGCCCGAGAAGCCGCAGGGACGCGGCCGGCGCGGCGCGAGCGTCATCAAGGAGGTCAAATGAAGCTCCTGAAGGGGACGCTCTTCCTAAAGCTTTTGTCGCTCGCGGTCGCGGTCGTGACGTACCTTTTCATCCACAGCGAAATGTACCGGATGAAAGAGCCGTCGCACAGCTTCGACCAGTCCTACAAGCTTCTTAAACCCACCGCCAAGACGATTCCTCTGAAAGTGCGCCTCGCGACCGAGCCGCCGGACGGGTACGAGATCGAGGAAGACCAAGTCACGTCGGTTCCTTCGCACCTCATCGTGATCGGTCCCGAAGCTCTACTCGACGAAGCCGCGAGTGCCGAAACCGCCCTCGTCGACGTGAGCGAGAACACGCGCACGGTCACCAAAAAGATTCCGCTCGAGAGCGTCGCCGGGACGCATCTGACCGGCCCGCCGTACTTCGTCGAAGTCACGGTTCCCATCCGCAAGATCGAAAAGCCCACCGAAGCCTAAGCGATGCCGAAGCTCGGAGTGAACGTCGATCACGTGGCGACGCTGAGGCAGGCGCGTCTTCCTTCTCCCAAAAGTCAGCCCACGAACGACGTCTATCCCGATCCGGTCGAGGCGGCTAAAATCTGCCTCCGCGCGGGCGCGCATTCGGTCGTCATGCACTTAAGAGAAGACCGCCGGCACGTGCAGGACCACGACCTCCTGCGTCTTAAGCGCACGGTCCCCATCAAACTGAATCTCGAAATGTCCGCGGCCGCGAGCGTGGTGAAGGTGGCGCTGAAAGTAGCGCCCGAGCAGGCGACGCTCGTTCCCGAACGGCGCATGGAGCGAACGACCGAGGGCGGGCTGGATCTCGTCTCGGGAGCGGCGCGCGTGCGGCGGGCGGTCGCAGAGCTTAAAGGGCGGGGGATCGCGGTGAGCCTCTTCATCGATCCGGACCGGCGCCAGCTCGAAGCTTCGAAAAAGCTCGGAGCGGACGCGGTCGAATTCCATACGGGCGATTACGCGAACGCCTCGGGCGCGCGCGCCCAAGCCGAGCTCAAGCGCCTCAAGAAGGCGACCGCTCTCGCGCTCGACCTCGGCCTCGTACCGCACGCGGGCCACGGGCTCGATTACCGGAACGTGCGTCCGGTTGCGGCGATTGAAGGTATCGGCGAGCTCAATATCGGCTATTCGATCGTGTCGCGGGCGCTTTGGACGGGCTTCGACCGCGCGGTGCGCGACATGCTGGCGTTATGCCGCTGAAAGCCGCTCCGAGTGCCATCGGGATCGACATCGTCGAGATCCGCCGCGTGGTGCGCGCCTCCAAGAAGAAGGGGTTCTTGAAACGCGTGTACACCGCTCGAGAACTCGCGTACGCGCGTTCGAAACGTTATCCCTTCCAGCATCTGGCCGCGCGTTTCGCGGCGAAAGAAGCGATCTTCAAGGCACTCGGCGAAGTAGAGCGCGAATTCGTCGGCTGGAAGAACGTCGAGATCCTGAACGACGCCTGGGGCAAGCCGGTGGTTTTTTTTCACGGCCGCGCGGAAGCCGTGCGCAAAAAACGCGGCCTCTCCGGCGCCGTCGTGAGCCTGTCGCACACCGAAAATTACGCGGTGGCGAGCGCGATGCTCGTGTTCGGCCGCAACCGCCGTTGACGGCCCGGCCCCGTCGTTTTCCGCTCCTTCCGCGCGTGGCGCGGACCGATAAATCCCATTACGGCCACGCGCTCGTCGTCGGCGGATCCGATTCCATGCCGGGCGCGGCGATCCTCGCAGCCAAAGCTGCGCTCCTCTCCGGCGCGGGGCTCGTGACGCTCGCCTCAACCCGCCGCGTCGCTTCCGCCGCCGCGTCGGCTGTCCCCGATATCCTCCTTCAGCCTTTCGCCGCCGTTTCCGGCGCTCTGTCGGTCTCCGCCTCCGCGCCGCTCGTGCGCTACGCGGCCGAACGGCGCGCGAACGCGGCTGCCCTCGGCCCGGGACTGTCCCTCAAAAACGGAGCTCGTGCGCTCGTGCGGCGCCTTGTGGCGGCACTCGAGATCCCGTTCGTTCTCGACGCCGACGGGCTCGGCGCGTTTGCCGGAGACGCTGCCGCGCTTCGTGCACGCCGGGCGCCGGCCGTCCTCACGCCGCACGAAGGGGAATTCAAGCGGCTCTTCGGAGTGGACGTGCCCGCGAACGTCCGCACGCGGGCGTCGCTTGCGAAACGGACCGCGCGGGCTTATTCTATTGTCCTTGTTCTGAAGGGGCACCGGACGGTCGTGACCGACGGACGGCGGGTCCGCGTGAACGTCACAGGAAATCCGGGCATGGCCAAGGGCGGAACGGGGGACGTTCTCACCGGGATGATCGCCGCATTTCTCGCGCAGGGACTCGAGTCTTTCGAAGCGGCCGCGTGGGCGGTTGATCTGCACGGCCGCGCCGGCGATCGACTCGCGAAGAAGACGAGTGAGCTTTCCGTCACCGCGAGCGGGCTTTTGGGCGAGCTTCCCGCTGTTTTCCGGCACGCGGCGCGCGTGAAGAAATGATTTTCGCTGGGGTAGCTCAGTTGGTAGAGCAGCGGTTTTGTAAACCGCCGGTCGCCAGTTCGATTCTGGCCCCCAGCTCCATTTTTGCGCGAAGAGACTCGTCCGCGGCGTTGCGGCGTCCGTTTTCTTGTGAGGCGTACCTTCCGGTACGCCTCACAAGAAAACGACCGCCGCGCCTTGCGGGCCGAGCCTCTTGGCGTGAAAATGTAGGAGTTGGGATTTGATTTTCGCTGTGCTAGAATGTCGATTCAGTTTTCGGGGCAGGTACCTAAGCGGCCAACAGGGGTAGACTGTAAATCTACTGGCTTTGCCTTCCCAGGTTCGAATCCTGGCCTGCCCACCACTTTCGCTTTGCGAAGCTAGCCTTTTTTTGCGGCGTTGCTCTTGTGCGACGTATCTCGATACGCCTCCGCAGGCGCCTTGCAGAAAAGGCTATTTTCGCAAAGCGCTCCCGTGCGAACGGAGAACCCCTGTACAAATCGTCCTCTATTTGATATAATTACGTCGTTCGAAAGATCTCTCCTTACTTCGCTTTTCCCGTTCCGCCTCACTCATAGAGAGAATTCCCGATGCCGCACTGCTTTGTGCACTCTCGTCCCCGCGTTGCTTTCTCCAAAGATTTCGGAAGTTCAGCCGAGGCCCGATGACTGAAATCACGCTGCACCCTCCGCGCGTGGAGGGGAACAGGGTTCATTTTTCTTGGTCTCCCGCCACCGGCCTTTTCCTCGAAGACGGCTATTACGCCGAGTATCCCGACCTCACGACCGTGGACGCGTCCGCAGGCAAACTGGCGGAGGCGTACTTCCCTGTATGCCTCGCACTCGCGACGCTCGGCCACGTGCGCTTTCGTCTTCCGGCCAAAATCGACCCGGCCGTGCTCACGGTATGGAAGGACGTGATCGACGCCACCGCGTCGCGCCTCTACAGGCGTGAGGTCCGGGTCGAATTCGTTTGCGAGCCCGTCGAGCCGGGATATAAAAAGGTGGGTTCGTCGTCCGCTCTTTTCTTCGGCGGCGGAGTAGAATCCCTTTTGGTCCTCGGACGCCTGCTCGACCAGGGAACGCGTCCGGTGCTCGTTTCTCTCGCCGGGGGCAATTGGCCCGGCAGCGATCCGGAGACGAATCCGGACAAGTTCGCGATGGACCGCCGCGTTTCGAGCGAGCTCGGTTTGAAGCTTTTCCGCGTGTACACCGACTTCCGGGAAAAATTCCGCTTCGACGCGTGGGACGCGCTCATGCTTCCGGGCTTCTCGGTCATGAATTCCGTGGTAGCGCTGCCCTCGTTCATCGCGCTCCTCCTGCCGGCGGTCGAGTCGCTCGGTCTCGGAAAGGTCGTCAGCGGCAACGAAATGACGGACTACGATGAGGAATACTTCTGCTTCTCGCCCAAGATGACCGACCGTCTCACGCTCCCCGCGTGGAACGTCGAGTACACTTCCCAGCTCGGCGAGCTCCTCAAGGAAGACGTCTGCCACGACCTCTACCGCCATTTCCCGTATCTTACGAAGTATCAGTATTCCTGTTGGCGCAATTTGGGCGAACGCTGGTGCATGGCGTGCTCGAAATGCATGCAGTACTACATGCTTCTGCGCAACAACGGCATCGAGCCCGCGGCGGCTGGCATGGACTCTGCGGTCGCGCGGCGCAACATGAACCGCCTGATTTGGGCGGTGGCCAAATCGGCCGAGGGCCGCAAAGGGGAGATTTGGGAGCGTATCTGCCGCTTCCCACGCCTGCGTTCTCAAGAAGACACGCGGCGTATCCTCGACACGATCCGCCGCCGCGCTTTCCTATGGCACCATTTCGTAACCCCTGTTTACAACGCGATCCCCTGGCAGGTCCGTTCGTTCCTGCGTCCGCTGAAGCAGGCGGCGCTGTCCGCTCGCCGAGTCGCGACGGAACCCCGCATAAATCTGCGTCTGCAGAGCGCTCCCAGCCGCACGTGAAAAAAATCCTGCGTGCGATAGCTCGCGGTCTTCACGGCCGCCTGTGGCTCGTACGTTTCGATCTGTGGTCGGTGCGCGGTACCGAACGCCATTCGGGCGGCGATCTCGCTTTCGTGTACGGCGGCGACGAACCCCACATGAATTATCTCGCGCGCGTCGCACTCGGGGATACCTACCGCGTGCAGAAGCTGGGCCGCGCGTGGGCCTGGGAAGTCGAATCCGCCGCCCGCCGACGCGCTCCCGACGCCTCGCTCCTCGTCCTCGAGTTCTCGTCCGATAAAGAAAAAACCTTCCGCCGCCTCGCTTCCTGCCCGACGCGTTTCCGCATCCCGCTCTGGCTTCGCATGGAGGTCGACCTCGTCTCGGGACGGGAGACGCCCCGCGCCAAGCAGAAGCAGCGAAACATGAGGCGCTGCATCCGGAACTACGGTTTCGAGGCCGAGATCACGAAGGATATCGGCGTTTTGAAGGACTTCTACGAACGCATGCACCTGCCGTACATTAAAAAGCGCCACGGGGAGTCGTCAGTGATCCGCGATTTCCCTCAGCTTTCCGCCCACTTCGAGGCGTACTGCGAGCTTCTTCTCGTGAAAACGGAGGACGGCCCGGTGGGCGGCGTCGTGATCGACTATTCCGAGGGGATCGGCAAGGGGCTCATCATGGGCGTCGTCGACGGCTCCGAAGAATGGCTCCGGAACGGGCTTTCGGACGCGATTTTTCATTACAAACTCGAGCGCATCAAAGAGAAGGGGAGCGTCGTCGCCAACCTCGGCCACTCACGCCCGCACCTGAAGGACGGTGCGCTCCAGTACAAGCGCAAACTCGGCGGCTTCGTGTCGAAGAAGCTCGAATGCGGTTATTTCTCCCTCTGCTTCCTCAAGGAATCCGCCGCGCTCAAAAGTTTCCTGCTTCAAAATCCTTTCGTCTCCGTGGAGGAGGACGGCGAATGCCATGCCGTCGTGTTCTCCGAGGACGCGCCCGAAGCGACGCCCGAGCGGCTCGACCCGCTCCTTTCCGAGGCGTACTGCGAAGGCCTGCCGCGCATGGATGTCTACGCGTTCAGCGGCGTGAACGGGCACGAACTCTCTCTTCTGCCGCCGTCGGGCGAGCCCAAAACGATCGTCGTGCGGAACGCGCACAAGCTTATGGGTTCCCGTTGAGCCGATTGCTCGAGAAGTACAGCTCCCTCCGCTGGGCACTCAAGCCCCAGGCGTGGCTGCTCGAGGGGGCGGAGCGCGCTTCCGGCGAACCTCTCAAAATCCTTTACGCGGGCACCGAGCCCCATAAGAACTATTTCGCGTCGATCGCTTTCAAGGAAGGCTGGAAGGAGTCGCCGAAAGGCGGTCTCTTGTGGTGGTTGGTCCGCCGCCGCGCGCTTGCCGAAAAAGCGACGCTCGCGGTTTACCAGATGGTTCCGGAGCAGTCGCGCTTCTACAAGCCGAAATCCGATTTCAAGGCCCCGGTTTGGATCCGTTCCGACATGGACGTTCCGGCGGACGCGGCGGCCCTCCGCGGCACGAAAAAGTGGCGTGAAATCGGCCGCTCGTTCGACAAGCGCGGATACGCGTGGACCTCGAGCCGGCAGGTGGAAGACTTCGATCTTTTTTACAAAGAAATGTACGTGCCGCACGCGCGCCGCCGTCACGACGCCTCGGTGGTGTTCCATCCGCACGAGGAACTCCGCCGTATTTTCGAGGCGACGGGGGAAGTGCTCTTTCTCGAGCTCGACGGAAAACGCGTCGCCGGCGCGATCACCGATTACGCCCCGCCTCTGCCGCATTTCCTTTATTACGGCGTCCTCGAAGGCCACGACAATTCGGATGTGGCCGACGCGCTTCTACACGCGCGCGTCCTGCGCTTGATCGAGCAGGGTATCCGGCGCGTGAGCCTCGGCCATTCGCGGCCGTTCCTGAAGGACGGCGCGCTGCGCTACAAGGCCGAACGGGGAGCCGCCCCTGTCGACGCTCATTACGTCCGGAGCGGCTTCGTGCATCTGGCGATATTGGATGCCTCCGCGGGTCTTCGGAGCTTCTTCGAAAACAATCCTTTCTTCGGCGTCCGTCCCGACGGCCGGTTCCGTCCGGTCTTTTTCATGCGCGGTCCCGAGGAGGCTTTGTCTGAAGCGGTCGCCACCTGGCGGACCCGCGCGGGCGATGTCGATCTGTATCTCTGGTCCAACGGCCGTCCGGCCCCGCTCGATCCTTCCACCGTTCCCGTCCCTGCTCCTCGCGCAACCGCCGCGGTTCCCGCGACGGCCGTTCTCCGCTAATCCCACTCCTAAAACCCGACGAATAAAAATCATTTGAACGAAAAGAGGCGCCCGCGTCGTCTTGTTTAGCGAAAGCTAAGCTAACCGACAGGAGGCGTTCTCATGACGTTGCTCGACGTGGAAGTGACCGATATCCGCAAGATGGTTGGGGATTCCAATCTGAAGGCGTTCGCCGACGTGAAGCTCGGCGGCCGGCTTCTGGTTAAGGGGTTTTCCGTGGTTCAGGGGAAAAGCGGGGTGTTCGTCTCGATGCCGCGCAAGCAGGGCCGGGACGGCAGGTGGTTTGACGTCCTCGTAGCGATCGACGACTCCTTCAAGCAGGAATTGCACGACCGGGTTCTTGAGGCGTACGACCGTGAAGCCGACGGGGTCGTCTGAAAGAAAATGAACGGCACCCAGACGCTCGGCGTGCTTGGCGAGGAGCTTGCGGGCCATTTCCTGCAGGCACGCGGTTACTCGCTGATCGCACGCAACTTCACCTGCGCGCTCGGCGAGATCGATCTCGTGGCGCGAGACGGCGACGTCCTCGTTTTCGTCGAAGTCAAAACGCGGCGCTCGCTCGAAAAAGGGGATCCGGCGGATTCGGTCACTCGCCGGAAGCGCTGGCAGATCGTCAAAAGCGCCCAGTTTTACCTTAAACGTTACGGAGCCGACGATTCCCCATGCCGCTTCGACGTCGTATCCGTATTCATGCCCTCCGGCGGGGAGCCGCAGATCGACCTCATCCCCGACGCGTTCGGCGAGGGCTGTTAAAGTGCTTTCGCGAGTGCTCTCTAGCGCGGTGTTCGGAATCGACGCGTATCCGGTGGAGGTCGAAGTGGACATTTCGAATGGCCTGCCGCATTTCGGGATCGTCGGCTTGCCGGATACCGCCTGCCGCGAAAGCGCCGACCGCGTGCGAGCGGCCGTAAAAAACAGCGGCCTCGCGTTTCCCTCCAAGAAAATCACGGTCAACCTCGCCCCGGCGGATCTGAAGAAAGAAGGGTCGGCGTTCGATCTGGCGATGGCGGTCGGGATCCTCGTGGCCAACGGAACGCTCGCCCCGGAAAGCGTGGTCGACAAGGTCTTCTGCGGCGAGCTCTCCCTCGACGGCCGCGTTCGCTCGGTTCCCGGCATCCTGCCGCGGGCCGCTTCGCTCTGGGCTTCGGATGCAGCCGGCAAAGAGCTCGTATTGCCCGCGGGTAACGCACGCGAAGCGCTCTGCGTGCAGGGGCTCGGGGTCTACGCGGTGGACACGCTCTCCCAGCTCGTTTCCTTTCTGAGAGGGGAAGGCGGCCTCGAACGGCGGACCGGCGGCTCGGAAGGAGCCGCCCCGGCGCCTCCGCACGAAGAACCCTTCGATTTCTCCGACATCAAAGGCCAGCCCCACGCCAAACGGGGCCTCGAGATAGCGGCGGCCGGAGGTCACAACGTCCTCATGATCGGGCCGCCGGGGTCGGGCAAGACGATGCTCGCGCGGCGCATCACGACCATTCTTTCGTCGATCACTTTCGAAGAAGCGGTGGAAACCACTAAAATCCATAGCGTCGCAGGGCTTTTGCCGCCGCGTTCGGCGCTTCTTGAGCGCCGGCCCTTTCGCGATCCGCACCACACGATCTCCAACGTCGCGATGGTGGGCGGCGGCACGCACCCGAAGCCGGGCGAGGTCAGTCTCGCGCATCACGGCGTGCTTTTTTTGGACGAGCTCGCAGAGTTCGGGCGGAACGTGCTCGAGGTGTTGCGGCAGCCGCTCGAAGAAGGGCGAATCACGATCTCGCGTGCCGCTTCGACACTTGCGCTCCCTGCGCGCTTTATGCTGGTGGCGGCGACGAATCCCTGTCCGTGCGGTTACTACACCGACCCCAAAAAAGAATGCAATTGTTCCTCGATCCAAATCAAAAATTACATGTCGAAGGTCTCGGGCCCGCTTCTCGACCGCATCGACATCCAGCTCGAGGTGCCTTGTCTTAAAGTTTCCGAGATCACCGGCAAAGCAGGCGGGGAGCCTTCGAAGGCCATTCGGACGCGCGTCGAGCGGGCGCGCGAACGCCAGCGCGACCGTTACCGCAAGGAGCGCATCGCCTCCAATGCCGAGCTCGACCCGCGGATGGTCGAGAGGCATTGCCCCGTGTCCGGGGAGGCGGAAAGCCTCCTTAAGATGGCTGTTCAGGAATTGGGTTTTTCGGCGCGCGCGTTCCACAAGTCCCTTAAAGTGGCGCGAACGATCGCGGACCTCGAAGGGGTGGAGAACATTTCGGCGGAGCACGTCTCCGAGGCCATTCATTACCGGACGCTCGACAAGAACGTCTGGTCGAGGTAGTTGATGAATAATCATACACTATTGACTTTTAAACAAATAGAGAGTAAGCTTCGACGGACATGCTGAAAAAGACCGCTCTAGGGCTCACGTTCCTTCTTTGTCTCTCGGTATCCGCCGCGCGGGCCGAATGGACGCGTCTGCCGGCTTCGCCGGACGATGCGGACATCCGGTTCATCGCTCCGCATCCTCGCGAGGCGTCCGTTTTGTACGCGGCTTCCGAGCGTCGCGTGTATCGAACGACAGACGGGGGCGCCGCATGGAAGCCCGTCTTGAGCGTCCGGGGCGAAAGCCGCGTGCGGGCGCTGTACGCGTCGGCTGGAACGGTGTACGTCGGTGGCGAAAAAGGGCTCAAACGATCCTCGGACGGCGGCAAGCGGTGGGACATGCCTTATCAGCGTTCGGGCCGCGCCGGGACGGTCCGCGCCATCGCTCCCGCCGCACCGGGGTCGCTGTGGCTCGGGACGGACGACGGGCTTGTGCGTCTCGACGAGGCGACCGGCGTGGCGTCCGAAGTGCCGAGCCTGCCCAAATCGCCGGTGCACTCGGTGGTGGTCTCGGGCGATGGACTCTTCATCGCGACTCCTTCGGGCGTGTTCGGAAGCGACGACGCCGGCCAAAGTTGGCGGCAGGTTTTTTTCTCGTCCCTAGAAGAGCGTCCGGATACGGCGCTCGAGCAATTTTCCGTGGAGGAGATCCCGGCCGTCCTTCCGTCCGGTCTTGCGTGTCTTTCTGGCAGCGGGGCTTGGTTCGCCGCGACCCCCGACGGAATCGTCGAAGGCCGTGACGGTGCCGAGTCGTGGAACCGACTTGACGCGGCGACGGTTTCCGGAAGGGACGTCCGCGCCATCGCCGCCTCGCGGAACGCGCTGTACGCGGCGACGGGTAAAGGCGTCTACCGCTGGGACCCTAAAACGCGCACGGCGAGCGGCGTCTCCGAGGGCCTCGCCTCCGTCGACACGCGGGCGCTCGTCTACGACGCGTCGGGCGACACGCTTCTGGCTGCGACGGGAAGCGGGCTTTACAAGCTTTCGCACCCCGAGCTTCATTTCGCTCCGGCGACAGAAGCGCCGCGGCCGGACGCTTCGCAGCTTCTGGCGCGCTTCGCCGCCGAGCCGTCCGTCCGCTACGTCCAAGCCGCCGCGATTCGCTACGCGGAAGTCCATCCGGATAAAATCCGCGCGTGGAGAGCGGCCGCCGCGCGCAAAGCGTGGCTTCCGACAGTGTCGTTCGACTCGGATTTCGGCGCGAATCAAAACGTCGATATCGACCGCGGCGGAACGGCAGACCCCGATCGGTTCATTTTCGGCCCCGAGGAAAAGAGCACCGACTGGTCGGTGGGCTTGAGCTGGAATTTAGGCGAACTGATATGGAACGACGACCAGACATCGATCGACACGCGCTCGAAGCTGATGGCCGAGCTGCGCGACGAGATTCTCAGCGAGGTCACGCATCTTTATTACGAGCGCCGGAGGCTTCAGGCGGAAGCCGCGCTCGCGCCGCCGCGCGAACTGCCCGTTCAGATCGAAAAGATCCTGAAGATGGAGGAACTTACCGCGCGCCTCGACGCGCTCACCGGCGGATTTCTTTCCGAACGCTCGTCCATCACCCCGGAGGTACGATGAACGCTCTCGCCGAAGACCGAACGAACGACGTGAACGCCGCGTGGATCCGCGAGCGCCTCGTGTTTCCCCGGGCGATCCTTTCGCTTCTTAAGGACACGAACGTATTCGGAGAATTGCTCGACCAAGCGCTCGACGACCTCGACGCTGTTCTTGAGCGTCTGCCCCAAGACGCCCGCTAGTCCGGGCGACGGTTGGCAGCGAGGCGGCTTTTGAGTTACCATAGCCGCTGACAAAAGGAGACCCATGCCGACCGCCTCCGCCGACGAGCTCAAAGCTTCTATCCGGGATATCCCCGATTTTCCCAAGAAGGGGATACTCTTCCGCGACATCACGCCGCTTCTTTACGACGCGGCGAAATTCCGTTCGTGCATCGACCGTTTCGCCGGGATGGCCGAAGGCAATATCGACGCGGTTGTTTCCATCGAGTCGCGCGGTTTCATCTTGGGCTCGGCCCTCGCGTATGCGCTCGGCGCTGGCTTCGTTCCCATACGGAAAGAAGGGAAGCTTCCGTACGCGACGTACAAGACGTCGTACGAACTCGAATACGGATCCGCGACCGTCGAGATCCATTCCGACGGGCTGAAGAAAGGTTCGCGCGTGATTCTCATCGACGACGTTCTCGCTACTGGCGGCACCGTGAAAGCGGCCGTCGATCTCGTCGAACGTTTTGGCGTGGATGTGGCGGGAGTGTATTTCCTGATCGAGCTGTCCGGACTGAGAGGGCGCGACAAGCTCGCGAGTCTGCCGGTTCGGTCGCTCCTGACTTACTGATGGTAGGCGTCGTCTGCCCGAGCCGTTACGAGTTCGACGCGCTCGACCGCGACGCGCTCGAGAAGCTCGGAGCCGGCGTCGTTCTTTCCGGGATGGGGAAGGTGCGCGCGGCGGTCGGTTGCGCGCGTCTGCACCGCGAGCATCCGGCGCTCCGGCGGCTTCTTCTCGTCGGCTTCGCCGGCGGTTTGAAAGGCGTCCATAAAGGAGACGTCGTCGAACCCGACGTCTTCATCGAGCAGGATTACTTCTGCGAGCCGTTTGAACGTTTTCCAAACCGCATCGATCGCGAGGGTACTCGGCTCTTGGGCGATTCCGTGGACGCTCTCATGCTTACCCAGGACCGCTTCCTTACGGACAATCCTTACGAAGACGGCCCGTATGCTTCGCATCACGCGCGGATTGTCTGCGACATGGAGTCGTACGCGGTCGCCGAATACGCACGTTCGAACGGAATCGATTTTTCGGCCGTGAAGATTGTCTCGGACTCCGCCAACACTTCCGCCGACCACGATTTCCTGACGGCGTGCCGCCAACTTTCTCCCAAATTGAATGCCTCCGTCTTGGACGCGGTCCGGCTGCTCCGTGGCTGACGTGCCGCGTGCGGCGTATCTCGGCGACTTAGGATGCGTCGCGGAGGCGATCGCCTTGTTTCAGGGGATCCGTCTTTCGCTTTGCCTGGTCGAGGAGACGGACGATGCCACCGCCGTCGAAGCCGTCGCGCGCCGCGCGGGTGCAGCCTGCGTGCGCGTTCGGTCAATCGCGGACGTGCGTTCGGCGCTTTCACCGGCCGCTCCGCTCGACCTGGGTATCCTCGGAAATTTCGGTATCCTCCTTCCGGCCGATGTCCTTACGATCCCCCGGAAGGGCTGGGTCAATCTGCATCTCGGACTTTTGCCCGAAAACCCGGGGAGGCACCCGATCGTTGCGGTGCTCCGACAGGGAGAACGCGTCACGGGCGTCACCCTTCACCGGGCGGTCGAAAAAGCGGACGCCGGCGCCGTCATCGCGCGCCGCGTGGTGTCGGTGGGGGAGAGCCCGGACCCGGCTTCGATCCTCGATCGGCTTTCCGGCGTCTCTGCATCCCTTTTGAGCGAACATCTACCTTCCTTGTTGTTGTAACCGTTGACTTTACGTCCTGCCTATGGATAATGGGAAAAAGACGTCTTTTCGTGCCACGTTTTTGCCTTCTTTTTAAGGATAATTCGCGATGCAGAATTACGGCTGGGGCCTCCCGGTAGACATTTCGACCCACGGTTGGCAAATCGATCGCTTGATCCTCTTCTTCCACGTTTCGATGTTCGTCCTTTTCTTCGGTTGGCTCGCGTTCATGGTGTACGCGCTCGTCAAATTCCGCGCCCGCGCGGGGCACAAGGCCGAATACGAGAGCAAGCATTTCAAGCTGCCGACGTTCCTCGAGATCGGGATCGCGATCCTCGAACTCGTTCTTCTCGTCGTTTTTTCGATGCCCATCTGGGCGCGTTACCGCGAGGTTCCCCCAGACGTGAAGAATTCCGTCCGCGTCCGCATCGTCGCCGAGCAGTTCGCCTGGAACGTGCATTACCCAGGCGCGGACGGGAAGTTCGGCAAGGTGGATCCGAAGCTCATGGGCGCTTCGAGCCCGGTCGGCCTCGATCCGAACGACGCAGCGGGGAAGGACGACATCGTGACGATCAATCAGCTCCACATTCCGGTGAACACGCCGATCGTCGTCGATCTCACGTCCAAGGACGTGATTCACAGCTTTTCTTTGCCGGTCGCGCGCGTGAAACAGGACGTGATCCCGGGGCAGGCGACGTCCGTTTGGTTTGAGACCAAACAGACGGGCGAATTCGAAATCGTTTGCGCCCAGCTTTGCGGGCTGGGTCATTACCGCATGCGCGGCTTCTTCGTCGTCGAATCGAAAGAGGATTTCGCGAAATGGCTTCGCGAACAGGCACCCCAGCAGGAAGTGATCGAAACGACCCCCGAGGCCGCCGCCGTACCCACCGGCCCGTCTACCGACGCGCCGCTGCCGGCCGCGCCGCTCAAGCACTAAAAGGAGACCGCTTTGGCCCACGCCCACGCCGCCGCACACGACCACGGCCACCACGAGCTTCCGTTCTGGCGGAAGTACATCTTCTCCACCGATCACAAGGTGATCGGGATGCAGTACGGTATCACCGCGCTCCTTTTCCTCTTCATCGGCTTCGCGTTCATAATGCTCATGCGCTGGCAGCTCGCGTACCCCGGACAGCCGCTCCCGATCCTCCAGAACATCTTCGCGGAAACGCAGATGGTCGGAGGGATCATGCTCCCCGAATTCTATAACCAGCTGGGCGCCATGCACGGCACGATCATGATCTTCCTCGGGGTGGTGCCGCTCGCGGTGGGCGCTTACGGCAATTACGTCGTCCCGCTTCAAGTGGGCGCTCCGGACATGGCGTTCCCTAAGTTGAACGCGATGAGCTACTGGCTCTATTTCATCGGCGGCGTGATTATGCTGACGAGCTTTTTCCTTCCGGCCGGCGGCGCGCAGTCCGGTTGGACATCGTACCCGCCACTCTCGATTATCGCCGGGGAAGGGCAGACGTGGTGGCTCATCGGGATGGCCTTTCTCATCAACTCGTCCCTTCTGGGGTCGATCAATATTCTCACCACGATCATCCAGCTTCGCGCTCCTGGTCTTACGTTCTGGCGGCTGCCGTATTTCGTTTGGGCGCAGTTCGTGACGTCGTTTCTTCTTCTTCTGGCTTTTCCTCCGCTCATGGCGGCGGCGGTGCTTCAGCTCATGGACCGCCTCGCGGGCACGAGCTTTTTCATGCCGTCGGGCCTCGTCGTGAACGGCCAGGCGCTCGAGATCGCGGGCGGTGGCAACCCCGTTCTCTGGCAGCACCTTTTCTGGTTTCTCGCGCATCCCGAGGTGTACGTTCTCATTCTTCCTGCCATGGGCATCATCACCGAGATCATCGCCTGCAACACTCGCAAGCCCGTGTACGGTTATAAGGCGCTCGTCTATTCGGTCGTGTTTCTCGGCTTCATGTCGTTCGTCGTGTGGGCGCACCACATGTTCCTGACGGGCATGGGCACGCAGATGAGCACCTTCTTCCAGGTGACGACCATGATCATCTCGATCCCGTCGGTAGTCATTCTGACGACTCTCGTCCTCACGCTGTGGGGCGGCTCGATCCGGTTCAACACGCCGATGCTCTTCGCGCTCGCGTTCCTGCCGATGTTCGCGATCGGAGGTCTGACGGGCCTGCCGCTGGGCCTGAACTCCACCGATATCCATTTGCACGACACCTATTACGTGATCGGTCATTTCCACTACGTCGTCGCGCCCGGCACGATTTTTGCGCTCTTCGCGGGCATCTACTTCTGGTTCCCGAAGATGACCGGACGGCGGATGAACGAGGTCCTCGGGAAGATCCATTTCTTCTTCTCCTTCATCTTCATGAACGTGATCTTCATGCCGATGTTCATTCAGGGATTGGCCGGCGTGAACCGCCGTCTGTACGACCCGATGCAGTACGCGCACAACCAGTCGACGCAGGGACTGAACGTCGTGAGCTCGTGGGGCGCGTGGCTTCTGGCGCTCGCCCAAATCCCGTTCATCTTCAATTTTTTCTGGAGCATCTTCGCGGGGAAGAAGACCCAAGAGAATCCGTGGCAGGCGACCACCCTCGAGTGGACCGCGCCTTCACCCCCGCCCCACGGCAACTTCACGGTTGAGCCGCGCGTGTACCGCGGCCCTTACGAGTACAGCGTCCCGGGACGTAAAGACGACTTCTATCCTCAGTCTTCCCCGGAGGGCAAATAAATGGATGGCCTGATTAAACACATCTCGCACCCGCACCCGGTAACGGGCGTCACAAACTCGAAGCTCGGCATCTGGCTTTTCCTGGCTTCCGAAGTGATGCTCTTCGGGGCGCTTTTCTCGGCGTACGTTGTGCTGCGCACGGGCGCTCCCGCCTGGCCCGAGGGTGCCAAGATCCTGAACGTCCCGCTCGCCACCCTGAACACTTTCATCCTTATCACCTCGAGCGTCACGATGGTTCTCTCCTGGGCGGCCGCGGCGACGCGCGATCTCGGCAAATTCCGCAAGTGGATGGCGATCACGATCCTTCTCGGATGCGCGTTCTTGGTCGTCAAAGCGTTTGAGTATCAGAGCAAGTTCTCGCATCATCACTACCCGGCGACCGACAACTTCTACGCGACGTACTTCACTCTGACGGGCCTGCACGGAATCCACGTCATCTGCGGCCTTCTGGCGAATTTGTGGCTTCTCCTGCCGGGCAGCAAGCTTTTCGCGAAAGACCCGGAGATGTTCACTGGCCGCATCGAAGCGGCGGGGCTTTATTGGCATTTCGTGGATCTCGTGTGGATCTTCCTGTTCCCGGTTTTGTACCTGCTTTAAGCGTCGAGGAGACCCGATAACATGACCACCCATACCGCCGCAGAGATCAAGCAGCACGTCACGGTCTACGTCCGCGTGTTCGCGGCGCTTCTGGTCTTGACCGTCCTAACGGTTGGCGTGTCGTACGTGAAAATGCCGGTCGCCGCTGGCATCGCGGTGGCCCTGGCGATCGCGACGCTGAAAGCTGGGCTCGTGGCTTCGTTTTTCATGCATCTTTCGACCGAGAAGAGGATTATCCTTCTCACGCTCGCTCTCACCGCCGTTTTCTTCGTCGTTCTTCTGATCTACCCCGCGCTTCACGCGCGGTAATTTATCGAAGGAGGTGCCTTTGTCGCTCCGAATCATCCACATTTTCGTCATTCTCGTTTCCGTGATCTTCTCTTTCAGCTTCGGCGCATGGGGCGTCCGCGACTGGCGCGAGGGAGGGCCACAGATCCATCTCGTCCTGGGCGCCCTTTCGGCGGCCGCGGGCTCGGCGCTCGTTTTTTACCTCGTTTTTTTTGTAAAAAAAACACGCCAAGCGGGGCTCCGATGAACGCTATTTGGATGGCCTGCTCCGTGTGCTTTGGCGACCCCTCATCGCCGCTTTCGAAGGGCATCCTGGCGGGCGTGTGGCTTCTTCTGGCAGTCGTAATCGGGGTGCTGGGCGCGATCGCGGCCGTCGCCGTGACTTGGACGCGCCGCGCGCGGCGGCTCGCCGAAACGGACACGGAGAGCGCATGCTAGCCCAGATCGCCGTGTTCCCGATCGGCAAGGGCGCAAGCCTCTCCAAGCACGTGGCAGCCTGCGTCGACGAAATCGAAAAAAGCGGCCTCGACTACCAGCTCACCTCGATGGGAACCATCGTCGAGGGGGAGTGGGACGAGGTGATGAAACTTCTCAAGAAAGTCCGCGACCGGGCGATGAAGTCCGCCGACCGCCTTTACGTGACCGTCGCCATCGACGACCGCAAGGGCAAAGGCCGCCGCATCGAGGGCAAAGTCCGTTCGGTCGAATCGCTCCTCGGAAAGCCGCTAAAAAAATAAAACTTCTTCATTTTTCCCAAACGGACCGGGGCCTCGTGCGTCCCGGCAACGAAGACTCATTTCTTGAGCTGTCCTCCGATGCCTCGAAAGGGGCGCTTTTCGCCGTCGCCGACGGCCTCGGAGGGCTCGAGAAAGGCGAGGCGGCCAGCGGCGAAGCCACTGCCTTTCTGGGGGCTTGGTTCGGATCGCTCGAAGCACCCGCCGCTTCCGAGGATTTGGCTGAGGCAGTGCGCGAGATCAACGCGCGGATACACTCGATCGGGCGTGCCGAGGGTATCTCTCTGGGGACGACGCTCACCGTCTGCGCATTCGCCGGGGGAAAGCTCGAGGCTGCGCACGTGGGAGATTCTCGCCTTTACCGAGTTCGCGACGGTCGTCTGGCGTCCCTCACACGCGACCACGCGGCCGGGCGGCACGTGTTGACCAAGGCGGTCGGAACCCGCGCGTTCGTAGAACCCGACGTATTCCGGCTGCCGGTCAAGGCGGGGGACCGGTACCTTCTGGCGACCGACGGGCTGCACGGGTACGTGAACGACGAAGCGATCGACACGGCGATGCGGGGAAATTCTCCGGAGGCCTGCGTGCGGGCGCTCACGGAAGCCGCGGTCGATGCGGGTGCGCCCGACAACGTGACGGTTGTTGTCGTGTTTGCCGAGGAGATTTAAGATGAACGTGGCGCTCGTCGGTGCGACCGACGACAAATCCAAATACGCGTACCTTGCCTTTGAGAAGCTGCGCGCGCACGGCCACCGCGTTTTTCCGGTGAACCCGTCGCTGAAGGAGATCGAGGGCGTGCCCGTGTACGCTTCGGCCGCGGACATTCCCGAGCCGATCGACACGACGACTCTTTACGTATCAGCCAAAGTCTCCGCGAAGATGGCCGACGCTATCCTCGCGAATCCGCCGCGGCGCCTCATCTTCAATCCGGGAGCAGAAAACGCCGAACTCGCGCGCCGCGCCGAGGAAAAAGGCGTCAAAACACTTGAAGCTTGTACGCTCGTGATGTTGTCCGCTGACACCTTCGACCGCTGACCTGACCCCGTTTTTCCCTCGTAAATCGTCCTTTTTTATTGACTTTTGGGCCGGTTTTTTCTATAATGTGCACGTCAGTCAGAAGTCCCCAATCGAAAGGACTCCCCCGCATGCAGATCGAGTTTTCCAAAAAGCATTTTGTTTACGGCGCGTTCGCTCTTTTATCGCTCGTCTCTCTTCCTGCCGCTTCGGCCTATGAGTGGAACGGCATGGACATCAAGCCGCGAGGCTCCGTGTCGGGTACTTACGACGACAACGTCACTTTCGTCGAGAACAACGAGATCGATGACTTTATCACCCGCGTAAGTGCCGGCCTCGAGGCCCGCGCCGAGGGCAAGACCCGGAAGCTGGACGTGATCGGCAACCTGAATCATGAGTTCTTCTGGGAAAACGACGAATTCGACAATACTTCCGGCGATCTTTCGGTCGACTTCAAGCAGGAAATCACGGAGCACGATCGCTTCCGCATCCGCGACTACTTCCTGCGCGCCGAGGAAGCCCGTACGTTCGAGGAAGCCTTCACCCGCACGCAGGGCCGCTACGAATATTGGCGTAACCGCTTCCTTTTCGACTACATGCACGATTTCACAAGGCAGTGGAGCCTCACCGGCCGCTTCGGGCAGGAAGTCTCGGATTTCAGCCGCGCCGGGGTGGATGATTCGACGCTTTGGACGGGCGGCGCGGAAGCGTCGTACCAGCATACTTCGACCCTTAAGTTCCTTTTCGCGTACGATTACGAGATCCGCGATTTCGAAAATGGCGGGGATTCCGACACCCACACGCTGAGCACGGGCGCCCTTTACTACATCACGAAGCAGGTTTACATCGAAGGCCGCGTCGGCGTGGACTTCATCGAAGGTTTCGCCGGGGAAAGCTACGAGAAGCCTCTTTTCCGCGTCCGCCTCACCGACGAGATCAACGAGATCACGTCGTGGGACATCGCGTTCGAGAAAGAATTCTCGCCGACCTCCTATACGCAGGATATTTTCGATTATTGGCAGGTGTCAACGTCGCTGCGCCGTCAGATGTCCGAGCGCATGAACGCGTACCTTTCGGCCTTCTTCGGCGAAGGCGACTATATGGCTTCGAATCGCGAAGACCGCCTATGGGGCGCC
Source organism: uncultured Planctomycetia bacterium (assembly GCA_964431835.1). Lineage (GTDB taxonomy): Bacteria > Omnitrophota > Gorgyraeia > 2-02-FULL-51-18 > 2-02-FULL-51-18 > CAYSKO01. Next base: position 4,523 of record CAYSKO010000022.1, on the reverse strand, counting down.
AACGCTTCGCTCGCTTACGATTTGACCAAGAATTGGAAGGGCACCCTCAAGTACACTTATACGGACGTGAGCTCCACTCTCAATTCGCAGGAATACTCCCGGAATACGGTTCAGGTCGGTCTCGCTCTGACGTTCTGACGTAGAGAAGCGTCCGGCGCCTCCTCCCGGCGCGCGTTTCTTTTTACTCGCACCAAGCTCCCTAGTTACGCCTTATACCGCGCTCGACACACCTATTTTTTCGAAGCTTCTTAAACACTTTAAACGCCCGTCCGGTATTCGGACGCAACTCTCTTTAGCCTTAACGGTTTCCGCGCGATTTTACCGGCGGAAAAAGGAAAGGATCAAATGAAGAATACACTGATCATCGGCACCGGCAAGAGGTCGCAGCGCTTCATCGACATGGTCAACCACGCGGACCGTGAGCGGAACATCATCGGCCTGGTGGACGAGGACGTGACCATGATCGGCGAACACGTGAAAGGCCACCGCGTCATCGGCGCCCTCAAGGATCTGCCGGACATCATCCACTCGAATGTAGTGGACGAGGTCGTGTTCATCGTGCCGCGCTCGTGGCTCGGCAAGATCGAGGACGTGATCCACTCCTGCGAGACCGAGGGTCTCAAGGTGACGGTCGCCGTAGATTTTTACGAGCCGAAGATCGGCCGCGCGTCGCAGACGATCGTGGGCGATTTTCCGATGCTTTCCTTCGAAAGCGCCCCGACGAAGAAAGTGCCGCTTTTTTTCAAGCGCGTGATCGACGTGTTTGCCGCGGGCCTGGCGCTCCTCCTCATTTCGCCGGTCCTCCTCGGTGTCGCACTCGTCGTGAAATATACTTCGAAAGGTCCCATTTTCTTCCGCCAGCAGCGTTGCGGTCTAAACGGCCGGCGCTTCACGCTTTACAAGTTCCGCACCATGGTGCAGGACGCTGAAAGCCGTCTCATCGATCTTAAGAAGCACAACGAGATGAAGGGGCCGGCGTTCAAGATGGAAAACGATCCCCGTGTTACCTCTATCGGCAAGTGGCTCCGCAAGCTCAGCATCGACGAACTGCCGCAGCTCTGGAATGTGGTTCGCGGCGAGATGAGCCTCGTGGGCCCACGGCCTCCGATTCCCGCCGAAGTGAACGAATATGATGGCTGGCACCGCCGCCGCCTCACGATGCGCCCGGGCCTCACGTGCCTCTGGCAGGTGAGCGGCCGCAACAAAATCACCGACTTCGACCAGTGGATGAAGCTGGATCTCCAGTACATCGACAACTGGTCCTTCTGGCTCGACATCAAGATCATCCTGAAGACCGTTCCGGTCGTCCTGTTCGGTGTCGGCGCCAAATGACGTCTTCCTTCCGTCCCCGGAAGGCTTGAAACTAGGAGGAAATCCCGAATGACCAAGCTCAAGGTACGTGCTGTATTCATTTTTGCTCTGTTCGCTCTGTTGGCGGTCCCTGTGTCGGCCGAAACGGCCGCGCCGCAGGTACCCGCCACTCCGTCTTCGCCGGCTTCCGCCGGCCCGGTGGACTTGGCCGTCGACTCGTCGGATTACAAGATCGGCGTCGGCGACGTGCTCGAGATCAGCGTGCTCCAGCCCGATCAATTCACGACCGTTGTCACCGTGTCTCCGGACGGCTCCATCTCGTTCCCGTACATCGGATCGGTGCGCGTGAAGGGGATGTCCCTTCCGCAGATGCAGAACCACATCCAATCCAAGCTCGCGGACGGTTACATCAAGTACCCGGTCGTGACCGTGTATCTCAAGGAATCCCGGAGCCGGAAGTATCTCGTCTCGGGCGAAGTGATGAAGCCGGGCGCGTACGTGCTCGAGGACAACATCACGGTGCTCCGCGCGATCTCGATCGCCGGCGGCTTCACGAAGTTCGGCAGCGCGAGCCGCGTCAAGGTGCTTCGCGAGAAGAAAGAAGGGGCCGGCTACGAAACGGTCAAAGTCGATCTGAAACGGGCCATGGACGGTCAGAGCGAGCACGATCCGCTCCTGCAGCCGGGCGACATGGTCGTCGTTTCCGAAGGTATTTTTTAAAGGAGTCGTCATGGACAATCCTCAGAACTCGACGTCTAGAACGCAGGGCACGAACGGAATGAACGGAGGCAACGGGAACACCGGCCTCATGGTCCGCGACCAGGGTCTCGTCGAGTATCCGTCTCTCGGCGATCGCGCGCTGATCGATTACTACGGCGGCGGCCCGAAGCAGAATCCCATGACGCTGCGGGATTACCTGAAAGTCCTTTTCCGGCAGAAGGCCGTGATCTTCGCGACTATCCTCGCGGTCATGGCCACGGTGATCGTCGGTCTCAAGATGCGCACGCCTGTGTACGAAGCGCGCGTGAAGATGCTGATTCTCGCCGAGAAGCAGGTTCAGTCGCCGTATTACCGCGAACTTGAAGGCTCCTTCAAGACCGAAATGGCTCTCACTCAGAGCGAGATCGTGAAGGCGAACCCGGTTCTCGAACGCACCGTGCGCGCACTCAAATTGGACGAACGCCCTCTCGACTACGAGAAGGAATTCGCTTCTCCGCTCAAGCGCGCGATGATCGACCTGCGCACGCAGACGGTCGAGGACAAGATCCATTCGAAGGAGCAGGAGAAGTTCATCCGCTTCAAGGTGGCGCTCGAATCGCTCCGCGGAAACATCAAGGTCAAGCCGGTCGCGAACACGAATCTTTTCACGATCTCCGTCCGCGACTTCAGCCCCATTGCGGCGGCGACGATCGCAAACACGATCAGCCGCTATTACGTTATCTTCGATTTGGAGCAGCAGCTGGCCGAGCTCCAGATCAAGTACGGCGACAAGCATCTGGCTGTGACGCAGCTGCGCGACAACATCCGCTCGATGGAACGCGCGCTGATCACCGCGCCGCATTCGTATGCGGACGTCATGGGACCCGCCTCCGTCAAGATCCTGGAACAGGCCTCTATGCCCACCGAGCCGATCGGCGTCCGGAAGCCCCTCATCGTGATGGTCGCGTTCGTGACGAGCCTTTTCCTGGGCATCGTGCTCGCTTTCTGCTCGGAGTACATCGATCCCACGTTCCGCTCGCCCGAGGACGTCGAGCGCTCGCTCGGTATCCCGCTTCTGGGGTCCGTGCCGCGTCGTAAATTCGGTTCGCGCGTGATCATGAAGGATCCTGCGATCCAAAACCGCTACAGCCAGTCCTTCCAGCATCTCGCCGATCAGATGCACATCGTGATGCGCGGGAAAGGGCTTCAGACGCTCCTTATCGCGTCGGCCCTGCGTGCCGAGGGCGCAAGCACGGTCGGCGTGAATCTGGCGGGGTATCTTTCGAGAAACCTCTCTCACAAGACGCTTCTCATCGACGCGAACCTGCGTCATCCGTCGGCGCACAAGACGTTCAAGATCCCGAACAACTTCGGCTTATCGGACGTCGTCGAAGGCAAGAGCACCTTCGAAGCCGCGGTCTGGGAGCTTTCTCCGACGCTCGCGGTTCTGCCGGCGGGCAAGTCGAAGCGGAATCCCGTGTCGCTCCTGGATTCGCCGGAGATGGCCGACGTGATCCGCAAGGCGAAGGAGAAATACGAGGTCATTCTCGTGGACTGCCCCTCGCTCAAGAATTTCAAGGACGCGGAGATCCTTTCCTCGCTGATCGACGGCGTCGTGATCGTCGTCGAAGCGGGCCGCACGCGCCGTCATGCGGTCAAGGCCGCGATCGCGCCGCTCGAGCAGAAGCGCGCGAATCTGGTCGGCACCGTGCTCAATAAGCGGTCCTTCGCCGTGCCGAATTTCGTCTACGAGCGCGTATGAGCCCGCTGCATCTCTCCCTCCGGGAAAAAACGGTTCTCGTCGTCGGTGGCGCCGGTTACATCGGTTCCCACATGGTGCGGGCGCTCGTCGAGGACGGCTTCCGCGACGTGGTCGTCTTCGACAACCTTTCGACCGGTCACCGCTGGTCCGTGCCCGAGGGGGTGGATTTCGTCGAGGGCGATCTGGGCAGTGCCTCCGATCTCGAAACGCTCTTCGCCGGCCGCAGGGTCGATACCGTGATGCACTTCGCGGCGTCGAGCCTCGTCGGGGAATCCGTCCGCGATCCGCTTAAATATTGGGACAACAACGTCTCGGCCTGCGTGCGCCTTCTGCGCGCGATGGGTTCGCACGGCGTGAAGAAGCTCGTCTTCTCCTCGACCGCCGCGGTTTACGGCGAGCCCGAGCGCACACCCATCGAAGAGACGGACCGTAAAGAACCGACGAATCCGTACGGGCAATCGAAGCTCGCGATCGAGCGTATGCTCGGCGACGTCTCGCGCGCGGGTGTGATTTCCTACGTGGCGCTGCGTTACTTCAACGCGTGCGGCGCGCATCCGTCGGGGGAGATCGGGGAGTGCCACGACCCGGAGACGCACCTTATCCCCAACATTTTGAAGGCCGCATCCGGCGAAACGGACGCGGTCAGCGTCTTCGGTGAAGATTACGACACACCTGACGGCACCTGCCTGCGCGATTACGTGCACGTCGGCGACTTGGTGCGCGCGCATCTGAAAGCTCTTGAATACCTCGA
>CAYSKO010000021.1:0-29115 GCA_964431835.1 uncultured Planctomycetia bacterium | reverse complement strand
CGTGGGAGCGGCGTCCGGCTACTTCGGCGGCTGGCGCGACCGCGTCCTCATGGGCCTCGCCGACGTTCTTCTCTGTTTTCCGGTTCTTTTTTTGATTCTCGCCGTGATCGCGGTGCTCGGCCCCGGGGTCTGGCACGTCATTGTCGTGATCGGGCTGACGAGCTGGATGGGCACCGCGCGGCTCGTCCGGGCCGAAATTTTTTCGCTCAAAGAGCGCGAGTTTGCGCTGGCGGCGCGCGCACTCGGGGCGGGGCATACGCGCATCCTCTTCGGGCATCTCGTGCCCAACGCTTCGGGGCCCGTTCTCGTGAACGCAGTTCTCGGCGTATCGGTGGCGATTCTCCTCGAAGCGGGTTTGAGTTTCTTGGGTTTGGGTGTCCAGCCGCCGACTCCGAGTTGGGGGAATCTCCTGACCGACGGCAAGGCGACGCTCGGCGCGGCGTGGTGGCTCGTCTTCTTCCCGGGCGTCGCGATCTTCTCCACGGTACTCGCCGCGAACGTGATCGGCGACCGCTTGCGCGACAGCCTCGCGGGGGAGCGCCACATTGGCTGAGCCTATCCTCGAGATCGTGAACTTGCGCGTGCGGTTCGGTGCCGTGACTGCCGTGGACGGGGCATGCGTCCCGGTGACGAAAGGCTCCTTCACTTCGCTTGTGGGCGCGTCCGGTTCCGGAAAGAGCGTGACGGCCCTCTCGGTATGCCGGCTCGACCGCCAGGCCGCCATCGAAGGAGATATCTTCTGGACCGCCCGCGACGGCAACGTGCTCAATCTCACCCAACTGACTGAGAACGCGCTTCGGAGCGTGCGGGGGCGAGGGATCGCCTACGTTTTCCAGGATCCGGCCGCGTCTTTAAATCCGGTTCTCCGAATCGGCGAGCAGGTGAGCGAGGCGTTTCGCGCACACGGGCTCGGGAACGCGCGTCAGGCACGCGCCAAAGCGCTCGAACTTCTCCAGGCGGTCCGTCTCCCCGATCCGGAGCGTGCGTTCCGCGCCTACCCGCACGAGCTTTCGGGCGGCATGCGCCAGCGCGCCACCATCGCCGCCGCGCTCTCGGCCGACCCCGCGCTCCTCATCGCGGACGAACCCACCACCGCGCTCGACCCGACGATCGAGGCCGAAATTCTCTCGCTCCTCGCCGAATTCCGCGCCAAACGGGGGCTCACGGTGCTCTTCATCACGCACGATCTCGCACTCGCCCGCGCGTATTCCGACCGCATCCACGTGATGCGCGCCGGCCGCGTGGTCGAGAGTCTCTTGAAGGAAGGCCGTTTCGAGCCCGCTAATCCCTACGCTCGCGCGCTTCTGGCCGCATCCGCGTTCGACGCCGCCCCGAAGACGCCGATCGGAGGCGTGAATGCTTGAAGCCAAAGGGCTCGTAAAGACCTACAAAGGCCGCGTGCGTGCACTGGCTGGCGTCTCCTTCGCGCTCGGAAAAGGAGAAACGCTCGGCGTGGTGGGCGAATCCGGCTCGGGAAAGTCCACGCTCGCAAAAATCGCTCTCCGGCTCATCGAGCCCGACGCGGGCGAGGTGTTCTTCCGAGGCGAACGCGTCACCGGAAAGTCCGAGCGCGCGCTCCGCGATTTTCGGCGCAACGTGCAGATCGTATTCCAGGACCCTTATCTCTCGCTCGATCCGCGTCAGGACGTGAGAGCGATCCTCGAAGAGCCCCTCCGGCTGGCCGGAATGAAACACCGAGAAACGCTCGCCCGCCGCACCGTGGAGCTCCTGGAAACCGTCGAGCTCGAGCCGCGTTTTCTCGCTCGCCGTCCGCGCGAGCTTTCCGGCGGCGAGTGCCAGCGCATCGCGATCGCCCGTGCGCTGGCCGTCGGGCCGTCGATCCTCGTCTGCGACGAAGCCGTCTCCGCTCTCGACGTCCTCGTGCGCGCCCAAATCCTCAATTTGCTCCTGCGCCTCCAAAAAGAGAGGGGAATGAGCTATCTTTTCATCTCGCACGACCTCCGCGTAGTCCGCCACATGAGCGACCGGGTGTTGGTCATGAAGGACGGGGAAGTTGTGGAAACGGGGAATCGGGACGCCATTTTTTCCTCTCCGGGACATCCCTACACGCGCCTCCTCCTCGATTCGTGTCAGGGACTCTTACGTTAAAAGGCCCTTGCCATCTTTCTGGGCTCGTTTTATAATAAATTCTTCCCGAGTCCCCGTTTTGGGGGACGTTTAATCTCTTCATTCTAAAGGACTAATGAAAAAACTCCTCACCTTCGTCATGGCGGGCGGCAAGGGCGAGCGCTTGTATCCTCTGACCAAGGATCGCGCGAAGCCCGCAGTGCCGTTCGGTGGCATTTACCGCATCATGGATTTCACGCTTTCCAACTGTGTGAATTCCGGCATCCGCCGCATCCACATCCTGACCCAGTACAAATCCATGTCACTTTCGCGTCACATCCGCATGGGTTGGAACATCTTGAACGCGGAGGTCGGCGAATACATCGACGTCGTCCCGGCGCAGCAGCGTATCGACGACCACTGGTACCAGGGCACGGCGGACGCGATCTACCAGAACCTCTATTCGATCCACATCGAAGACCCCGACCAGGTGCTGATCCTCGCCGGCGACCACATCTACAAGATGAATTACGCCGAGATGCTTCACTGTCACCGCGAATCGAAGGCCGATCTCACCATCGGCGTCGTACCTCAGCCCGTCGAAGAGGCGGACCAGCTGGGAGTGATGGAAGTGGGCCCGCACAACTCGATTGTGGGTTTCGAAGAGAAGCCCAAGAAGAACCCGAAGACGGTACCGGGCGATCCCTCCAAAATTTACGGTTCGATGGGGATTTATATTTTCGACCGGAAGGTGCTGGAAGAGGAACTCGAGGCGGACGCGCAGCGCCCCTCCGAGCACGACTTCGGCAAGAACGTCATTCCACACATGATCAAGAGCGGGAACCGAAAGGTCATCGCGTACAATTTCGTCGACCGCAACAACGGCGACGCGCTTTATTGGCGCGACGTCGGCACGCTCGACGCCTACTACGAAGCGAACATGGACCTGATCGAGGTCACGCCGCAGTTCAATTTCTACGATCGCAGCTGGCCCATCCGCACCTATCAGATGCAGTATCCGCCGGCCAAGTTCGTTTTCTCGCAAGACGACCGTTGCGGCCGCGCGCTCGATTCTATCGTCTCGGACGGCTGCATTCTTTCCGGCGGCAGCGTGCGGCGCTCGGTTCTCTCGCACGCGGTGAACGTCCACAGCTACGCGCAAGTCGACGACTCCCTCCTTTTCGAGGACGTGGACGTCGGCCGCCACGCGAAGATCAAAAAATCCATTCTCGAGAAGCACGTCCGGGTGAAGCCCGGCGCGTCCATCGGGTACGATCTTGAAGCCGACCGGAAGCGGGGCTTCACGATCACCGCGAGCGGCGTGGTTGTCGTCGAGAAGGGTGCGGTCGTCGAATGAGCGTCGTTCTCAAGATCGGCCCGTACGAGCTGAAATCCCGCTTGATCGTCGGCACCGGCAAATACAAGGATTTCCAGACCATGACCGCCGCGCTCGAAGCTTCAGGCGCCGACATGGTGACGGTCGCCGTTCGCCGCGTGAATCTCGACCGCACGAAAGAATCCCTCCTTGATTTCGTCGATCCGAAAAAGTACATTCTATTGCCGAACACGGCGGGCTGCTACACGAAGGAGGACGCCGTCCGCACCGCCCGTTTGGGCCGCGCGGCGGGCCTTTCCAACCTTGTGAAGCTTGAAGTCATCGGCGACGAGTACACTCTGATGCCAGACAACCTGGCGCTTCTCGAGGCCACGAAAGAGCTCGTGAAAGAAGGGTTCGTCGTCATGCCGTACACCACCGACGACCCCATTATGTGCCAGAAGCTTCAAGACGCGGGCGCCGCCTGTGTGATGCCGCTCGCCGCGCCGATCGGCTCCGGGCAGGGGATCCTGAACAAGATCAACCTCCGCCTGATCCTCGAGAAGGTGAAGGTGCCGGTGATCGTCGACGCCGGCGTGGGAACGGCCTCGGACGCGGCTGTCGCGATGGAGCTCGGCGCCCACGGCGTCCTCATGAATACGGCCATCGCCGGCGCGAAAGACGCCGTCAAGATGGCCGAGGCGATGAATCTCGCAGTCCGGGCGGGACGCCTGGCGTACGAAGCGGGCCGCATCGAAAAGAAAATGCACGCGAACGCATCGAGCCCCAAAGAGGGGCTCGTGCACGCGATCGAATAGGGAGAATCATGAACGCTCAGAAGAATGACAGAAACTACAAGATCGCCGTCATGGGCGGCGACGGCACCGGCCCCGAAGTCACCGCCGAAGCGCTGAAGGTGCTCGACGCCTCGTCGAAGAAGCACGGTTTTAAGCTCGACCTCACCACGCTCGATTACGGCGGGGAGCGCTTCCTCAAAACCGGCGTCGTCCTCACCGACGAGGAAATGATGGCGATGAAGAAATTCGACGCGATCCTTCTCGGCGCCGTCGGCCATCCCGACGTGAAGCCCGGTATCATCGAAAAAGGACTTCTTCTCAAGACCCGTTTCGGCCTCGAGCAGTACATCAACCTGCGCCCGGTGAAGCTCTATCCCGGCGTCTCGACCCCGCTGAAGGACAAAGGGCCCGAGGACATCGACTTCGTCGTGGTCCGCGAAAACAACGAAGGCCTCTACGTCGGCGAAGGAGATTTCAAGGAGAAGGGCACGAAAAACGAAGTCGCGACGCAGGTCTCGCGCAACACCTACAAAGGTGTCGAGCGCTGTCTCCGCTACGCGTTCGAACTCACGCGCAAGCGCAACAAACGCAAGAAGCTCACGCTCTGCGGCAAGACCAACGTCCTCACGTACGCGTGGGACCTCTGGTGGAGAGTTTTCCAGGACATGGCCAAGGAATACCCGGACGTCACCACCGACTACACCCACGTCGACGCAACCTGCATGTGGATGGTGAAGAACCCCGAGTGGTTCGACGTCATCGTCACGGACAACATGTTCGGCGACATCATCACGGACCTCGGCGCGATGATCCAGGGCGGCATGGGTATCGCCGCGGGCGGCAACATCAACCCGAATGGCGTGTCGATGTTCGAGCCTATCGGTGGATCGGCCCCGAAGTACACCGGCCAGAACGTCATCAACCCTCTCGCGGCTATCTGCGCCGGGGCAATGATGATCGATCACCTCGGCGAGACCAAGGCCGCCGCGGACATCGAAGCCGCCGTCATGGACGTCACGAAGAACAAGCTCAAGTCCCTTTCCGCCGGGAAGATGGGCTACGGCACTCGTGAGGTCGGCGACCTCGTTGCCGAGCGCGTCGCCGGAGCCGTGAAGGTGTCCGCTTGAAGCTTCGGAAAAAAGCCAAGTACAACGTCGCCATCATGGGCGCCACGGGCGCCGTCGGCGAGGAAATCATTCAAATCCTCGAACAGCGGAACTTTCCGGTGGGAAAGCTCGCGCTTCTGGCGTCCGCTCGGTCGGTAGGGAAAAAGTACCGCTTTAAAGGCGAAGAGATCGCCGTCGCGGAACTGAAAGAGGATTCCTTCCAGGGCATGGACATCGTCCTGGCCTCCGCGGGCGGATCGATCTCGAAGCAATTCGCTCCTGCGGCCGTCGCAGCGGGGGCTATCGTGGTGGACAACACGAGCGCCTACCGCATGGACCCCACGGTACCGCTCGTGGTTCCCGAAATCAACCCCAAGGACATCAAGAAGAACCAGGGGATTATCGCCAACCCCAATTGCTCCACGATCATCATGCTCGTCCCGCTTTGGCCGCTCCACAAGGAAAACAAGATCAAGAGGATCATCGTTTCCACCTACCAGGCGGCCTCGGGCGCTGGCGCAAAGGCCATGCAGGAGCTCGAGGATCAATCCCGTCAGATCCTGGAAGGAAAACCAGCCACGAAGAGCGTTTTCCCGCACCAGATCGCGTTCAACCTCTTCTCGCACAACAGCGCCATCAAAGACGGCGGCTACAACGAGGAGGAGCTCAAGATGATCAAGGAAACCCACAAGATCTTCCACAGCGAAAAGATCAGGGTGACCGCCACGACCGTCCGCGTTCCCATTTACCGCGCACACTCCGAGGCGATCTACGTCGAGTTCACCAAGGCCGCGGATCTCGACGCCATCCGAAAGACACTGGCGAGCGCCCCGGGCGTCAAGATCGTGGACGATCGCCAGATGAACCATTTCCCGATGCCGATCGAGGCCACCGGCCAAGACGACGTCCTCGTGGGCCGCATCCGCGCTGACCTCGCGAATCCGAAAGGCGTCTGGCTTTTCGTCGCCGGCGACCAGCTCCGCAAGGGTGCGGCCTTGAACGCCGTACAGATCGCGGAGATCCTGTGCGGACGGTCAAGCTCGTAATCGGCTACGAAGGCACCCGCTACGAAGGCTGGCAGAGCCAGCTGAAGGGAAAGACGGTCCAGGAGCTTTTCGAAAAGGCCCTGGAACGCATCCTGAAAGAGCGGGTGAATCTGGTCTCGAGCTCGCGCACCGACAGCGGGGTCCACGCCGAAGGCCTGGTCGCGCATTTCCGCACCCACTCCAAACTCCCCGACTCCAAAATCAAGGACGCGTTGAATTACTGGCTGCCTGCCGACGTCCTCGTCTGCACCGCCCGCACGGTGGATGCGGGTTTTCACGCCCGCTATTCCGCCAAGTCCAAACACTACCGTTACGTGATCTGGAATTCCCGCACGCGCCCGCTCTTCGAAGCCCCGTTCGTCCTTTGGTATCCGCACCGGCTGGATCCGGCGCTCATGCGCCGGGCCGCTCGCCATTTCGTCGGCACACACGACTTCGCCGCCTTCAAGGACCGGGGAGACGAGAAAAAGACCACCGTCCGCAGGCTCCGCAGCCTGCGGGTGACCCGCCGGGGAGTCCGGATCCACATCGACGTCGTAGGCGACGGCTTCCTGACCCACATGGTCCGCATCATCGCGGGCACCCTGATCGACGTCGGACGGAAAAACCTGGACCCGTGCCGCATTCCCACCATCCTCGCCTCAAAGGACCGCCGCCAGGCGGGCCCTACGGCGAAGGCCCTCGCACTGACTTTAGTCCGCGTCCGCTACTAAAAAAACTTTTACCCTCCCGTCCCTCTCGTCTTAAGTAACTAGTTTAAGCCTCAAGTAAAATGGGTGGCCTGACAGAATTGCCCCTATATGTTGTTTTTAATATACTTTTTAAAAAGCTTTGCTAAAGATGCTTATTTATGTTAACAAAAGATTGACAAAGCATAATGGAAGCTATACACTTACACTACCTATGAAATCCGTAATGGTTTAAAGCGCCGTCAGGAAGTTAGAAGAAACGGCGAAAAGAAGCGCGAACAGAGGAAAATAGAAGTGAACAACCTCAACGATAACGTTTTTACTGTGCAAGAACTAGCCAGCTACCTCCGCATGAAACCTCTCACCATTTATAAACACGCTTCCGCTGGCAAACTCCCAGGTTTCAAAGTAGGATCCCACTGGAGATTTCAGAAAAAGACAATCGATCAGTGGATTCAAAATCAGGAGCAAGCCACGACCCATGCCTAATGCTTGGAAGAGAACATTGCGGGATAGCATCTTTTTTTGCTATCCGTCCTGGCTTCTGCGTATTTTATACCCGCGCTATGATTTTGCGTTTGTGGGCCATCCTCTGGTTTTGGAAGACCTCGCAAGGCAATACCCCAACCTTACCCACGCTAGTAAGAATACCTTAAAAAAAATCAGCAAAAACCTCTGGCCTGTACTTGGATCTGAAATTACTGGTTTCCGAGATAATCAAGGCCGCGAAGTTAAAGGTATCGTGCTGTTTTGTCCCATGAGTACTCGCTTGTTGGTTCTTGAGCGAAAATTAGCAATCAAAAAATTAATTAGCATTGTAAAAATGGCGGAGCGCTTAAAAGTAAAAATAGTTGGCCTAGGAGCGTTTGTGCCCATTGTTACACATGACGGAAAAATTCTTGCAAAACATACTCATTTAAACATGACCACAGGCACTTCATTTTCTGCTGTTATTGCTGTCACAAACGCCTTGAAATTGGCGGCGGAATGTAATTTGCCCGACAATTCCGTGGTTGCAATCATTGGCGCGGCCGGCTCAGTGGGCTCTATTTGTACAAGATTATTACTCGATAAATATGAAAAAATTGTTCTCATTGATAAAAATAAGGAAGCCCTCGACCGTCTTCTTAAAAGTGACTACTTAAAAGGTTTGACCAAAAAAACGATACTTATAGGTGAAGATATTTCAGAAATCAGAGCAGCTGATCTCATCATTGTCACCACAAATTCACCGGGCACTGTAGTTAGATCTAATCATTTAAAGAAGGGCGCGTTAGTTGTTGACGCAGCCCAACCTCGAAATGTTTCAGCCAAGGTTCCCTTTGAGAGGAATGATGTAATTATTGTTGAGTCAGGAGTCGCTGAAGTGCCAGATTTATCTACAAATTTTCAATTTGATTTGAAAAGTTATAGTGAGGTTTACAGTTGTTTAGCAGAAGTACTTATTTTGCTCTGGAATCAAATTCCCGGAAAGCACGTAGGTGTGTTTGATATGTCCTATGTTTACATGTTACGCGACTCGGCAAAAAAAATTGGTATAAATATACCCGCGTTTAGAAACCGAGCTGGGTATGTTACACGAGAAGAGATCTGTCGTTTGAGGGAGATAATCGCTGAGCGAGTACAGTCGGAATACGATGAGCACAATTCTACATCTTCTACAACCCTCAAATTATTACTTTAATCCTCAGGCCATCCCAATTTTTTTGGTTGGGGTAGTGATGATGGCGACTGGCTATTTTGTGCGTCATCAAGATCCGACATCAGGAGTGAATCGACGTTTTTTTTATATATGTCTTAGTGTTTGTATGTGGCTCTTGCCTACGGCTATTGGATATTCAGCCAAAACGGGAGAAGTTGCTGTTCCGTGGTTTAAAATTGACAATTTTAGCGTTCTGTTTATTTCTTTAAATGTTTATTTATTTATTAAAGAGTTCGTTGGAAAAAAGATAACGAGAATTGATTATCTGGGCTTGTTATTTACTTTAAGCTTCGGTTGCTTTGTTCTTTTTTCTGATTTTCTTATTGAGGGAGTTTATAAATATTTTTGGGGTTATTTTCCCAGATGGACGAAAGACAATTTTATTCATTTAACAATTTTTTTTGGTTACATGATTGCGGCCTTTTTTTGCTTGAGTAAGAGTTATAATCAGCTGGATGCTATAAAAAGAAATCAGGCACGTTATATTTTTATGGCGTTCACGTTTGCGTACACAGGATCTGTTGATATTCTTCCCACATATGGTATCCAAGTCTACCCCTTTGGATTTATATCAATCTCAATTTTTTTATCCATAATAGGTTTTGCGATCGTTAAACACAGGCTGATGAATATAGAGGTTGTAATCCGGCGCACTGCTGTTTTTGCCGGCTTATTTACGTTTGTTTATAGTGTGTTTATGTTGGTGTCTATTTTAGGGCAAAGATTTTTTGAGGCTCAGCTCGGCCTAAGCAGAGCGCTGTCACTTATTCCTACCGTGGTGATCGTCACGATTGCTCTTCGGCCGTTAGAAAATTTTCTTACTGAAGTAACTGAAAAATATTTGTTTCAGAAAAAATATGATTATCGTGATTTACTGAAAACCTTTACGAATGAAGTTCTTACTGTTTTGGATATTCAGCAATTGCCGCATCAGACTGTTGCGGGTTTGATAAGGATTCTAAAGTTGGAGTCTGCTTCTGTTATCCTGTGGAACAAGGAAAGAAATGGCTACGAAATGGTAGCTTCAATTGGAGTAAAAAGTTTAATAGGGGTATTTTCATTGGACCATCCTTTTGTTGCTCATGTTTGCAGGCATAGGCAGTCAATTGTTAAGGATAAAGTTTATGAGCGCGAGAGTGTTGGCGCTCACATTAAAGAAGCTTTTCAAAAACTAAACGCGCAACTTATCCTGCCAATCAGCATGAACGAAAATTTAATTGGTATCCTTTCGTTGGGTGCAAAAAAATCTGGTGATGATTTTACGCAGGAGGATATAGATATTCTGTTTACTTTAGCAAAAACACAAGCTATTGCCATCTCTAATGCACAGCTCTTCGAAGAGCTTTCTAAAACGCAGGCCGAAGCGGCCCAGCGCGAAAAAATGGCGGTCATTGGAACGTTGGCTGCAGGCATTAACCATGAAATTTGTAATCCATTAGGTATTGTCAGAGGTCAGTGCGAAATGTTCCTTTTGAATCACCGGGACGGTTTTTATCAGGAAAAGACACAGGAAGAGGTGCTAAAAATATCCTCCGACATCATGAATAAAGTCATTAAGGAAACTGATCGAGCTACGGCAATCACCAAGAAGCTCTCCGGCTTCGCAAAGCCCTCTAAGCGTTCGGACCTTGAGGAAGTGGCTGTCCAGAAGGAAGTCGACGAAGTTCTCGGTTTGGTCGGTCACGATCTGAAGCTAAGCAATATCGACGTGCAACAAGATTTTCCCACGGATTTCCCAGTCATCTTTGCGGATAAAAAACAAATTCAGGAAGTACTCTTCAACATCATCCGTAATGCGGCCCAGGCAATAGATAAAAAGCAGGGGCGTATCGTGTTGTCCGGTTTTCGGGACAGTGGTTCCGCGGTTATCCGCATTGCCGACAATGGCTCGGGTATTCCCAAGGAAAAGATTAATCAGATCTTCAATCCCTTCTTTACGACGAAGGCTCCCGGCAAGGGAACGGGACTCGGCTTGTTCATCGTTAAACAGGTCGTCGAGCGTAACAAGGGAACCATTGGGGTGGAGAGCGAAGAGGGTATCGGCACCACCTTTACTCTACGTTTTCCGACGGCCGCACACATCGTAAAGACACAGAACGCCCTGAATTGATGCGTACCCTGATCACGATCGACGATGAAGTCGAGTTTACCAATTTAATCCAATGTTATTTCAGTGTGCGGGGTTTTCACGTGTTTACCGCGAATGAAGGGGAGACGGGGTTGAGCCTGGTGAAGCAGGAAAACCCGCAGGTTTGCTTGATCGATCTTAAAATGCCGGGTAAGCACGGGGACGAAGTTTTGAAAGAGATCTTGGATTTTAATCCGAGTACCAAGTGCATCATGATCATGGCGTCGGAGGGTGGAGGTAAAACACGGGCGAGGTTGATGGAGCTGGGTGCTTACACCTGCTTCGACAAGCCTCTTTCGTCGCTGAAAGACCTGGAGATGAAGATCAATGAGGCTTTGTCATGAATAAGTCCATCAAACTGATGGTCGTCGATAACGAGATCGATATCTGCAACTTCGTGAAACACTTCTTCGAGACGCGCGGTTTTAAGGTAGCCACGGCGCTGAATGGGGACGAGGCGATGGAGAAGCTCATGGAAGAGAAGCCGAACCTGGTCATCCTAGACATGATGATGCGCCGGCCGAACGAAGGGCTCGAATATCTGCCCAAGATCAAGGCATTGCTTCCGGAGACGAGGGTCATCATGGTCACGGGTGTGAACGACGACGATATCGTAGCGGAAGCGAAGAAGCTGGGTGCGGACGACTACATCACGAAGCCTTTGATTCTCGAGTATTTGGAGAGCACGGTGCTCAAGAAGATCAAGAGCCTCAACGAGCTGGCGGCCTAAATGTACAGCAGAGTCGACTTCCAGGAAGCTCTTCTCCATGCGTCGAAGGGGATGATACGGGTCAAGGACCCGGTGACTCTGCTCAAGATCATCACGCGTTTCATCGACCGTAAGATGGGGGTCACACACGTGGCCGTCCTTCTCTACGACAAGCTACACGACGGGTACGTCCTAATCGACAGCAAGGGCGAAGGCGGCACGAAGATACCGGTCGGTTACGTCCGGGTGCCCAAATATAACGCCCTCATTAATTTCTTCCTGAACGTGAACAACGGCACTTTCAGCAGGAAAGAAGCTCTTGTTTTCAGCGAAATTGAACACATCAAAAACTTTGAGATTCTCGTCAATAAAAAGGAAGACCGCGCCTTGCAATACGACGAGATCATGAAACAAATGACGTATCTGCGCGCGACGGTCTGCGTGCCGAGTTTTTACAAGAAGGAACTGATCGGAATCCTGATTCTGGGTTCCAAGCTTTCCAATGAGGCCTACAACGAGGACGAAATCAGCTTGTTCGTCACGCTCGCGAATGACGTCGCCATGGCCGTCAAAAACGCGGAGCTGATCACGGACCTCAAGACCGCCTACGACAAGGAACACCAGCTTTTCATCGATACCGCCGTCGCGTTGGCCACGGCGATCGACGCTCGAGATAAATACACGCACGGTCACTCGGAGCGCGTTTCTCACTACAGCCTTGTTCTCACGAAACAGCTGATCGATTCAGGCGTCATCTCGTTCGACCGGGATTTCATGGAAACTGTTCAGCTCTCTGCGCTTCTTCACGACGTGGGGAAAATCGGTATCCGCGACCAAATCCTCAACAAGCCCGCAAAATTGACCGACGAGGAATTCGAGGTCATGAAAACCCACGTCCTCATCGGAGCGAACATCGTAAAGCCCATCAAGGGGCTTGCGCATTTGACGGACGGCATCCTTTACCATCACGAGCGTTACGATGGGAAAGGGTATCCTTACGGATTGAAGGGGAAGGACATTCCGCTCATCGGCCGGATCGTGAACGTAGCGGACTCCTACGATACGATCGTGACCGCTCGCGCTTACAAAGACACGACGCCCACTGATAAGGCTATGGAGGAAATACGGCGGTGTGCAGGGTCTCAGTTCGACCCGGAGCTCGTCGAAGCTTTCGATATGGCATACAAGACCGGCAAATTAACTAAGAGGGAATACATGTCCTTCGAGTTTAGCCGAATCCACTAAACTTAAACGCTTCTCGGCAGTTCGATCACAACATTCGTCCCGCCTCCCACCTCACTCGTTATCTCGATTTTTCCGCGATGCTGTTCCACGATTTGGTGAACCACGGATAGGCCGAGACCCGTCCCTGTTTCCTTAGTCGTAAAGAAGGGATCGAATACGCGCCCCAGGTCTTCCTTTTTAATCCCCGCACCCGAATCCTTGATGCGAATCACACAGTCGCGGTCATTGCCTGTGCAGATGATGTTGAGCGTCCCGCCCTCTTTCATCGACTCCAGTGAATTGAGGAGTAAATTCAAGAGGGCCTGATTCAATTGTTTCTTGTCCGCGAAAAGCGATAGATCCCCGGTGTAACTTTTAATGACTTGGATGTTGAGGCGGGTGATCTGCTCGTTCAAAAGAGCCGTGAGATGATCGAGTATCTCCTGAAGGCTTACTTTTTCCAGGAGAAGAGGCGTTGGTTTAGAGAAATCGAGAAGGCCTTTCACGATTTGATCGATCTTGTTCACCTCGAGCGAGACGATCGAATGAAAGCGCCGCACGAATGCCGGGTCGTCGATTTTGGCTGGCAAATGTTCCGTGAAAGTTTTGATCGCGGTGAGCGGATTCTTGATCTCATGAGCCATTCCCGCCGCGAGAGTCGCGACCGCTTTCATTTTGTCCTGCTTTTGGACTTCCTGACGTAAAAGATCGTTCTCTCTCTCGAGCTGCTCCGGCGAACGTCTTAGGAGAAACTTATCCACGATTTCTCTGGTTTTCTTTTCGATCGGTTTGAAGACGAAAGCGATGATTGCGAAGACAATTAGGATTTCCGGTAAAGATTTATATCCGGCATAGTTCTGGAAGAGCACCCCAGCCGAATACACCAGGATGAAGTAAATGGATGAGGTCGCCGCAACGAGGACCGAGTATATCAAACCTTTTCGGAAGACCACGGTGACATCCATCAGCCTGTGCCGGACGATTGCGTAGGAGATGATCGCCGCGTAAGACCAAATGAAGTAAGGGATGACGGGCATCATGGGAAGATCGTACACGGGCAGAAAATAATTGAATCCACTGGCGAAACCAAGCGAGGTTCCGACAAGAATATACTTCAGCTGATTCTTCAAGGGGTCCGTTATTCCTGAGAGGATCTTCCTTAAAAGGATTATCTCTGCGTAAATCGCGAGACCGAAGAAATGAATCGTGAAATAGTGATACACAAGGGCCGGCGCCGCATAGTTCAAAAAAGGATATTTAGGGACCACACTTAGGAAGAAGTCCGTATAAAAGAAACAAAGTACGATCAATGAATTAAAGTAACCGAGAATCACGGGAATTTTATTGCGGCTATTCGTAACGTAAAAGCAGAAGTGGATAAAAAAAGTTGGGATAAACGCTGCGATGAGGTTCGCCATGCGGGCAAGTATCAACGCCCGTTCATGATCAGCGGAAGTCATAGACAGCGAAATGAAGAATGACCACCCGCCAACGCTTATAGAGGTTAAAAACCATGTCAGGCTGATTTTACTGTGAGGCTTCTTGTACAAGACAAAGGCGCCCATTAGGGCCGAGCTGATTGCGGTAAAAAGGAGGCTCGCTACGATTGCCGAAAGTTCAGGATTCATTGGAAGGCCCGTAGGTCGGAATATGGAAACGAATGGCTGTGCCTACGCCTACGCGGCTCTCCACTTCGACCCTCCCCGAATGCTGTTGGATGATTTGATGGGTAATGCACAATCCTAGTCCCGTCCCTGCTTCTTTGGTCGTAAAGAAAGGATCGAAAACCCGCCCGAGCGCTTCCTTGGGTATTCCGCTTCCATTGTCCCTCACCGTGATCGTTACGTGCTGTGAAGCGCTCGATATCAAGATTAGCAGCTCTCCGTTTTCACCCATCGCCTCGATGCTGTTCAGGAAAACGTTGAGAAGCGCTTGATTGATCAGTTTTTTATCCGCGCTCATGTAAATAGGACCGGAATAATCGCGTATCACACTGATTTTTTTTCTTCATGAGCTCGTTGTTGAGGAGATTCAACAGGTCGTCGGACAATGCGCAGGCATCGATTTTCCTTCTCATGGGCTGCGAGGGCTTGGAAAAGTCTAGGAGCTGTTTTACGATTTCGTCAATCTTCGTCACTTCGGCGCCCACGACGGTATGGAACTTTTGGATGAACTCAGGGTCGTGTACGCGTTCCGGTAAGTATTCGGTGAAGGTCTTGATGGCCGTTAAGGGATTCTTGATTTCGTGGGCCACGCCTGCCGCAAGGTTGGCTATGGCGTTCATTTTGTCTTGATTCTGCAGGGCGGCGCGCATCTGAGAATTTTCCTTGATGATCGTTTCGGGGTCGATCTTGAAAAATTGCCTGTCGATGAAGGACTGTAATCGATCTCTGAGAGGATTGAATATCAAGGCGATTACGAGAGAAGCGAAGAATGCCGTGAAGAGCGATCGGTAACCGAAATAAGACCGAAAGAAATGTTCGCTGATCAGCGCAATGAAGAAATAAAAAAAGGCGATCAGCGCGGCGAGGATGGAATAAACGAAACCGCGCTTAATGGCGATATTGATATCGAGCAGCTTATGCTTGACGATCGCGTAGGCTGTAAGCGTGGTGAACGCCGCGACGAAAACGTATCCGAACGGATACACTTCAATATCGAACTTCGCGAGATAATCGACGGCCGCCAAACCGAAGATGCTGAGGGATATGGCGTGATATTTGAACCGCTGGTAATCGTCGTTCCTAAGGTCATTTCTGGCCTTAACGGACGCTTTCCAGAAGAGATAGATGGCGCGGAAGACCAGGACGACCGTCCATACCGCAAAGAGGAGCATGAGGGGTCCGCCGTTCGGGTAGTGCCCCCAGAAATATTTCGTAGCGCCCTGGATGTACGCGTCGGAAAAATGGATAAACGACGATCCGACGACGGCGAACAGCAGGGCGCCATGCGCGATATATCTGTCGGCCGGCTGCGCATAGTTCTTAAGGACCGCGAGGAGAAAATAATAAAATATTGGCGTTACGTAGGTCGCGGCGGTGTGGCCCATCTTGCAAAAAAAATAGATTTTGGAGGGATCGGTTAAAGAATATACGACCGCATAGCCGGAGAGCCAAACGGATGTCGCTAGCGTAAGGAGGAAACAGAGACGATTTTTCTCAGCTTTCGGGTCGGAGAAAAGAACGAACGCGCCGAGCGATACCGCATAAATCGCTACGAGCGCGTTCGGCCAGGAGTAGGGGCTGATTGAGGAAAAGGCGGGCAAGCCTATTTACTCAGGTACTGTGCGACTATTTTTTGAATGTGCTTCGTTTCAAAGGGTTTCGGTATGTAATCGGCTGCCCCGTTTTTGATCGCATCGCTCGCCATTTCGACGCTTTGATAGCCGGTTACGATCACCACGGGCAGGTTAGGCTTTTTATTTTTTACTTTCTTCAGGATATCCATGCCGTGCATCTTCGGCATTTTGATGTCCAGGAGCATGAGGCGAGGGGAGATGGAATCGAGTAAATCTAGCGCCTCCATGCCGTCCTTGGCGAATTTCAGCTCGTAGTTATCCTCGAGGATGAGCTTGAACGATTCGCGGATACCTTCCTCGTCGTCGCAGATGAGGATGAGGGGTTTCTGGATGGGCATGGTTGTCTCCTTTAGAGGGATGCCGGCGTCATTACCGACAGGCACTGTATTTCCGTCTTGTTGGGATTTTGGAAATGGTGGGGATGCGCGGCGCTGAAATAGAACGATTCCCCGGCGGAGACCAGCCTAGCCTCTGTCCCAACGTGCACGTTTACGCTTCCTTTCAAGACGTAAACGAATCTTTCGGTGCCGAACGGATACTCCTCGGTTTCCGTGTGCCCCTTGCCTTTTATCTTGAGCAGGATCGGCATCATCTTTTTTTGCAAAACACCCGAAGTGAGGAGCTCGGCGATCGCTCCGCTTGAGTGGGAAAACGTCTCCAGGCGCTGTTTCGTCTTCTGGTCGGCGAGGTCCGAATGCTTTTTAATGACGTCCTGATAGAGCTCGGGAAGGGAAAGCCCTAAAGTTTGGGCTATTTTCATGTGCGAATTCAGCGTGCCGGTCATGTGACCATTCTCGATGCGGCTCAGCGTGGCCTGATCGACGCCGGTTTTCTTGGCTATTTCAACCAGCGTCATCTTGCTCTCCCTACGCAAGCTCTTGATTCGTGCGCCTAAACCTTTCATAGTCTCCTCCTTGTGTTTAAGCTTATCATACATTGAGTTTCTTTCAAACGAGACGGTCCCGAATTCTTAATTGATAAAAAACAAATCATTTATTGACAAGTATGCAACGTCCATGTATAGTTCGGGCACGTCCATCATGAAATCATTACTTTCGTTCGCAACGACAAAACGCCTGCTCCCCGCAGGCGCGTTTCATTTCCAAGGCAAGTTACTTAAAAAACTTTTTATGAAGTCTGTCGCCCTCTCTCTGGCGATGTCCATCGCTTACGCCCAGCTTCTCTGGGCCGCTGACGTGCGTCAACTCCTAAGGGACGCCAAGGCCTCTTTCCTGGAAGACGACCAACGCCGTGGCATGAGCGCTGAAGAATACGCCGCATTCCAGCAGCAGAACCAGGGCGAGGTGAATCAGCAGAATGGCATCGAAGAGGCGATGCGGTTCAATCTGACGACCCAAAGCGGCGATCTCTTGGAATACGTCGGCAATAAACTACAGGGCGTCGTCCGTCCCGATCAGACGAATCTGCGCAATTTATCCCTCGCGGCCGACGGCTCGATTGTTTCCGCCGACCTCCGCCTGGCCGACGGCTCCGTTCAAATCCTCCGCGAGGGCAAAGTGGTCGGCTATGAACGGCCCGACGGCAGCCATGTTCTGTACGAAAACGGCCGCATCACGAAAGTCATCTCCCGCGACGAGGTCGAGACGGTCTACACCTACGTGAATGGCCCGGGGGGTGAGCTTTCGGAGATCGTTCTCGAGAATGCCGCTTACCGCGCGGTGTACACTCCCCTAGGCACCCTTAAAGAGACGAAGCTTAAATCCGACAATACCGTATTCGCCTACGAAGGTGGTCTTTTAAAGGAAGCTATCCTTGCAACCGGCGCCAGGCTCCACTTCACGCTCGAGACGCTCCCCGGCTCCAAAAAACTCAGCTTCGCGAAGCTCGTGGATACGCTCAACAATACCTTTTTCTATACGAACCAAAAACTTTCTTCGGTAAAACTCGCCTCGGGGGAGAGGCTCTTTAATCTCATTCTGACCGCCGACGGAAAGGGTGTCCTCGACTACTCGGTGGAATCCAAGGCGGGCGAGCTTATCTCCCAGGAAGGCGCAACCACCCACGCCTCGCTTCTTCCGGCCACGGTCTACGGCTTCCCGGCAATCAAAGACAAAGTCCGCTTCGAGTACGCGCTCTACCGCGAAAACGCTGCCCCCCAAGAGATCAGAGACCTCGCCGGCAATAAGCTCCTTTTTAATGAAGCTGGGTTCTTAACGCAGGCCATTAAACCCGACGGCTCCTCCGCATCCTTCGGCTTCGAAGAAAGCTCGCTTTCGAACCTCCTCGGCGCGACGATCGTCCAGAACGGCGTCCACTCGAAATACGACGCCACGGGCCGCTTATCTCAAGTGACCTTCGAAGGCATGACGATCCACTATAAGCCCGCCTCCGACGAAGTGGACTGGATCGAGAAAGCCGACGGCACCGAGCTCCATGGGCTCGTTTTCGGCGCCGACGGCGTCATAAAAGACGCCGAGATCCATCTTCCCGACGGAGAGGTGAGGATCTACAAAGCCGGCAAGCTCGAGTCGGTCGAGAAACCCGATCTGACGAAAATCCTCTTCTTCGATTCGAAGCCGACGAAGCTCCTGACCTCTCAGAAGCTCGCCTACAACTTCACTTACACGCCCGGTAAGATCGAAGCGAAGCTCGACGCCTCGATCGTGCCCCAGAGCGACACGACCGTCACCTACGAATACGACCCCGCTTTTAACCTTAAGAAGGCCATCCGTAAAAATGCCGAAATCTTAAGCTACCTGGACAACGATCTCGTCCTATTCGAAGCTCCCGAGAAGTCGCCACAGGTCTTCACCTACACGAAGGACCCCGCCGGAAAAATCCTCTCTTACAAGGTGACGCAAGGGGACACCGAGACCTTCTACGACCAGAGCCACCAAGCGCTCCGAAGCGTCATAAGCCCCTCCGAAGGGAACCCGAACTTAATCGAAGCCGAGTACAAGTACGGCAAGATTCGGGAAGTGAAAAAGAACGGCACGCTCACCTTTAAATACTCCTACGAATTCGACGCCCAAGGCGCCGAATACACGGTTATCGAAGACCTCGAAGAAAAAGCCAAGAAGACCTATAAAGAAGGCCTTCTTCTGACCTCCTTTGCCCACGAGACTTCCGTTCTCTCGACGTACGCTTATCAAAGTGGGAAGGTCTCGGAAGTGAAGGTGACGCGCCTAGGCCGCGCCCTCCATACCTACAGTTACGTCTATCAAGGCGAGAACACCCTTGTCACCGACGAGGAAGGCGCGGTCCGCACCTATTCCGCCCAGAAGAAGCTGCTCTTCCTCGAGAAGGAAGGCAAAACCTACAAATACTCCTATTCTTTAAACGCCCAGAACCAGGAGATCGTGGAAGACGAGCTCGTCAAAAAGAAGCTGAAAGACGGCTCCACGGCGCATTACTTAGGCGGCGCGGTGACGAAGGTCGAGAGGACCGACGGAAAGACCCTCGTCGATATCCTGCTGAACGAGGACCGGTCGGTGAAGGGCTACACGGCTCTCTTTGAAGACGGCTCAAGAAAAGTTTTTTTGAACGGCGTCCTTATTCAAGAGACCACTCCGGACGGCATGCGCTACCACTACGATGGAGGCCGAATCTCAAAAGCGGTGGACCCTCAAGGCGTGGAAACGCTTTACGAATACGTCTACAAGCCGAATTCTTCGGGCGAGTTCCACGAGCGGTCCTCGGGTAAAGCGTTCGAATTAAAAGGCAACACCCAGATCGCCGCCGAAGGAACTCGCAAAGGCGCTTCCTATCTTAAGTTCGACGGAAGCGGGGACTACCTGACGTTTGCCGACTCCGAAGACTGGAACTTCGGAGCTCAAGACGCGACGATCGATCTTTGGGTGAAATTCGACACCGTATCCGGTTACGATGCCATTCTTTCTCAGGGTTCCGACAGTACGAGCGGCATGAAATTAAAGCGTAATGGCACGGGTTGGTGGTTTTCCTACGGCCTCTCGAATGCCTTTGTCCTCCGACTGGAAGCGGCGGATACCCTGGCCGCGAATACTTGGTATCATCTGGCCGTCGTTCGTTCCGGCAGTTCGGTAAAGCTTTATAGAGACGGCGTGCTTAAAGGAGCGGCTTCGGCACCCGCTTTTTTGCCCAATTACACGGGACCGCTCGCGGTGGGTACGTTGCACTACGGCTCGACGGACCACGCAGCGGCCGGCGATTCGGAATACTATTTTAAAGGTGCAATCGAGGAGCTGCGCGTTTCGAAGGGCGCTGCCCGGTGGACGTCGAATTTCACGCCGCCATCGGCCGCACATGCTTCGGATACTCAGACGAAGCTTCTTCTTCGGGGCGGTACAAACGAAGAGATTCTAGAATCGGTCGCTGTCACGCGAAACGGCATCCGTGTCGTTTACTTACCCGGCGACACGAGCTTGCCCTACGCCAGTCGAATGAATTTCGAGCGCAGCTTGGCAGGGGGTGTCACGGCCGTTTACCGCTTCGGGGAACTCCAATCGATCGTAACGACCGGAACGACTACTTACACCTATAGCCGCTGGAATATCAGAGGCACGCGCCGTACTTACGTCTCGAAGAGCGGCGTCACGTATCGGTACGAGGCCGATCTCGAAGGATTCGAATTGGACGGCTATTTGTACGCTCAGGTCGACGAGCTCAGGCTCTTCTCCGACGAGAGTGCCTCGCGCCGGGTCCCGAGCTTCTTCGGAGACGCCAAGCTCGACTCCTCGACGCTCCGTCAGGGGGACGCCACTCTGCGCTTCGACGGGGCAGGCGACTACCTTCAGGTTCCCGACTCGTCCGATTGGACTATTGGTTCAGGTGAGAACGCCACGATCGACTTATGGATCAAGACGGATTCGACCGGAGGCATGGACGAGATTTTCTCCCAGGGTTCCGACGGAACGAATTATATGGACCTTCGCCGCGAGGGTCAGACATGGAAGTTCTTCGTGTTCCAGAACAACTCTTTCGCCGTCCGCCTCGAAGCGCCGGATGCTTTAACGGCGAATACGTGGTACCACCTGGCTCTGGTACGCGAAGGCACGGCCTGGAAGCTTTATCGCGACGGGCGCTTGAAGGGCTCCGCTTCCGGGCCCGCTTCGATGCCCAATTACTCCGGACCCCTCACGCTGGGCATCCTCTATGCCGGTTCTACGAATTACGGCTACCTCGGACAGGATTATTATCTGCATGGATCGATCGACGACTTCCGGTTTTCTAAAGGAGTGGCACGGTGGACGGGCGAATTCACCCCTCCCTCGACGTCTGCGGCTTCGGATTCCTACACGAAGCTCTACATCCACGAATATCTCAAGTCCTATCAGGGTACCGCCTACAAGTCGGCGAACGGATACATCATTTTGAACCCGGAGAAGGAAGTTTCGGAATATTCGGTTTCCTCGATAGGCCCTCAAGCGGCGGTTTTTTTGGCCTCGGCAGAATCCATCGAAAGCGAGCTTCCTTACGAGTCACACCTGGAGGGCTGGAGGGTTCTCAATCCGGCGAGAGAATCATGGGCGTCGACCGCGACCGACGCGGTCCTCGACGCGCAGCAAGTCGTGCTTCAGGAATACTCGGCTGACGGCACGCTGGAGACACAGGCGAAGGCCGACGGGACCGTCACGCTTTTTGAAAAGAACAAGCCATCCAAAGTGCTGGATCCCACGGGTAACGTACTCATGGAGTACTCGTACGATTCGGCTGGATATGTATCCAGGGTGTTCCTGAAAAACGCGCGGCTGTCCCTTCCAGTGGAATTAGAGAAAGCACGTTTCCAGATCGAGGAGGGCAGAGCGTCGTCGCTTCGCGCGCTCGCGGTCCAGCGGAATGTGGCCTATCAGGACGTCGAAGCCCGTGTAGCCGGCCTTAAGGCGCAGCTCTCGGCTCAGCAAGCGACGCTCGAGCAGCAGCGGCAAACGATCGGCGGCACAAAAGCCAAAGGAAAGAGCGCAAAGAATCAAAAAGCGGACGCTCTCAACCAACTCGACGCTGCTGCGGGGCAGGTGCGTTCGGCTCTTACCGATATCCTTAAACAGGAAGCGGACGCTTACGCCGCGCTCGATTCGCAGGTGCAGGCCGCTTCCAATTCCGTGGAAGCCGACGCCGACCGGGCTTACCGCGAGCTTTCGGTGCAGGAATCGAATTTGAAGAAGGAGATCCTCCGGCAGGAAGTATCTCCCGTCATTTACGATCACTACCGAAGGATACTCGGGCGCGACCCCTCTTCGAAAGAATACGACACGTGGATCCAGAAGCTGGATTACGACAGCGGAATGACGACCGAAGAAACCGTCGTCGAAACGCTCGTGAATGGAAAAGCGGCACGCTTAAGCGGCGGTCATTTAGAGATAAAAAACGACGCCGATACCAACTTTGGATACGGGGATTTCACCGTCGATCTTTGGGCTAAATTCGAAACGTCGACCGGGCAGCAGACTCTCGTGAGCGTGGGCAACGGGTTGTCGAGCGGCGCGGACGCGGCGAAGGGAATAACCCTTACCTGGAACGGCGCGGATAGCCGCTTTTATGTTTATGCGGCGGGGGCCGTATTTTCAGGTGCCTCCTACGCATGGACCCCGGCGATGGGTCAGTGGCACCACGTCGCGTTGGTCCGCAAAAACGGGGAATTAAGGCTTTACGCGGACGGAGCGCAGGTGGGTCAGGCGCAATTTCTCGCGAACGCGGTCACTCCGACTGCCGATACCCGTATCGGTCAAGTGAACAACACGGCGACCGGAGACGCATGGGCCTTCCGGGGAAAGATCGATCAAGTCCGTTTCTCAAAGAACGCGAGGTGGGAATCGACCTTCGCGCCTCTGAGCGAATCCTACGCACCGGATTCCAAGACCACGCTTCTTCTCCGCGCCGATGAGAATGGCACGTACCGCGATTTAAGCGCTTTTAGGCGTGCCGTCACGTTTCGAGGAGCCGCCGCCGTCGATTCGAGCGACTGGAGAATCACGACGAAAAAAACGACTCGCACGAAGATCGTTCGTCCCACGCCGCTTTCGGCCGTCATAAGCGAAACGGTACAAGAGGAATTTCGAGCCGGAAAGGCCCTCCGTTTCGACGGGGACAAAGATTACGCGCTTCTCGACGATTCGGACGACTGGTCCTTCGGTGTGGCGGATGGGACGATCGATTTCTGGGTGAAGTTCGACACTCTTTCAGGATACGACAGCCTCTTCTCGCAGGGGACGGACGGGAGCAACTACATGTCCCTGAATCGTCGCGGCTCAGCCTGGGAATTTTACGCGTTCGTCGGAAACGGTTTCGTCGTTCGTCTCGACGCAGCGGATACCCTCACGGCTAACACTTGGCACCACGTTTCTCTCGTCAAACAAGGAGCGCAGTGGAAGCTGTACCGCGACGGCGTCCTGAGGGGGTCCGCCGCAGGACCCACTTCCTCGCCCAACTACTCAAGCCCGCTAGCGCTGGGAACCCTTTTTTATGGAACGACGGACCACGGAGCGTCCGTGGATGCGAACTACTATTTCCAAGGTTCGATGGACGAGCTTCGCGTCTCGAAGGGCGTCGCCCGCTGGACCGCGAATTTCACGCCGACGACGGTGCGCTACGAAAAGGATTCTTTCACGAAGCTTCTCGTGCGTGCGGACGCGGCCGGCGTCGTTTCCGATGCGGCATTAAACCGCGCGGTCAATCTCTTTGGCGTCCGCAAGGAACGCCGGTCGTCTTGGGCGGGTTTTGACGGCGCCGGTGATTCTTTCAAGATTCAGGACAGCGACGACTGGCACTTCGGTGCCGGCGCCGGCACGATCGATCTTTGGGTGAAGCTCGACGAGCTGGGTTCCTTCAAGGAAATCTTCTCGCAGGGGTCGGACGGCATGAATTACATGGACCTGCGAATCGAAGGCGGCGCCTGGAAGTTCAGCGCGTTCGTCGGCAACGCCTTCGTCCTGCGTCTCGAAGCCCCCGATTCTGTGTCGATCAACACGTGGTATCACCTCGCGCTCGTAAAAGAGGGCGTACAGTGGAAGCTCTACCGCGACGGCCAGCTTAAAGGGTCGGCCACAGGCCCGGCTTCCATGCCCAATTACACGGGGCCCCTGGCGCTTGGAACTCTCCATGCCGGAAGCACCGATTTCGGTTATTACCTGAAAGGTGCGATCGACGAATTCCGCGTCTCGAAAGGCGTTTCCCGTTGGACGGGGAACTTCACGCCTCCGGGTGCGGCGTACGTGCCGGATACTCAAACGAAGCTCCTCCTGCGCGCGGAGGGAACCGCTCTTACGGATAAAAGTGCCGCGCCTTATGCCGTTACGGCCACGGGCAATGCGGGCGTCGGAACTCCTACTGCGAAAACGGCGGAACGCATCGTCACCCGGATCCCGACCTTAAAAGACTTCCGCCAGGCCCTGGAAGATTATTTAAACGGCCTCCCCGAGCTCGTCGAGCGGCGGGCCTACGTCTCGGGTGTCAAAGCGACCGTCCGCCAGAAGATCCAGAGCTTCCTAACGATGACACTCTCCGAGAAGACGACCTTCGCCGCCTCTCTCGGACTTACCCAGGGGGAGCTCGTCGCGCTCACCCAGTCTGATGCACAGAAGATTCTGGGCTGGCTCGATACGCGCTCGCTCCACTTCGGCCAGTCGGCTTTCCTTTCCTTGGAATCGCTCTTGGACCAGAAGGGAATCGCCTACGCCCGTGAAGATATCG
Organism: uncultured Planctomycetia bacterium; assembly: GCA_964431835.1. GTDB lineage: Bacteria > Omnitrophota > Gorgyraeia > 2-02-FULL-51-18 > 2-02-FULL-51-18 > CAYSKO01. Next base: position 4,406 of record CAYSKO010000021.1, on the reverse strand, counting down.
CATGGAAGACCATCGTCGTCGATATCCTGGCGGGCGTCATCTCGCCGCTCGACGATGGCGATCTCGTTCTCTCGGTCTTCGCACTCCAAAAGACCGCCTCCCTCTACGGCCTCTCTATATCTGGCGCCTCCTTAACTTACGAAGACCTCCTCCAGCTATTTGCGACGCCCAATACCCGTCTTGTGGCTCACGTCAACGGAAACCACTTTGTGATCTTAACGAACGTCACCGTCGATTCGGTTACCTACATCGATACAGCCGCGGGCAAGGACAAAGAGAACCAGGTCGTCACGCTACCCAAGGACAAGTTCCTCTCTATCTGGAAGGGGAATAACGTCTTCGCTGAGACCTCGAAGGTCGCGGCACTTGCGAACGCCTCTCAGAAGATCCTCTCGGCCCAGGAGAGCCAAAAGGTGCGCGGAGCGTTCTTCTTCGTTTTTGTTTTTGCGATAGCGACTGCGATCGGGAGCATCGCAGCGGCCATCGGCCTCATCCTCGCCCAAATCGGTGCGGTCCTCGCACAAATCGGGCAGATGGTGGCGGGAGCCCTTCAGGCGATCGGGCACGGTCTGACGAGCCTCATGCACGGCATAGGGTACGTCGGAAACGCCATTTACTCCGCCGTCGAGTTCGCATTCAGCTCGATCTTCGGCGCGATCAAGGGCGCCTTTGCGACGATCGGCCAGCAGTCGTTCTTCGGCGGACTGGCGAAGGCGTCGTTTGGGGAAGTGCTATTCCAGTCGATCGCAACCATCGGCGTGGGCTATTCCACATCCAAAGGCTTGGAAGCTCTCGGGGTGAATCCGGTCATAACCGGCGTTCTTTCGTCTTTCGTGAGCGGCGGGTTCCTTTCTATCGTCAATATGGGCGCATTCAATTTAGGTCACTTCGCTTTCGGTGGTTTAAAGGCTTCACTTTTAACCGGCGCCGAAACCCTGCTGAATCATCTGGGCGTCGACCCAATGCTCTCATCTGCCTTGTCGCTTCTTACGAATCCTTTAGCAGACGGTTTATTGAGCGGGCAAATAGGGGACGCCTTTGTCCAATTCGCTCCGAAGCTTGCGACCAACCTTTCGCTTGTCGGGCTTCAGAAGCTCGGTAGCCAATTAGGGGTTGATCCGAGGTTATCCGGTCTGATCGGAGCCCCTATCTCAGCGGCTATTGGCGCAAACTATCAGCCCGGAGTTAACGCAGGGACTACGGCTATCAACGCAATCAATAACGGATTATTGCGTGGGGCTGTGTCACTTGGAATGGAATACGCCACCCAGAAAGCCAATTTAAACCCATTATTAAGCTCTCTCACATCACGCGCCATCACCGGCGCCATCGAAGGCGCTCTCGGCGGAGGGAATATCTTCCAGGGCATTTTTAAAGGCTTCACAGATTCAGCCTTAAATATCGCAAGGCTTGGAGTCTCGGGCAATGACGCGTGGAGTCAAGCTCAGTATCTGCAAAGAGTCATTAACTTCTCAGATATTATTAGACAAAAGGGACTGGCCAAAGCCCTTGAAGATACAGCGACACAGATTCTGCATGAAGATTCGATCTCATCTATCCTCAAATCCTTCCAAACTGTCGGAGCTTTCATTCAAGATCAAATTACGAACAATAAAACAACGACCGTTGTGAAAGGCGGTAAAAACTACAACCGTATTCAGTTATCCAATGGCCAGTGGATAGATCTTGACGAAGGAAAACTAAACATCGATGAACTGAAAATTGGAAATCAGACTGAGCGGGGAACTTTCGGCGTCGATGCTTATGGAAATTTTGGCCTGCTCAATGGGTATAAAACAGATCAGCTGGATGCGACACACACGGTTCGGTATGACTTTGCACAAGGAAGCGCCGTAAATATCCAAGTCAATGACGCCGATAACAGGACTCTTCTTGAAATCGCCCCAAAAAATGGAGACAACGCTATCCGTTATAACGCCAACGGAGAGCTTGAGAGCTACTCCATCGAGACTTTCCAAAGTGCTAAGGTCTTCTTGGAAGTGCAGGACGGCGAGATTCTAAACTATTCTTATTATCAGCCCCTTGATCCTTTCGAATTTGTTCTTCCAGCTCAAGAAAAAGATGGCTTTGGATTTAGTGTCACAAAAAATTCAAACGGTACTTATACCACCGAAAGAACTTTCAGCAACACCTTCCGGCAAATATTCAAAGCCGGATTTCAAGGCGCTGACCCCTTTACGGTTGATGGGATTAAAAAAGCCATAACTCTTATGCTGCCTGGACAATACGTCCAACAAATGAATTTAAACCAGCTTGTGGATACAGCCCAAGCAGTAAAGAACCGATACGATTATTTTACGAGTGGCGGCTTTGGCTATACGAACAACGAAGCTCTAGCCTGGGCGCTTTACGACACCGCGGGGGATATCGTAGGATTTACCCCTCTCCTTGAAGGCATCTATGGCGTAGATACACAATCAGGAAAGCTTTTGACCGGTGGTGAAAGAGCCTTGAAAATTGGTGTAGGTGCTGTCACCATTCTTGGAAATGTCTTTGGTGGCGCCGCGATTCTTCACAAAATCGGTTTTGTCCCAAAGGTTGGCAGTGTTTTACAGGATGCTTCCACAAGCCTCAGAACCATTAATACTCAATTGGGCGAGGTGGGGGCTATAACGTTAACCGATGCCAACTTTTTATCTGCCCAGAGAACCGTACGGGTTTATCGTGTTGAAGGAACGCCTAATACGCGATTGATTTTAGGAGAAAGTGGCGAAATGGTCATCCAAGGAGATAAAACGCTCTTTCTTAATTTTGGAAGTAGAGCGAGAGCGGAAGAATTTTTAGCACAGAAAATTGCACAAGGAATGCCAGGTGCAACAATAAAATCGTTCGAAGTCCCTAAGTCATTTTTGGATCAGATGAAGGCTGTAGCGGTTCCAGAGGCAAGGGGGACTCTGAATCCTGGTCGTCCCATTATAGTGGATATAACTAAAGCGCCTAATCAGCTTGGGTTAAGAAAAGAACAAATTGAACTATTAAAAAAGAATATTATCTCTGATACCTATCTGGAGCAATAGCTATGAAATCTCGGATGCAAGATGTTTAAACAGCTGACGCTGCCTAATTACATATTTGAGAGGATGATAGGTTTTTCTCTCCCAAAAAGAGATAAAATTATTGTAATCTCTTACGAAGGAATACATGAATTGGTGCTAGGTGCTCCCGTGATGGTAACGCATGATACTTTGCATCCAGAGGGTGGCACGTTGTATGATTCACAGTCACGAATATTGAGCTATGACAATGATAAATTTAAAATCATTGGGTTGCACGGTGGAGAGCCAATTCTTCAGAGCAACACAGGTGAAAAAATCCATTTAGACAAGCAAAAGCAAATACTCAGAATTGTGCAAAACGATTCTAAGGTTTTGCTGAACTTCTCGTACGAGGACTTGTCAGGGGATTGGAATTATGCAACGTTCTCCGAAGATTTCAAATATGTTTTTTTAGCGATACCGTACAATCTTTTTATATTTCAAAGATGAAACGCTTCTTCGCCCTCTGCCTTTTTGCCTTCGCCACAATGCACTTCTCAGCTGTGGCGATCTTCCTTATCCGCTTCCAAACCCTAAAACCCCAGAGCCTTGTTCTGGGAACAATCTTTTTAGCCCTCGGCATCTGGCTTTACAAGAATTCAAAGAATACAAAGAATAAAGGGGTCAGTTCCTGAAAATTGAGTGCGTCCAGAAAACTGGAGATAACCTACGGGTGTCCGCCAAAAGCTCTCCGCCTCAGACGGATGCGTATTCCGCTAATTCCTGCCACCCCTCCTGACCGGAGCGATAGCGTAAACCGCATAAACCGGACCACGTCCGCGGTACCACGTTAGCCTTCACATCAATCTAGCGGCTGGCGTAAAAAAAAACTCCTGTGCTCACGCGCCTGGGCCGCCTTTGGCGTCCCATCCCCACCCCCTCGACATAACAGACGTTATCCGACATTGCGTCCTTCGCCAGCCCCTCCCCGAGTGGCAGCCTTCGGCGCAATGACTGATAACATCGAGTTATGTCGTCCTCGCGTGGTTATTCAAGCGGGGGAGGTGAGTAATTAGGGGCGTGGTGTGCTTATGAGGCGTCCCGAGCGCAGCGGCGAGGCCGGCGGTGGGGATTCGTCCGCCTCCGGCGGCCGAGGCGCTCCCCGCTTTAAAACCCCTTGTCCTGTCAGTCTCCAAGCTGATAGATTATTCGGAATGTCCTCACCCCCCAAACCCTTTATACTCTACATCGACGACGAGATTGACTACTGCCGCCTAGTCGGAGACTTCTTCTCCTTGCGCGGCCTTGACGTCATGTTCGCCTTTAACGGCCGCATGGCCAAAGAGATCCTTCTTTAATTCCAGGGACACATAACTTAATTCAATGGCCCGAATAGCTCGAGTTGTTATC
>CAYSKO010000020.1:0-30563 GCA_964431835.1 uncultured Planctomycetia bacterium | reverse complement strand
GCGCGCCGGGGTGAGTTCTACGCGGCTCTTGCCGAACGCGGGAAGGCGGCGCGCCCGCCTTTTCTCACGACGCCGGAAGCGCTCGTCCGCTCGGTGAAAAAACCCGTCCTCGTGGCCGGTGCCGCCGCCGCGCTCTGCCGGGCCGAAGCCGAGCGCGCGGGCAACGCGAATTTATCCTTCCACGAAGGGGAAACACTTCCCGATGCGGGAGAGATCGCCGCGATCGCTCTCGAGCGCGCGTCCGCCGGGCGCTTCGACGATCCTTTCCGCCTCGAGCCGCTTTACCTTCGTCCGCGCGACTGCAACGTCACCAAACCCCGGACAGCTCCCCGTGCGCGCTAGCGGCCCGTTCGTTTGGGCGGAAGTGGATCTTGGCGCGATCAAGCGCAATCTGGGTGCTGTCCGCCGCTCGATCGCCGATCCGCGCGTCGACGTCCTCGCGGTCGTGAAAGCGGACGCGTACGGCCACGGCATGCGCCGCGTCGCCGCGGCGCTCGCCGAAGAAGGGGTGCGTTTTTTCGGCGTGGCGAATTTGGACGAAGCGCTCGAGCTGCGCCGCGCGCTTCCGTCGCCCAAGATTCTCGTTCTCGGAAGCTTTCATCCGTCCCAGATCCCCGCGTACGCCCGCGCCCGTGTCCGGCCGACGGTGTCGTCGCTCGAAGACGCACGCGCCGTCGCGCGGTCGCTCAAGCGGGGAGCAAAACCCCTCGCCGTGCATGTGAAAGTCGATACGGGGATGGGGCGCCTGGGCGTCTGGCACGAGGAGGCGGAGACGCTTTTTCGCTCGCTCGTACGTTCCGATCGTCTTTCTGTAGAGGGAATCTACACTCATTTTTCGAATGCCGATGCGGAGAATCGAGCGTTCACACATCGTCAGCTCGAACGTTTCGAAAAAACGGTCTCGCTCGCCGAGGGTATGGGGATTTGCCCGCGTTACGTGCACGCGGCCAACAGCCTCGGCGTGATGCACTACGAGCGCTCGCTCCTGAATCTCGTGCGGCCGGGAATCGTCCTCTACGGACTCGATCCGACGGGAACGGGTCGTCCGCCGATCCGGCTCGAACCGGCTCTTTCGCTGCGCGCGCGCATTTCTTTCATCAAGGACGTCGGAAAAGGTCGTACGTTCAGCTACGGCGCGACGTACCGCGTCGCGCGCCGTACGCGAATCGCGACGCTGCCCGTCGGTTACAGCCACGGGTACCGCGTCGCGTATTCGAACAAAGCGAGCGTTTGCGTGCGCGGCGCGCGCTGCAGAGTCGCAGGCCGCGTCACGATGGACCAGACGCTCGTCGACGTCGGCAAAGCGCGCGGCGTCCGGCGATGGGACGTCGTCACGCTCATCGGGCGCGACGGCCGCTCGAAGGTTACCGCCTCGGAACTCGCTGCGCTCTCAGACACGATTCCATACGAAGTCGTCTGCGCGATCCATCCTCGCATCCCACGGATTTATAAGGGGATACCTCGCTAGCTCCCGCCTTTTTTAAGTCCATAACTTTTCTTTGGACACCCGATTTTCGCGTGCTATAATACGACCTTTCATCAAAATGGGATGGGACTTTATCGTCCCGTATAGCCCGTATATAAGGAAGAAGGAACTCATGCCCAAAATGACCGGTGCCCAAGCGGTGGTCGAAGCGTTCTCCCGCGAAGGCGTGGAATTCGTCTTCGGATTACCGGGCGGCGCGTGCCTGCCGCTCTTCGACGCTTTGTACGACGCGAAATTCAAAGTGATCCTCGTCCGCCACGAGCAGGGCGCGGTTCATATGGCCGAGGGCTACGCGCGCTCGACCGGCCGTCCCGGCGTCGTCGTAGTGACCTCCGGTCCCGGTGCCACGAACACCGTTACCGGCATCGCGGACGCGTTCATGGATTCGATTCCGCTCGTCGTGATCACCGGACAGGTCAAATCGTTCTTGATCGGCAACGACGCGTTCCAGGAAGCCGATGTCACGGGCATCACGCGCCCGATCGTGAAACACAATTATCTCGTCAAGAATGCCGCCGATCTCCCGCGCGTCGTGAAGGAAGCTTTCTACATCGCCACTCACGGTCGTCCGGGCCCGGTGCTCATCGACTTCCCGTCGGACGTGAGCCTCCAGACGATCGATTTCGAATACCCCGAAACCGTGTCGATCCGCGGATTCAAGCCGACGCTCGAAGGTCATCCGGGCCAGATCAAAAAGGCCGCGAAGATGATCGAAGAGTCCAAACGCCCGGTCATCTACACCGGCGGCGGCGTGGTCATCTCCGGCGCGGCCAAGGAACTCATCGAGCTCGTGGAGAAAACCGGCACGCCCTGCACCAACACCCTTATGGGCCTCGGCGGCGTCCCGGGCTCGCATCCCCAGTTCATGGGCATGCTTGGCATGCACGGCACCGTTTTTGCCAACCGCGCGGTCCACGAGTGCGACCTCCTCGTCGCGATCGGCGCACGCTTCGACGACCGCGTCACCGGCGATCTCAAGAAGTTCGCCCCCAACGCAAAGATCATCCACATCGACGTCGATCCGTCCGCCATCTCGAAGAACGTGAAAGTCGACGTCCCGATCGTGGGCGACGTGAAGCAGATTCTCGTCGAGCTCAACAAGATCGTCGGCAAGGCCGACTGCGCCGAGTGGATGAAGGCCATCGAGTCGTGGAAGAAGGAAAGCCCGCTCCGTTACAAGGACGACTCCGAGGCGATTCGCCCCCAGTACGCGATCCAGCGCCTCTGCGACATCCTCGGCTCGAACGCGATCGTTTCGACCGACGTCGGCCAGCACCAGATGTGGGCCGCGCAGTATTACAAGGTCGACGGACCGAACCAGTTCCTGACCTCCGGTGGCTTGGGCACGATGGGCTACGGTTTCCCGGCGGCCATCGGCGCGCAGTTCGGTTTCCCCGACAAGACCGTCTGCTGCATCACCGGCGACGGCTCGTTCCAAATGAATATCCAGGAGATGGCGACCGCGGTGCTCCACAAGCTGCCCGTCAAGATCGCCGTCATCAACAACAACTACCTCGGCATGGTCCGTCAGTGGCAGGAGGCGTTTTACAACCACCGCTACTCGAGCTCCACCATGAGCGGCAACCCGGATTTCGTCGCGCTCGCGAAAGCCTACGGCGCGACGGGCCGTCACGTGGTGAAAAAAGCCGAGGTCGACGAAGCGATCGCTTGGTCCAAGACGATCACCGACCGTCCGTGCCTGCTCGACTTCGTCGTCACCGAGGAAGAAAACGTGTATCCGATGATCCCGTCCGGCAAATCGTTCGAAGAAATCATGGACATGGCGTAATGGCCGTTCACGACCCCACGCCCATAGAACAGCGCATTCTCTCGGTCCTCGTCGAGAACAAGCCCGGCGTGCTTTCGCACGTCGTCGGACTCTTCTCGGCCCGCGGGTTCAATATCGCGTCGCTGGCCGTCGGAGAGACCGAGGATGCGACTCTGTCGCGAATCACCCTCGTCGCCGAGGCGGACCAGAAGACGCTCGAGCAGATCAAAAAGCAGCTCAACAAGCTCATCGACGTCATCAAGGTCCAGGATCTCACGGACGAGGGATTCATCGACCGCGAGCTTATGCTCGTGAAGCTCAGGAACTCGCCGAAAGTGAAAGAGGCGCTCGTGTCGCTCTCCGCGCAGTACCGCGTGAAGCTGGTCGACGAGAACCCGAAGCTCGTCACGCTCGAGTGCACGGAATCGCGCGAGAATACGAAGAAGCTTTTCAATACGTTCAAGGAACTCGGCATCGACGAGATCGCGCAGACGGGGGCGGTGGCGCTCTCGACGAAGGCGCCCAAGGATTAACGAGGAGACGAAATGGCTGCTAAGATCTATTACGACAAGGATGCGGACCTCAATTTCATCAAGAAGCGCACCGTCGGCGTCATCGGCTACGGAATCCAGGGCCGTGGACAGGCGCTGAACCTCCGCGACAGCGGCGTCAACGTGATCGTCTCCCAGCGTCCCGGCGGCCCGAATTACGAGCAGGCCAAGAAAGACGGCTTCAACCCGGTGGACGCGGCCGAGTGCGCGCGCCGTTCGGACGTCATCATCATCCTCGCGCAGGATCCGCTCCAGGCCGATATCTACAAGACCTCGGTCGCGCCGTACATGACGAAGGGCAAAGCCCTCGCGTTCTCGCATGGTTTCAACATCCACTTCAAGCAGATCGTGGCTCCGAAGTTTGTCGACGTTTTCATGATCGCGCCCAAGGGTCCCGGCAGCCTGGTTCGCCGCCTCTATGAAGAGGGCAAGGGCGTGCCCGCGCTGATCGCCGTGCACCAGAACGGGTCGGGCGATGCCAAGCGAATCGCTCTGTCCTACGCCAAAGCGCTAGGCGCCACCCGCGCCGGCGTTCTGGAAACCACCTTCAAGGAAGAAACGGAAACGGATTTGTTCGGCGAGCAGTCCGTCCTATGCGGCGGAACGGCGGCCCTAGTCCTCGCGGGCTACGAGACGCTCATCAAGGCGGGTTATCAGCCGGAAATTGCGTACTTCGAGTGCCTACACGAACTTAAGCTCATCACGGACCTCATTTACGCGACGGGCATCCAGGGCATGCGCAAGCGCGTGTCCGACACCGCCGAGTACGGCGACCTGACCCGCGGCCCGCGCATCGTCAATAAGCGGACGAAGAAAGAAATGGAGAAAATCCTAAAGGAAATCCAGAAGGGCAAGTTCGCCAAGGAATTCCTAGCGGATTACAAGAACGGGAAGAAGAATTTCGAAAAACTTCGTCATGCGCACGACAAGCACTCGATCGAGGTGGTCGGTGGCAAATTGCGCGGCATGATGAAATGGCTGTAGCCTAAAGCGCCCGCCTGACCGGTGGATCGCCTAAAAGGGCGACCGCCGGAAAGGGAGAAATGGAAGACAAGAACCGCATTCATATCTTCGACACGACCCTGCGCGACGGCGAGCAATCGCCGGGCGCGAGCCTCGACGAAACGTCGAAGTTGGAGGTGGCCCGTCAGTTGGCGGACCTCCGCGTGGACGTGATCGAAGCAGGTTTCCCGATCACCTCGCCCGGCGACGCGGCGGCGGTGAAGAAGATCGCCTCCGAAGTCCGGGGCCCGATCATCTGCGCTCTCGCGCGCGCGGTCCAGAAGGACATCGATGTCGCGCTCGAAGCGCTCAAGCCCGCCGAGCGCTCCCGCCTCCACATTTTCCTCGCGACGTCCGAGATCCACCGCAAATACAAACTGAACAAGGCGAAGGAAGAAATCGTCCGCATCGCGGTCGATTCGATCCGTTACGCCCGGGAGCGCATCGGGGAGGTCGAGTTCTCTCCCGAAGACGCCTCGCGTACGGAGCCTGATTTCCTCTACGAGGTGCTCGAGGCCGTGATCGACGCGGGTGCGACGGTGCTCAACATTCCCGACACCGTGGGATATGCGACGCCGTTCGAATATGGGAGCCTGATCAAGGGCATCTTCGACAACGTGCCCAACATCGACCGCGCGATCGTGTCCGTTCACTGCCACAACGATCTGGGGCTTGCCGTCGCCAATTCGCTCGCGGCGATCAAGTTCGGCGCGCGCCAGGTGGAGTGCACAGTCAACGGCATCGGCGAGCGGGCGGGGAACGCGGCTATGGAAGAGATCGTGATGGCGCTCGACACGCGCAAAGACGCGTTCGGGGGACTTTACACGAACGTGCGCCGCGACCAGATCTGCAAAGCGAGCCGCCTTGTCAGCACGCTGACCGGCATCCCGGTTCAGCCGAACAAGGCGGTCGTGGGCCGAAACGCCTTCACCCACGAGTCCGGCATCCATCAGGACGGACTCCTCAAGCTCCGCGCGACGTACGAGATCATGAAGCCTGAGGACATCGGTTTCGGCGAGACGCAGCTCGTGCTCGGCAAACACTCCGGCCGGCACGCGCTCGAGAACCGCTTGCAGAAGCTCGGCTACGCTCTCGACGCCAAAGAGCTCGAGCGCGTGTTCGTCGACTTCAAGAAACTCGCGGACAAGAAAAAAGAAGTTTTTGACGACGATCTCACCGCGCTCGTCGAGACCGAGTCTTTCTCGGTTCCGAAGACCTACGACTTGGTCTCGCTCGCCGTGGCGTCCCAGACCGGCAAAGCGCCGAAGGTCACGGTGAAAATCCGGGTAAAGGGAAAGGTTGTTTCGGCCGTCGGCAGCGGAAGCGGCCCGGTCGACGCGGCGTATAAGACGATCGATAAGTTGATCAAGCGAAAGACGAAGCTTCTCGACTATCAGATCCGTTCGGTTACGGTCGGCAAGGACGCGCAGGGCGAAGTGACGGTGAAGGTGGGCGAGGCCGACAAGACCGTGACGGGTCTCGGTCTTAGCACCGACGTCATCGAAGCGAGCGTGCGTGCGTACTTGGACGCGATGAACCGCCTGTCCTACCGACCTGGCGGCTTGAAAGCGAAGTACGTCGTCTAACGGCGACCGCGAAAGCGTCATTCCGGCGACGGGAACGGACTCGAAAGAGGCCGTTCCCGTACGCCTCATTGGGCCTGGGGCCGATTTTTTTTGCGCCACGCCCCTGTATATAGAGGAAACCAGAATGGATCGATCGGAAGGCAACGCGAACCGGCCGGACGCTTCCACGCAGCTCTACGGCGTGCTGGGGAATCCCGTGCGTCATTCGTTGTCGCCCCTCATCCACAACGCGGCGTTTCGCAAAACAGGCCTGAACGCATCCTACATGGCTTTCCAGGTGGAAGAGGGGACGCTTCCGCTAGCCTTCGAGGCGATCCGGGCGCTAGGCCTCCGCGGGGTGAACGTGACGATCCCGTTCAAAGAGGAGGCTGAAAGCCTCGTGGACGAGATCCCGGAGGATCTCGATCGCGCGATCGGGGCGATCAACACGGTCGTGAACCGGGACGGCATCCTTTACGGCCACAATACGGACGTCCGCGGGTTCCTGACCGCGGCGGCCGAAGAGCTGGGTTTTCATCCGTCGGGCAAGACTGTTCTCGTGCTCGGGGCCGGTGGAGCCGCGCGCGCCGTCGCCTTCGCGGTCGCCAGCGCCGGAGCCGCGCGGGTCCTCATCTTGAACCGCACGCGCGAACGCGGGGAAGGGCTCATGGATTACGCGGCCGGTTTCTTTCCCGAAACGGAATTCGATTCGCCGTACACGCCGCTCGCCGCCGCGGCCGAGAAACCGCATTTGATCGTGAACGCGACCTCTCTCGGGCTCCGGGAAACCGACGAGCCGTCGTTCGACGCGAACCTGCTCACGCCGGCGACGTCAGTGTTCGACCTCATCTATAATCCAGCGGAGACGCCGCTCTTGCGCGAGGCGAAGAAGCGGGGCCTGAAGGCCGCGAATGGCCTCGGCATGCTTGCCGCGCAGGCCGCGGCCGCGTTCGAGCTTTGGACGGGCGTGAAGGACGGCGTCCGTGAGACGATGCTCGAGGAGCTTCGCGCATGGGGCTCCTAGAACTCGCGGCGGTTTTCACGGTGGGCGCGATGGTGGGGAGCTTCCTCAACGTCTGCATCTGGCGCGTGCCCGAAGGGAAGTCCATCGCGTTCCCGGGCTCGCATTGCCGTGCGTGCGCCGCTCCGATCGCGTGGTACGACAACGTGCCCGTCGTGAGCTGGCTTCTTCTTTCGGGCAAGTGCCGCCGCTGCAAGGCTGCGATCTCGCCGCAGTACCCCGCGGTCGAGCTTCTGACGGCCGCGACGTTCGTCCTCTTTTGGACGAAGTTCGGCCCGACGCCGGAAGGCGCGGTCTATCTTTTATTCACGCTCGCGATCCTCGTTCAGGCCGGGATCGATTTCCGCCACCGCATCATACCGGACGTGATCACGCTCCCGGGCATGCTGATCGGCCTCGGCGCCTCGGCGCTCGTGCCGGCGATCCAGGGCCAGGAAAGCGCCCTCGGCGGGTTCGTCCAGTCCCTGGTGGGACTTCTCGCGGGCGGCGGGCTCCTGTACGTGACGGGGACGATCGCCGAGTGGATATTCAAGAAAGAAGCGATGGGCGGCGGAGACGTGAAGCTCCTTGCGATGATCGGTGCGTTTTTAGGTTGGCCGGCGGTGCTCTGGACGATTTTCGTGTCGTCGCTTTTGGGGTCCGTCGTGGGATTATGGATGCGGTTCCGTCACGGAGCGGAAACCATCCCTTACGGGCCGTACCTCGGCGCGGCGGCCGTGAGCTATATTTTTTGGGGACGCGCGTTCATGCAGTGGTATTTCCAGTCTTTGAGGGGGTAAGGATCGATGCTCCGATTTCTGACTAGCGGTGAATCGCACGGCAAGTGTCTCGTGGCCATTCTCGAGGGGATGGTGGCGGGCCTGCGCGTCCGCGCCGAAGACGTGGACGTCGAGCTCGCGCGCCGGCAGGAAGGCTACGGCCGCGGCGGGCGCATGACGATTGAAAAGGACAAAGTCGACATCCTTTCCGGGATACGTTCCGAGATTACGATCGGCGGACCGATCGCGCTCATGATGCCGAACCGAGATTTCAAGATCAACGAACTGCCCGTCGTGAAAAAACCCCGCCCGGGCCACGCTGATCTCGTGGGAGTCATCAAATACGGCCGCACGGACGTCCGCGACATCCTCGAGCGCGCTTCCGCGCGCGAAACGACCGCACGCGTGGCGGTCGGGGGCGTTTGCAAAGCGTTCCTCAAGGAATTCGGGATAGGCGTCACGAGCCACGTCGTTTCCATCGGCGGCGTCGAAGCGAAGGTGGACGGCCTTTCGTTCGACGAGATCAGAAAACGTGCCGAGGGCTCTCCGCTTCGCTGTGCGGACAAGGAGGCCGAGAAGCGCATGATCGTGCGCGTCGACGAGGCGAAGCTTTCGAAGGACACGATCGGCGGCATCTTCGAGGTCGTGGCGACCGGCGTGCCGGTCGGCCTCGGCAGCTTCGTTCATTACGACCGCCGCCTTACCGCGAAGCTCTGCGCGGCAGTGATGTCGATTCAGGCCGTGAAGGGCGTCGAGATCGGTATCGGCTTCGAGGTTTCGCGCCGGCTCGGCAAGGACGTGCACGACGAGATCTTCCACGACAAGAAGCGCGGCTTCTACCGGAAGTCGAACAAGGCGGGTGGTTTCGAGGGTGGCGTCACGAACGGGGAGGACATCGTTCTTCGCGCCGCGACCAAGCCGTATGCGACGCTCATGAATCCGCTCAAGTCCGTGAATATCGAGTCGAAGGCCGAGGACGCGGCGACGATCGAACGCTCGGACGTAACCGCAGTTCCCGCGTGCGGCGTCGTGGGCGAGGCGATGGTCGCGTTCGAGCTGGCCAACGCCTTTCTCGAAAAGTTCGGCGGTGACTCGCTCGGCGAGACGCGCCGCAATTACGACTCGTACCGGAAGCAGGTTTCGGAGTTTTAGTGAACGAGGCGAATCTCGCGCTCGTGGGGTTCATGGGGACCGGCAAGTCGAGCGTGGGGCGAATCCTCGCGCGGAAGACCGGCCGCACGCTCGTGGACGTCGACCAGCGGATCGAGGAGAAGGACGGCCGGTCCATCCCCGAGATCTTCGAGACCGACGGCGAGGCCCGCTTTCGTGCGATTGAGAAGGAAGTGATCCTCGAGGCCTCGCGCGGACGCTCTCAGGTGATTACGACGGGCGGCGGCGCTGTGGTGGACCCGGAAAACATGGCGGCACTGAAGGGCGGCGGCCTCGTGGTCGCTCTGACGGCGGTGCCCGAGACCGTGTATCGCCGCGTGAAAGATTCGCGTAACCGACCGCTCCTTAAAGTGGGCGACGTGTATGCGGAGATCCGCAAGCTCATGGAAATCCGGAAACCGTTTTACGACAAGGCTGACTACCAATTCGCGACCGACGGGCGCACGGCGCCGCAAGTCGCGCGGATGATCCTGGAAACCTTGAAGGACAAGTTATGACCAAAGAAGCGCTCACCCAACGCCTCGTCGCTTGGTCGCTCGTGCCCGGCATGGGCGGCCGTACGTTCCGCAAACTTTGCGACGCCCTCGGCGGCATCGAGGCGGTCGCGTGTGCGGAACCGGCGGCCCTCAAGGTCCTCGCGCCCTTCTCGAAGGTCGTCGAGCGGTCCGCGAAGGGCTTGCCGCTCGAGCGCGCAAAGAAGGAGCTCGAGGCATGCGAGCGCGCGGGCGTGCGCGTCCTGGGCCTGCACGACCCCGATTATCCGGAGCTTCTCAAGAGCATTTACGATCCGCCTGCCGTCCTTTACGTGAAAGGACGTTTTCCGTTTACGGACGCCCCGACGGCGGCCGTGGTCGGCGCCCGCCGTCCGTCGGCGTACGGCCGGCGCACCGCGCGCGCGGTCGCCGAAGCGCTCGCGTTCGGCGGGGTCACGGTGGTGAGCGGCATGGCTCTTGGAATCGACGCCGAGGCGCACGAGGCGGCCCTTGAAACCGGCGGTTTCACCGTCGCGGTGCTTGGAAGCGGCCTCGGAAAACCGTACCCCGCGTCCAACCGGGCGCTCTTCGAACGCATCGCCGAAGCGGGCGCGGTCGTTTCGGAATATCCGCTCGACACCCTCGCGCGTCCCGAATTTTTTCCGGTGCGTAACCGTATCGTCGCCGGCCTCTCCCGAGTGACGGTCGTGGTGGAAGCGGGCCAGAAGAGCGGGACGCTGATCACGGCCGATCTCGCGCTCGAACAGGGCCGCGACGTCTATGCGGTCCCGGGCAATATCGATTCTCCGCTCTCCGAGGGAACGAACCGCCTCATCCTCCAGGGCGCGCGCCCGCTCGTCTCGCCGGCGCAGATCCTCGCCGATTTCGGACTCAAGCCGCTTGAGACGCGCGCCTTCGCGCCGCCCCCGGGCGACGAAGGAACGCTTTTTTCGATCCTCGGCGCCGAGGAGGTCCAGATGGACGACCTGCTCGAAAAAAGCGGGCTCCCGCACGGCAAAGCGGCCGCCGCTCTCGTGAAGCTCGAGATCGCGGGCCGAGTGCGTCAGCTTCCGGGCAAGCGCTTCGTGCGTACGGGGAGGGTCGCGTGACGCTTAAACTGAACGGCGAGATGCGCACCTTTGATGGCCCGCTGACCCTTTCCGAGCTTCTGGCGAAACTCGAGGTCCAGCGCGAACGCGTGGTCGTCGAACTCAATCTCGACATCGTGCCCAAGGAGCGGCTCGACGAGACTTCCTTGAAGGACGGCGACGAGATCGAAATCGTCCAGTTCGTTGGCGGCGGCGCCGAAGAGCCGGCCAAGGAACCCGCTAAACCCGCCAAGAAGCGGAAAAGTGCTTCCCCGGCCGCCGGAAACGGCAAGGCGCTCGTCATCGTGGAATCGCCTGCCAAGTGCAAGACGATCAACAAGTATCTCGGGAAAGACTTCGAAGTCGCCGCCTCGATGGGCCACGTGATCGACCTCCCTAAATCGAAGATGGGCATCGACGTGGACAACGATTTCAAGCCCCATTACATCGTCGTCAAGGACCGCAAGAAGACGCTTTCGGAGCTCAAAAAGAAGGCCAAAGATAAATCCCGTATTTACCTCGCCTGCGATCCGGACCGGGAAGGCGAGGCGATCAGCTGGCACCTTCAAAACGAACTCGGCGCGGGCAAGGAGTGTTCACGGGTCGTCTTCAACGAAATCACGAAGGAAGCCGTCTTAGAAGCGTTCAAAAAGCCCGGCCAGATCAACCGCAAGCTCGTCGATGCCCAGCAGGCGCGCCGCGTTCTCGATCGTCTCGTCGGCTATAATTTGAGCCCGCTTCTTTGGCAGAAGGTCGGCCGCGGTCTCTCGGCAGGCCGTGTCCAGACCGTCGCGCTCCGTATGATCGTGGACCGCGAGCGCGAGATACGCGCGTTCAAGCCCGAGGAATACTGGACGGTCGAGGCCGAACTCAAAAAGAAGGGAACCGGCGGCCCGACGTTCGTCGCCAAGCTCGAAAAAATCGGAAACGAGAAAGCCGAGCTCACGAACGGCACGAAGGCCGCCGACGCGCTCGCGCGATCGAAGAACGAGCCTTTCGTCGTGAAGGACGTGAAGCGGCAGTCGAAGAAACGAAATCCCTCGGCGCCCTTCACGACGTCCAAGTTGCAACAGGCCGCGTATAATCAGTTGCGTTTTCCGGCGTCGAAGACCATGCGGGTCGCGCAGACGCTTTACGAAGGCGTGGAGCTCGGTAACGAGGGGAGCCTAGGTCTCATCACCTACATGCGCACCGACTCCGTGCGCATCTCCGACGGAGCGGTGAAGGAAATCCGCGACGCGATCGCGCGGGACTACGGCAAAGACTACCTCCCGCCGACGCCGAACGTCTACAAGGCGAAAAAGCAGGCGCAAGAGGCCCACGAGGCCATCCGTCCGACGTCGGTGGACCGCCGCCCGAGCCAGATCGAGCCTTACCTCACACCCGACCAGTTCAAACTTTACTCGCTCATCTGGGAGCAGGCGCTCTCGAGCCAGATGACGCCCGCGGTCATCGCCCACGAGACGGCGGACATCACCGCGGGCGAACTTCTTTTCCGCGCGACTGGAAGCCGCGTTGAGTTTCTCGGCTGGCTCACCGTGCACGGCCGCGACGAGGAGCAGGATAACCCGCTACCCGTCCTCGCGGCGAACGAGGCGCTCGATCTCGTTAAGATCGACGAGCATCAGCATTTCACGAAGCCGCCCGCTCGGTACACGGACGCGTCGCTCGTCAAAGCGCTCGAAGAGCGCGGTATCGGTCGTCCGTCGACGTACGCGCCGATCATCTTCACGTTGACCGGACGCGACTACATCCGCCGCGAGGGCGGGAGCCTCGTGCCGACCGAGCTTGGCATGCTCGTGATCGACCTGCTCCTTAAATATTTCGAAAAGGTGCTCGATTTCGAATTCACCGCGAACCTCGAAGAGCAGCTCGACCGGATCGAAGAGGGCACCGCCGAGTGGGTCGCGGTGGTCGGCGATTTCTACGCGAAATTCAGCGGGCAGATGGAGCTCGCCAAGAGCGAGATGACGACCGTCAAGCGCGCGGCGGAGCCGACTGACGAGATCTGCGAGAAGTGCCAGAAACCCATGGTCATCAAGTGGGGCCGCCGCGGCCGTTTCATGAGCTGCTCGGGGTGGCCGGATTGCAAAAATGCGAAGTCGATCTCGACTTCGGTCGGATGCCCCCAGTGCGGCAAAGGGAAACTCGTCCAGCGGCGCGCCAAATCGGGCCGCGGACGTTCGTTCTACGGCTGCACCGCGTATCCGGATTGCCGCTACATCGCGAACAAGCTTCCGGGCGCGGGGGGAAGCGCCTCCGCCCCGGCCGACGGATCCACCGGCGAGGACTCGGCGGCGTCCGCCGGGAGCGCGCAGCCCGAAGACGAAGCGTAAGTGGAGAGTTATCTCGACAAGTTTCTGAAATACCTGACCGTCGAGAAGAACTATTCGAAACACACGCTCACGGCGTATTCGCACGATTTGACGGAGTTTTTTTCGTTCGCTTCGGGAAGGCCGATCGAGGAGCTCGACCGGGACGGACTCCGGCGGTACCTCGCGCATCTGTACGAGACGGGCTTGGCCAAGCGCACGGTCGCGCGACGCGAGGCGACGATGCGCACGTTCTTCCGGTTCCTCGTGCGCGAAGGGTACGTGAAGAAGAGCCCGATGGCGGGCCTGCGGAACCCGAAGGCGGACAAGAAGCTTCCCGTCGTGCTCGACGAGAACGAAATGACGCGGCTCATCGAGTCGCCCGACGACGACCTTCCGGGCCGCCGGGACCGCGCGATCCTGGAGACGCTCTATTCGACCGGAATGCGCGTCTCGGAACTCGTGGCGCTCGACATGGAGCGCGTGGATTTCATCGGCGGCTCGTGCCGCGTGATGGGAAAAGGCGGCAAGGAGCGGCTCTGTCCCATTGGGGACAAGGCGCTTCGGTCGATCCGAAAGTATCTCGAGCTGCGCGGCGAGGAGAGCGGGAAAGGGCGCCGGGCTCTTTTTCTGAATCACTCGCCCAACGAGAGCGGCTCGCGGCTCACCGACCGCAGCGTGCGGCGGGTTTTGGAGAAATATATCGAGCGCACTTGCAAGCGGGAAGGAATTTCGCCGCATTCGCTCCGGCATTCGTTCGCGACGCATCTTTTGGACCGCGGGGCGGACCTGCGGTCGGTCCAGGAGCTTTTAGGGCACGAGAACCTTTCGACCACGCAGATATACACGCACGTGTCGACGCAAAGGATGCGCGAGGCGTACGAGAAAGCGCATCCGCGCGCATGAGTTTTTTTTACGACGCGGCATTTTTCGCGTACGCGGCGCTGGCTCTACCGGGATTCGTGGCGAAGGGCAAGCACAAGAGCGGCTTCGGGGAGCGCCTGGGACGTGTGCCGGCACCGGTGCTTGAATCGCTGGCGGGGGAGCGGCCGTACTGGCTGCACGCGGTTTCGGTCGGCGAGACGTCGCTTGCGGTGCGTCTGGCGCCCGCGATCAAGGACCACACGGGGACGCGGCGGGTGATCCATACGTGCTCGACGCCCGCGGGCCGCGAGGTCTGCGCCCGCATGAAAGCCGAGGAAGACGCGCTCGTGTACGCGCCGTTCGACTGGAGCCGCGCCGTGGACCGATTCGCGGCCTCGGTGAACCCGCGCGCACTCATCTTGCTCGAAACGGAAATTTGGCCCAATATGATCCTAGGGCTTAGGAAACGCGGCGTGCCGACAGTCGTGATGAACGGACGCATTTCGGACCGGGCGTTTCCGAAATACAGGGCCGCCCGGCGGCTCCTGGCTCCCGTCTTCGGCGCGATCGCCGGGGTAGGGGCGCAGGACGCGACGATGCGCTCGAGATTCGTCGAGCTCGGCGTTCCGGCCGCCCGCGTCCGCGTGACGGGAAACGTGAAGTTCGACTGGCGCCCGACCGCCTCCGGAAAGACGGAGGCCGCGGAACTCGGCCGGAAACTGAAACGCCCCGGGGAGTTTTTGTTCGTCGCCGGAAGCACGCACGAAGGCGAAGAGGAAGCGCTCTTTGGTGCGCACGAGGCTCTCCGGGCCAGGTACGCGGGTTTCCGCATGGTGGTGGCCCCGCGGCATCCGGAGCGCCTGCCGTCCATCGAAGCGGCGGCGGCGAGGGTTGGAACGCGGCTCGAGCGCGCTTCGTCGCTTCTTTTAGGCGAGGCTTCGAGGGGAGCGGGGACGATCTGCATTTTGGACCGCATGGGCGTTCTCGCGTCGTTGTACGCGGAAGCCGACGCGGTGTTCGTGGGAGGAAGTCTCGTCCCGACGGGCGGGCACAACCTCGTGGAACCGGCTTTCCACGAGAAGCCGATCCTGTTCGGGCCGCATACGCAGAATTTCAAGGAAATGACGGAAGCGTTTTTGGCTGAGCGCGCGGCGATCCGCGTGCCGGACGCCGGGGCGCTCACCGAGGCGGTTTCAAGGCTCGTCGCACGGCCCGAGGAGCGCGCGGCGCTCGGCAAGGCCGCGCGGACGCTGGTGGAAAAGCACCAGGGAGCCGCCGAACGCAACATCGACGCATTCTTGGGCGGCCGTCATGACGGCCGCGAAAACGGAGGAATTCTGTGAAAAAAATGGTCGTTGCTTGGGGGGCTTTGCTGTACGGAGCGGGACTCGCCGTCTGCCAGGCGAGTTATTGGGCGCTGCCCTTCCGCATCCGGAAGGTGAACGCGAAAGTCATCAGCGTGGGCAACATCACCTGGGGCGGCACGGGTAAGACGCCACTGGTGATCAAGATCGCCCGCGAGCTCGGATATTACGGAAAGAAAGTGGCCGTGCTCACGCGCGGCTATGGGATGGACGAGGTGGAGGAACTTCGCCGTGCGCTTCCGGACGTGCCCGTCGTCGTGGGCCGGGACCGAGTGAAGTCCGCCGAGGAGGCGATCTCGAAGCACGGCGCCGAATACCTCGTGCTCGACGACGGTTTCCAGCATATCCGTCTGCACCGGGACCTCGACATCGTGAACCTGAACGCCGTCGAGCCATTCGGTCCAGGGGGACTGATTCCGGCGGGAACTTTGAGGGAGCCGCTGGCCCATCTCAAGCGCGCGCACCTTTTTATGATCTCAAAGAGTGATTTGGGTTCGAAGAACGTCGCCGCGATCCGGCAGAAGCTCCTCGCGGTCAAGCCGGACGCGCTGATCCTCGAAGGGGTGCATAAGCCCGTTCGCTTCACGGACCCGGCGCGCCGCCGGCAGGTGGGCCTCCAGGAGATCCGCGGTAAGCGCGTCGCGGCGATCTCGGCGATCGGCGACCCGTTCTCGTTCGAGAAGACGGTCGAGAATCTCGGGGGCGAGATCGTGCTCGCGGCCCGCTTCGACGACCATCACGCCTTCACGCGCGAGGAGCTGATCCAGTTCGTGGCCGAATGCCGCGAGCTGGGCGTCCGCGAAGTCGTGACCACCGAGAAGGATTATCCCAGGCTCGAACCGCATCTCAAGACGATGCCGGAGCTCGCGGCCTATCCGTTCCTAACGCTTGAAATCGAATTCGTGGTGAACGATGAGGAATCGCTCCTTAAGCGATGCATTAATCCTTAACGCCGTCCGCGCGATCCGGGCCTTGTGCCTGGTTCTGCCGCTCGGGGTTTCGCTTTTTTTGGCGAGACTCGCGGGTGCGGCCGTGCATCGCCTGACGAAGCGCCGTAAGGTCGCCTACCGGAACCTGCGCGCGGCTTTCGCGGGCGAGAAGTCTTCGCGCGAGCTGCGCCGCATCGCGCGCCGTTCCGCCGAGAATCTCATGATGTCCCTCGTCGAAATCCTCCGCTTCCCGGAGACGGACCGGAAATACGTCGACCGTCATTTCACGTTCGAAGGGGACGAGCGCCTGAAGCCGTCCCTCGAATCCGGGCGGGGGATGATTTTCATCACCGGGCACTTCGGCAACTGGGAATTTCAGAACGTCGCTGGAAATCTGAAGGGCTATCCCACGGTCGCCCTCGTGCGTCTGCAGAAGCATCCGCGCTCGGACGCGTATCTGAACGAGCTTCGCACGTCCAAGGGCGCGCAGGTCATCCGGAAAGGCATGCCCATCCGGGAAATTCTCCGCGCGCTGCGCGCGGGGAAGATCGTCGGTATCGTCGCCGACCAGGACGGAGGAAAGCGGGGCACTTTCGTCCGGTTCTTCGGCCGGCTCTCGTCCACCCCTCCCGGCGCGGCCGCTTTCTCGTTACGTACGGGCGCTCCGATCCATCCTGTATTCATCTTCCGCGAGAACCTCTCGCGCCGGCACCGCATCGAGGTGGAGCCCGCGCTTCCCGAGCCCGATCCGTCCTCGTCGCCCGAAGAGGCTGAGCATTTCGTGCTCCAGCGTTTCGCGGACGTTCTCGAAACGAAGATCAGAAAATCCCCCGAGCAGTGGCTTTGGGCGCACCGCCGCTGGAAGTCCTCTCCGGACAGGCGGGTGCTCGTCCTCTCGGACGGCCGCGCCGGCCATCTGAATCAGTCCCTGGCGATCGTCGACGCGCTTCGCGCGGAGCACGCCTCGCGCGGCTTCGCGCCGGAGACGTTCTCGACGAAGACCGTCGAGGTCCGTTACCGCTCGGAGGCCCGCCGCCGGCTTCTTTCGTTCGCCGCCGCCGCGTTCGGCGGCCGCCCCCCGTTCTTCGAGGCGCTCACGCGCGCGGCGCTCGCGCCAGAGACGTTCTCCGAAATAGACTCGTTCTACGCGGACGTCACGGTCTCTGCCGGTTCCTCGACGGCGGCGCCGAATCTTTTCGCGGCCGCGCTCAACGAGGCGCGCTCCGTCGTCGCGATGCGGCCTCCGTTCGGGCTCTCGCGTTTCGACGCGGTCGTCGTACCCCGGCACGACCGTCCGCGCGCCGCGGAAAACGTGTTCGTCACCGAGTGCGCACCTTCGCGGCTCGACCGCGCGGCGCTCGCAGCGCAAGGAGAGAAGCTCTCCGAGCGCCTTGCGCTGAACGGCAGTCCGCGCGTGGGTTTCCTCGTCGGCGGTGACACCGAGCGCGTGCGTTTTCGGGAGGATCTTTTCGGAAGTGCCCTCGACTCCCTCGTACGCTTCAGCGAAGCGCACGGCGCGCTGGTTCTCGCGACGTCCTCTCGCCGCACGCCCGCTTGGGCGGGGGATGCGATGAAGCGGGCGCTGGGGGACAAGCGCCGCTGCCCGTACCTCGTCATCGCACGCGAATCCAACCCCCCGGACGCCGTCGGCTCCATCCTCGGAGCTTCGGACGTCGTCGCCGTCTCGGGCGAGTCGATGTCGATGGTCTCCGAAGCGGTTCTTTCGGGTAAACGCGTCGTCGTCTTCACGCCCGCCGAATCGCCGAATCTGAAACCGAAATACCGCGCTTTCCTCGAGCGCCTCCGCGCCGAGCGCCGCATCGTGACCGCCGAGCCCTCCGGTTTGGGTGAAGCGCTCCGGACCGCGCTCTCGGGAACGGCCGGTCCGGAGGCGCCGAAAGATGCCGACGTGCTTCGCCAGGCCGCCCGGAAGGTCCTCTGATGAACGTCCTTCAGGTGTTGCCTGAGCTTAAATCCGGCGGCGTCGAACGCGGTACGATCGATCTCGCCAAATACCTGCACCGCCACGGGCATAAAGCGGTGGTGGTTTCGGCCGGCGGTCCTCTCGTGGCCGAGCTCACGGCGGCCGGCGTCACGCACTACGCGTTGCCGGTCCACAAGAAGTCGCCTCTTTCGGTGATCCGTTCGGTGCGCACGCTCTCCCGGATCGTCCAACTCGAAAAGATCGACATGATCCACGCGCGCAGCCGCGTCCCGGCCGTCGTCGCGTTTTTCGTTTCGCGCCGCACCCAGGTTCCGTTTGTCACGACCTGCCACGGCTTCTACAGCAAGCACTTCCTGTCCCGAATGATGGGCTGGGGGAAGATCGTCATCGTGGCCAGCCGCGTCATTGGCCGTCGCATGCGCGACGACTTCGGCGTAGCGCAGTCGAAGATGCGCCTCATCCCCCGGGGCGTGAACCTGGAAGAGTTCCGGTGGAATCGTCCCGAGATGCCGCGGCCCGAGATCGTCGTGGGCATGATCGGGCGTCTCACGCCGATCAAGGGACACCCGCTTTTCCTGAAGGCGATGGCGCGCGTCGCCCGCGTTTTCCCAGAGATGAAGATCCGGATCATCGGTGATGCGCCGAAGCCTCAGTACAAAGAAGAGCTCCTCGCGCTCGCGCGTCACCTGGGCATTTCCAAGCAGGTGGAGTTTCTCGGCACGCGCTACGACATCCCGAGGCTCTTGACCGACATGACGGTTCTCGCCGTGCCGTCGGTGGGCGAGGAGGCGTTCGGACGCGTCGCGATCGAGGCCGGCGCTTGCGGCGTGCCCGTTGTCGCGACGAAGATTGGCGGGCTCATGGACGTCGTCGAGGACGGCAAAGACGGCCTTCTCGTGCCCCCGGACGATCCGAGGCTTCTAGCCGAGGCGGTGCTGCGTCTCATCAAGGAGCCCGCGTACGCCGCGGGCCTCGCGAAGCATTTCCGGACGAAGATCGAACGCGAATTCAATCTCGAACGCATGTTCGAGAGCACGCTCGAAGTTTACAAGGAAGCCGCCGAAATCCGGAAGATCCTCGTCATCAAGATGAGCGCGGTCGGGGACGTGATCCTTTCGGTGCCGTCTTTGCGCGCGCTAAAAGTTCGGTACCCGAAGGCGAAGCTCTCCGTGCTCGTCGGCCGCAAGTCGCGCAAGATCCTCCGTAACTGCCCCTACGTCGACGACGTGATCACCTACGACGAACCTGCGGGGCGCCGGAAGCTGACATCGATCCTCCGTACCGGACGAGCACTTTCGAGAGAAGACTTCGACATGACGGTCGATCTCCAAAACAACCGCAAAAGCCACTGGCTCGCGTATCTTTCCGGCGCCCGCGTGCGCGCGGGGCACGGAAACGGCAAGTGGTCGTTCCTGCTGAACCGCGCGGTGGCCGACTCGAAAACCGCGCTCCCGCCGCTCGAGCACCAGTTCCGCGTGCTCAAGCTTGTCGACGTCGAGGCGATCGATAAACGGCTCGAGCTCTGGGCGTCCCCGGAAGACGAGCGTTCCGTAGGCAGGTTTCTCGACTCTCAGTGGGTTTCCTCAAGCCAAGTGCTCGTGGGGGTCAATCCAGGCTCGTCTCTGCGCTGGCCCACGAAGCAGTGGCCGGTCGAAAATTTTGCGAAACTCTGCGACGAGCTCGCCAAGCGCAACATCCGCGTGGTGCTCACGGGTTCCGCCGACGACGCGCCGATCGCCGAGGATCTGCTCTCGAGGACGCGCAACAAGCCGATCAACGCGGTAGGACGGACGTCGATCAGCGAACTCGTGGCGCTCGTCAAGCGCTGCCACGCTTTCGTCAGTTCCGATTCAGCGCCGATGCACGTGGCGGCCAGCGCGGATATCCCGCTCGTCGCGCTCTTTGGCCCGACGGACCCGAAACGCCATCTCGTGCCGCCGTCCCGCCACGAAGTTTTTTGGAAAGAGGTTCCGTGCGCGCCCTGCTACCTGAACGACTGTCCGGTGGGGCACGTCTGCATGAAGAAGATCACGGTGCAGGAGGTACTCGACACCGTCCTCAAGTTCGTGCGCGAACGGCGTTCGGGCGCCGTCGAGGAGCCCGTGATTGCGGGTCCTTAAGAAACTCTTCCGTAAGAGAGTCCTCCTCGCCCTGGCCGCGGTCCTCGCGGCGGGCGCTTTCTGTCAGGCCAATTACCAGGTACCCGTCCTCATGTACCACCGCGTGGACCATGCGCCTCCGGGCGTGCCGGAAGGTCTCTGCGTGAGTCCGGAAACATTCGAGAAGCAGATGGAATTCCTCAAGATTCATGGCTACCGCGTCATCCGCCTGGAAGAACTCGTGCGCGCGACGAAAGAAGGCCGCAGGCTTCCCTTCAAGAGCGTCGTTCTCACGTTCGACGACGGGACCATGGACAACATCGAAAACGCTTTCCCGACGCTCAAGAAGATGGATTTTCCAGCGACGATCTTCATGATCGCCCAAAACGTCGGCAAAGGAGGATGGCTCTCGACGGAGGATCTCCGTCTCATGGACGCCTCCGGTATCACGATAGGAAGCCACACGGTGACGCACGCTTTCCTGCCGTCCCTGACTGAAGAGGAAGCGCGCGGCGAGATCGTCGAATCCAAGCGCGTGCTGGAAACCCTTCTCGAACATCCCGTGACGCTTTTCAGTTATCCGGCCGGCGGTTTCACGGAGCTTTCGAAGGTGATGGTCGAAAACGCGGGTTACGAAGGAGCGGTAACCACCAATCACGGTAGAAGAAAAGGCGACCCTTACGCGCTCCACCGGATCAAGGTGAAAGAGTCGAAGGGGAGTCTCTTTAATTTTTGGGCGAAGACGACGGGCCTTTACCACATCGGAAAAAAAAGGATCAAGACTTCTTGAGCGAGCGCTCCCGCATCCTCGTCGTGAACGCGAACTGGGTCGGAGACGTCCTTTTCTCGACACCCGCGATCCGCGCGATCCGGAAGCGCTACCCCCAGGCGCATCTGGCGTGCCTCGTGCCGTCGCGCGCCGCGGCTGTCCTTGCCGGCAACCCGCGACTCGACGAGGTGATTCCCACGGACGACGACACCTCCGGACGGTCTTTCTTCCGTTCGCTGGGACTCGCCCGTTCTCTCGGTCGTAGGAAATTCGACACGGTGTTTCTTTTTCACCGTTCGCGGACGAAGGCGCGCGTGGCGCGGTGGGCCGGCATCCGGGAACGAGTCGGCTTTGCGGTGCCCGGCCGGTCCGGGCTTCTGACGAAGGCCGTGCCGCTTCCGCCCGAGGAGACGCATCGGATCGACTTTTATCTTTCCCTCGTTCAGGGGGCCGGAATCCAGGCCAACGGCCGCAAGCCCGAGTTTTTTCCGGCCGAAAGCGCCTCCGGAAGCCTCGACCGGCTTTTCGCACAGCACGGAATGCGGCGCGATGAGCCGTACGTCGTTGTCCACGCGGGCGGCAACTGGGATTTGAAGCGCTGGCCCGCGGAGCACTTCGCGCGGTGGATTCGGCTCTTCCGCCAAAACCGTCCCTGGAAGGTGCTTCTTTGCGGCACCGCCTCAGAGGCGGAGCTCGCCGACCGGATCCGCGACGGATTCGCGCCTTCCGAAGTCGTTTCGCTTTCCGGTAAAACCTCGCTCGACGAACTCGCGCTTCTCCTCCGCGGCGCACGACTCCTCGTGTCGAATGATTCGGGGCCGATCCACCTCGCCGCGAGCCAGGACACTCCGATCGTGGCTCTCTTCGGGCCGACTTCCCCCGAGCGCACCGGCCCGGTTTCGGACGGCCGCATTCTCACGCTCCGAAAAGACGTCGGCTGCGCGGTCCCGTGTTATTTCCGCGCGTGCGACTGGCGCGCTTGCATGGAGCTTCTGACTCCGGAAGAAGTTCTCGAGAGGAGCCTGTCTCTTTGCGCCTGAATCCCAGGAGCGTGAAGAAGGCTCTCGTTGTCACGCCCTCCAATCTGGGCGACATTGTGCTCACGTTTCCCGTCTTTCAGGCGCTTTTGGAAGCTTTTCCGTCGGTGGCGATCGACGCGCTCACGACGCCCGCGGGCCGGCTCGCGTTCGAGGGAGACGCGCGCATCCGGCGGGTCTTTCCGTACGGCTCGGGTTTGTCCGCGCGTCTTTCCCTTTTAGGGGCGGTCCGGCGCGAACGCTACGACGTGATCATCGATCTTCGCCACTCACTCGTCGGTTTCTTCGGAGGCGCCCGGGCACGCAATCGTTACGTATTCCGGCCGCGGACCGACCGGCACAGGGCAGAGGGTCATCTTGCGGCCCTTGCGGGTATCGCGCCTCCTCCGAAAGGCCGCTTCTGGGAGCCTTCCTCGGAATCGTCCGCAGTGGCGATGCTGAAGGCCAACGCGGCGGGGCCGCTCGTCGTGGCGGCCGCCGGTTCGAAGAGTCATCTCAAGATTTGGCCGGCTGCGCATTTCGCGCGCCTTCTCGATAAGCTCGCGGCGGTCGACGGCTGCCGGATCGCGCTGGTGGGGGACGCCTCCGATGCGCCTGCGTCGACGGCCGTGAAGCAGCACATGAATTCGGCGGTTCTGGATTTGACGGGAACGACCGATCTGCGTGTGCTCCGCGAGGTGATTTCTTCGGCGGCGCTCGTGGTCACGAACGACAGCGCGCCGCTTCATGTCGCGGACGCGCTCGGCGTGCCGACCCTCGCGCTTTTCGGCCCCACGGACCCGGCCAAATACGGCCCGCGCGGCACGCGCACCGCCTCGCTCCGGAAGGACATATTCTGCTCTCCGTGCGAGCGGCCCCTGTGCCGTCCGGGTGGCTCGCACGAATGCATGAACGAACTCGGTCCCGACGAAGCGTACCGGCGGGCCGCCGCGCTTCTTTCGGGGACCGTGCCCATCCACACGCCGCGCATCCTGGTCGTCCGGCTCGATCGGGTCGGCGACCTCGTCCTTTCCTTGCCTGCGGTCCAAGCCGTTCGTCGCCGACATCCGAACGCGTGGATCGCGATGATGACGCGCCCGTACACGCGCGCGCTCGTGGAGGGCCATCCGCTCGTCGACGAGACGATTCCTTATCTGTACGAGAAAGGCGGAAGGCACTGCGGAGCGCTCGGCAGTCTCCGGATGATCCGGGAGATCCGCAAACGCCGCTTCGACGCGGCGCTCATCCTTCACCCCTCGAACCGTTCGATGCTCGTGCCGTTTTTCGCCGGTGTGCCCCTCCGCGTGGGCTTCAAGAGCGGTCCGTGGTGGGCGCTGACGCGCGCCGTGGCCGACTGTCGTCACGAGGGAAGTCGGCATGAAGCCGATCTCACGCTGGACGTCGCGCGCGCGTACCTGGACGATCCCGGCGTTCCCGTCGAAATGCCCGAGATCCCCGTAAGTCGCGAGGAGGAGCTCCGCGCGTGGCGTAAAGTGGAAGGCGCGATCTATTCCGACGAGCGGATCGTCGCACTCCACCCGGGGGCGAGCTGCCCTTCGAAGCGCTGGCCGCTCGACCGCTTCGCCGAGCTTGGCCGCCGCATCGCCGCCGAAACGCCGTACCGCGTCGCGATTGTTGGCGGCCGGGAAGACGCGGCCTCAGGCCACGAGTTGGCCGCCGCCATCGGCCCTCGCGCCGCGGATTTGACCGGGCGGTTCGACCTGAAAGAGCTCGCCGCCTTCCTGCGGCGCACGGAAGCGCTCGTTTCGAACGATTCCGGTCCCGTTCACGTGGCCGCCGCCGTCGGAACGCCCACGGTCGCGATCTTCGGCCGCGTGCGGGCGGGGCTCTCCTCGAGCCGCTGGGCGCCGCTCGGGGACCGAAACGAAGTGGTGCGGAAGGACGTCGGCTGTGTGGAGTGCCTCGCGCACCGGTGTCCCATCGGTTTCGAGTGCCTCTCGACGCTCGGCGTGGACGAAGTCTATGACGCGCTCGGCCGCGTGACCGCGCTCGAGCGGGAGGCCGCGCGATGAAGGTCCGCACGCTCGCGGTCGTCCTTTTTCTTTCGTTCGTTCCGCCGGCCTCTGCGCAAACCTCGAACTTCTCGGCCAAGAAAACTCCCAAGCCGGTGGAAATCGCGGCTCCCGCCGCGGCGCACCTCGTAGGGGAGTCGCTCGTGTACGACGTCTTCTGGATGGGCCTGCACGTCGGCTTCGGTTCGCTCGAGGTCCGTGAAATTACGGAGGTCGCGGGCCGGCGCGCGTATCACGTGATCGCCGTGGCGCAAACCAACGACGCGCTCTCGACGATGTACCCCGTTCGCGACGAAATCCACAGTTACATCGACGCGGAGACGTTCCATTCCCTCGAGTTCCGCAAGAAACTCTCCGAGCGCAACTACCGCGCGGACGAACGGATCACGTTCGATCCCGTCTCGAAAAAAGGCCTCTACGAGTCGTTCCGCAACGGGGAAAAGAAGGAAGTCGAAATTCCCTGGCCGGTGCACGATTTGGTCAGCGCCTTCTATTGGTTCCGCCTTCAGCCCGCGAAACCGGGCGACAAGATCAAGACACGCGTTTCGAGTGAGGAGAAAACCTATGACCTCGAGCTCGACGTGATGCGGCAGGAGACGAAGGAGCTTCGCGGCGGCCAGGTGGTGGACACGCTCGCCGTCGAGCCGAAGACCCGTTTACAGGGCATCCTTTATAGCCGCGGCCGCGCGTGGGTCCATTTCACGTCGGACGCGCGCCGCGTGCCTGTCCTTATCACCCTCAAGACGCCCTTTGGCCCCGTGGTCGGCGCTCTGAGGCCCTCCAGCGCCACGAAAAATTCATCTTCCGCAAATTAGAGCTGCATTAAAAGAAGATTAGAAAATTCTAATATTTCCCTTGAAAACAGCGGGGGAAGTTGATAGAATACAGACCTTCCTAGAAACACCACAAAACGGAATGTCGTTTTTCACCGCTTCAAACTTCGTTCAAACTAGCAGTTGCATCGCCCGCTCTAAGCCTACGTATCTTTAATTCGGGGGACATTCATGAAACGAGACACCGTCATCCTTTTGGTCGCCGTCACGAGCGGCGCTGTGGCTTTCCTGCTCACGGGAAACTATCTGAGCGCCGCTGCCCAGCCCGCCCACCGCTTCGTGACCGTCGTGAAGCCGGTTTCGGCGGGCGCACTCATCCAGGATGAGGA
The DNA here is from genome assembly GCA_964431835.1 of uncultured Planctomycetia bacterium. Taxonomy (GTDB): domain Bacteria; phylum Omnitrophota; class Gorgyraeia; order 2-02-FULL-51-18; family 2-02-FULL-51-18; genus CAYSKO01. Next base: position 5,188 of record CAYSKO010000020.1, on the reverse strand, counting down.
CGTCGCGTTCTCTGATCCGGTCAAGGGTTCGGACTCGGCGCTTTATTTCCTCGATCCCCAGGCCGTCGCAGGCAAGGAAGCTGTCGAGGCACTCGAGAAGGGAACGCTCGTTCGTCGCACGCAGGTGCGCCGTCCGGCTGCGGCCGCGCTGGCCGCTTCGCGCCCGGAGTCGCTTCCCATTCCCGCGGGAATGCGCGGCATGACGCTCTCCTCGTCCGACATCGACAACGTCCCCGACATGGTCGGTGTCGGCGACTACTTGGATGTCCTCGGAGTGGCCTCGAACGTCGAAGGACGCACCGAGCTTCAGACCATCGTCCGCGGCTCCCAAGTGCTGAACCTGAAGAAGGCCGAGGACGGCTCCGCTCGCGCGATCACGATCGCGCTGACCCCGGAGGATTCGGAATCCGTATCCAAGGCGATGGGCCAGGGCCGCATCCGTCTAGTCGTACGCCCGGACAAGGGCGACACGCGTGCTACCGCCGCGAGTCTCGGCTTCGTCGAGATCATCCGCGGCACCAACCGCGAGCGTAAGATCGGTTACGGTCGCACCGGAGGGGTGGAATAATGTTCTTATACGTGAAGAAGACCGTCGTCCTGGTCGCGCTCTGCGCGACGCTCGCCTCCTCCGTCGGGGCCGAAGAATCTCCGATTCGCCGACTCGAACTCGCCGATGTCTCCGCACGCGAGACCATCGTCATCACGAAGAATACCTCACAGGTGTTCCGTTTCGACCGCCCGATCGCGCGCGCGTCGATTTCGAACCCCGCGATCTGCGACATCGTGAATGTTGGCGAACGCGAGCTCCTCGTGAACGCCAAGGACACTGGCGTCGTGAGCCTCATGGTCTGGGACCAGCAGGGCAACGTGATCACGTACAGCCTCGAATCGACGGTCGACGTCGAAAAACTGCGCTCGATCCTTCGCCAGGTCGATTCGCGTTCGGATCTCCAAATCACCACGTTCAACGACACGGTTGCCGTGTACGGCACCGCGGGAACAAGCCTCCACCTGAAACAGATCCAGGAAGCCGCCAAAGCCTTCGACAAGGGCTCGGTCAGTTTCGTGCGCCTGCGCGAGCCCCAGCAGGTGCTGCTCGAGGTCCGCTTCGCCGAGGTCACCCGCCGTTCGAGCGAAGAATTCAAACTCGACCTCCAGGGAATCGGTAGCCTCTCCAAATACGCGACGTTCTCGAGCCTCACCGGGCAGACCGGGGCGACTTCCGCCGCCGGCACGAGCAGCTACGGAGCGCCGAGCGGCGTCCTCTTCGAAGGCCTGCCGTCCGCGATGGGCGCCCAGCAGTTCGGTAACTTCGCCGCGTCGTACATCAATTCGAGCCAGCGGCTCACGAGCTATCTCAACTGGCTGGAGCAGAAAAACGTGCTCAAAATCATCGCCCGTCCGAACCTCATTGCTAAAGACGGCGAAGAGGCGAAGTTCATCGTCGGCGGCGAGTTCCCGATCCCGCTCGCCACGCGCGACGGTATCGAGATTAACTATAAGGAATTCGGCACCCAGCTTAAGTTCACACCCGAGATCCTCGAGGACTCGACGATCCGGGTGAAAGTGATGGCCGAGGTCAGCGAACTCGACTTCACGAACACTCTGACGAACGGTCAGTTCACGGTGCCCAGTATCCTCAAGCGAAACAGCCAGACGATCACCGAGCTCAAGGATAACCAGTCTCTCGTTATCGGCGGCCTGATGACGCAGAAGATCAACAAGATCAACCGCAAGGTGCCGCTCCTCGGCGACATCCCTGGAATCGGGAAATTGATGTTCCAGGCTCGCGACTTCCAGCGCACCGACGTGGAGCTCCTCATCGTCATCACGCCGCACATCGTGCACCCGATGGAACTGGGGGAGAAGAAGGAGTTCTACAAGGCCCAGGAGGTCAAGGAGGCGATCGCGCCTTACCAGCCATCTTATCCCGACGCCCATGCCGACCTCATCGGCGGCATGATGGTCCAAGGCGAGGACCGCTGGGACTTCAACAAACAGATGAAGGCTTCCCAGATCAAGCTCGAGGAAGAGCGCAAAAAGCTGAAGGAGATCAACGACGAAAATCGCCGCCGGCGCAAGCAGGCGGCACCCGACGAGTACGCGGTGACCGCGCCGGCTCCCAGCCCTTCGCCGTCGCAGGACTACTCCGGGACCGACGACGCCGCTCCGCTCAACAGGGGGGTGTTTCCCGGGGGCCGTTTGAACTAAAGACTTTCCGCCTGTTTTCCCGCCGATCGCGAACCGCTCCGGTGCCCGCCGGGGCGGTTCCTTATTTCTTTGCCTCGGGAGGGGGAGCTGTTACAATGAGCAAGATCGTTTCCCTCCAAAAACCTGCTTGTTTTGGTCGGTGTGACCAATAGCCGCTCGCAGTCGGCGCCAAAGAGAGACAAGAGAAGTATGTCCCAGATGGTTTTCGCGGATGCAGAATCCATTATCACGGAGAATTTGAAGTATCTCCGGCCGGTCGCCGAATCGTGGCAGCCGAGCGACTTTTTGCCCGTATCCTCGGCCGATTCCTGGCACGACGAGGTCCGGGCGCTCCGCGAGAGGGCGAAGGCTCTCCCGGACGGCGTGCTGGTCGTTCTCGTCGGGAATCTCGTGACGGAGGAGGCTCTGCCGTCCTACCAAACGTGGCTCAACCGTCCCGACGGCCTCGAGGACGCGACCGGCGCCGCAGAGAACCCCTGGGCGGTTTGGACGCGCGGCTGGACCGCCGAGGAAAACCGTCACGGAGATCTCTTGAACCGCTACCTGTATCTCTCGGGGCGCGTCGACATGCGTTCCACGGAGATCACGACGCAGCATTTGATCCGGAACGGTTTTGACACCGGTTCCGGCAAAGATCCATATAAGGCGCTCGTGTACGTTTCGTTTCAGGAGCGCGCGACGAAGATCTCGCACGCCAATACGGGAAAACTCGCCGGAAGCTACGGCGAGACGGTGCTCGAGCGCATCTGCGCAACGATCGCGGGCGACGAGGCCCGGCACGAGGAAGCGTACAAGCGGATTTTTGCGAAGGTGCTCGAAAACGAGCCCGGCAGGGCGCTGACGGCATTCGCCGAGATGATGCGGCTCAAGATCGCGATGCCCGCGCGCCGGATGGACGACGGTGGCGACGGAGACGTTTTTTCCAATTTTGCCGTGGTCGCCCAGCGGCTCGAGGTTTACACCATGAGGGACTACGCCGACATTATCGCTCATCTGGTGGATTTTTGGAGAGTCGGCCATTGCAAGGTTTCGGGAGAGGCGGCGCGGGCGCAAGATTACGTCTGCGGCCTTTCCGAAAAATATGCGGCGAAAGCGGAGCGCTTCCAGGAAATCGCCAGGGAGCTTCCCGCCGAACCGTTCAACTGGATTTTCAGGAGGCAAGTTTAAGATTGTTTAATCTTTTCAATACCGCCAACGACAGCACCAAACCCGCCGGTTTTTACGGTCTCGGCATCGCGCCGGCCATTCTGGACGTGCTCGACCGCATGAAGTTCTCGGTTCCGACTCCGATCCAGCACAAGGCTATTCCGATCGCCGTGGAAGGCAAAGACGTGCTCGGCATCGCCCAGACCGGAACGGGCAAGACCCTCGCTTTCGGTATTCCGATCGTCCAGCGGCTGGTGCAGAAGCCGGGCCGCGCGCTTATCCTCGTTCCGACAAGGGAACTCGCTCTTCAGGTCGACGAAACCGTGCGCAAGCTCGGGGAGCCCTTCAACCTGCGGTCCGTGATCCTGATCGGCGGCATGAACATGGGCATGCAGATCCAGGCGCTCAAAAGGCCCTCGACGCGCATTCTGATCGCGACGCCGGGCCGCCTAATAGATCACATCGAGCAGCGGACCTTGAACCTCTCGGACATGCACGTCGTCGTCCTCGACGAAGCGGACCGCATGCTCGACATGGGCTTCGCGCCGCAGATCCGCCGCATCGCCAAGTGCCTGCCGAAGGATAGGCAGACGCTCTTCTTCTCCGCGACGATGCCGGAGGAGATCCTGAAGATCGCGCAGGAATACATGCAGCTGCCGATCCGCGTCGAGATCGCTCGCCAGGGGACCACCGCCGACAACGTCACGCAGGAGCTCTTCGTCGTCCGGCAAGACGCCAAGCGTTCGCTTCTCGTGAAGCTTCTCGAGCGGCACCGCGGCAGCGTGCTCGTTTTCGCACGCACGAAGGCGAACGCGAAGAAAATCACGCAGTTCCTCCGGGGCGCCAATTTCACCGCCAACGAGATCCACGCGAACCGTTCGCTCGGCCAGCGCCGTGAGGCCCTCGACGGCTTCAAGACCGGCCGCTACCGCGTGCTCGTGGCGACGGACATCGCCGCGCGCGGAATCGACGTGAAGGGGATCGAGTTGGTCATCAATTACGACCTCCCGGACGACTCGGACAATTACGTGCACCGGATCGGCCGAACGGGCCGCGCCGGCCGCGAAGGCCACGCGATCTCGTTCGCGACGCCCGACCAGGGCAATGACGTGCGGGACATCGAGCGCCTCATCCGGATGTCGCTAACGGTCGCGACGCACGGCGATATACCTTCCGAGAAATTCGTCGCCGGTGGCGGCTCTTCCCGTCCTCAGCGCGGCGGCGGGCAGCGCGGTCATCAGGGATACGGCGGTCACCGGGGCCCTCAAAGCCACGGCGGCCACCGTTCCGGCGGCCCGGGCGGTTCAAGCTCGCAGGGCGGCGGTCAGGGACAGGGCGGCCAGCGCCGTCGCGGCCCGGGCGGCGGTTCGCGCGGTCCCGGTTCCGGCGGACGGAGATTCTTTTAACGGTCCCCGCGGTCGGTCGCGATTTCGTTGCTTTTCTCGCCTAAAAAGCGTACTGTTTATCCAGCGATGGATAAACAGTCGTTTTTTAAAAAGACGCTTCGACTCCTATTCATCGTCCTCTGCGCAGTGCTTTTGGCGCGCTTCCTCGAAATCGCCTACCTTCAGTTCCAGGTTTTCAGGGTGTCGGACGACGAAATCCGAACGCGCGCGCATGTCGGCTCCCTGTACCGGCTGGCCGACCACTACCGCTCGGTGGGCGGTTTCGGCATGGCGGCCACCTATTACGAGACCGCTCTCCGCGTCGATGCCCGCAACATGCCGTACCAGCTGAAATACGCTCAGACTCTCGCCGCGGACGGCCGGGGCGCCCGCGCGCTCGAGCGCGCTGAAGCAGTCCGGGACGCCGCGGAAGATCCAGGGGTCCG
>CAYSKO010000019.1:0-38487 GCA_964431835.1 uncultured Planctomycetia bacterium | reverse complement strand
TCGCCATTCGAGAGGGCGGCCACACGGTCGGAGCGGGCGTTATCTCGGAGATTCTTCCTTAAATGTCTACCGTCGCTCAGCAAAAGATCCGCATTCGTCTCAAAGCGTACGATCACCGCGTGCTTGATCAGTCGGCTCTAGAAATTGTCGACACGGCCAAGCGCACGGGCGCAAAAGTCTCCGGCCCGATCCCGCTACCGACGGACTGTGAACTCATCACCGTGAACCGTTCTCCGGTCATCGACAAGAAGTCCCGCGAACAGTTCTTCATGAAGACCCATAAACGGCTGCTCGACATACTCAATCCGACGGCCAAGACCATCGACGCGCTGCGCAAGCTTGATCTTCCCGCCGGCGTGGACGTAGAGATTAAGTAAGGAAAAGACGATGCTGGCTATCCTGGGAATTAAAATCGGAATGACGCAGTGGATCAACCCTGAGGGCAACCGTATTCCGGTCACCGCTCTGGAAGTGGGTCCGTGCGTCGTGACGGACATCAAGAATATCGACAAGCACGGCTATAAAGCGGCTCAGCTTGGATATGGTGAGATGAAGCCGAAGAATGCATCCAAAGCTCTCAAAACGGCCGCCGAGAAACGCAAGCTTCCGCTCAAGCGCTGGCTCCGCGAGGTTCGCCTTGAAGCCAACGAGAATTACGAGCTCGGACAGGAAATCAAGGCCGACATTTTCAAGGCCGGTGACATGGTCGACGTGCAAGGCAAGTCGATCGGCAAGGGTTTTGCGGGCGGCATGAAGAAATGGGGCTGGGCCGGCGGCGCGTCGAGCCACGGCTCCATGCATCACCGCCGCATCGGCTCGATCGGCGCCTCGTCGTTTCCCTCGCGCACTTGGCCGGGGCACCATATGCCGGGCCGCATGGGAGACGTCACCAAAACCATCCAGAATCTCGAAGTCGTCAAGGTGGACGCGGAGAAGAACCTGCTCGTCGTGAAGGGATCCGTCCCCGGTGGCGACAACGCACTTCTTTTTATCCGCAAGTCCCTGAAACGGCCGATGGGCGTCAAGCCTAAGACGTCGAAAGTTCAGGCCAAGACCAAGGATCCGCTCAAGGCCTCCAAGCAGGCCGCCGCCGGTAAGGGCGGAAAGAAATAAGGACTCGCACAAATGCCCGAGAAGCGTAAAAAGAAGAACCTCAAGCACACGAAGCATGCGGCGAAGCGTCCGGCCAAGAAGGTCGTGAAGAAGTCTCCGGCTGCGAAGAAAGCAGCGAAAGCCGCGAAGCCGGTTTCGAAGGCTGCCCAGGCTAAAGCCGCGGCTGCGCCGGTCAAGACCGACTCGCACCATGTTTACGACTTGAACGGAAAATCGCTCGAGACGTTCTCGCTCGACTCCATGTTCAAAGACGGCGACGTGAATACCGATGTCGTTTATCAGGCCGTCCTCATGTACCAGGCGGGCGAGCGCGAAGGCACCGCGTCGACCAAGAACCGCGGAGACGTCTCGGGTGGCGGTAAAAAGCCCTGGAAACAAAAGGGCACCGGTCAGGCCCGTCACGGTTCCCGTCGTTCGCCTATTTGGCGCGGCGGCGGTGTCACTTTCGGACCTTCTCCGCGCGACTATTCGTACACGATCCCGTCACAGATTCGCCGCAAGGCCGTGATCGAGACGTTTAAGGATAAGGTTCAGCACGGCAAGTTCGTCGTGGTGAACGGCCTAGAAATCGCGCAGCCGAAGACCAAGCTCGTGGCACGGATTCTCGCCACCTTCAAGCTTGAGAAGCCGCTCTTCGTCGTGGACAAGAAAGATTCCAACCTTCTCATGGCCTCGCGCAATATCAGCAAGGTCGCCGTGAAGACCGCCGCCGAAGTGAACGCCCTCGACGTCGCCTCGCACCGCGAGTGTCTGATGACGAAGGCCGCTTACAAGGGGCTCGTGGAGAGGTTCAAGTCATGAATGAGACTTACGGAATTCTGAAGGCGCTGCTTCGCACAGAGAAGGGTGTCATGCAGTCGGCCGCGGACAAATATTTCTTCCAGGTCCGCAAAGACGCGAACAAGATCCAGATCAAGAAGGCCGTCGAAGACGTGTATAAGGTCAAGGTCGAGGCCGTAAACACGCAGGTCATGCCTGGCAAGACCAAGCGCGTTCGTTATCGCGCCGGCCAGACGCCTGAATGGAAGCGGGCTGTCGTGACTCTCAAAGATGGCCATAAGATCAACCTGGCCTAAGAAGGGATAAAGGACGAAGATGGGAAACAAGACTTTTAATCCGCGCACGCCCTCACTCCGGTGGACGGCGATTTCCGATTTCGCGGAGCTCTCTCCGAAGCACAAGAAGCCCGAGAAGTCGCTGACCGAACACATCAAGCGTTCGGGCGGCCGCAATTCTCACGGCCGCATGACCTCTCGTCGCCGCGGCGGCGGGCACAAGCGAAACTACCGTATCATCGATTTCAAGCGAGACAAACTGAACATCGAGGCGAAGGTTCTCTCGATCGAATACGATCCGTACCGCACCGCGAACATCGCGCTGCTTCAGTACTCGGACGGCGAAAAGCGCTACATCATCGCGCCGCTTGGCCTTACGGTCGGTCGCGTTGTGACTAACGGCACCGGCTCGGAAATCGAGATCGGGAACGCGATGCCGCTCAAGGACATACCGCTCGGTACGCAGGTCCACAACGTCGAGCTTCATAAGGGTAAGGGCGGTCAGATGGTCCGCTCGGCCGGCGCGTATGCTATCCTGATGGCCAAAGAGGGCGAATTCGCGCATGTGCGCCTAACTTCGGGCGAAGTTCGCCTGCTTCCGATCGAATGCATGGCCACCATCGGCCAGGTCGGCAATCTGGATCACGAAAATCTCTCGCTCGGTAAGGCCGGCCGTAACCGCTGGCTCGGCCGCCGGCCCGCTTCACGCGCCGTCGCTAAGAACCCTGTCGACCATCCAATGGGCGGCGGCGAAGGCCGTTCCTCGGGCGGCCGCCACCCGACATCGCGCAACGGCCAGCTCGCGAAGGGCCTCAAGACCCGTCGCAGGAAGAAGCAGACTTCGAAATACATTGTGACAGGGAGACCCAGATGAGCCGTTCAATTCACAAAGGCCCGTACGTCGACGAAAAGCTGTTGAAGAAGGTCACTACGATGCAAAAGCAGCGTGAGAAGAAGCCGATCAAGACTTGGTCGCGCCGTTCCACGGTGACCCCGGAGTTCGTGGGCCTGACGCTCATGATCCACAACGGTAAGTCTTTTCTTCCGACGTTCATCACTGAAAACATGGTCGGTCATAAGCTTGGCGAATTCGCCCTCACCCGGACGTTCCGGAAGCACGGCGGCATCACCAAGCATACCGCCGAACTCACGTAAGGCAGGAGAATCATGATCTCGAAAGCGTCCGCCAGCTACGTCCGTATTTCGCCCCGCAAGGTGCGTTACGTCATCGATCTCATCCGTTCCAAGCCGGTCATTCAGGCGCAGGGAATCCTCGCCGGGACGCCGCGTCGCGCGGGCGAGATACTGGAGAAACTCCTGGGCCAGGCGGTAGACGCGGCCGAGAAAAATTCGCAGGTCCCGATCGAAAACCTCGTCATTTCGAAGGTCACCGCCGACGGCGGCCCGACGATGAAGCGCTTTCGCGCGATGAGCATGGGCCGGGCCGGCGTGATCCGCAAACGTACGAGCCATATTCAGCTTGAGCTGGATCTGGCCAAGGGTAAGACGGCGGTTCCGCCGAAGAAGGCGTTGGTCAAGCCGGCCGCCGCCAAGAAAGATAAGGGCGCCGAGGGCGGCGCGAAGAAGGCTCCCGCCCGGAAGACCGGCAAAAAATTAGTGGGAGCTAAATAATGGGCCAGAAAGTACATCCGACGAGTTTCCGTCTCGGCTACATCAAGACCTGGAGCTCGCTTTGGTACGCTAACAAGCGTGACTTCGCGCGTTTCTTGCACGAGGACATAAAAATTCGTCAGCACGTGATTCGCACTTTTGCGCAAGCCGCGATCGCCAAGGTCGAAATCGAACGCGCTGCGGACAAGATACGCGTGAACATCCACACCGCTCGTCCGGGCGTGATCATCGGCCGCAAAGGTGCAGACATCGACCGTCTCCGCGGTGACCTGCAGGGCATGACCGGCAACAAGGAAGTGCATATCAATATCCGTGAGATCAAGAACCCGTCAGTCGAAGCACAGCTCATCGCCGAGAACGTCGCGCTCCAGCTCGAGAAACGCATCGCTTTCCGCCGTGCGATGAAGAAGGCCATGCAGCAGTGCATCGACGCCGGCGCGAAGGGTATCAAGATCCAGACCAAAGGCCGTCTCGCCGGGTCCGAAATCGCCCGCGCCGAAGGTTACCACGAGGGCTCGGTCCCGCTTCACACGCTCCGCGCGGACATCGACGTCGGTTTCTTTGAAGCGAAGACCACTTACGGCAAGATCGGCGTCAAGGTACTGGTCTACAAGGGCGACGTTATGAAGCGTGAACCGCTCGCTCCGCGTTCACACCGTGAAGAGTCGGCAGATGCTCAGGTTGCCCCGCTGGCCGTTGCTCCCGCAGCCGTTCCGGCCGCACAGGAGGGGACCGATGTCAATCCTGTCGCCTAAACGCGTCAAGTATCGTAAACAGCAGCGCGGTCGCCGTAAGGGTGCCGCCCAGCGCGGTTCGCATCTGTCGTACGGAGAGTTCGGACTTCAGGTGCTCGAGAACGGCTGGCTAACGAATATCCAAATCGAAGCGGCGCGCGTTGCCATCTCGAGAAACGTCAAATCGGGTAAGGTTTATATCCGCGCCTATCCCGATAAACCAGTTACGAAAAAACCTGCTGAAACCCGTATGGGAAAAGGCAAGGGTATGGTAGAATCTTGGGTTTCCGTCGTGAAACGCGGTAAGATCCTGTTCGAAATTGAGGGTCTTCCGGAAGAACTTGCGAAGGAATCGATGAGGCTCGCAGCCTCCAAGATACCATTCCGCACGCGCTTCATTACAAGGAGGCACGCGCTGTGAGTCTTCCGAAAGCGTCCGACCTCCGCGGCCTGAGCGGCCTGGAGTTGAAACAGAAGCGAGATTCGCTCGAAAGAGAGCTTCACGACCTCCGGCAGAAGAGGGTGACGGGACAACTCGAGAAGCCCCATTTCTTCAAGCTCGTCCGCCGGCAGATCGCGCAGATTAACACGGTCGAGCGCGAGAAGGAGACCGGTAAGGAGCCCGCGGCGAAGGCGCCCGCGAAAGCGAAGACGGTCAAGGCCGCGAAGAAAGATACGAAAGAAACCAAGAAAACGACCAAGAAGACAGGGAAGTCGAAATGACCGATACGAATATCAGCCCGACCGAACGTAAGAACGTACGTCGCCATCTCGTCGGCGTTGTGCTCTCAGATAAAATGCAGAAGACGATCGTGGTCCAGACTCGCCGCAAGGCTCCACACCCGCTCTACGGCAAGGTCATCGAGAAGGCCCAAAAATTCAAGGTTCACGACGAGAAGAACGAAGCCAGGACCGGCGACCGCGTGCGGATCGCCGAGACACGTCCTCTCTCCAAAGACAAACGCTGGCGCCTCGTGGAAATCCTTGAGCGCGGCTCCGGTTCGGGTTCGGCGCGTGAAATGAAGCAGGCCGCCGCCGCCGGCAGGAGCTCCTCATGATCCGCATGCGCACTCTGCTCGAAGTCGCGGACAATACGGGCGCGCGTAAGGCCTCCTGCATCGGAGTCGTCGGACGCTCGGGCCGTTTGATCGCCGAGGTGGGCGACATCATCAGCGCGAACGTGAAAGAGTCGACCCCGGACGCCTCCATCAAGAAGGGGGAAGTCGTCAAAGCTGTCGTGGTCCGCACGAAGAACAAGATTCGCCGCGCGGACGGTTCCTCGCTCCGCTTCGATTCAAACGCGCTTGTCATTATCGACGCGCAGAAGAATCCAAAGGGTACCCGCATCTTCGGTCCCGTGCCGCGCGAGCTGCGCGACAAGGGTTTCATGAAGATCATCTCCCTCGCGCCGGAGGTCATTTAATATGGGTCTCCGCATCCGCAAAGGCGACAAAGTCAAAGTGCTCGCTGGCAAAGACCGCGGCAAGACCGGCAAGATTATTTCGGTGTATCCGAAGAGGAATCGCGCACTCGTCGAAGGCGTCAACATGATGAAGAAGCACATGCGCAAGAGCCCGCAGCATCCGCAGGGTGCGATCGTGGCTCGCGAGGTCCCGATACACATCTCAAACCTGGCGCTCCTTTCTCCGGTCTCGGGGAAGCCGACGCGTCTCAAGGTGACGGTTGCGAGCGATGGCTCGAAGCAGCGCGTCTCGTCGAAGGAAAAGGCGGTGATCGCTTAAAATGGAAAAGAAACAGCAGAAAGATAACACGAAACAGGGCGCAAAAGCGGAACAGGCGCCTGCGGAACCGAAGCAGCGGAATGCGCAGGGTCCGAACGTTTCGGGGAAGAAGTCCAATCTTCAGGAGCTCTACGAGAAACAGATTGTTCCGAAGATGATGGAAAAGTTCGGCTTCAAGAACCCGCTTCAGGTTCCCCGGCTCTCCAAAATCGTTGTGAACATGGGTGTAGGCAAAGGCGCCGAGGACATCAAGATTGTAGAAGCCGCGCAGGCCGAGCTCAGCCTTATCACCGGCCAGCACGCGGTCATCACTCGGTCTAAGAAGGCCATTTCGAACTTCAAGATCCGTGAGAACGCACCGGTCGGTTGCCGCGTCACGCTTCGCAAGCGCGCAATGTATGAGTTCCTCGAAAGACTCACCCGCGTGGCGTTGCCGCGCGTTCGTGACTTCCGTGGGATCTCTCCGCGCGGTTTTGATCAGGGCGGAAACTACACGTTCGGCATCAACGAACAGAATATCTTCCCGGAGCTCGAGACCGACCGGGTGGTTCGCCAGCAGGGCATGGACGTCACGCTGGTCATCACGCGCTCCAATTCGCGGGATAAATCGTACGAGCTTCTCACGCTCTTCGGGATGCCGTTCCGCACGAAGACCGAGAAGGTGCAGGCTCCGCAGCCCGCCGTCGCGGCGCAAGGATAAGGGAGAAACATGGCGAAGTTATCGTTGAGGTTAAAGCAGGCCCGGCCCCCGAAGTTTAAAACCCAGGCCTACAATCGCTGTCAGAACTGCGGTCGCACCCGCGGTTATTATCGTAAATTCAAGCTCTGCCGTATCTGCCTGCGTGAACTCGCCTCGAAGGGCGAGATCCCGGGTTTGATCAAGGCGAGCTGGTAAGCAAAGGAAACAGCATGTCTCTATCGGATCCGATCGCGGACGCGCTCACCGTCATTCGCAACGCCAATCGCGTCAAAAAAGAGCGAGTGGACGTGAAAGCGTCAAACATCACCAAAGAGATCCTGCGGATACTCCGCCAGGAAAAGTTCATCTACGACTTCCGAACGATCGAGGACAAGAAGCAGGGTATCCTCCGCGTGTATCTCCAAAAGGCAGAGCAACCGACCCGCAAAATCGTCAAGATAGTGCGTGTGTCCAAGCCCGGTCTTCGGATTTACAAGAAGAAGGAGACGATCCCCACCGTTCTCAGCGGACTCGGCATCTGTATCGTGTCGACTCCCCAAGGCATGATGACCGGCGAAGAGGCCAAGAAGCGCGGCGTCGGCGGCGAAATCGTCTGCAAGGTTTGGTGACCCATGTCCCGCATTGGTAAGAGACCCATCGAAGTTCCCAAGAACGTCAAACTCGCTCTCGCTAACGGCGCCGTCAATGTCGAAGGCCCGAAGGGAAAGCTGAGCTTTCGGCTTTCACCGCGAGTCAACGTCGCCGCGAAGGAAAACGTTGTCACGGTTCAGCCTGCCACCAACATGAAGACCGACCGGGCGCTTCAAGGCACGACCCGTACCGTGATCGCGAACCTGATCAAAGGTGTAACGGACGGGTATCAGAAAGATCTTGAAATCCAAGGCGTCGGGTTCAAAGCGGTCGTCACCGGCAAGCAACTGAACCTCTCCCTCGGCTTCACTCACCCGGTTATTTTCGACATTCCCGAAGGGCTGACGGTCGAGGCTCCCAAGCCGACTCAGCTCGTCGTCAAGGGAACCGACAAAGTGCAGGTCGGTCTTTTCGCGTCGAAGATTCGCCAGGTTTATAAAGCAGAACCGTACAAGGGTAAGGGCGTGCGATACGCGGGCGAGCAAGTCCGCCGCAAGGCCGGAAAGACGGTGACCAAATAATGAGACGCAAGCAAAAAGAAAAGACCAACCGTATCGTCCGTCACTTCCGTCTTCGGAAAAAAGTTTCTGGGACAGCCGAACGACCGCGACTTTCCATCCACCCCAGTCTGTCTCACATCGAAGCGCAAATCATCGACGATTTCGATCAGAAGACGCTCGTGGGTTTCACGACCAAGGACAAGACTTTCCAAAAGGGCGCGAATCTGAAGCACTACGGAAATGTCCAGGCCGCGCAGCAGTTCGGCAAGTTCGTCGCGGACAAGGCGAAGGCCAAGGGTATCGAGAAGGTTGTTTTCGACCGCGGCGGTTTCCAGTACCACGGCCGTATCAAGGCGTTCGCCGAGGCCGCCCGCGAGCAAGGTCTTTCTTTCTGAACAGTCAAACGTAAAGGAACCGCATCGAGTGCCTGATAAAAAAGATTTCAAGTCCAAGTCGAATAAGCCTGCGCCAGCCAAAACTCCGAATGCCGCGGGTGCTCCTCTCAACCAGGCCGCCGTGGCCGCAGAGGTGGGGGAGCAGGTACGGCAGCAGCGTCCGCAGAGACCGCGCCGTCCGCGCGATCGCCGCGACGATGGTCCGCAGGAGTTCGTCGAGAAGGTCGTGTCGGTGAACCGAGTCGCCAAGGTCGTCAAGGGCGGTAAGCGGTTCTCTTTCAGCGCGCTCGTCGTGATCGGCGACCAGAAAGGCCGCGTCGGTTTCGCGCTTGGCAAGGCGAATGAAGTTCAGGACGCGATCAAAAAAGGAATTTTTCAGGCCAAGAAGAACCTGTTCCGAGTGAACCTCAAGGGAACCACTATTCCGCATGAGGTTATCGGCGAGTTCGGAGCGGCGCGTGTTATGATGAAGCCCGCAATGCCCGGTACGGGCGTCATTTCGGGTGGCGCGGTTCGCGCAATCTGCGAATCCGCCGGCATCAAGGACATTCTCACGAAATCGCTGGGTTCGGACAACGCGATCAATGTCGTTCGCGCGACCTCCGAAGGCCTGCGCAGACTTATGGGGGAGATTCAGAACAATGCTTAACAGACTCAAGGCACCGCACGGCGCCAAAAAACGCCGCAAAGTCGTCGGCCGCGGCCGCGGTAGCGGGCACGGCAAGACCTCGGGTCGCGGACACAAGGGCGCAAACGCTCGCGCTTCCGGTGGCACCCGTCCCGGCTTCGAAGGCGGTCAGATGCCCCTCATTCGTCGTATTCCCAAGCGGGGCTTTACTTTCACGCCGAAAGCAAAGTATCAGGTCGTTTCCTTGGAGCGCTTGAACGACACGTTCAAGTCGGGTGCCGAAGTAAATCCGGCCGCGATGCTCAAGGCGCGTTTGGTGGGCAAGGCTCGTCCACCAGTCAAGATTCTTGGAGACGGCGAGCTTAAGCATCCCCTCAAAATTTCCGCGCACGCGTTCTCGAAGTCGGCTCTGGAAAAAATCAAGAAAGCCGGCGGTACCGCGCAGGAAATCAAGAAGGCGGCGGCCACTAACGCGAAATCCTGATGCTCCAGGCATTCGCTAATACCTTCAAAATCCCGGACCTGAGGAAAAAAATCCTCATAACGTTCGGGATTCTCGCCGTTTACCGGTTCGGAACTTTCATCCCGACACCCGGTATCAACGGCACGAACCTGGCTTTGTTCTTTGACAATCTCTCTAGAACGCAAGGTGGCACGCTGTTTGGTGTGATGAATCTCTTTTCGGGCGGCGCGGTTCAGCGTCTCACGATCTTTGCGCTCGGTATCATGCCGTATATCTCGAGCTCGATCATTATGCAGCTCCTTACGGTCGTCATTCCTTCTCTCGAGAAGCTCGCGAAAGAAGGCGAAGTCGGCCGGAAGCAGATTAATCAGTACACCCGCTACGGAACGATCGTCCTTTCCGTGATCCAGTCGTTCTTCATCGCGCTCTGGCTCGAGAATTCCGCTCATTTTGGCGGCCTCGAGATTGTCGAGTTCCCCGGCTGGGGTTTCCGCTTCCTCACGGTCGTTACGCTGACCACCGGCTCCGCGTTCATCATGTGGCTCGGCGAACAGATCCAGGAGAAGGGGATCGGCAACGGCATGTCGCTTATCATCGCCGCCGGCATTCTGTCGCGCGTTCCGACGGCCCTTTTCCAGATCGCGTCACTTGTTTCTCCGCGCAACGGCCGAGCGCAAATGGACCCGCTCACCGCCATCTTTATGCTGTTCATCATGGTTGCGGCGATCGTGGCCGTTATCCTGGTCACGCAGGGTGAGCGCAAAATTCCAGTGCAGTACGCCAAGCGCGTGGTCGGCCGCAAAGTGTTCGGAGGTCAATCCACCTTCATCCCGTTCAAGGTGAACCAGGGTGGCGTCATGCCGATCATCTTCGCGCAGTCGATCATCCTGTTTCCCGCGACGATCGGCGTGTTCGTCCCGAACGCGTTCATCCAGCAAGTCTCGCACGCGCTTTCTGCGGGAACGCTCTGGTACACGCTGATCACGATGTTCCTCATCGTTTTCTTCAGCTACTTCTACACCGCGATCGCGTTCAATCCGGTGGATGTCGCTGACAACATGAAAAAGTACGGCGGCTTCATCCCCGGCGTACGCCCTGGAACGCCCACGGCGGAATATTTCGACTACATTATCAACCGCATCACGCTTCCGGGCGGGGTTTTCCTTGCGATCATCGCGGTGGCGCCGGATATCCTGAGCAAGCTTCTGAACGTCCCGCTCCAGGTCGCCGACTTCTTCGGAGGTACGGCGCTCCTGATCGTGGTCGGCGTCTCTTTGGACACGATAAAACAGATCGAGTCGCAGCTTTTGATGCGTCACTACGAAGGATTCATGAAGCGCGGCCGGATCAAGGGCCGCACACGCACGGCCTGATGCGCCTAGTCTTCCTCGGGCCTCCCGGGGCTGGCAAGGGGACGCACGCGCAGATCCTCGTAGAGGATTACGAGGTCCCGCAGATTTCTACCGGCGATATGCTCCGCGAGGCGATACGCCGCGGGACGCCGACGGGCAAGAAGGCCCAGGAATGCATGGACAAGGGGATGCTGGTTCCCGACGACGTCGTGATCGCGCTCGTGAAAGAGCGGCTGGGTCACGACGACGCACACAAAGGATTCATCCTCGACGGTTTTCCGAGGACGCCCGATCAGGGGGCGAGTTTGGATGCGATGCTCGCGGAACTCGGGATGCCGCTGGACATGGTATGTTACTTCAAGACCAGCCAGGCGACGGTCGTCCGGCGGCTTTCCGGCCGATGGATTTGCAGTCAGTGCGGAAAAAATTATAACGTCGTCAATTTTCGTCCGAAGACGGCTGGTATTTGCGATACCTGCGGAGCGAAGCTGATCCAGCGGCCCGACGACCAGGAAGAGACGATCAAGAAGCGGCTCGCCATTTACGAAGAGCAGACGGCTCCGCTGATTGGTTATTATAGGAACAAAGGAATCCTCGCAGAAGTTTCCGGGGATCTTGAAGTGAAGCCGCTGGACGCGGCGATCCGTATGGCATTCAGCGCACGTACGGCCGGCAAGGCGAACTGAACGTGCCGGGCATCCTGCTTAAGTCTACGGACGAGCTGGGAATCATGCGTCGGGCGGGTTGGATCGTCTCCGGGCTTCTGAAGCTGATGGAGCGCGAGACGAAAGCGGGCGTGACGACGAAGCGTCTCGACGAGATCGCCGAGGACTTCATCCGTTCGCAAGGTGCGGAGCCGGCGTTCAAAGGATATTACGGTTTCCCTGCGTGCATCTGTACTTCGGTCAATGACGAAGTGGTGCATGGCATCCCGGGAAAGAAGGCGCTCAAAGACGGCGACATCATCGGAGTCGACGTCGGAGTGAAGCTTGAAGGTTTTTTTTCCGACGCGGCGCGAACGTTCGCCGTTGGATCGGTCGACGATGAAAGCCAACGGCTGATCAAGGTGACGCGCGAAGCGATGGAGCAGGGCATCAAGCAGGCCGTGGCCGGCAACCGGTTGGGAGACATCTCCTGGGCGATCCAGAGCCACGCGGAGAAGGGCGGCTTCGCGGTCGTGCGCCAGTTTGTCGGACACGGCATCGGACGCAATCTCCATGAAGAACCGCAGGTGCCCAACTACGGCAAGCCGAATCTCGGGCCGAAGCTGGCGGTGGGAATGGCGTTGGCCATCGAGCCGATGCTGAACGTCGGAACGCACGAGGTCGAGGTTCTGAAGGACGGCTGGACCGTCGTCACTAGGGACCGGAAACGTTCGGGACACTTCGAGCAGACGGTTTTCGTCGGCGAGCGTGCACCTGAAGTCGTCACGCAATAAAGGATAAAGATGCCGAAAGAAGAAGCGGTCCAAGTCGAAGGATCAGTGGTCGAGTCGCTTCCGAACGCGATGTTCCGCGTGGAGCTGCAGAACCAGCACATGGTGCTCGCCCACGTATCGGGAAAGATGCGAATGAACTTCATCCGCATCCTGCCCGGCGATAAGGTTATGCTCGAGCTTTCGCCTTACGATCTGACCCGTGGTCGGATCATTTACCGCGTCAAGTAACAAGGAGCCTGAAGTGAAGGTACGTGCCAGCGTTAAAAGGATTTGCGACAACTGCAAGGTCGTCCGGCGCAATCGTGTCGTCCGGGTCATCTGCAAGAACCCGAAGCACAAGCAAAGACAAGGATAAGCAAGATGCCCAGAATCGTCGGGGTGGATATCCCCAAAGAGAAAAAGATTTACGTCGCCCTCAGCTACATCTACGGGCTCGGTAAGGCGTCCACGCATAAAATTCTGAAGGCCGCCGGCATCAGCCCCGACGTTCGGGCGAAAGATCTCACCGACGACGAGATCAATCGCATCACGGCGATCATCGGCAAGGAATACCGCACCGAAGGTATCCTGCGCCGCGAGATCGGCGCGAACATCAAGCGTTTGATGGACATCCAGTCGTACCGCGGCATCCGCCATAAGAGGGGCCTACCGGTTCACGGACAGAGGACTCGCACGAACGCACGTACCCGCAAGGGCCCGAGAAAGACGATCGGCGCGCAGAAGAAGAAGGAAACGGCGGCGGCCAAGCCCGCGACCGCGGCCAAGTAACGGTTAACAGGAGAAGCTAGAAAGTGGTCAAATCCAAGAAATTCAAGTCCAGAAAGAAAATCGTACGGAACGTGACCGAAGGGATCGCCCATATCCTCGCGACCTTCAACAACACGATCGTCACGATCACGGACCGCTCGGGGAATACCGTTGTTTGGGGGAGCTGCGGCTCTTCCGGTTTTTCCGGTTCGAAGAAGTCCACGCCGTTCGCCGCGCAGGTGACCGCCGAGGCCGCCGCAAAGAAGGCGATCGAGCACGGCATGAAGTCCGTTGAAGTTTTCGTGAAGGGCCCCGGCTCGGGCCGCGAGTCCGCGATCCGCGCTTTGCAGGCCGCGGGTCTTTCCATCAGCGTGATCCGCGACGTGACGCCGATCCCGCATAACGGCTGCCGTGCGCCGAAGCGTAGGAGGGTCTAATGGGCCGCTATACTGGTCCCGCGTGGCGTCTTAGCCGCCGGGAAAAACTCGATCTTTTCCCCCGCAGCTCGCTGGGCAAGAAGTCCCGCTTTGCTGAACGCGCCGAGGTTCCTCCGGGAATGCACGGTATGGGTCGCCAGAAGCTTTCGGATTACGGCGTCCAGCTCCGCGAGAAGCAGAAGGTCAAGCGCATTTACGGGGTGCTTGAGAAGCAGTTCCGCAACTACTATCACAAGGCCACGAAGTCGAAAGGCGTCACCGGTATGGTATTGCTCAGCTTCCTTGAGCGCCGTCTGGATAACGTCGTCTACCGCATGGGAATCGTGAATTCCCGTCGGCAGGCCCGCCAAGCCGTCAACCACGGCCACGTGCAGGTCAACGGCCGCAAGGTGGACGTCCCGTCCTACCAGATCGAGCTGAACGACGTGGTCACGATGAAGGCTTCGGACGCCATGAACGAGAAGTTCAAGGTGCTCTACGAGCAGAACAAGGACCTCGATCGCGCCGAGTGGCTCCAGGTCGACGTCGAAAAAATGCAGGCCAAGGTCACGCGTCTGCCCGAGCGTTCGGACATCACGATTCCGATCAAAGAACAGTTGATCGTCGAGCTTTACTCGAAATAACCCACAACACGAACAGTCACACAAACCTAAGCCGGATGCGTAGCCGGACAAGGGAAGGAGATCAGTCAGATGGGTATTGCGTTAAGGTTGTTCGAAATTCCTAAGAAGCTCGAGTGCGACGACGAGTCGCTGACCGGCACGTACGGCAAGTTCGTTGCGGAGCCGTTCGAGCGCGGATACGGCGTGACGATCGGTAACTCGCTTCGCCGGGTTCTCCTGTCTTCGCTCGAAGGCGCAGCGGTGACGTCGATCAAGATCGACGGCGTCTCGCACGAATTCGCCACGATCCCGGGCATCGTCGAAGACGTGACCGAGATCGTCCTTAACGTGAAGAGCCTGGTGCTCCGTTCCCACTCGCGTTCTGCGAAGACCATCGTCATCGAAGTCGACGAGAAGCGCGCGATCACGGGCAAGGATATCAAGACGGACGACACCGTCGAGGTCATCAACCCCGACCTGCACATCTGCACGCTGACCAAGAACGCTCCGTTCCGCATGGAGCTCGAGGTCCAGAAGGGGCGCGGCTACGTGCCCGCCGACCGCAATAAAAAAGATGGCCAGACGATCGGCGTCATCGCGATCGATTCGGTTTTCACCCCGGTCAAGCGCGTGAACTTCCATGTTGAAGACACCCGCGTTGGCCAGATGACCGACTACGACAAGCTGATCATGGAAGTCTGGACCAACGGCAGCGTGACCCCGAAGGATGCGATGCTTTACGCGTCGAACATCTTTCAGCGCCACCTCGACGTCTTCGTCAACTTCGGCAAGCTTCCCGAGGAGGACTTGGCCACCGAAGTGTCCGACGAGAAGGAAACTGAGCTCTACAAGCGGCTTTCCCAGCCTGTTTCCGAGCTCGAACTGTCCGTCCGTAGCGCGAACTGCCTGCGCGAGGCGCACATCAAAACCATCGGCGAACTCGTCAAGAAAACCGAGATGGAAATGCTCAAGTACCGTAATTTCGGGAAGAAGTCGCTCACCGAGATCAATAACATCCTGAAGGAAATGGGTCTCGGATTCGGGATAGAAGTCGATCTCGATAAAGTGAAGCAGCTCTCCGGGGAGACCGCATGAGGCACAATCGTCAAATGCACCGCCTCGGCCGCAACGTCAAGGAGCGGTCGGCGATGCTCGAAAACATGGTGACGAGCCTGCTCGTCCACCAGCAGATCAAGACGACCCTGCAGAAGGCGAAGGCCGCTCAGCGCCTCGCCGACCGCGTGATCTCTCTCGGAAAGCGCGATTCGCTTGCCGCGCGCCGGCAGGTTTTCTCGTACCTGCAGGACCACCAGCTGACGTCGAAGGTGTTCAAGGACGTGGCTCCGCGATTCAAGGATCGTAAGGGCGGATACACCCGGATCCTTCACCTCGACCGCCGCAAGGGCGACGGGGCGCAGCTCGCGCTTCTTGAACTGACCGAAAAGGAAATCCGCCAGAAGGCAGCTCCGAAGCGCCGCAAGAAGGCCGCGGACGCGCAGGGTCACGAAGGGCACGCACACGAACATGGCCCGACGCACGATCCGAAGGCGGAAAAGGAAACGATGAAGGGCGACAAACCGCAGAAGGGCTTCTTCAAGAACATCGGGAAGTTCTTCCGTAACAAGGGCGGCGCAGCCTGAGGTAATCCAAACCACAAAACGGTTTTTAAATTGCCTCTCTACAGAGAGGCAATTTTTTTGTATAATGAACTTTCTTTCGTCGGGGGATAACGATGCAGGGCGTTGAAACCAAAGGGCAGCCGCAATGAAGATCGCCGCACGCATGGCGCTCGTGTCGCCGTCGGCCACGCTCAAACTGACCTCGAAGGCCAAGGAAATGAAGGCAAAGGGGCTTCCTATTCTGAGTTTCGGAGCTGGAGAACCCGATTTCGACGTCCCGCGCGCCGTGAAGGACGAGGGTGTCCGCCGCCTGGAGGGCGGATTCACGAAATACACACCGACTTCTGGTATCCCTGAGCTTCGCAAGGCGGTGGCCCGCAAGTTCGTCGAAGACCAGGGGATTGAGTACGCTCCCGAAGAAACCGTCATTTCCTGCGGCGCCAAACACTCCCTTTACAATCTCATCCAGGTGCTCTGCGATCCGGACGACGAGGTTCTCTTTGGTTCGCCGTACTGGGTGAGTTATCCTGAAATGGTTTATCTCGCGGGTGGAAAACCGGTCGCGATTCCCACCGAGCAGTCGAACGCATTCCGCCTGACGGCCGACGCGGTGCGAAGGGCGGTGACGCCAAAATCCAAAATTCTCGTGATCAACAGCCCTTCGAATCCGACCGGCGGCATTCTCGAGGAACGCGACATTCGCGCGCTCGCGGAAGTGGTCCTCGAGAAGAACTTGATCTGCATCTCCGACGAGATCTACGAGTATTATCTCTATAACGGCAAGAAACACTTTTCGATCGCGCAGGTCAGCGGAGAAGTGAAAAAGCGGACGTTCGTGGTGAACGGGACGTCGAAGAGTCATTCGATGACCGGGCTTCGCATCGGCTATACGGCCGGCGACGCGGAAGTCGTGAAGAAGATCGGCATCCTCCAGGACCATTCGACTTCCAATCCGTCATCGATCAGCCAGTGGATGGCGGTCGCGGCGCTGGGGCTGCCGGCGGATTACAGGATCGAAGTGCGCGGTATATTTGAGAAGCGCAGCCGCCTCATGCTCGAACTCCTTTCGAAAGCGAAAGGTTTCAAACCGTTCTCGCCCGAAGGGGCGTTCTACGTATTCAGCGACGTGTCGGGGACCGGGATGGGTTCGGAAATTCTGTGCGAACGCCTGCTCGAAGAGGCGAACGTCGCCGTGATCCCGGGCAAGAGCTTCGGTTCCGACCGCCACGTGCGTTTTAGTTTCGCGGCCTCCGAAAAGGATATCGAAGAAGGCGTCAAACGAGTCATCGAATGGACGGAGAAAAACGTCAAATGAGCAAACGCAAAGTCACCCTCATCCCCGGAGACGGTATCGGGCCGGAAGTTTCAGAAGCGACACGCCGCTGTATCGACGCCACCGGCGTCGCGATCGAATGGGAGATCGCCAACGCGGGCGCGGACGTCATGGAAAAGGAAGGTACACCGCTTCCTGAATCCGTGTTGGAATCCGTCCGGCGCAACAAGATCGCGATCAAGGGGCCGGTTACGACTCCTGTCGGCTCGGGCTTTCGCTCGGTCAACGTCGCGCTCCGCAAGGAGCTCGATCTTTTCGCGTGCATCCGTCCGTGCAAGCTGTACCCCGGCATCCGGAGCGCTTACCCCAAAATCGACCTGATCATCGTCCGCGAAAACACCGAAGATCTTTACGCGGGCATCGAGTTTGATGCGGGCACGCCCGAGGCGAATTCTCTCGCCGCGGAAATCGTGAAGTTGAATCCGAAGGCGAAGATGCATCCGGATCCGGCGATCAGCATCAAGCCGATCACCCGATACGGCAGCGAGCGCATCGTGAAGTGCGCGTTCGAGACCGCAATCAAGGAAGGCCGTAAGAAGGTCACGGCCGTCCACAAGGCGAACATTATGAAGGCGACGGACGGGCTTTTCCTGCGCGTGGCGAAGGAAGTCGCCAAGCAGTACGAGGGCAGGATCGCGTTCGAGGACCGCATCGTCGACAACATGTGCATGCAGCTCGTGCAGCGTCCGGACGAGTATGACGTGCTCGTTCTGCCGAATTTGTACGGCGACATCGTGTCCGACCTTTGCGCCGGCCTGATCGGCGGCCTCGGAATCGCCCCCGGAGCGAACATCGGCAACGGCGTGGCGCTCTTCGAGGCGACGCACGGCTCGGCTCCGAAGTACAAGGGCCTCAACAAGGCGAATCCGACCGCCATGATACTCTCGGGCGTCCTCCTTCTTCATTACATGGGCGAGAAGCAGGCGGCTGAACGGCTCGAGAATGCGGTCGCGAGGATTCTGAGGGAAGGGAAGTCGGTCACGTATGATCTCAAGGCAGATCGAAACGATCCGACGGCCGTGGGCACGAGTCAGTACGCGGACGCCATCATCAAAGAGCTGAAGTAAATGTCCAGACCGCTCGGCACAATCGAAGCAACCGAGCGGCGGCTGCCGGATTGGCTCCGTAAGAGCCTCTCTCCCGGGAAGCAGGCTGCGTCTACGGACGCGCTCCTCGCCGACATGGGGCTCAATACGATCTGCGAGAGCGGGCGCTGTCCGAATCGCAACGAGTGCTACAGCCAGCGGACCGCTACGTTCATGGTGATGGGGGACGTCTGCACGCGAAGCTGCGGTTTCTGCTCGGTGACGACGGGCCGGCCGGCGGCGCTCGATGCGGACGAACCCCGTCGCGTCGCGGAGGCCGCCGCGCGGCTCGGGCTCCGGCACGTGGTCGTGACGTCCGTGAACCGCGACGACTTGCCGGACGAGGGCGCGCCGCATTTCGTGGCCGTTATCCGGGAGCTCCGAAAGGCGCTGCCGGGTTCGACGATCGAGATCCTAACACCCGATTTCAAGCGCACGCAGGCCGTTGCAGTCGAGGCGATCCTGAAGGATGAGCCCGAGGTTTTCAATCACAACGTGGAAACCGTTCCGCGGCTTTACAAAACAATCCGCCCGCAGGCGATCTACGAGACGTCGCTTCAGATTTTCAGGGAGATCCGGAAACGCTCGGAACGTTCGGTCACCAAGAGCGGGTTGATGGTGGGTCTCGGTGAGACACGAGAGGAAATTCTCACGGTCATGCGCGACCTGCGCGCGGCGGGCTGCGACATGCTGACGATCGGGCAGTATCTGAAATCGGCCGGCACGGGAGCGCCGATGAAAGAGTTCGTTTCGCCGGCCACGTTCGCCGAATATCGGGAAGCCGGCCGCCAGATGGGGTACACGTGGGTGGAGAGCGGACCGTTCGTGCGCAGTTCGTTTCACGCAAAAGAGTCCTTCGACGCTCTGAACGCCGCACTCGCCGAGAGGCGGGGCGGGATGGAGAAAGTCTGAATCATCCCCCGGGGCGGGTTTCAAGCTCGCATTGATACGCAGGTATCTCAGCTACGCGGCCGGGGAGGCCCTTTCGAAGGTGCTTCCCAAGCCCACGGCATTCCGTTTCGCACGTCGCGCGGCCTCCGTTTATGCCGTCTTCTCCCGTGATCTGCCCGCGGTGCGTCACAACCTCTCCGCGGCGCTTCCAGATGTGTCACACGCCGATCTCACGCGTCTTTCCCGCGAGCTTCTG
Source organism: uncultured Planctomycetia bacterium (assembly GCA_964431835.1). GTDB lineage: Bacteria > Omnitrophota > Gorgyraeia > 2-02-FULL-51-18 > 2-02-FULL-51-18 > CAYSKO01. The sequence continues at coordinate 19,135 of CAYSKO010000019.1, read as the reverse complement.
GACAACTACTCCGCCTATCTCGTCGAGCTTTTCTACGCCGACCGGCTCGACCGGGCCGCGGTGGAGCGTTCGTTCGAAATGTTGGGTCGCGAGCATCTGGACCGCGCGCTCGCCGCGGGGAAGGGCCTCATACTCGTCTCGGCACACGTCGGCAACTGGGAGCTTGGGGCGATCGCGCTCGCGCGCCTGGGATACCCGATGCATGTCATCGCATTGACGCACACGAATCCGAAAATCGACCGTTTTTTCACCCATCTCCGCCGCCGCCACGGACTCGAGACGCTCCCCGTCGGGTGTTTCATGCGAAAGGCGTACGAAGTGCCTCGCCGCAATCGAATTCTTGCCATGAACGCCGACCGTTATTTCGGCGGTGAAGCTGTGGCCTCTTCGTTCCTCGGGCGTGGTGTGCGTTTTTCGTCGGGATTCGCGCGTGCCGCTCTTTCCGCCGGCGCCCCGGTGATTCCTGCTTTTTGCCTGCCTGCCGGCGGGAAACACCGGCTCGAGATAGGGCCGCCCCTTGAGAGTGGGGACTCGGAAGAAGCGCTCGTCGACGCGTACGCGCGCCGCGCCGAGGCCGTGATCCGCCGTCATCCCACGCAGTGGTTCGTTTTTCAGAGATTCGACAGGGTGCAATTGTGGCCAGCCTGAATAAATCCGACGTTTGCGTGGTGATACCGGCTTATAACGAGGCCGTACGGATCGGCTCCGTGGTGAAGGCGGCTCGCGATCGCGGCTTTCCGGTGGTCGTCGCCGATGACGGCTCGAGCGACGGCACCGCCGCGGCCGCCCGAGCCGCGGGCGCCGAAGTCCTCGAGGCTGAGAAAAACGGCGGGAAGGGAGCGGCGATCCGGCGCGGAATCCGCCGAGCGCTCGAAATGGGTTGTGCCGCCGCGATCTTCATGGACGCGGACGGACAGCACGACCCGAACGACCTCGAGCGCTTTCTGCAGGCGCTCTCAAGCGACCGTTACGAGGTTGTCGTGGGAGACCGGATGCGCGAAGCTTCGAAAATGCCGTTCGTTCGGCGCGTAACCAACCGAACGATGTCCGCGATGATTTCCGCGCTTGCCCGCCAGCGCATTCCCGATACGCAGTGCGGCTACCGGGCGCTCAAGCGGCGCGCCCTCGCGACGATCCCGCTCTACAGCGACCGCTTCGAGATAGAGACCGAACTTCTCCTTGAGGCGTCCCGCCTTGGCTTCGAGATTGGATCTCTACCCGTCCGCTGTCTTTACGCGGACGAAAAGAGCAAGATCCGCCCCGTGCGCGACACGTGTCGCTTCTTCCGCTTCCTCTTCGTCCACAGGTACCTTTTCCGCTGATCGCGATGCTTATCCTGCCTATTTGCGGGATTCTCGTGTACCGTCTCGTCGAAGAGTCGTCGCGTTTTTATTCGTGGTTCAAGAGCGCTGCGGAAGACGGATCTCTCGAGAGGGTCAGCCGCGGATGGAGGGAGTGGCCACCGCTTCAATTTTTAGGCCGCTACGTGAACCTCGACGAGGCCTCGACTTCGGTTTCCGCCCAGCTCACTTCGGGGGCTTCTTCTTTAGGTAAGGAGGCCGGCCAGCAGGTTCTGCGCTTTTTTGCCGGTACGATGTCACTCATGGTTGGCGTGCTATTCTTCGTTCTTTTCCTCTATTATTTCCTTAAAGAGGGACCGCGGGCGTGGAGGACGTTCTATCACGCGATCCCGCTCAAGGACGCCAACAAGAAAAAAATCTACGAGAAGGCGAGGGATGTGTTCGAGGCGGTCATTAAAGGACAGCTCCTCTCGGCGTTCATCTAGGCGGCCCTGCTCGCGGTGACTTTTGGTGCGCTCGGATTGCCGCTTCCGGTCTTCTTCAGGTTCATCACTTTCTTCGCCGCGCTCGTACCCATGATGGGTTCACCGTTCGTCTGGTTTCCATTCGTCCTCTTCCTCTTTTTCAAAGGGTCCGTCGTGAAGGCGATCATTCTCCTCGTTCTGGGCCTCGGCGTCATCGGAATGGTCGATAACGTGATTGATACGCTCCTCCTCGTGAGCATCCTCGGGGGACTTCAGTTGTGCGGTATCAGCGGGATTTTCCTCGGCCCCGTCATCGTGACGCTTCTTTTTGTGTTCGTCGATATCCTGGCCAAGATGTGCGAAGGCCAAAGCGGCGACAAGTCCGTCAAGGTTTGAGCGATGCCGGTTGATTTTTTGCTCGGTATAGTCCATATTATGGTCATGAGGTACGCAACGTGATTCCTAGTCCGCTCCGGCGAGTTTCAAGCCGGGCCGGACGAAGTGACTTCCGATTCGAACTTAAAAAAGCTTACCGAAAAAGACCCTCTCTCGCGAGAGGGTTATTCGTTTTCGCGGTGGTCGCGGTCTCGCTCGCGGCGCCGCTTCGGGAGGCTTCCGCGGAGACGGACGCTGAGCGCGATCAGCTGGCCCGCGCGCTCCGCGCCATGGGGCTGCCCGAAGCAATCAGCTACGAGCTCGCCCCGCCGCCGCTTCCCGTGCATCTCGCCCGCCAGTACGACGTCGAGGAAATTTCCGCCAAATAAATCCCAGCCGAAAGCGTTGTCAAGCCGCCTAACGGGCGGCTTTTTGTATTCGGGGCGTTCGTCATGTAAACTTTGTACCTCAGATGCATTATAGCTCCGAATCCTCAACGAAAGGCCTGCGTCGTTTTGTGAGCGGTGTTTTGGCGCTCGTTTTCATGGCTCAGCACACCATGGGGCTGGCGGAAGCCACGCCGCCTCCCGGCGCGCCTTTCGCACAGGTGATCAGAGGTCTGGGCCTTTCACGGTCGGTGGCTCTGATCGAAGGGGCCTACCAGGCGCCGGGGGAAGCGTCCAAGACGGTCTTCCTCATTCGCGACGCGCACACGAACCCGTCCGCGCAGATGAATCTCTCGCTCGCGCTCGATTCCATCCTCGCCAAGGAGAATATTCGGACCGTTTTTCTGGAGGGCGGTTCCGGAGACGATTCGCTCTCTTTTCTCCGCCGAAAGGCTTCGCTCGATCGCCGGCGCAAGGTCGGATTGTCTTATCTTCGCCTCGGCGAGCTCAGCGGTGCGGAATTCCTCGACCTCGTGTCCGAACGCACGTTCTCCCTGATCGGCGTGGAAGACCGCTCGCTCTACGACGAGTCTCTCGCCGTTTACAGGATTCTCGCCGCGGAGCGTGAAAAACATCTCGCGTCCCTCGACCGCTTCGAAGCGGCTGTCCGGACGCTGAAACCCCGTGTTTTCAATGACAGGCTGCTCACGTTCGACGGAAAGCGGGAAGCGGGGCTGGCGGGAAATCTGGCGCTGACCGATTATGCCGACGCGCTCGTCGCGGAAGCGGATCGTCTGGGTATCGAGCTCGAATCTTATCCTCATCTCCGCGGCTTGGGTCGTCTGCGCGAGATGGAGAAGGGGATCGATTTCCAGAAAGCGGATGACGAACAGCTGCGCGCGGTCCAGGCCGAATCCGAGGCACTCCGGCAAGCCGCCGCGGCCGCGTTTCAGGGTGACCGCTCCCCGTTCAAAGCGACAGACGCCGCGCGCCCCGAAGCGAAAGCATTTTACGCTCTTCTGGAAGAAGCTGTGGAGGGAAAAGACGCCTACCCCGAGCTTCTTAAATATCTCCGCTATTTGAAAGAGGCGGAGCAGCTGGATTTCCCCCGCCTGCTCGAGGAACGCACGCGTTTAGAGGAGGCCGTCTATGTGCTTCTCGCCCGGTCCGGGAGAGAGGTCACGCTGAGGAGGATCGCGGAGCGCGTCCGCGTGTTCCGGCGCTTGCTGGAACTGACGGCTTTACCGTCCGATTTCGCCGAATACCGGAGGGAGCGCGCGCTGGACGTCGTGGAAATGACGGCTTTCCTGAACCGCGAGTTGTTGGCGCTGGAAGGGGGCGGGGAGCGCGCATTGTTCTTGCCCGAGGATATGGAAAACGCTTTGGAGCGTGCGGAGAAGTTTTATTTCCTTACACTGAGCCGCGACCGGGCGTTTGTGCGGAAGCTTCTGGAGAAAATGGAGCGGGCAGGCGAGACGAAATCCGTGCTCGTCGCCGGAGGCTACCATACGCCGCACCTGCGCGCAATTCTCGAGGAAAAAGGCGTGTCCTACGTGTGTGTGACGCCGCGTGTGCTTCGTGAAACGGACAGAAAGCGGTACGAAAAGCTCCTCTTCGGCCGCGCCGCCGGCCCTTCCCGGAAGGCTTCGGGCCGATTCGACACGCTCGCTACGCTTCCGATTCGGGAAACGAGCGAATTTCCCCGCTTTCAAGAGGCTTTGGACCGGGCCACGGGGGATTTCGCCGCGGCCACCGCCATTCCGGACGCCACCGAAACTCCGGGTGGAGGCCGCCTTTCCACCGCACGCAATTTACTCGCCGCAAGCCTTCTTGTGTTCGTCTCTTCGGATACGCCCGACCCTAACCGCCCGCGCGCGGATCTTCCGGGACGGCCGGCGGAGGCCGTGGTCGCGCCGCTCGAGGCCCCGCCGGTCCGCGAAGAAGCCGTCATTCCGGAAGCCGCCGGACCCCGGCGCGTCGAGGACGCCGCGACGCAGGAAAAAATGCGCAAAGAAGCGAGTCTCGCGGCTTTTCGGGCGAAGCTCGGCGAGTCCGCCGATCTCAGGGCTCTCGAATCCGGGCTTCCCGCCCTTTTCCGCGCCGCCCGGGAAGACGACGTCGTCACCGAGGCGTCGCCGCTCGTGATCGCCCGCGCGAATGCCCTGGTTTTAGTCGACGAAGAAGCTGCCAAGAAATCCGGCGTTCCCGCCCAAACGAAGGAAGCCGAGCGAAAAGCCGCCCTCGAGCGGGCGCTGCGTTACGGCGCTCGCGAGAAGGACTTGGCCGCAACGACGACGGAGGAGAAGGCTCGTGCCTTGGCTATCCGGTCGAGGGCGGAATACGAGGCGGCGACCCCCGAAATCCAGGATCTCATCGACCAAGCCAACGTCCAGCGGCGTTCCCTCGAGCAGCTCACCGAGAAGGCGGTGAAGGCCCGCGAAAACGCGGATCACGCGTGGTCGAGGGCGGGCGCGGCATGGCAGCTTTCGGTGCGCCTTCGCGATTCCATCCGACCGCAGAAAGCGTGGCCTAAGGATTTCATAGGGCAAGATCCGCCGCGTTTCGAAACGACCGCTCTGAAAGGCACGCCCGAATACGTCGCGGCTGAAAAGCGCTACACGTCCCAGATGATCGCTTTCCTGCGCGCGCGAAGCGCGTACACGCTGCCGGAGAGAGGCCGCCCGGGGAGGGTCGGCTATCTTTCTTACATCCCGTCCCATGCCCCGTATCTTCCTCAATACGAAGCGTTTTCCCGCAAGCCGGGCGGAGAAATCACCTATTACGAGAGCGCCCGGGAGATACCTGAGAAAGTGCGGCCGTTTATCGACCTTTACGGCGACGGGCAGAAAACGGGTTACCTTCATTACGACCGCGAATCGAAAACGCTCTACGGATCTTTCCTCGATTGGCGGATCGAGACGGACAAGGGGGAGCTCGTTTTCGGCGTCAAGCAGCTGCGGCCAACAGAGGCCCCCTCGGGAATTCTTCAGCAAAACTTAGATGTTTTCCCGGGCCCGGGCTACAAGAAGGGCGCGGACAAAGAAACGGACGCGCTATTGGAGGCACTGAGAAAAGGGAAGGCGCGCACCGTGGTCGCGGTCTTGATCGACGACGCCGAAGAAAAAAGGTTGAATGCCGGGTACGACGAATACTATAAGCGCATTGAACGCATGAACGAGCGGCTCATCGCGAAAGGCTTCCGCACCGTGCAAATCGCGGAACCGGACTTCAAGATCGAGAAGGACGAAAAGACGGGCCGCAAGATGGCTTGGTTCAGGCAAGGGTTCGATCCGCAGAGCCGTGCGAACGGCGTAACGTATCTGGCGTACGTCGACTATGAAAAACCCGATTTCGACGTGCGCCTGCTGAACGGCAGGTCGGAGAGTTACCGCATCTATAGGAAAGCGCAGTACCGCACGGGGTCCCAGCAGACTTTGGCCGACCCGAACCTCGACTACGCGAGGAGCGCCATCGTCGAATCCGCCGTGTTCGGAGGTCCCGGAAACGCGCGCATCGCTTATCTGTCGAACGTGATCGACACCCATCGCGCGGCGGAGGCGATGGAGCGGATGTCGATCGAGGGCGGTGCGTGGGTACCGGCGCCCGGGATCGAGGTCGGCAAAGACGCCGCGGCGCTGCATCCCGTAATCCCGGTCATCGGCCGTCAGTACGCCAAAGACCTCCGCGCGAAGCTCTCTGCCGAGCTTTTGAAAGATCTTGAGAAAACAACGACGCCGGTCGCGGCGCTCGAAGCGTCCCGCGCGCTTGATCTCTTCGCGCGAACAGGCTTCCTTCTTAGGCCCAACGGCGAACGCTATCTCGTGATATCAAATCCGGAGGACGTCGAAGAGGACGCCGCGGCTACCGCGGAGGCGCTGAGCGCCGCACGAAAAACTTACCAGGACTTGCTGCGGCGTTTAGAAAAGGAGCGCGGAGAACTTCCAAAAGGTGCGCGCTTGTCGCGTGTTCCGGACGCCTCGGACGCGGAGGCTATCCGGGCGGCCGCGGCCGACGTGTACGCCAGCCGCAAGCGCGAGGCGCTCGGCGCGCGAATGGCGCTCCAGGTGCCGAGCGGCGTCGCCGACGTGTTCGCTGTAACGGAAAACTCCGACTCCAAACGTTCCTTGAGCGTGAGAGTCGAAGGGGCTGACGTTCTCATCGAAGTCGATCGGGAAGCGGAGCGCCGCGAGCGCGCTCGCCCAGACGACGCCGAGCAGCGGGCGGCGCGCGAATTTTTGGCCGAGGTCAAGACGGACCGGATGGAAGCTGAAAGTTTAATCACGGCCGAGTCACCGGCCGTGCCTTTCGCCGTTTCGCTTCCGGTCAGTCTTCTGGCCAAACAAGGGGACTCTGAATCTTTCGAGGCGGGGATCCGGCTTCTCGTGGCGCAGGTTCTCGAGCTCCGCGGTTCCGCGCGCTACTCCCGGACGACGTTCTTCCTGAACCCTGCCGGTCTCGACGAAAGACAGCGGGAGGCGTTGGAGGCGCTCGTTCGCGCGAACGTCGCGAAAGGACACGCGTTCCTCGCGGCCGGCGATCCCACCGACTTGGCCGATCCCGGTTTTTCGAATTCCGGAGTCGTCGTGCGTTTCGTGGATTCCGACGCTGCGGGCGCGCTCGAGCGTGACGCGCGAACCGTGACGATCCCCGTGGGCGCGCCGGGAAGCGCATACTTTCTCTGGGACCGTATTTTCGTCATCGGCCAGGCGGTCGGCGCGGTCTATTCCCGTACCGGCGTCTTTGATCCCCGGGCGAACGCAATTGACGACTCGAAGGTGAGTGCTTCGGATCTCACGGGCGTTCTGGCGGTCTATAACCGGAACGCGGCGACGCCTCCCGACGTCGGCCGATTCCTAGGGCTCCTCCGCTCGGAAAAAAATTCCGACATTTTCAGATCACACGCTTTCATCCTTCCGCCCATCGGCCGCCTCCTCGAAAACGCGCTTTCCATCGCGCGCAATGCGCTGCGGTACGTCGGTGGATCCGCGTAATCCGGTATCCCGCACGCTTTCGCGCTATTGACAAGGGGGCCCTTCTCGTATACTCTCTTCACGACAACTGAATAAATAAGGATGCTGGTTGCCCTGTAACGGGGCATGAAAAGGGAAAGCCGTGAAAATCGGCTACGGTCCCGCCGCTGTAATCCTCCGATCGCCGAAAAGGCGGTCAAATCCGGACAATCGAGCCACTGACCGAAAGGTTGGGAAGGCGGATCCGGATGGAGGGAGTCAGAAGACCTGCCGCATCCTGAACTAAAGGGAGACGTTTCTTTCCGAGGCCGAAAGAAGCGATTTCGTTTTCTCTTTTAGGGGCCATAGATACGGGTACAACCCTTAAAAACCGCCATAACCGCGGTTTTTAAGGGTTTTTTCATTTAAGGAATCTCCATGAAATCGATCCCAGTCACGCTCTTTCTCGTCGTCGTCAGTCTGCTTTCCGCCGGGTCCCTGCGTGCGGCGGAAACCGAAAGCATCAAATCGAAACCGAAGCCGGGGCTATTAGAGACTCTGCTGACCTTGCCAGTGGAAACGGCCCAGGGAGCCACGTCGTCCTTTGAAAAATCCATCTTTAATCTCGGCGAGATCAAGGTCTCTGGCGCTCGAGTGTCGTCGGATGCGAGCGACGAGACGGCGACGGACCTTCCGAGGAACATCACGGTGGTCGGCGCGGGGGAAATCGCAGCGAACGCTTACGAATCCCTGCCGGAAATGCTCTCTCAGCAGGAGGGGGTCACCTACGCCGACGACCTCGGCCGCGGCCTGAACGCCCGCGTGGATCTTCGCGGTTTCGGCGGCGAGGCGAAGCAGGCGCTCGTCCTCTTCGACGGCGTCCGCGCGGTCGAGCCGTTCGACAACTCCATGGCGTGGCACCTGTACCCGTCGGAGTACGTCGATCGCGTGGAAATCCAGCGCGGGGGAACGACGATCCTCGGCGAGGGCGCGCTTTCGGGCGCGATCCGTATGCGAACCAAGGGTCCCACTAAGGATACGCGGATCACGACCGAACATTCGTACGGCGACTGGCGCAGCGTGATGAACTTCGCGGACGCGAGTGGCACGACGCACGGCGTGGGCTTTTACGTGGGCGCACGGTATTTCTCCACCGACGGCTACCGTCAAAACGGCGATCACGAAAGCGTTTCGTCTCTCGTGAAGGCGCGCTACGACTTCTCGGACGTTCTTGCCATCGAAAACGCGTTCTACTTCGCCGACAACGAAACCGGGATCGCCGGCCCTCTCTCGGCAACGGAAGTCGCGCAGAACCGCCGGCAGAAAGATCCCGACGGGCAGTTTGGCGATCAGTTCGCTGACAAACTCGTCCAAGATTCGATTACGGCGACGCTTTTCCTCGAGCGGGTGGGGGTGGAGCTTTCGAATCTCTTCTCCGTGCGGCACCGCAATCAAGATTCCGTCCAGACGTTTGGCGGGCTTTTCGGCGGCACGAGCCTGAACGACATCAAGACGTACACCTATTCGAACGTGATCCAAGCCACCCGGAGGCTCGAAAGCGGCCGGTACGCCAGCGAATTCACGGCAGGCGTCGAATGGTCGATCGACGATATCTACAACCCGAGCGTATTCCTGAGCGGTTTCGGGCCGTTTGAATCCGAGCGCGCGGTGGACCGTCGCATGCTTGGTTATTTCGCGCGGAATCTGACGACGATCGACGAGCGTTGGATCCTCGAAGCGGGCGTCCGTTACGACGATATCAACTGGGACATTTACGACCTGCTCACGCCGCCGCTCGAAAAGCACAAGAAGGCCGAAAACCTGAGCCCGCAGTTCGGCCTCGAGTACAAAATCTTCGAGCCGCTTTCGGTCTACGGCAGCTACGCGGAGACGTTCAAGGCGCCCGACTCGAACGCGCTCATCTTCGAGACGCCGAATCTTTTTACGCCGAATCCGGACGTTGACCCGTCCGTGGCGAGGCACCACGAGCTCGGCGTGCGGTACGCGCACCCCGTGTTCGGATCGATCCGCGCGGACGTGTTCCTCATCGAAACGAAGAAGGAGATTCTCTTCAACACGTTCTCGACGCTGAACGAGAACTACGACACCCGCCGCTCCGGGCTCGAACTGGCCAACGAGCTCGCGGTCACGAAGGAGATTCAGCTCTTCGCCAACTACACGTACACCGAAGCCGAGTTCGACAACGGTGCGTTCGATGGGAACTCCGTGCCGCTCGTGCCGGAATCCCGCTGGTCCGCGGGCTTCGCCGTGCGGCCGGACACGCACTGGACTCTTTCGGCCCAGGCGACGGGCGTGTACGACCAATTCGTGCTGAACGATTTCCGGAACCGGTTCCCGCTGGACGACTACTGGACGCTCGGCGCGAAGGCATCCTACCGCCGGGGGAATTGGGAGGTCTACGTGCGCGGGCAGAATCTGCTGGGCGAGGAGTACAGCTCGTTCGCCACGTCGAACGCCGCCGGAACGGTGCTCTACAACCCGGCTCCCACGAGCTACGCCGAGGCCGGGTTCAAGATGGAAATCTAGAGGCGGTTCCGATATACTCGACGGCGTGAACAAGCCTTTTCCGGGCCTTCCGGCCTTCCTCGCGGCGTCACTGGTTTTGCACGCGTCCGTCCTCGTGCCCGAGTTCCTTTTCGCGAACCGGGGCACAGGCGAGCCCGTCGAGATATCGGTCGTTTCCTACGCCCCCGAACCCGCCGCACCCGCGCCGAAAGCCGCCACGCCCGCGCGTCGCACCGCCTCCACAAAAGCGGCGGCCGCAAAAAAACGCGTCGTCCGCGGCATGAAGCCGCATTCGCTCGAGCCGGCCGCTAAAATACAGGCCCTGCCGGCGTACAAGCCCGTCAAGCGAGCCACATCCGCGATGGGCGCGCCCATCCCCGAGGTACCGGCCACGAAGGGGAGCGCCGAGCTCCTGAGCGATCCCAAAAAAGCGAAGGTGTTCGTGGGGTATTTCACGGCGGTGAAGGACAAGCTCGACCGCACGGTGAGAAAAAATTACGCGGACAACGCGGCGGGACAAGGGTCGGTCTGCCTTTTATTCATCCTCAATTCGGACGGCTCGCTCGACAGCGCGTCGGTCGTCGAAAGCCAGACGCAGGCTCCGGCCGGCGTGAAGGATTTCGCGATGCGCTGTCTGCGCGAGAGTGCGCCCTTCATCGGATTCCCGCGTTCTCTCGAGGTGGGAAAAGTCTCCTTCAACGTCACCGTTCTTTTCGAAGAGCTCTGACGTGGGCTCCAAGAAAAAAACAGCTCGGGCCGCCCGCGCGGCCACCGCGGCTTCGGCGTCCTCTCGCCCGGCTAAGCGTTTCGACGCTGCGCTCTGGGCCGTCCTCGCCGCGGCGCTGCTGGTGCGCATCGCGTACTGGGCCGCCAGCCGCCAGAGCCCGTTTTACGCCCCAGGCCTTCTCGACCCTGAGTATTACCATGAGTGGGCCCTCCGCGTCGCCACGGGCGATATCGCGACGCCGCCCGTTTTTTACGGCCTGCCGCTCTATCCATTTTTTCTCGGGATCGTCTACGCGCTGACCGGAGCGTCGCTCGAGGCGGCGAAGTTCGTCCAGATCGCGCTCGGTCTCGTCACGGTTTTCTTCGTCTACCGGACCGGCGAAAAACTTTCCTCACGCACGGCTGGCCTGCTCGGCGCGGCACTTGCCGCCGTTTACGGGCCGCTTTTCTTCCATGAGCAAATTTTGACGTCGGAGGCGATCGGCGTGCCACTCTATGCGGCCGCGTTCTATTTCTCGCTGCGTTTTCTCGACGAGCCGTCGGTGCGCCGGGGCTCGGCCTTGGGCGTCCTTTGCGGCCTCGCCGCTCTGACGAAGGCCGGAATTCTCCTCTTCGCGCCTTTTTTTGCGATCGCCGCTTTTCTGCATTTCCGCCGTGCCGGGATTTCCGCACGAGGAGCCGTCGCGGCTTTCGCCGGTGCGATTCTTTTAACGCTGGCTCCGGTCACCGCGCACAACGCTTACCACGGAAAAGATTTCGTTTTCCTCACCTCGCACTCGGGTTTCAACTTGTACGTGGGCAACAACCCAAAATCCGAAGGCGTATTCGTCGCGCCCGAAGGGACCGGCACCAACGTGAAATCCCAGATGGAGGACTCCCGCGCCATCGCCGAGCGCGAAAGCGGGCGTCCTTTGAAGCCCTCCGAGGTCTCGAAATTCTGGTCCGAAAAAGCCAAGGCGTTCATCCGCGAGAACCCCGGCCGCTTTTTCTGGCTATGCAAACAGAAGCTCCTCCTTTTCTTCGACGCTCGAGAGATTTCCGACGTGAACGACTACACGTTCGAAAAGGGACTAAACCCGGTTCTTCGCTTCCCGTGGCCGACTTTCCTTGTGCTCGGTCCTTTGGCTGCGGCGGGTCTCGTTCTCGTGACCCGCTCGACGTACGGGGCTACCGCTTGGATATGGATCGGTGCTTACCTCTTGGGAATGGTCTCTTTCTTCGTGAATGCCCGGTACCGCCTGCCCTTACTCGGTATCTTTTTTCCGCTCGCCGGCGCGGCCGTCGTGGAAGCGCGACGCCGCTTGGACGCGAAGAATTGGGCCGCGCTCGGTCTCGCGCTGGCGGCCGCTGTTTGGGTCGCTTGGGCGGGCCAGCTGCGGCTCGTCGGCGCCGACTTCTCCCGCGACTGGGTGAACGCCGGAGACGCCTTCACCGAGAAGAAGGACTTCCAATCGGCGGTCGGGTATTACCGTAAGGCACTCGACGTGAATTCGTCGTCGCCCAAAGCGAACCTCGCGATGGGCGTGGCGCTGTCGGGCCTCGGCCGCCGCGAAGAAGCAAAGGATTTCTACTTGACGTCGATCGCGCTCGAACCGTCCTCCCAGGCGTACAACAACCTTGGCATGTGGCACAACGAACGCAGGGATTTCGGGGAGGCCGAAGCCTGTTTCTTGAAGGCAATCAAGCTGAAAGGCAACTCGCCCGAGCCTTACAACAACTTGGGGATGATCTACGGGAACCGGGGGGACTACGAAAAGGCGGTCGAAATGCTCCAAAAATCGCTCGAAATCAACCCGTCCAGCCCTCGGGCGCACACGAACCTCGGTCTTGCCCTCCACCGCCTCGGTCGGGGGGAGGAAGCCATACGGCACTGGAAGAAAGCGGTCGAAATAGACCCTCATTTTCCCGAGGTGCGGCAGATCCTCTCCCTGCTAGAGAAGGGGGTCCGGTAGGAGGTTTCTTTTTGACACTCCCGGGGCCCCGGGCTATAATGAGCGTCCTTAAAAAATTTTCAGAAACGAAGCAAACGCTAACTCTTACGGAGGTTCGACCATGGCGATTCGGGTAGGCATTAACGGTTTCGGGCGCATCGGCCGCAACGTTTTCCGCGCCGGCTTCAACAACAAAGAGATTGAGTTCGTCGCCGTCAACGACCTTCCGGTGCCGCTTGACGCGCACGCGTACCTCCTCAAGCACGATTCGATCCTGGGCAATTTCGAAGCTTCGGTCAAGCTCGAAGCGGACGGCCTCTCGGTCAACGGCAAAAAGCTCAAGATCATGACCTACAAGGACCCGGCGCAGATCCCGTGGGGCGACCTCGGCGTGGACATCGTCATCGAATCCACCGGAGTGTTCACCGAGAAGGAAAAGGCCGAAGCGCATTTGAAGGGCGGCGCGAAGAAGGTCATTATCTCGGCTCCCGCTAAGAACGAGGACATCACGATCGTCCTCGGCGTCAACCAGGACAAGTACGACCCGGCCAACCATCACGTGATCTCTAACGCCTCATGCACGACGAACTGCCTCGCGCCCGTTGGCAAAGTGCTCGTCGAGAAGTTTGGCGTCGTCCGCGGTCTCATGACCACGATCCATTCGTACACGAACGACCAGCGCGTTCTGGATCTCGCGCACAAGGATTACCGCCGTTCGCGCGCGGCGGCCTTGTCCATGATCCCGACGTCCACCGGCGCCGCCAAAGCGATCGGCCTCGTCGTTCCGGAGCTTAAGGGGAAGATGGACGGCGTCGCGATCCGCGTCCCTACACCGAACGTTTCGCTTGTCGATCTGACGGTGGAACTCGCCAAGGACACTTCCAAAGAAGAGATCAACGCGATGCTCACCGAGTACGCCAACGGCAAGATGAAGGGCATCCTCGAAGTCTGCACCGAGCCGCTCGTGTCCAAGGACTTCCAGAACAACCCCGCGTCGTCGATCGTCGACGCCGAGCTCACCAACGTGATCGACAAGCGCTTCGCGAAGGTGTTCAGCTGGTACGACAACGAATGGGGTTACTCGAACCGCGTCGTCGATCTTTGCCTCTTCGTCGGCCAGCGCATGGTCGCCGAGACGCGTCGCTAAAGACACGGCTCCTTCGCCATGAAAAAGAAAACGATCCGCGACCTCGATCTCCGCGGCAAGCGCGCGCTCATCCGCGTCGACTTCAACGTCCCGCTCGACAAGGACCTGAACGTCACAGATGACAACCGCATCCGCGCCTCGCTCCCTTCTATCCAGTACGCTTTGGATAAAGGGGCGAAGGTCGTCCTGATGAGCCATCTCGGCCGTCCGGACGGGAAGCCGAACCCGTCGTACAGTCTCGCTCCGGCGTCCAAGCGCCTGGCCGAGCTCCTGAAGCGCGACGTGGTCCAGTGCACTGAGACCGTCGGCCCGAAGGCGAAGGAACAAGTGTCCAAGGCTCAAGTCGCCGTCCTCGAAAACCTCCGCTTCAGCCCGCTCGAGGAAAAGAACGACGCGTCGTTCGCCAAAGAGCTCTCCGAGTTTGGCGATTTCTACATCAACGACGCGTTCGGCTCGAGCCACCGCGCGCACGCCTCGATCGAAGCCATCACGAAGAACCTTCCGTCCGCCGCCGGCCTCCTCCTCGAAAAGGAGATCGAGTACCTCGGCAACGCGATTCAAAACCCCAAGAAGCCGTTCGCAGCGATCCTCGGCGGTTCGAAGGTCTCCGACAAGATCGGCCTCATCGAGAATCTGATCGAGAAGGTCGACAAGATCCTGATCGGCGGTGCGATGGCGTATACGTTCTTCAAAGCGCAGGGGAAGAGGATCGGCAAGTCCCGGTTCGAAAAGGACAAGCTCGATCTCGCGAATTCCATCCTCGCCAAGGCGAAGGCCAAAGGCGTGGAGATCCTTCTTCCGGTCGACAGCGTCGTTGTGAAGGAATTCAACGAGAACGCCGAGACCTGGATCGTTGCGGCCGGCGAATTTCCGGACGATACCGAAGGCGTCGACATCGGCCCGAAGACAGCCGCGCTCTACGCGAAAGCTCTTGAGGGCGTGAAGACGGTTGTCTGGAACGGTCCGATGGGCGTGTTCGAGATGAAGCCTTTCGCGAAGGGTTCTCGCGCGGTTGCCGACAAGCTCGCGGAGATCACCAAACAGGGCGCTACGACCATCATCGGCGGGGGCGACACCGCGGCCTGCGTGATCGGCTTCGGTCTCGACGACGAAATGGCCCACATCTCCACGGGCGGCGGCGCCTCGCTCGAATATCTCGAAGGCAAAGTTCTCCCGGGCGTCGCGGCGCTTCAGGACAAATGAGCGCCTCCAACCGCCGTCCGGTTATCGCCGGCAACTGGAAGCTCAACAAATCCATCAAGGAAGCGATCGATCTTGTGACGCTTCTCAAGCGTCAAATCACGGATTTCCGCCACGTCGACGTCGTGGTCTGCCCCGTTTTTACGGCGATCTCCGACGTCCATGAGATCCTTCTCGAATCCGAGATCCGCGTCGGCGGACAGAATCTTTACTGGGAAGAGAAAGGCGCTTTCACGGGGGAGGTCTCCGCTTCGCTTCTCAAGGATGCGGGAGCGGCCTACGTGATCGTCGGCCATTCCGAGCGGCGCCAGTTCTTCCACGAGACGCACGAGACCGTTAACAAGAAGACCCGGGCGGCCCTCAAAGCCGGGCTCACCCCGATCGTGTGCGTCGGTGAAATGCTGGCCGAGCGCGAATCGGGCAAGACCTTCCAGGTCGTCGAGGAGCAGGTGCGCGGCGCGTTCGCGGGCTTCTCCAAGGAAGACATGGCGCACCTGGTTCTCGCGTACGAGCCCGTCTGGGCGATCGGGACGGGGAAAGTGGCTACGCCGGCCCAGGCACAGGAAGTCCATTCGTTCATCCGCAAGGAAATCGCCAAGCTCTTCGGCGAAGAAACGGCCTCGGGCCTCCGCATCCAGTACGGCGGCAGCGTGAAGGCCGACAACATCGCCGAGCTCATGCGCGAGCCGGACATCGACGGCGCCCTCGTGGGCGGCGCGAGCCTGGATGCCCAGAGCTTCGCGGACATCGTGAAAAACGCGACGCTCGTCGCGGTGAAATAAGAAAAGGGAGCCCATGTACATTTTTCTCGTGATCCTGCACGTGATCGTCTGCCTCGTCCTCATCATGGTCGTCCTGCTCCAGGCGGGCCGCGGCGGCGGGATGTCCGAAATGATCGGCGGCGGCCAGCCGCAGAGCCTGTTCGGCACACAGACCAACCAATTCATGACGCGCGCAACGGAAGTGTGCGCGGTCATCTTCATCATCACGTCGCTCTCTCTCGGCGTCCTTTCGACTCACCGCGGCAAGTCGCTCATGGAGCGCCGCGGCGCCGCGGGCCTCGTCCAAAAGACCCTTCCGGCGATCCCGGCGACGGGCGCGACGGCTGCCACGGCCACGGCCGCGAGCACGGCGGATGTCGATTTCAATTCTCAGGCGCCTGTACTCGACAAGACGGACGTGAGCGGCGATCACGCCGGCCACGACCATGCCGGCCACGACCATGCCGCGCCGCCCGCTCCGGTCGCGGCCCCCGCGACCGCAGAGAAGGTCTGATCCGGAGCGCATGACGCTCGCCGCACGCTTCGCGTCGGCAGCCGTTTTACTCTCGATCTTCTTTTTTCCACCGTCGCTCCGCGCAGAAACACCTTCGCGGGGCGACGCGTTCGTTACGGCGGCCATCGCCGAGCCTTCCAACCTCCTTCCGCTTTTCGCCTCGGACAGCGCTTCCGCCGAGATTTCGCGTCTTTTGTTCAACGGTCTCGTCAAATACGACAAAGATCTGAAGCTTGTGGGCGACCTCGCCGCTGGCTGGGACGTCCAAGCCGGGGGAACCGTGATCGTTTTCCATCTCAGGAAAAATGTCGTCTGGCAGGATGGAAAGCCGTTTACCGCCGCGGACGTTGAATTTACCTTCCGCAAACTCACCGATCCAAACGTTCCCACGCCGTACGGTGGCGATTTCGAAGCCGTGAAATCCCTCGAGGTCCTCGGACCGCACGTACTCCGGGTCACGTATAAAGAGCCTTTCTCGCCGGGGCTCGCGAGCTGGTCGATGGGCATGCTTCCCAAGCACCTTCTCGAGAAGGAGGATCTCCTTAAAACCGCGTTCGCGCGCCGGCCCGTCGGAACGGGTCCGTACAAGCTTGGGAAGTGGAAAACTGGAGAGAGTGTCGTCCTCCTCGCCAACGACCGCTATCACGAGGGCAGGCCGTGGATAGACCGCTACGTGTACCGCGTCATCCCCGATCAGGCCACGTCGTTTCTCGAGCTTCAGACCGGGGGCCTCGATCTCGCGGGTCTGACGCCGCTTCAGTTCCGCAGGCAGACCGACACGCCTTTTTTCCGCGATACCTACCGGAAGTACTCGTATCCGAGTTTCTCCTACGTTTATCTCGGGTGGAACCTCGATCATCCGTTTTTTTCGGACGTCCGTGTCCGTGAGGCGCTGGATCTTTCGATCGACCGCAAGGAGATCATCGCCGTGACACTGCTCGGAGCCGGGCGGACCACGACGGGGCCTTTTTTGCCGGGAACGTGGGCTTACGACGAAGCGGTGCCCGAGCCCGCGTTCGATCCGGCGCGGGCGCGGCGCCTCCTTGCCGAAGCCGGTTGGAAAGATTCGGACGGCGACGGCGTCCTCGAGAAGGACGGAAAGCCTTTCTCGTTCACGCTGATATCCAACTTCGGGAACGACCAGCGCAAGCAGGCGTGCGAGATCGTCCAGCGCCGCCTCGCGGACGTGGGTATCGACGCGAACGTGCGCCTGGTGGAATGGGGCACGTTCCTCAAGGAGTTCATCGACAAACGCCGCTTCGAGGCCGTGTGCCTGGCGTGGCAGCTCGGCCGCGACCCGGACGTGTACGACATTTTTCATTCTTCGAAGCGCGCGCCCGGGCAGTTCAATTTTGTCGGCTATTCGAATCCGGAAGTGGATCGCCTGCTCGAAGAGGGGAGGCGTCTCTTCGGGGAGTCCGAGCGCGCGGCCGTCTACAAAAAGGCGCACGCGATCCTCGCGCGCGATCGTCCGTACACTTTCCTTTACGTGCCCGACGCGATGCCGGTCGTGCACCGCCGTTTCCGCGAGGTCGAGAAGGCGGCGGCGGGGATCGGGCACAATTTCGTCCGCTGGTGGGTTCCCGCCGGCGAGCGGCGTTACCGCAGCCTAAGGGAGGCCTGATGGGCCGTTACTTGGCTCGCCGGATCGCAGGAGCCGTCCCGCTCCTTTTCGGCATCACGTTCCTCTCGTTCGCGGTGATCCATCTCGCGCCCGGAGGGCCCGTCGAGGCGAAAGCCGGTTTGAACCCGAAGATGACTGCCCAGGCCCGCGAAAAGCTGGCGACGCTTTACGGCCTCGACAAGCCGCTCGTCGAACGCTACCGCGCCTGGCTCGGCCGCGCCGTGCGCCTGGATTTCGGCGAATCTTTCGCGGACGGGGAGAAGGTCTCGGTGAAGATCGGCCGCGCCGTCCCGGTGACGCTTCTTGTGAGCGGGCTTTCGCTCGTTCTCGTCCTCCTCGTCGGAATCCCGCTCGGAGTTTATTCCGCCGTCCGCGCCGGCACGCGGGCCGATTCGCTCGTGAGCGGGATCGTTCTTTTTGGCTTTTCCGCGCCGACTTTCTGGATCGCGCTCGGGCTCATGTCCTTCTTCGGAGTAACGCTCCAGTGGCTGCCGGTCACCGGGCTGCATTCGCTTTTTCACGAGGAAATGGCGCCGCTTGAGCGGGCGGTCGATCTCGCGTGGCATCTCGTCCTTCCTGTGGCCGTGTCCGCGTTCGCGGGCCTGGCGGCGGTCACGCGCTTCATGCGCGGCTCGATGCTCGAGGCGCTTTCGCAGAACTACGTGCGCGCCGCGCGTGCGAAGGGGCTGTCTGAACCGCGCGTTCTTTACCGGCATGCGCTCCGGAACGCGCTTCTTCCGGTCGTCACGCTCGTGGGGCTCTCGGTGCCGGGTCTTCTCGGCGGCAGCGTGATCTTCGAGTCGATCTTCTCGATTCCCGGCATGGGCAGCCTCTTTTACGCGTCCGTTTTCTCGCGCGATTATCCGGTGATCATGGGGATCCTCGTTTTGGGGGCCGTCCTTACGCTCGTAGGGAATCTTTTGGCCGATCTCGCCTACGCGGCCGTCGACCCAAGGATCCGGCTCGAATGAAACCGCGCTGGACGTTCTGGGCCGCGGCTGGCTGGCTCGCTTTCGTCGCGCTCGCGGCGTGCGCCGGGCCCGTGCTTTTTTCCGGCGCGGCTTCCGCGATGGATTTCGCGCGCGTGCTCGCGCCGCCGTCGGCCACACATCCGCTCGGCACCGATTCCCTCGGCCGCGATCTTCTAGCGCGCATCGTCTGCGGGGCGGGGGCCTCGATCGGCGTGGGCGTTGTCTCGGTGGCGATTTCGATGGGAGTCGGCGTGCTCGTG